>JAGLTS010000053.1 GCA_023135165.1 Phycisphaerales bacterium | reverse complement strand
TTTGGGTCGGTTTTGAGCGACATTTTGAGACTCGATCAGCACCGCGCGCGCATTGCAGAGGATGTGCGGGTGGGCAGCGATCCTCGGCCCGGCGCGGCGCTGTACGCACTGCAGTGAGTCCGGAGCGCGACCAACGGTCGCGGCTTTATGTCAATCGAGGAACGGGTACGGCTGCGCCGACGTGCCGCGCCGGACGTTGTGCCGCTCGATGTATCGTCGCGCGTTCATCCACACATCCTGCTCAAAAACGTACGACCGCCACTTCCCGCGACTCCACACCGGGCCGTGATGCGGCGTCTTGTCGTCAATCGTTTTTCGTCGTACGGTCCTTGATCCATTTGATTGTGTTATCAATGTCGCGCTGCGTGAACGTGAGCAACAGCCCGGCAGCCACAACCCATACCCGGAGAACACAATATGGTAACCCAACGTGCGCGCCATGCACTCAGGTTACACAAAGCCGCGACCGTCGGTCGCGCTCCCCGGGGAATGACCGTTGGTCGGCAAGCGAACGGATGATGCACGTTGCGGAAGTGGGCGCATGGTGACAGGATGCGCTGCATGACAGCGCCGCTTGCGTGTTATATCACGTTTGGACGTATGGGACGCGCCTGCACGGAACGGTCAGCGCTCCGTGGTGAGCGCCTGGCTGTGATTGGTGTCGGGAACCATTGTTTGACGTGAGGCGCGAGCAGCGATAGAGTCCGAGCCATGGGACGACCGAACCGAATTGCGCCCGGCGGCATGGTGTATCACGTGCTCAATCGCAGTAGCGCGGGCATGATGTTGTTCGAGGATGATGCGGACTACGAGGCGTTTGAGCAGGTGCTGGCGGAGGCGGTCGAGTTCGCGAGCATGCGACTGTGCGCGTATTGCCTCATGCCGGATCACTGGCACCTGATCGTCCGGCCTCGCCGCGATGGTGATCTGTCGCGTTTTGTAGGTTGGCTGACGCTGACGCACACCCAGCGGTGGCGCGCGCATCGGCGTGCGGTCGGCGACGGTCGTCTCTATCAAGGACGTTTCAAGTCCTTCCTCATTCAACGGGATGAGCATTTCATAACGGTGTGTCGCCACGTCGAGCGGAACGCGTTGCATGCGGGACTGGTGAATCGTGCGCAGGACTGGCCTTGGTCAAGTCTGTGGTTGCACGTGAACGGCCCCTGCGGTGACGACGCGCCCGCGCTGTCCGGTTGGCCGATTGATCGCCCGCGCGGCTGGGTCAGGCGCGTCAATGCCGCCCTGGGGGCGAAGGAACTGGAAGCGGTGCAGCGGAGCATCAAGCGCGGATCGCCGTACGGTAGCCCGGCATGGGTCAAGCGCACAGCGGCGCGGCTCGGGCTGGAATCCACACTCCGTCCCCGCGGTCGGCCGAGAGGCGCGAAGGTCGGCCCACACACATCCTGACACCTTTCGTAGCGATCTCCCAGGATGGGCGGGGTGCCAGCGACCCGAGAGTTGGCAGGGCGTTGGCCGGTGCGATAGCCTACTCCAATCTCGCTGCGTTTCGGGTCATGCCCCACTGCTCCCAGCAAGAGGAACCTGCCGTGCTTCACAGTCCGTTTCACACGTTCCACGTCGATCAAGGCGGTCAGTTCGTCGAGTTCGCAGGGTGGGAGTTGCCCATCCACTACGGCTCGATCATTGAGGAACACAAGCGCGTGCGACGCTCGGGCGGCCTGTTCGATGTCTCGCACATGGGTCGGTTCGCCATCAAGGGCAGGCACGCCGCCAAGCTGCTCGGGCGAGTGTGCACGCGCCGCATCGGCAACATGAAGCCCGGCCAGGTGCGCTACTCGCTCATCTGCAACGAGCGCGGCGGCGTGCTCGACGATGTCCTTGCCTACTGCTACGACGATGACCGGTTCGGCCTGGTCGTCAACGCTGCGAACCGTGAGAAGATCTGGACGCATGTGAACAAGGTCAAGGAGGATGACGGCCTCAAGGTGACGCTTAAGGATGAGACGCTCAAGACCGCGATGCTCGCCGTGCAGGGGCCGAAGGTCATGGACTTGATTGCTCGTATTTCAAGCGAAATCCCGACCCTCAAGCGATACCGTTTCACGGAGAAGAACCTGATCGTCATCAAGCTGATGATCAGCAGGACGGGATACACGGGTGAGGACGGCGTGGAGGTGATCCTCCCAGCGAAAAGCGCGGGCATGGGGATGAAGATGCTGCTCAAGGAGGCGGAAGATGCGGGCGACCTCGCGTCGGACTTCGGACCGTGCGGTTTGGGCGCTCGCGATACGCTTCGACTTGAAGCGGGGATGGCGTTGTACGGCCATGAGTTGACCGAAGACATCGACCCGCTCACCGCCGGGCTGAACTTCGCCATCGCCGTTCACAAGGATGAAGACGAGATCGCCGAGCCGTACATCGGCATGGAGGCGATCCAGCGCGTCGAACGTGAAGGTCTCAAGAAGGTGCTCGTCGGCCTGCGACTGGACGGTAAACGCACGCCGCGTCAGGACATGATCGTTCGCAAGGGTGATGCGCAGGTCGGCATCGTCACAAGCGGATGCGCCAGCCCGACGCTCGGCATCCCCATCGCGATGGCATACGTTGGCGTGGAGCACGCGGAGCACGGCGGAACGCTCCAGGTCGATCTCGGCAGAACCACGGTTGACGCCGCCGTCTGCTCGACGCAGTTCTACAAGCCGCCGAAGAAGGATTGATCCGCAGATCGCGACGAGGCGTAGCGCGTGACTACGGCCGTGGTGCTGCGGCAGGAAGGAGAACGTTGTGGACACCGCACGGTACATCGCGGCGACGATCCTTCTGATGAGCATGCCTCCGGCGCTCCTGTTCTGGTTCGCCATCCACCCATTCACGCGGTTCTGGCGCAGGCTCGGCGCGGGTTGGAGCTACGTGGTGCTCAGCGTGCTTGTTGTGGCGATGATGGTTGGTGTTTTTCTTGTACGCGAGCCGCTGCTGGTGGTGCAGTTCGGGACCAGCTACATCATGATCGCGCTCGCGGCGGTATGCATGGTAATGACGCTGGCGATCGCGCTCAGGCGCCGTAAGCACTTGACGACTCGCATCGTCATCGGCCTGCCGGAGCTGTCGAAGGACCGCGAGGCATCCGTGCTGATGACTGAGGGGATCTACGGTCAAATCCGCCATCCTCGCTATGTCGAGGTGTTGCTGGCCACGCTTGCGTACGCCTTCTTTGCGAACTACTTGGCGACGTATGTGCTCACCGCGCTGTGTGTGCCCGTGCTGCACTTGGTTGTCATCCTGGAGGAGCGGGAGCTGCGCGACCGATTCGGCGAGGCGTATAGGGAGTACGAGCGCCGCGTACCGAGGTATATGCCGCGGTTCGGTAGGCGAGGTTGATATCTACCGCGTGGCGTGGTGCAGCGAACGATCGACCCATGCATCCTGGCGTGAGACGGCGTCGCGGATGATGCGGGACTTCTTACCCGCACGTTTCTGCGACCACCACCAGAGCAACCGATGTCCGCCGAACCTGCCGAGCGCGGGATGCAGGCCAAGCGCCCGGACAAGCGGTGTGTAGCCGTGCGTTCGGATGAGCGGGTCGTCGAGGCTGACGAAGGGTTCGACGTGCCCGGGATCGCCCTGGCGTCCGGTTCTGCCGAAGAACTGTCGATCGACGCGTTCCTCGTCGTGTCGTTCGGTAACGATGACGACTAGGCCGCCGCCCCTGACGACCTTGGGTTCAGGTTTGATATCGGTACCTCGGCCGGCCATGTTCGTGGCGACGGTGATGGCGGCGCGTTTGCCCGCCCTGGCGATGATCTGCGCCTCTTCCTCTTCATGATGCGCGTTGAGGATGACGTGCGGGACGTTGCGCTCGTCCATCAGCTCGCTCATGCGCTGGGAGGTCTCGATGGAGCGTGTGCCGAGCAGGACCGGCCGATCCTGCGCGTAGTGCCCGGCGACGCAGTCGGCAGCGGCCTGGAGCTTGCGCTCGATGTCGATGTACACGCGATCGCTCGCCTGTGTTCGTATGACAGGCTGATTGGTTGGAACACGAACGACGGACAAACGGTAGCTGGCCCATAACTCGGCACGTACTTCCCATGCGGTTCCGGTCATGCCCGCGAGGTGCTGGTAGAGCTGGAAGAACCTGGCGTAACTGACACGAGCCATGGTTTGCCTGCCGGTCGTGACTTCGAGCCCTTCCTTGGCTTGGACGGCTTGATGCAATCCGTGTTGCCACTGCCTGCCTTCGAGCACGCGCCCGGTCTGGACATCGACGATGTGGATATCACCTTCGCGAACGATGTAGTGGTCGTCAAGGAGATACAGGTGCAGCGAGGTGAGGGCTTGCGTGACAAGCTCTTCTCGCCGGCGAGGCCCGGCCCAGAAGGCGGGGAGGCGGTCCGCGATGGTCTCCAACTTAACCAGGCCTGTGTCGGTCATCTCGACGCGTCGGCGTTGCCAGTCGATCTTGAAGTCAGCGCCGACGTGGAGTTCCTTGGCGAGTTGGGCGGCGACGGCGTAGTGCTCGCCACTGCTGTTTTTCTCATGCGTATCGACGCCGATGATCGCGGGCGTGGTGCCCTCGTCGATGAGCACGCTGTCGGCTTCATCCACGATGGCAGCGTAGAGACCCCGCTGCACGACGCGCGTCGTCCACAGCTTCGCCGTGCCCCCCTGCGTGTTGGAGAGTTCCTCAAGCAGCAGGCCGGACACCCTCGGCTGCAATGGTGAGACGAGGCGGTCGCGGAGGTAGTCGAAGATGAACTGTTTGTCAGCGCCGTAGATAACATCGCCCGCATAGATCGCGCGGCGCTCGGGCGGCTCGGTCTGGTCCTGAATCGCAGCGACATCCATACCGAGTCGCCTGTAGATCGGCCCGGTCGTCTCCGCATCACGCTGGGCGAGATAGTCGTTGACCGTCACGACATGTACGCCTCGCCGATTCCAGCCGAGCACAGCCGCTGTGAGACATGCGGTGATCGTCTTGCCTTCGCCGGTCGCCATCTCGACGCATCGGTTGCGCATCATCGCCCAACCGCCCATGATCTGGACGGGATACAGCGACAAGCCGATCTCACGGCGCGTGACTTCGCGCACGACGGCGAAAGCATTGACCAGAACCTCATGCGTGTGCTTGCCGCGAACGATCGCTTCCCGCACCGTCTCGATGCGCCGATTCAAGTTGCGATCCGAGAGCGTCGTCATCGCATCGGACTCGCGCACGACCTCATCCGCGACGCCCCGCAGCTTGCGCCTGCTGAGCAGTCGCCGATGCGCCGCGCCGAGCAGCCACATGCCGAACTTGTCAGCACCCTCGGGAAGACGGCGCCGGTGCGGGCGATACGACAGCGGTTGCCAGAGCCTTTGCGTACCAGGTCCTCGGCCGGCGGCAAGCTCGAAGTCGAGCGTCTCCTGGATTGGAAGTGATGCGAGACTCACCAGGGGAACTTCTGAAGGAAGGACTGATAGATCCTGCGAATCCAGCCGTACATCAGCGGTTCCGACCCGCTGGTGAACTGGACGCGAACGCGAGCCCCTGCAGCGAGCGAGAGATCGTCAGCATCGGGGCGAAGTATGATGACAAACTGCGGGTGCAACGTGCGCGGGTTCTCGCCGGCTGTCGGGTCCATCGTCACTTCACCGCCCGCGCGCGATGACAGTTGCGGCGCGATCAGGTCGTGGTGGCCCGCTTCGATGACGCGCTCGATCGTCGCGTCGATCTCGGTGCCCGCCCGCCCACGAATGCGAATGGCAGCGGTCGGTGTGTGATCGCGCTGAAAGAGCCAACCGAACTGTTGATCGTCAACGGTCACCTTCACGACGAGATCGTCGAGCGTGGCGACGCGGGCGATCTCAGCGCCCGCCTGAAGGAACGCGCCCTGGAGGTCGAGGAGGTCCGGTGCGATGAGCATGCCCGGCGTGGGACTTGCGATAACGAGCCGGGCGGCGCGCTCTTGTTCCGTCTCGAACGCTCGCCGGGCCGATTCGAGCTGCCGCTCGACGACGTTGCGATCGAGGGGCGACGAGCTGGCCGCGGCGTCGAGGCGGATGCGCTGCGAATTATAGAGCGCGAGCGCTTCATTGAGCGCGTTGCTTCGTTCGTCATTGCGAAGACGCACGATGACTTGATCGGCGATGACGCGATCGCCGGGCTCAACGAGGATCTCCTCGACGAATCCGGATTCGACGGTTCGCAGCGTCGCCTGTTCGACAGGCTCGACCACACCGGTCGCGTACCCGTGCGCCGGCCAGGGGATCACACCGAAGAGAAGGATGACGGCCAGTGACGCGCCGCCACTGATGAGGATCGCGCGCGGTCGAACTTGGTGCAGCGTGTGCGATGTGAGCACATACGTGACACCTTTCCCAATCGGGAACAGCAACCACATCACGATGCCAAGGACCGCGAGGACGACGCCGACCGCCGGATACCGGTACGTCACAGCGATGATAATGCCCGTGACAATAAGCAGGCGGTACGGCATCGAGCAGAGCGAGTACGTGACGAGCGTGGTCTGTTCGTTGAGATCCTTGACGTGCGGGTCGCGCAGATCCTTGACGCCGAAGACTTTCTTGTTAATCAGATGCTTGAGCATCTCCTGAGATCGGTTGGCGAGATTCGGCACCTCGATCAGATCAGAGAGCATGTAGTAGCCGTCGTATCGAAGCAGCGGGTTAAGATTGAAAAGAAGCGTCGTGATGGATGCGATGAAGATCGTGTTGAAGGCGATGGTGTGTAGCACACCGGGTTCGGTGACCGACCAGATGATGGCGGCGACGGATGCGATGGCGAACTCACCGTACATCCCGGCAGCGGCGACGCCGACCCGCTTCGCTTTTGCCGTGAACCCCCAGGAATCCGTGGCGTTGCAGTACGGAATGGGGAGCAGGAGCATGAGCATGATGCCCATTTCCGTGACCCGCCCGCCGTATGCTTTGCAGGCGAATGCGTGCGAAAACTCGTGGATCGTCTTGAGGACGACGAAGATAACGGTCATCCAGATGAGGTTGCGCGGCTCAAGGATCATGTTGAATGCGCTGCCGAACTCACCGAGTCGTGGGATCAGGCGAATCAGGCCGGTCATGAAGAGCAACAGCCAGCAGACAAAACCCCATCGCGAGAAGACCCATTTGCCGACGTTCTCGTATCGCTGCAGAAAGCGTTCCGGGTTGATGAGCGGCAGCGTCATGAAAACGAACTTGCCTGTGAGCTGCTCGAAGTGGCGTTTGCGGATGTCGTGCGCCCGCTCCTTGAGCATGTCCACTTCGAGCGGCAGCTCGCCTCGCAACAGGCCGAACAGTTGCAGTTTCGAGAGCAGCTCGATGCACTCGCGTTGCGTGGGGGCGTCATCGCCGAGCTGCGAGTTACACGCCTCCCATGCGGAATCGACGGTGTGCTCGCCGTCGAGCAGGCCGAGGAACATATAGGCGGACGGGTTGAAGCGATAGTACTGATCGGTGGCGGGATTCTTAACGATGTACCAGACTTCGCCGCGATAGACCTGTCGCAGGATGGAGAGATGGATGCTGAGCCTCGGGCAGGTTTCAGCCACCCGATACCACTGATCGCTGAATGTCGGCTGGACCTGTGCCATGGCTCGCGTGTGAACTCAGTTGGTGTTCAATCAATCCAATGTGGCGTCGCCGTCACCACCACAGCTTCATACGGATCGCATCGACGAGTCTTCGAGTTAAGATACCGAGCGTGTTGGAGAACCCGTCGTTGATTCGCACGGTCCCGCTCATGCCGGGCCGGAGGTACTCGGCATCCTCAGGGTCGCGCAGGACGGCTTCGGCGCGGTAGACGTTACCTTCCTCGACGGCCGTGGCTGCGGGAACGACGCTGATGATACGGATGGGAATGCGCCGCCCCGGACTCCCCGCAGGTGTGAATCGGCCGACGTCATCGGCATCGACGCGATGGATGTCGCGCTCATCGACTTCGATGATGACACGCAGGCCGGTGAGGTCCATGACCTCAAAGAGCACTTGTGAGGGATCGACGGGTGCGCCGATGAACTCATCCAGGTCGCCCTTCGTGACGACGCCATCGATGGGCGCTCGCAATGTGGACCGCTCAAGCCGATCGGTCAAGAGGGCAGCGCGTTGTTCGAGGGCGTCAACCTCGACGGCTGCCATCTTCATCTCGGCCAGCTTGCCTTGCGCTTTCGCGGCGTCGCGTTCGGTGCGTTTCCCCGCCAGTTCCGCCTGCGTACTCGCAAGCTGAAGCTCCAGTTCAAGCGTGTCCAGCGTGCCGAGGATGTCACCGGCCGCCACGCTGTCGCCCGGCTTGACCATCACATCGGCGAGCGTTGCCGCGAACGGCGCCGGGATTTGGCGCATGGCGAGCGCCTTGAGCGAACCCTCCGCCACGACGCGGTTAGGGACGGGGATGATCGTCATGGCGATGAACGCGATTACGAATGCGGCGATGACGAGCTTGAGCGTGGTATGGCGCGGGCCGACGAGCTTTTCGCCGAGTTCAAAGAAGCGATCGCGTGAGACGGCAAGCACCTTGCGGTCGGCGAGGCGGCGGGTCCACATCGCCGGGCCGATGTACTCAGCGACGAGGCGCAACAGCGGCAGCGCGCCGGGCGGGAACGGGTCCGCCTGCTCGCGTTCGAGAATGACGACACCGACCAGATCACCCGTCACGCGCAGCGGTAGGCTGGCGAGCGAGCACGGCCCGAATCGCTCGCTGTGCTGCGAATGGGCGTACGTGACGCGCCGCTCGCCCGGGTCGATCGCGCCATCCGGCCCAAGCGGCTGGGGGTAGATGATCTCGACATCCTGATCGGCACACTCCTCCATGACGGCTTCGAGTGAGTCGGCGACGGCGGAGTGCTTGTGCAGATCATCGGTGTTGCCGACGGAGACGAGCCGAATCGCCTGCCCCTTGACCAGGCCGATCGACACGCGGGTGCAGCCGAAACGGCGCTCCAACTCTCGGCAGAAGAGCTGGCCCATCGTGTCGGCGTTCACACCTTGCTGGGCAGCGTCGAGCAACTCCAGCGTCTCACGAAGCTGCACCTTGGCCTTGGCCTCGGCGAGACACTGCTGCCGCCACATGAACGCCTCGAACTGTCGGCTGGACAGATCGAGCGTGACGATGGCGTTGCCCGGTCCTGCCGGATCGGCTGCGTGTGCGAGCAGGACGATCACCGCGCCGTGGGTGATCTGAGCGGAGCGAAGCGGGCATGAGACGATGTGATGGGTGGATGAACCGGTGTAGAGCCCTTCGCCGGAGTCGAAGTCCTCGACGATGGATTCATCCTGCGTGACGCAGCGAGCACCGACGCGCTGGTATCGGGCGAGGTGCTGCGGCGCGAGCAGGCCTGCGTGGCTCTCCGCCCAGCGCGCGGCGATGCCATCCTCACGCTGGGGCGTGGGGCGAAGATAGATGACGCCCGCCAGAGCACCGACGAGCTTGCACTGCCAACTAAGCATGTCCTCGAGGAACGCTTCGATGCCGGCAGCGGCTTCCTGCTCGTGCTGCGCACTGTGCGTCGCCGCGGTGATGGAGACGGCCTGCTCGTCCACGCGATTGCTCACATGTCGGAGGCGAGGACGGCGCCACACCGCCCGCCTCCGTCCTGGTCTTCACGCCTTCTCAATCATTCTTGGCCTGAGCAGCAGGCGCGCCCACACCCGGCGGCTGCAACTCGATCTCTCCGAACCGCTCTTCACGTGCCCGGATGAGCTGGCTGAGGCTCAGCGCGAGGCGCTTGGCGCCGGCCCAGTTCATGATGACTTGGTTGTGCACCTTGAACACCATCTGGTTCTGCTGACCGGCGACGGGCATGTTCAGACCGAAGTCGAGGATCACCTCTTCGAACGTCGTCGATGTTCGGATGGTGTTTGCATAGTTGCTCGTGACGTCGCTCTCATCCACCTTGATCTGGATTTCGCGGGATTCGCCGGCCTGTTGGGGGTTTGTGCCGGTGGGAGGTGTGGTTTCGGCCATCTGGTAGGCTCCGTTTCTGGTGCAAGAACGCCAATAGGTTGCATTGAGGCGGGTCGCGGTCGAGTCGGGCAACCCGCTCTGGAATCACAGCACTCGCCCAGGCAAGCCCGTGGTGGACGCGCCTGAACGAGCGATCGGTCACGGTATCGAATTTGCCGGCCCGCTGCGCGCAGCCGTCGCCTCCGACTCATCGCCGTCCGACTGGATGAAACGCACGAGGACGTGCTGCCCGCCGGGGATGCGCGTCGGATTCAGTGTTTCGACCCGGACACGGATCGTGCTGGAGGCTGGATCGCTGACGGATGCGACCGACAGGATGGTCCCTGTTGCCTCCAGCTCGTCGGGCAGGTCTCGCCATCGGATGACCGCTTCACCGCCGGGCTGAACGATCCGGGCGAACCCAGCGGGGATGGCGACATCCAGCCAGAGCGGGTCAATGTTGACGACGCGCAGGACGACCTGAAGCTCTTCGACGCTCTCCCCCACTTCACGGACGATGTCCGCCACGATGCCGTCGATCGGCGAGAGGATGCGCATCTCGTCGAGGCGGGCTCGCTCTCGCTCGTAGACGACGCGGTTCTGCCTGCCCTCAAGCTGCGCCCCCGCCAGTTCGATCAGACCGATCGCGTGCGATGTGCGTGCGTCATCCGCCTCCCGCTCGTTGACGCCGCCCTCGCGCTGGGCCTTCTCCATGCGAACCAGTTCGCGCTCGGCGCGGTCGAGCCGTGCGCCCGCTGCGTCGAGCGTCGATGTATCCAAAGCGGCGAGTTCAGCGAGCTTTGTCTGCTGCCGCTGCACGCGATCATCGAGCTGGACCAGGAGCTGCCCCTTGCTGACCCGCTGCTCAGGCTCCACCGCCACCACGTCGATCTTGCCGCGGGCGACGAAACTCAGCTCCAAGTCCCGGCTGGGCATGGCGATCGACGGGAACTCCATCTCCCACAAGGACTTACTGTTATGGTCATACTGGCCGGTCGATGCACCGACGACGAGCAGCACCCCGGCGGCGAGCACCCCGAGCGCGGTGATCGTCGACAGCTTACGGCGCATGTTCCGACTGCCTGGGCGAATCGTCTGATCTGTCATCTGTCGCATGTGCCTCCATCGACGTGGGCGCTCAAAGAACCCCGCCTGGTCCCGCGCGATTGTAGCCTGTGCTGATACTGATCGTCAGTAGTTGCCTTCTCAACGCCCGGCCGGCCACCGTTGTTGCAGACCCCGCCAAGATGGCCGGGCTACGTGGGGGAGCGGCGGCTGGTGTGTCGCACGTGGGAATCAACGAAAAGCGTCACCGGGCCGTCATTCACGAGGGACACGTGCATGTGGGCACCGAAGATGCCCGTCTCGACGGCAGCACCGAGCGACCGGATCGACTCGGCCACGGCCTGGAACTCCGCCTCGGCGTCCGGGGGCCGCATCGCCTTGTCGAAGGATGGCCGACGCCCCTTGCGGCAGTTGCCCGCAACGGTGAAGTTGGGCACCAGCAGAACCCCCCCGCCGATGTCCAGCACGCACCGGTTCATCTTCCCGTCGTCATCGCAAAAGATCCGCAGGTTCGTGAGCTTCTCCGCCATCCACCGCCGGTCCGCCTCGTCGTCATCACGCTCGACGGCGAGCAGGATCACCAAGCCCTGCTCGATCGAACCGACGGCCCGGTCATCGACTTCAACCCGACCGCTGCTGACGCGCTGCACAACCGCCTTCATCGCAGTCTCCATGCTGGGATTGATGTATCTTCAGGATACCCGCTGCGGTGATCGCGCGGCGAACACGTGGCGCGAGAGGAACCGGCGATGCTGAACGAAACATACCCGTACTACCTTGCAGGCGAACCCGTCGCGGCGAACCGTGATCTGGACGTGACGAACAAGTACACCGGCGAGGTCGCAACGCGCGTCGCGCTCGCCGATGCCGACGCAATCGACGCGGGCATCGCCGCTGCCGTCGAGGCTTTCGATGAACTGCGCCGCCGGCCCGCGTACCGGCGCAAGGCTGTGCTCGCGCACGTCGTCCAGCGCATGACGCAGCGGCAGGAAGAGATGGCGCACGCCTTGTGCATCGAAGCGGGCAAGCCGATCCGCGATGCGCGCGGCGAAGTGGTGCGAGGCATCGACACGTTCACGATCGCAATGGAAGAGTCCACGCGCATGTATGGCGAGGTCATGCCGCTGGACATCTCGCCACGGGCGCACGGGTATCAGTCGATCTGGAAGCGCTTTCCGATCGGGCCCTGCAGCTTCATCTCGCCGTTCAACTTCCCGATCAATCTTGTGGCGCACAAGATCGCGCCGGCGATCGCGGTCGGTTGTCCGTTCGTGCTCAAGCCCGCATCTCGCACACCCGTCGGCGCGCTGATCCTCGGTGAGATCCTCGCGGAGACGGACCTGCCTCGCGGCGCGTTCTCGATCCTGCCTTGCCAGCGCGACGGGGCGGATCTGTTCGTCACGGATGACAGGCTCAAAAAGCTCTCGTTCACCGGCTCATCCGAGGTCGGCTGGGCGCTCAAAGCTCGCGCGGGCAAAAAGAAGGTCGTCCTGGAACTGGGCGGAAACGCAGCGTGCATCGTCGATCGTGATGCCGACCTTCAGTACGCCACCGACCGCATCATCATCGGTGCGTTCTACCAGTCCGGCCAGAGCTGCATCAGCGTGCAGCGCATCATCGCGCACCGGGACATCTACGATGAACTCGCTGTGCTCTTGAAAGAGAAGGCAGCCGCACTCAAGGCAGGCGATCCGCTCGATGAAGACACGTTCCTCGGCCCGCTCATCAGCGAAGGCGATGCGATCCGTGTTGAATCATGGGTGAATGACGCCGTCGCACGCGGCGCGAACGTGCTTGTCGGCGGGAAGCGCGACGGCGTCTTCTACGATGCCACGATCGTCGAAAACGTGCCTCACGATGCGGACCTTTCACGCAAGGAAGCGTTCGGCCCGGTCGCCACGCTCGAACCGTTCGACGATTTTGACGCGGCGATCCGTGTGGTGAATGACAGTGTATATGGACTCCAGGCGGGCGTGTTCACGCGCGACATTCACCACGCATTCCGCGCGTTCAACGAGCTGGAGGTGGGCGGCGTCGTCGTGGGCGACATCCCGTCGATGCGCGTGGACTGCATGCCCTACGGCGGCGTGAAGGACTCCGGCCTCGGCAGAGAAGGCATCCGCTTCGCCATGGAGGACATGACGGAGATCAAGCTGATGGTGCTGAACCGCATCGGCGAGTAGTCGCGAAGGCGAGCAGCCGGCCGGAGCGTGTCGCTTGACCCTCATACACATTTTTCGAGGTGGTCACACCGCCCATCTCATGCGAATCGCTCGCGTGCGCGATGATCGTACGCAAGAGAGGGCGTCGCTCATTTCGCAGCCCAGCCTGGCACGGCTGGGGTCGCCTCACGGCTGCGGCATGCGCCCACGATACATGTGAAGATCAGCCGTGTCGCTGCGACTGCCTGCTACACTGCGCACGATCAGCGATGCTGCACCATATGTCCCAACCCGACGATCTCATCCTCACGGCTGCGCAGCAGTTCCGTCCGTACTCATCGCTGCACATCGGCACGGCTCTAGTTTGCTTCACCGTCATGGCGGTCGTCATCGCCCTGGGCTGCACGATGCGCCGCACTCCGTCGTCGGATCGCCGCTTGCGGCTTGTCATCGCCGCGATCACGATCGGCTACAACATCTGGTACGCGCTCTACGAGATCCGCCCGGGCCATTTCGACCTCGCCCGATCGCTGCCGCTCCAGTTCTGTGATTTCGCCTGGATTCCCGGCGTATGGGCCTTGCTCACGCGCAACCGCACCGCAATGGGGCTGGCGTACTTCTGGGGGCTGGTCCTCTCGTCACAGGCCTTCTTGACGCCGATCCTCCGGACCGGGCCGACGGGCATGCACTTCTGGACGTTCTTCATCGGCCACACGCTCATCGTCGGCATCGCGCTGTATCTCGTTATCGTCGATCGCTTCCGACCGACGATGCGCATCCTCATCATCGCGACGGTCGCGTCGATCGCCATCGTGGCGGCACAGTTCGTGTTTGACATCATCACAAACACGAACTACGGCTACGTCGGGCGAGCCACGCCGGACAACCCGACCATCATCGACCTGCTCGGTCCCTGGCCGATCCGCGTCGTGTGGGTCGTCCTGATCGGCACGGGCGCGTACTTCCTGGCGTACATCCCCTGGCCGATCGCAGCGCGGATCTCAAGGCGCGCCCGTCATTCATCGCCCCGGTCGATGCAGTAGAGCCACCAGCGCGCCTTGCGCGCCGCGGTGCTTCTCGCCTGCCGTTCGCAGTACAGCGTCATCACCTCACCGGTCGTCGTCTCGATCTTGAACCAGTGCCTGCGCAGGTAGAGTTCGCCCATGTTCAGGCTGCTCGTCTTCCAGGTGGCGAGCACCTGTGCGACCTCGTAGGGCGCCTCACGCCACGTGAACCGCCCAGGCAGCCCAGGCTCAGCGCGCGACATCGCTGTCGTGTCGAACGTCCCAGGTTCGGGTCGGATCGGTTCGCTCACGAACTCAGCGTGGTCGGCTCCATCATCCGCGTGCACATTCCGCTCCATATCAGGCCAGTCTACGCGACACAGCGGGCGGGACGCGGAATCGGAGCGGAGTGTCCAGTTCCCACTTGCCCTTTGCGCGTTCCGCGGTAGACTCGGGTTGCGATGTCGATGTTGTCGTGTGGCATCGCAAGGAAGGGAATACCTGATGGGAAGAACACTTGCAGCGGCTGTCGCGCTGTCCCTCGCCGGGGCTGCGTACGCGGACTTCAGCGGTGTGTATGCGCCGGAGAACTGGACCTTCGAGGTGATCTGGGAGGGTTCCGTTGACACAAGCGGCGCTCCGGCGAGCATCGAGATCACCGGAGGCGACAACGGCTCGGGTTATACGGACGTTGCGAGCTTTACGATCGCAGCAGCCGCCGATGGGACGTTCTCCTTCGACTGGGCCTACTCCTCCATCGACGATCCCGGATGGGACTGGGTCGGGTACTACATCGGTGACACGATGTACAACCTCAGCGACATACCCGGCACGTTTGGCAGCGTCAGTGAAGAAGTCCTCGCAGGCGACAAGATCGGCTGGTTCGTCGTTTCGGTGGACAGCATGAACGGCGCGGGAGTCGCTGAGATCTCGAACTTCACCGGCCCCATCCCCGCACCCGGCACGCTCGCCCTGCTCGGCGCCGCTGCATTGGCCGTGCGCGGCAGGCGACGCGCCTGATCCGCCCCGACGTTCAGGAGCATTGAACCGCTGACCTTCTCACGACCCCGCCGGGCGCGTGGCGTCTTCGTCGTACAACGCGGTGCGCACGCGCTCCAGGAGCGCCTTGGTCATACGGATGCCTGTCGCCTCGGGCAAGTCGCCGCCTTCGTACTCGATGCCCACGTATCCG
This sequence comes from Phycisphaerales bacterium, assembly GCA_023135165.1. Taxonomy (GTDB): domain Bacteria; phylum Planctomycetota; class Phycisphaerae; order Phycisphaerales; family JAGLTS01; genus JAGLTS01. Next base: position 67,057 of record JAGLTS010000053.1, on the reverse strand, counting down.
CGATACCCCGCATCGAACACGATCCGCATCATCCGCATGTAATCCGTGCGCGTCTCGTTGCCCTCTTCATCGAAGTCGTGCGACTTGGCGCTGACCGCCTTGGCGAAGGGCATCATTTCCTTGACGCCCTCGTACCGGTCGTACCACTTGCCGTCCCCGAGATGGAAGTTGCCGAAGTCCGGCAGCGTCCCACATCGCGGATGATCGACCTTCTTGATGACCGCTGCGAGCCACGCGCCGTTGGATGACAGCCCGCCGTGGTTCTCGACGATCACGTTCATGTTCCGCTCAGCGCCGAACTCCGTCAAACGCGAAAGACCATCCGCAGCGAGTGCAAGCTGCTCGTCGTATGTTCCCGCGCTACCTGCGTTGACGCGGATCGAATGGCAGCCGAGCGTCTTGGCAGCCTCGACCCACTTGTAGTGGTTCTCAACCGCTTCGGTGCGCTTGGCATCATCCGGATCGCCGAGCCTTCCTTCACCATCCACCATGATGAGCAGGCTTTTCACACCCGCACCCCTGGCTCGCTTGTTCATCTCTGCGATGTATGTCTTGTCCTCCGCCTTGTCCTTGAAGAACTGGTTGACGTATTCAATCGCGCTGATACCAAACGTATCGCTTGCCGTTTGCGCGAAGTCGAGGTTGTCGAGCTTGCCCGCGTAGAGCGTGCGATGCAGTGACCATTGGGCGAGGGAGATGCGAAAGAGTGGCGTGCGGTCATCGCGCAGCATGGCGAATGTCCTGAGCTGAGGGAGTGTGAGCCCGGCTGCCGCGGCTGCAGCGCACTTGAGCATGGCTCGGCGGTCAATTGTTGCGTTCATCGGTTGCACCTCGTCGGATCTTCGTGCCTCGCTCATCGTACGCACATCGCGGCATGGCTGCAGCCCTGCCGCAACGTCGGCTCGGATCGGTGGTATTGCTACGGTGACAGGGGATGGACGACCTGGAAGGAGCAACTCATGGCGCGACGAACGATCAGCCTTCTCATGGTGCTCGCATGCGTGCTTGCATCGATCGTGACAACCGAGCACGCAGTTGCGCAGCCGACTGAAACAAGGGATGTGCGGTCGGTGCTCGACGCATTCGGGGAGGCGTACGCCGAGCAGGACTGGCCGCACGCCATCGAACTCGGGATCGAGGCTGACTCGCTTCGGCCAAATGATGCGACGATCCAGTACAACCTCGCGTGCGTGTATGCGCTGAACGGCGGAGTCGATCCTGCGACCGATTGGCTGAGGAAAGCTGCGGCGAGCGGGTTCACCCATGCGGCGCTCGTAGAGCAGGATACCGACCTCGATGCGATCCGTGATCGACTGGAATACGCCGAAGCGCTTGCGGTCATCAAGAAGAACCGCGAGACCGACCTCGCTGAACTTGAGGAGAAGTTCACAGAGCACGACCTGCTCGTTTTTCTTCCCGAAAAGTACGACCCGGAGAAACCCGCACCGCTCATCATCGCGCTGCACGGCTACGGCGGCACGGCGGCTGGGTATCCAACGTATTGGCGAGAGGCGGCGGGAGAAGTCGGGGCGATCCTCGTCGCGCCGCAGGCGGTCCGGCGCGTCGCGGGTGCGGGCTACAACTGGGGTAGAGTCGAAGAGGCGAACCTCTTTGTGCGGATCACGCTCCGGCGCATGAGCGAGGACTACTCGATCGACCGGGATCGGGTCATCCTGACGGGCTTCTCGCAAGGCGGGTACATCGCCTATAGCCTTGGTGTTCAACACCCCGAGCAGTTCGTCGGCGTGGTGCCCATGGCCGGGCCGTATATCCGGAGACTGGACAAGCCGAAGAAGGTCACGGATGACGATCTCCCTCGGTTTTACTTCATGGTCGGTGCGCGCGATGCGCTTGCGGATCAGTGCAGGCAGACGTTTCGAGATTTCGACGAGGCGGGCTACGATGTGAAGCTGCGCGTCTATCCCGGCGTCGGCCACACGTTTCCACGGCAGCGCACAGCCGAGCTTCGACGCGCGCTCAAGTTCGTCTTGCCGCGATGATGCGCTCGTCGCTCGCTCGTGCGGTATCCTGACGGCAACGATGCTCAGCCGTCGATGGATCAATACGCGCAACCGGATTCGCCGCCATGCCCAGCAATGCTCAAACGCCCGACGATCTCACTCGCGCCGACGCGGTGCGGTTTCTGCTTGATCTGTTTCACCGCCTGGCCATGCACCACGCGATGTGGTACGCCGAGGTTGCGCACCAGCTCGGCCAAGATAAGGCGAGGTCGATCCTCCAGACCGCTCATGCCCGCAGCCTGGACATCCAGATGAAACGGTTGTCCAAGACGCTCGGGTTCGAGCTGGAGGATGGTATCCCCAAGCCGCTGCTGGACTTGCCTGAAGACACGCTCGTTGAACTGACGCGCGCCGTCGCTGCGAACTGGCTGGTGAACGACGGCGTGTGGTTCCAGACGGTCGAGTTTTCCCGCAACATGTTCGACGCCAAGCGCTGCAACGATTCGTGCTGGGCCCATTTTTCACCGTTTGAGGCGCACAGCATCAAGCAGTTCCTCGGGCTTGGCGATCAGCCGGGCCTGGACGGGCTCAAACGGGCGCTGCGGTTTCGCCTCTACGCCTTCGTCAACGAGCAGTCGATCACGGACGAGACGCCCACCAGCTTCGTCTTTCAGATGAACGACTGTCGCGTGCAGTCCGCACGAAAGCGAAAAGGTCTGGAAGACTATCCTTGCAAGTCAGCGGGGATCGTCGAGTATCCGACGTTCGCTGAGGCGATTGACCCGCGGATCACGACCGAGTGCATCGGCTGCCCGCCGGATGATCATCCGGATGACTGGTACTGCGCCTGGCGCTTCACGCTGGCTACGTAGCGTGCCGGGTTCGTCCTGTAATCAGGCGCCGCAGCCATCCGCTATGCCCCGGCGACGATCTTGAGCAGCCACATGCAGAGCAGGCCCGCGTACGTGCCGAGGACGTAACCCGCGACGGCGAGCAGGACGCCGACCGGCGCGAGCGTGGGATGGAAGGCGGAAGCGACGATCGGAGCACTCGCCGCCCCGCCGATGTTGGCCTGCGAACCCACCGCGACAAAGAAGATCGGCGCCCGGATGAGCCTGCCGACGGTGAGCAGGATCGTGATGTGGATCGCCATCCAGATGAAACCCATGGCGACGAGTCCCGGCGCTTCGAGGATCTTCGTGAAGCTCGCCTCCGCCCCGATCGACGCGACGAGCAGGTAAAGCATGACCGACCCGATCTTCGATGCGCCCGCGCCTTCGAGCCTTCTTGCGCGCGTGAACGACAGCGCCACGCCGATCGTCGTGATGAGGATGAACTTCCACGTCATCGGTGAGAGGTACGGATGGGTCTTCTCCACGCCGTCCACCATCTTCGTGTACGCGACATGCTCAGCGAGCCAATTGCCTGCGACGTAGCAGAGCCAGCTTCCGACGAACCCGAGCGCGACGATGAGCATCAGATCGGTCAGCGTCGGAATGCGCGATGTGCGAGCCTCGAAGTCCGCCATACGCCGCTGCAAGTCATGGATCGCCGTCGCGTCGGCTCCGGTCCATTTGTCGATGCGCTCCTGTTGCCCCGATGAGTACAGCAGCACGCCCATCCAGATGCTCGCGACGAAGACATCGACGATGATCATCATCGAGAACATCTCGTCGGGCGTCTGTGCGATCTCCTTGAGTGCGACCATATTCGCGCCGCCGCCGATCCAGCTTCCGCACAGCGCCGCCATGCCCATCCATGTGTCCTCGGGCACGAACCCTTTGCAGATGAGCAGCGCAATCGGCCCACCGATCACCACGCCGAACGTCCCGGCGAGCAGCATGATGACCGCCTTGGGGCCGAGGCGCAGAATACCCGGCACGTCCAAGGCGAGGATCAAGAGCAGCAAGCTGGCAGGCAGCATGAACGTCTTGATCCACACATACAGCGGCGACTCATCCGGGAGTATGCCGACGGTGGTGAGCAGCGTCGGGATGAAGTAGCAGAAGACGAGCTTCGGAATGATGCCGAAGATGCGCTTGCCGATCGTCAGGTCGCCGAACCAGAACAGAATCGCAAGCACCGCGAGTAGCACAGCGAGGATGCCGACCGGATGCTCAATCGGAAAGACACTCTCCCAGAACGTCTGCGGAATGGGGATCTGTGTCTCAGCGGTCTCAGCAAGAAGGAAATACATGACGCCCTGATAACGGATCGGCGGCCGGCCGTCCATTCAAGGCAGGGCGGATTCATTCCGAAGCGCAACACGAAGCGGAAAGAGAGGCACCGCGAACCCGTGTGCTATGCTTGATACGGGCCTGATGGACATCAGCATCGAGATCATCCCGGCAGCAGCAACGCGCCCGCTTCGGCAGCGCCTGTTGCGTCCGCACCAGCGCGCTGAGGAACTCGTGTATGTCGGCGATGACGATCCGGACTCGCTGCACCTGGGCGCGCGTGCGCCGACCGGCGAACTGGTTGGGATCGTCACCGTGTCCCGAACCCCGCCGCCGAACTCAGATAACGACACAGCATGGCGGATGCGGGCGATGGCGACGATCGAGCCGATGCGAGGGCGCGGCATCGGTCGAGCGCTGGCCCGCGCGAGCATCGGGTACGTCGCTGCGCGCGGCGGACGCCTCATCTGGTGCACGGCGCGCATACCTGCCGCCAAGTTCTACGAGCAACTCGGCTTCGAGCGACGCGGCGATGTGTTCGAGGTGAAGCGGATCGGCCCCCACTGCTTCATGGAGCGCCGCGTCCAGCCTGAGGAATCAGCATGGTGGGATGACGTGGTCGAGCCGGCCGATCCGTGATTCAGCGGTCCGTTGCGCGGTCCCGGCGCAGCCTGTCGAGGATGATCGGCACGGCAGGCGGGATGCGCTCATTGCCGCTGCGCACGTTGCGGATCATCGTGATGTGGTTGCCGGGCACGATGACGTAGTCGTCCACGCCGTCGAGCCTGGTGGATTCGAGCGTGACGACGCCGTCGCCGAACTCCTGGGCGAGACCTCGCAATGCGCGGTCTAGCTCACTGATGGACTCGGCGAGATCATCCGGGGCCGCCTCCCGCAAAACGTGGATGAGCGGCTCGATTCGACCGACCGTGACGGGGCTGACATCACCGGCGATGATCGTGATGGGGAGATCCGTCGGCATGGAGCGTGCGTTGAGCGTGGTGAGGAAGTCGCTGTGGGGAAGCAGATCGAACTTGGCTTCACCCGCGCCGTCGAAGATCGAACCGAAGAGGACGCCGTCACCGCTGAGGCCATGTACCATCTGGTCACGGATTTCAGCGGCGAAGCGGAATCGCGCGAGTTGCGAGCCTTGGTTGGGCGGCGCGACCATGATGAGCCGGTTCACGCTGGGGAGTGTGTCCAAGCCCGCTGTCTTGCCGTCGTAGTAGGCCTGATTCGTGAGCGCCTCACGACACACAAGCGCGCCCATGCTGTGTGCGACGAGCGTGATACTGCTGACGCCCAGCGATCGCATTTCAGTGAGCTGCGAGATGAAGAGCGCGGTCGAGTCGGCGATCGGCTGATCGTCGGGATAGCCAAACTCACAGACGGCGAAACCCTCTTTGACGAGCGGCGGTATCAGCGAACGCCAGACCTTGCCCGGGTCGTCCATGCCATGTACGAGGACGATCATGTCGGGTGAGACGCTGTCTTTGCTCACCGGCGCGCGGGCGTCACCTGTGAGATGCACAACGGTCCCGTACTGCTCAGCGTAGGCTGCTGCGGCTTCGGGGAATCGAGCGGTGATGAGTTCGCGTATGTACTTCCTGACGTTGCGACTTCGCCGACGGAGCTTCGCACGGTCGAACGTGATGATGAGGCGATCGGGCTGGATCTGTGTCGTCATGATGTCGTGCGTGGCGCTCTCAAGCAGAGCGAGCTGCGCCCGGCCGACGCGCCCGTTCAGGTTGATGCGCCAAGTGATGTGGTCGCTGATCGCGTCACCGTCCAAGCCGACTTGATCCGCGATTTCACCGACGAGCAGGCCCACGTCGAGTTGGCCGTCATCCAGTGGAATGACCATTGTGCGGACAAGTTCGTTTGTTGGGCCGATCTGATCGTCGCCATCGACCGCTGCCCCCGAGACGCCCGGCGCTGAGATCAGCAGCGCAAGCAGTACGCTCAGGAGCCGCACCGGCCTGTTCATCCTGTGTTGCATCGGGCCATCCTCCTCGTCTGTTCGAGAGACCTGCCCTACTCCCACCGGTATCGTTGGGCATCGGCAGCCGGCCGTTTCGCCGTGCCCGCCCCTCCATCATATCCACCCGTCATTCGACGTGAACAGGCGGACAATCCGTACCGTTCGCAAATCCCGCAACCTGTGCAGCGTTTCCCTGTATGGCAGATGGACTCGCCGATGGGAGCACTCGCATCATGGATACCGACGGAGAGTCGAGAAGAGGACCCCACTGATGAGCAAATCACACGCACGCACGGCTCTTATTGCGACATCGTTCTTGCTGTTAACGATCTCTCCGCATTATGTCCGCGCCGACGTTGATCTTTCTCCGGCCGGTTGGGACGAGGGTGAGATTGAGAAATACCTGGTTCTGGAGAACGCCTTCGGTCAAGACAAACCTCTGGCAACGGGCACATCCGGCCTCATCAGTGGAAGCTCATCCGCCCTGGCGATGCGGGCCGGTCTTGAGGCCTTGAAGCAGGGAGGGTCGGCCGTTGACGCTGCGCTGGCCGGCGCCATGACCCAAATCGTGATGAACGCCGGCGCCACGGTCAGCTACGCGGGCGTTCTGGAGATGGTGTACTACGACGCCGCCACGGGGAAGGTCTATGCCTTGGATGCGGGCTTCAACACTGTTCAGGATGAAGACGATCCGCTATCGATCCCACTTGCCTCATACATGACTCCAGACCAAAAGGCCGAGCCGGGACCGCGCGGCCGGACAGTCATGGCGCCCGGGTTCATGGCGGGTGTTGAGGTCGCGCACCGGCGCTTCGGGAAGCTCCCATTCGATCAGATCTTCCAGCCCGCCATCTACTTCGCGGAAGAGGGATTCCCGATCTCGCCGAGGTTGGCGAGGTGGATCAATCGTCGAAAGGACATCTTGTCCCGGCTCCCTGAGACGAAGGCGGTCTTCACCAATGAAGGCGGCGACTTCCATGCCCAAGGCGATCTGTTCACGCAACCAGCACTGGCCCAAACACTCAGAGCCGTGGCGAAGGACGGGGCAAGCTACATGTACACCGGGGTGTGGGCTGAGAGATTCGTGGAGGCGGTCCGCAAGGACGGCGGCAAGCTGTCGATGGAAGATCTCGCCGACTACGAACTCAACTGGAGCGAACCGCTGCACGTCGCCTATCGAGAGTACGACATCTACACCAATCCAAACGCCTTCGCACTTGCCGGCGCGATGAATCTTCTGGAGCACGCGGATCTCTCCGCACGCGGTCACTACACCGAATCGCCGGAGACGTTCGTCTGGCTGACCAGAATCCTCCGAACGGTCAGAGTTCATCCAACGCTCGGCGCCTTCGTCTCAGGCGGTCGACCACAGGATTGGCTCAAGGAAGATGTCGTTGCGAATGTCTGGGAGCACATGCAATCCGACGCCGATCCAAGTGACCCGGAAGCGGTCGGCAACGGCTCGGGCCATTCCAGCTCGATTGTGGCGGTCGATCGCGATGGGAATGTCGCAACTGTTCTTCACTCGATCAACACCGTGATCTGGGGAGAATCCGGCCTGATCGTCGATGGCGTGTCAATCCCTGACGCAGCGTGTTTCCAGCAGCAACTTATCATGGACACAGGCCCAGGAAAGCGACTGCCCAACGCGACGGAGCCGTTGATCGTTCTGACAGAAGGCAGGCCGGTGCTGGCGGCAAGCGCCATCGGCTCCGCGATCGACTACGAGACCATCAAGGTGCTCTTCAACGCGCTCGACTTCGGCATGAACCCCAAGCAGGCCGGCGACGCGGCGCATGTGCTCGCATCGCTCGACGATCGCGAGCGCGTCCTGCAGGATGAGTACGGCGAAGACCTGGTTCTCGGTGTCCGCGACCTCGGCATCGAGCTGGAGGTCGTCGATGCGAGATCCGCCTCCAGGTATCGAGGCTATGCCGTGATTCTCGCCATCGACATCGAGACCGGCATCCTCACAGGCAGCGCACCCACAACATACAACGGCGCAGCCCTGGCCTACTGACGGTCGCCCGCCCAGAACGGGCAAGGCCGCTGATTTCGGTTCGGAGGTGCGCCGGACTCGCGCCTTATGCGAGCAACGCGATCAGGACGGGAAGGAGTAAGCCCAACGCTGCGCAGAAGTCGCTTGTGTGAAGGCGCATCGGTGTGTGAATAGGACGGCGGGCGTGATGTGATCGCATCTTGGACATGGGCGTGTCTCCGAGGAATCAACCCAAGAGACACGCGCGCCCGCACGGCATTCCGCACGAAGTCAAGATAGCGCTGTCAGGCAGCCCGCGTAAACAGCGTGTCAACTCTGCCTGCGATCTCAGGGCGGGAGTCGATGACCGCATCCAGCATCCCGCGATAGCCCGCGACCAGCTCCCGACCCGGGCCGGTCTGCGCTGAGCCTTCCCAGATCATCGCCTGCTCCAGGCCGTCGAGCACCGCTTCGTTGTCGACGATGAAGAGACCGGCAGCATTCAGTCCACCTACTTGGTGCCGGTCTGTGAATGCGCTCAGCCGCATCAGCGCGCTGCGCACTCGGTCAAGCTGGTCGTACAACTCCAGCGTGACGGGCGACCACGCGGTGCATCGCTCGCCGACGTGATCGACGGCTGCGCTCGCCTGGTCAGCGGCTTGAGAGAAGAGCGAGGAGATGTCCGTGCCTCGCTTTTGCCACATCCGCGAAGCGTCGTGTGTGAACTGGTCACATCGCCGCCAGAGTTGCATGGCATGGTCGTCACCGAGCGCCTCGGAGATGCTCACGAGGTACGCGCTCTTGAGATCGGAGACAAGGTCGTAGAGGGTTCGGACGAGTTGCGGGGGCCGGGGGGGTTGTGGGGGTTGGTTTGTCTGCGTGGCGTCGGTCTGCCGCACGAGCCAATATCGTTGCCATCGCGCACGGAGCGTGACGTAGCGCGCTTGCAGGGCGCGCTCGATACGTTGCGTCGTGTCCGCAGGGCCGAGCACGAGCGACGTCTCGTACCACGTGCGATACATCAGCAGTTCGAGTTTGTTGATGTCCGCCTTGTCGAGCGGGATTGCCGGATCATCCAGCTTCAGGCGGACCGAGTGCTCGAACTCCTCTCGAAGCTCACCTCGGATCAGGCTCTCGCGAAGCGTTGGAAGGTCGATCGAAGCCGACACGGTCATGGTGCGCACTCCTGCGAAATGGTGATTCACAGGAGCCTTATCGGTCGGTACGTCGGCCGCCTTGTGCCCGGATGTGAGGCAATCGTCGAATCGGCGCTATTCGTAGCCCTTGGGGTGCTCGCGATACCAGTGGTAGGCTGAGGCGACGACCTCATCGACATCGCTGATTTGAGCCTTCCAACCCAGTTCCCGGCTGATCTTGCTCGGTTCCGCGTAAAGGCTCGGCGGGTCGCCTTCGCGGCGAGGCACCTCCTCAACGTCGAAATCGACGCCTGAGACCCGCTTGGCGGACTCGATGATCTCACGCACTGAATAGCCTCGGCCGATCCCGAGGTTGTACACACGCCGATCACCCGGCTGGATCGCATCCATCAGCAGCACGTGTGCATCCACAAGGTCCTCGACGTGGACGTAGTCGCGGATGCACGTGCCGTCCGGCGTGAGGTAGTCGGTGCCGAAGAGCTTGACGCCGTCGCGCAGCCCCAGCGCCGCCTGGAGGACGACGGGGATCAGGTGCGTCTCGGGTGTGTGGTCCTCGCCGAGCACGCCGGACCGGTCCGCGCCCGCCACATTGAAGTAGCGTGGAGCGGCGAAACCGAACGGCTTGCCCTTCAGTTCACAGGCGCGGGCGTAGTCGAACAGGACGTGCTCGATCGCCAGCTTCGATCGGCCGTATGGACTGATCGGGTGCTGCGGGCACGTCTCACGCAGCGGGAGCTGATCCTCAGCCGGCTCGCCGTAGGTGGCGCACGTCGAGGAGAAGACCATCTTCTGCACACCCACGCGGTCGATGGCGCTGATGAGGTTGATCGACTGAAGCGTGTTGTTGCGGTAGTACCACAGCGGGTCTTCGACGGATTCGCCGACGTAGGCGAGTGCTGCGAAGTGCATGACGCAGTCGATCTTCCGGTCGGTGAGCGTCTTCTCAACGAGCATCGTGTCGCCGACCTCGCCGACGATCAGCTCAGCGGGCGGGAGGACCGCCTGGGCGTGGCCTCGATGCAGGTTATCCAGAACGGTCACGGTGTGTCCGTCGCGCAGCAGCCGTTGCACGGCATGAGATCCGATGTAGCCCGCCCCTCCGGTGACCAACACGTTCATCGCGCATCCTTTCGTGTGCGAGTCTCGCCGCCCTGATGTCAATCTAGTGCATCATCTTGATGACTACGAACCCGCCGACCAACAAGATCACGAAAACCACGCAAAGCAGGTTGAAGTACTTGTCGATGAACGGCACAGCCTTGGGTCCGATCAGCCAAAAGACCATCGCCACGATGTAGAACCGCGCCGCCCGGCCGACCACGCACGCCACGGCGAAGACGAGCAGATTCATCTTCGCGAAGCCAGCCGTGATCGTGAGCAGCTTGAATGGGATCGGCGTCAGTGCGGCAATAAAGACGTACCACTGGCCCTGCTCGTCAAACTTGCCCGCCAGCCAGTCGATCCTGGGCTGTGTGATCCCCGGGATGAGCAGCGCCAGGTCGATCGCCGCCCAGCCGATCAAGTAGCCGAGGAACGCGCCGAGAACGCTGGCGATCGTGCAGACCGTGGCGAACCACAGGGACTTGCGTCTCGCGCCCAGGCACAGCGGGCCGAGCAGCACATCCGGTGGGATCGGGAAGAAACTCGACTCGGCGAAGCTCAGAACAAACAGGGCCGTCGTCGAGTGCTTGTGATCGGCAAAAGAGAGCACCCAGTCATACAGGCGACGGTGAAGCGCCCATCGGGGCACGGGCTTCGCCGCTTCGGCGCAGGGTTGCGTGATGGGCTTGTCATCGACAGCGGTCATTGTGCGGGCATCCTCTCGTACCGATCGTCTCAATCAGATCGGCTGCCGAGGCTCGGGATCTTACTGTGATCCACCGTTCCGGACAGAGCCGTGCTTCGCAGACGACGCGGGGGCCACGCGGCGGCCTGATCCGTCCCCGCCCCGGTTGACTCAGGCGAGCAGCGTTCGGCGAGCGCGGGGGAACTGGATGTCCAGCCATGCGGTGTCTTCGTGCAGCTCGATGCGGGCGTCCGTGAGGCTGGCGGGGATGAGCAGCGTCTCACCGCGCGTGAACTCGACGGCGGGCGCATCCGTCGCGGTGATGACGCCCGACCCTTCCAGCACCATCCACACCGCAGGCTCGTTGTAGGGGATCTCCTGGCTGTAACCTTCGCTCATGCGGATGCGCTCGATCTCGAAGTCATCGGTCTTGATGAGCCTGCTCACGGTGGTGAAGACGCCTGCGATGTGGCTTCGCCGCTCCTGACGATCGCACTGCGGCGGGCTCAAGTGGATGCAGTCGAGCGCTTGCTCGACGTGCAGCTCCCGGTCGGTACGGCCCCAGTCGAAGATGCGAAATGTCGTGTCGCTGGGCGTCTGGATCTCCGCGACCATCACGCCGGCGCCGATCGCATGGCACGTCCCTGCTGGCAGGTAGTGGCAGTCGCCTCGCTTGACGGGGACGGCGGCGAGCGCATCGGCGACGGTGCCTGCACGGATGTGCTCAGCAAACGCTTCGCGCGTGATGCCCTCCTTGACGCCCTTGTAGATCACGGCGCCATCCTGGGCGTCGATGACGTACCACGCCTCGTTCTTGGTGTGAAGGAGCGGATGGTCCTTTGCGTACGCCTCGTCCGGATGGACTTGGATCGACAGGCTCTCGCGCGCATCGAGGTACTTCACGAGCAGCGGGAAGCAACCTTGCTCGGTGAGCGAGAGATGTCCCATGATCGCTTCGCCGTGCTGTTCGATGACGTGCCGCAGCGTTCGACCGGCGACTGGGCCGTTGGCGACGACCGAGCGAGCGCCGCCCGCATCGTCGGGCAGGTCCGCGAGTTCCCACGACTCGCCGATGCTGCGCTCCGGCCCGCCCGGCAGCGTTCTGCCGAGCGATTCGATCCGCCTGCCGCCCCAGACCTTGTCCAGGTAGATCGGCTCGAACTTGAGCGGGTAAAGCGTCATCCTCACCTCCGGCACTAAAGCCCAGGGAAAGCGTTCCCTGGGCTTTCGTCTACGGTCGAGTCGTCCGCGCCCCGCCGCTGAAGAGGAAGTACTCCATCAGGTCGTGGCCCTGCTCAATGTGCAGGTCCGCCTCGTTCGCGTTCTTCTCGCAGAACGGGTCCTGCACGACGCTGGTCACGCGCGTCCCGGCCATCGCGAACGGCACGGGTGTGGCGTCGTGCAAACGATTCGAGCAGAGCGTGTAGTGGTCCGGCAAGACGAGGATACGCCACTCGTCGAACGCGGCGAGTTTCTCAAGGATCGGACCGATCACATGTCGGTCGATCGCTTCAATGGCTGCCACTTTGGTTTCAAAGTCGCTTTGATGTGATGCTTCATCGGGCGCTTCGACGTGCGCGATGACCAGGTCGTACTCGTCGAGCGCTTCGCAGGCCTTGCGACCTTTGGCGGCATAGTCGGTGTCGTGCAGGCCGGTGATGCCGGGGACGAAGAGGCGGTCCAGCTTCGTGTACGAGGCGATGCCGGCGAGCAGATCGACAGCGGTGATGATCGCGCCGCGCATGCCGAATCGCTCCTGGAAGCTGGGTACCTCTGGGCGTTTTCCCTGGCCCCAAAGCCAGGCGTGCGAGGCGGGGCGATCGCCCGAAGCTCGACGGGCCTGATTGACCTCGTGGTTCTTGAAAAGTTCAGCGGAGAGATTCGTGATGCCGACGAGCACGTGGGCGGCGTCGCCTCCGGTAGGGAGATGCCTGTCCGCGGGCAGGCCTGGAATGTCGTGCGGCGGCGTGGTCTTGACGTCGGTGTAGTCTCGCCCTGAGGTGTCCACGACGATGTTGCGATAACTCGTACCCGGAATGAAGCGAACCCGGTCGACCAACTCGCCCAGCGCTTCGTGCGCCGCATCCTTGAGGTCGGCGAGCAGGCGGGCGGCTTCCGGCGAACCGATGTGGCCGGCGGAGTGGTCGAGCATGTTGCCGTTGTCATCGACGGTGACGAGGTTGCAGCGGAAGATCCAGTCATCGCCGGTCATGGGGATGTTGAGCGCCGCGGCTTCGAGGGGCGCCCTGCCGGTGTGGTACTTCTCGGGGTTGTAGCCCAGCAGCGACATGCTGCACACATCCGAGCCTGCGGACCAGCCCGGGGGCGTGGTGGCGACGGTGCCCTGCCTGCCGGCAAGGCTGATCTTGTCGAGGTTCGGGATGTCCGCCGCCTCGAACGGCGTCAGGCCGTCCAAGTCGTCAAGCGGCAGGTCCGCAGCGCCGTCTGGAATGACAATCGCGTATTTCATGCCGCACAGGATACCGCGCCGCCACAGCGCGGTGCGATGCGCTTCTCAGCGCACATCCCGGCCGTGGACCCCGTCGATCGTGTGCAACAGGGGTGGCCAATCCGTGTAGTGGATAGCGCCGTCCTCCCTGAACTGGTAGCCATCGCCTTTGTCGTAGCCGTTCATCCGGTCGCGCCACGTGAGTTGCTGAGCGGAGCCGTCACAGAGGGCGACTGGAAGCTCGTTGCTCAATTGATCGTCCGGCTCAGCGACATCCCTGGTGAAGGGCCAACTCTGGACGATCATCGCCTTGGAGGCGGGGAATCGAACCGAGTCGGCGCGCGTCGCCTGGTACTGTTGCGGTCCGATCCGCGTGTATTGGTTCCAGTATTGAGCGTTCGCAATGAAGACGCATCCGTAGTGATATGGCGTCTGGTACGGCCACCATTCATGCCCGTCCAAGTCGAACTGCGGTGGGTAGAACACATCTGATTTGACGTCACCGGTGTAGTAGCCGTCCGCCAGCGCGACATGCCACGTGTGGTGGGCGCCGAAGTAGGAGACGCCAGCGAGTTCCACGCCGCCGCCTTTCAATGTGGTGGAGGCAAAACCAACGTCTGTAAAGTATGGAAAGCAGCCTGCGTACTCGTTCGTGTAGACGCTGAATACCTGTGCGTGCGTTCGCAGATTCGAGAGTGATGTCGCACGGCGTCCACGTTCCCGGAGCGCACTCAGTGAGCCGGCCGTGATCGCGAGAAGGATGCCCACGATCGCCACGGCGACGATGATCTCGATGAGTGTGAAGGCCCGTCTCGTCACGATGCATCCTCCTCAGCAACAGCCGTGGCTGTCCTACGGCGCATGTCCCGCACGTGCGCGAGCATCGCCGAAACAACCAGGAGCGCCAGGATTCCATTGCGGATCAGCACGGCTCGCACGGATTCCCCGAGTCGGAAGTAGTCGGCCCATAGACCCAGGCAGGCACATTCTGGAGGTTCGTTCTCCATCCAATGCCACAGCGTCACCGCCGAGAAGACGACGAGGAGGATCAGGCTCAGTCCATTGGCCGCGAATCGACCTCCCGACACCAGAAGCACGAATGCCGCGGTCTCCGCGCCCGGCACGGCAACCGCCGCACCCACTCGTATCCACTCAGGAATAAGCGAATACGTGTCGAGTGACCGCTCGAACTCGCTCCAACTCACGAGCTTCCCGACCGCCGTAATGAACATGAACGTCGGCACGCACGTTGTGAGCACAGCGACGAGCGGTCCATAGCACCGAGTCCTCTGCGACATCCGCATAGGCTCCAAAGACAGGGAGGGATATGTTAGCTGCTACCCCCTCCGGTGTTGCACGCATCGCCTTGAGTGCCCCGCCCCTCGCATCCTAACTGGTTGGTGCCACAGTCGGTACATACGCCTTCAACGCACTCGAACTGACGAATCCGAACAATTACCTGCCCATACGGGATCTTGGTGTCCTTCTCCCCCTCTTCCTCCGGATGGACCCCGCGGATGTCCCAGACTGGATTGTCCTCGACCACGATGTCGCCGCAGGGCGTGCCAATGAGGCCAGTATAGCATATGCGACCTGTGTTGGCGTGTATGTCGGCGCAGCTCCTCTCGAATTCGATGAAGCAACCCTGTGGTATGCCCGGTGGATTCGCCACGGCCAAGACACACATTACCGACCCGACACATACACATGCGGCCAGGGGCCGCCGCAGGGCGCGCCCGCACTCAGAGTTCAGCATGACTACGTTTCCTTACTGTGTTCGCCGCAGTCGATAGACGATAAGCGGCACGGTCAAAATGATGATAATCGTCGCTACGATGGCAAGGAGTCGCCTGCTGCTGGAAGGCGACTCCCCCGAATCACTCGTACTTCCGGCAAGACGTGGCGTGGCGACAAGCAGTTCGCTGATGTCATATGTGTCAATCCGGTTGCTGCGATGCCATGTCATGTGCGGCGATTCTGCGTTAATTGCCAACTCGCTCGATCGCGCCTCTCGGAAGTCGGCGATGCGCACCTGCTCACCCACCGTTGGGGGCGATGCTGCATTCACGACCTTCTCTCGCGAAACCACGCGAAGCCCTTGGATTAGATACGCGTCACGGAACTCATCAAAGTGGTCCTCAACCACGCTGGTCGCGTGGGACTGCCCAAGGAGACCGTCGAAAACGTAGTCCTCATATCGGATCTCGGCTGGCCGAGGATACTTGGATCTGTCTGCGGCGAACCGGCGCAGGACACGAACGATCGGCTGGCCGGTGTCGCGGTCCCAGCGGCCTCGCACCTCAGCGGCCCGATCGCTTCCCTCCCAGCTTACCATCACAGTCCAACTGGATTCATCAACCTGCAATGACTCGATGCTGCCGCCGGGCAATAGGCGTGGCAAACTGCCGTAGAGAAGGAGGCCCAACTGCTCACGCTGCATGTCAAGGAAGCGACTGATGTTGTAGCCTGCGGGGAACGGAACACCGGCACGAATCATCGTGAGTTGGCCATGGGACTCGGAAGTGGAGTCCCCACCGGATTCGGACACCATCCAGCGAATATCCTCAACGCCACCGGCCCGGAAAGACGATCCGGACATGTTGCCCGTCTCATACCGTTCCTCAAGCAGCCACGCTCCGGAATCCGCGAACTGGAGTACTTTGCGGAGACGTTCCGGAGTTGACAAGAGCCGGCGGTGTCGTTGGATGGCGGTTCGATCCGGATGATCCGGGTATCGCTCGACCTTCTTCCATCGGCGCTCGATTTCAGCGGACGACAGCGTCGTCGTGTGCTCAAGCGTGTATTCGACGACGATGCCTTCCTTTGACGACGTTGGGAACACATCACCCGACAGGCGGGCTTGTATCCATGCTCTCAACTCCGCTTCGCGGTCAGTGTCGTCGGCTCCGAGCATCGGTGCGCAGATGACAACCGCCGCGAGCGCTGCCCATGTGGTGATTCGTCCTCGATACCCCATGCCACACAGCATACCCCCCCCCCCCCAGCGTGATGCAAGGGCCTTGTCGTGGAAATCCGGCACAAATCGACGTTCGCCGATAGGAGGAGTGGGTCTCGCGCGGTGACCTGAGCAGCATGGCGTTGTGTCGGCCCATGAAGACGGCAGGCTGCGGTGTGGCTCGCAGCCTGCCGAGTGAAGCGCACCGGCTGGTTGGCTCGTCGTCTACTGGCAGTAGTCGCTCAGCAGCGTGCCGAGGTCGCCTTGATCGACGACGCCGTTGCCGTTGACATCCGCGTTGATGTCATAGCCCACCGCGCCCTCGATGTAGCCGTAGCTTCCGAGCATCATGCCGAGGTCTTGCTGATCGACGGTTCCATCGCCGTTGATGTCGCCGGGCGAACCATGCTGCTCGACGAGGAAGCCCGCGATCGAGCCGCCTTCAAGGAATTCGCCGTCGCTGTCGACGTGAATCGAGTGCTCCTGCGATTCAGCGTGTCCATCGCCCTGCGTGGGATCGTCAACGTAGGTGATGGTGTAGCTGCCATCGCCGTGGCTCGTGACGCCGGTGATCATGGCGGAGTGTGCGCCACCCTCATCCCACACAATCTGAAGTTCGACATCAGCGCCGTTCTCCACCGCATCCATGATGCCCTGGATCTGACCGCTGAACCCCTCGACGGCACGCGTGTTGACGGGCAGCCCGTTGGCGCTCGTGTACTGCTTCTTGCCGTTGGCGAGGTTGGTCGGGGACGTGCCCTGCGGCGTCGTTCCCATGGCATCGTACAGGTCGTTGTACATGCCGCCGGGGTTGTCGACATCGAAGCCGTTGCTGTCAGCGAGGTATTGGAGCGATCGCGTGCACGAGCCCGCGCCACAGCCGTTGATGTCCTCAGAGACGGGGCCCCACTGCCGAACGGCGATTCCGGGATGCACGGTGCGGATGGGATGAATCGTCAGGAAGTCGGGGCCGATCCAAGGTCCCGGGTTGTATCCATAGGACCACAACCCCGACCCACCCTCGCCGATGCCACCGGTGTGGTAGTCGACGTGATCGACGGGCACCCAGAGGCCCGGCACCGTGTTCATCCATTCGATGGGTTCAGGTGTGATCCACAGGTCGAAGAGAATCCCGTCGATCGGGAAGCCCTCTGGGGTCGGCAATCCGAAGTGAACGGAAGTATCCGAATCATCCATGTACTCATCATCGGGATAGCACAGATAGAGATTCTGTACGACCCACTCGGTCTCGGGCCAACCCGGGACTTGGACACTGATGTTGATCCAGCCCCCGCCGTAGACTTCGAGGAAGGCAATGTCGGCAGGGTCGGAGGTGTGCGGGTGGAGTTCCACATCGCAGACGCGTGAGAACTCGATCATCACATCGCCGTTCTCATCAAGCCAGTTGAGTTGGTGGAACTCAACCTCAACGGCCGACGATGCTGACCCGATCGCGAGGATGACCGTCGCTGCTGTGAGGATGGTTGCGTTTCTCATCGTGATGCTCCTTTCTCATGAGGCCATCCTGGTTGCCCGAATCTCGGACAGGAGGGCCACCAGAGAGTAGTCGCGTCAGTTGCGCGTTCTGACACCTGTTTCGGAGATGGCGGCGGATGACCTGGATGCCGCGATTCGCCGCGCCGGCGCGGCGTTGCCGGTGGGCGAGGATGGAGATCTTGGCATGAAAAAACCCCGCCTTGCGGGGCGGGGCTGTGAGTGGGTTCAGTAGATGATCACGCGCCGGTGCGCTGAATCAGTATTCATCGCCGTAGTTGCCGAGCTGTATGCCGAGGTCGCTTTGGCTGACGGTGCCGTCGCCGTCGATGTCAGCGTCAGGGTCATAGTTGGGATCCCCGCTGCCCGCGCCGTAGCTGCCGAGCAGTGTGCCAAGGTCTTGCTGGTCGACGGTTCCGTCACCGTTGGTGTCGCCCGGAGGACCGTGGCGTTCGACCATGAATCCGTCGACTTGGCCGCCGGCAAACGATCCGTCGGGATTGACGTGGATGGTGTGCTCTTCGTTCTCAGCCTGTCCGTCGCCCTGGTTGGGATCATCGACGTAGGTGATGGTGTAGCTGCCATCCGCGTGCGCTGTGACGCCGGTGACCATGGCAGCGTGTCCGCCATTGCCGTTCCAAGCGATGAGTATTTCGACATCGGCGCCTTCGTCGAGGGCGTCCATGATGCCGTCGATCATGCCTGCGAATCCGTAGCCCATCGTGGTGGTGATGGGCAGCCCGTTGGCGGTGGTGTACTGCTTCTTGCCATCGCGCATGTTGTCATCGGAGGTACCGCTGGCGGGATTGGTTTCCATCGTGCCGTGAAGGTCGTCGTAGACATCCTGGACGTTGTCGGTGGTGAAGCCGTTCGTGTCGCCGAGGTACTTGATGGACCGGGCAGCGGATGCGGGCGCGCAGCCGTTGGGGCCTTCATCGACGGCATGGAGCTGGCCGACCGAGATGAGGATCTGGGCCTCTCGGACGGGCCAGAAGCAGAAGGGATCGGGTCCGATCCACCCGCCGATCTCCCAGGGGATGGTGGACACGCCCGTGCCGCCACCGTTGAACCCGCCCGCGTGGTAGTCGATGTGCTCGAGGAAGATGTACATGTCGGGCATGGGCTCGAAGTACTCCAACGCCTCGGGCGTGACCCGCATGTCGAAGAAGAGCCCTTCAACGTACACGCCGTTGGGAATCGGCAGCCCGAACTGGACCGAGGGGCTCGATGTGTCCATGTACTCCTCATTCGGGTAGCAGATGTACAGGTTCTGCACGACCCAGTGGTAGTCGGGGTCGCCGGGCATCTGGATGACGACGTTGACCCACCCCCCGCCGTTGACTTCGAGGAACTGCTGGTCGAACGGATCCGTGGACTGCGGGTCCAAGTCCATCTCGCAGACGCGCGAGAATGGGATCAGATCCATGCCGTTGGCATCCATCCAGTTGAGTTGCTGGAAGGTCGGAATGACTGCGGACGCGATGGCGCCGACTGCAAGCGTCAACATCGCCGAGGTGAGACATTGTGAGCGTTTCATGACTGCACTCCTTTTCGTGGGTGCTTGTGAGGGGTCGTCTCCACGTTGGAGGCATGATGTGATAGCGGCACCATCAGGTTATTCTGACACGTATCCTCGGAAAGGCGACCGGAATCCGGGAGATTCGCCATTCGATCGGGTATCGGTGGGAGGAAATGCCAAACTGTGACGCGGTACACCAAGGTCGCCCTCGTCTTCTCTGCTTTTCGGACCGTTGCAGCCCGCGCGGTGTCTCACCGTCGCGCATTTGGGACATGTACGGGTGCGTCCATGCCGCTATGCTCATTTTGAGCCGACATGCGAGGCGTTCTCGCAATCTCGGTATGATCGAGAGGGTTCCGATCATCGACCGGAGTGCTCCGACCCACTTGGGAGACAAGCTATGTGGCCAACCATCATCGGGATCGTCATCGTCGTCGTTGTTGTCCTGGGATTCGTAGGGGCCATCGTGGGCATCTTCAACAAGCTCGTAACGCTGCGCGCCCGGTTCAAGAACGCGTTCTCGCAGATCGAGGTGCAACTCAAACGGCGGTATGACCTGATTCCGAATCTCGTCGAGACCGCCAAGGGCTACATCAAGCACGAACGCGAGACGCTCGAAGCCGTGATCCAGGCGCGCAATCAGGCCCAGGCCGGCTTGCAGCAGGCTGCGGCGAATCCGGGCGATCCGGCGGCGATGGGAGCGCTGATGGGCGCCGAGGGCGCTCTGGCGGGATCGCTGGGCAAACTCTTCGCGCTCGCTGAGGCGTACCCGGATCTCAAAGCCAACCAGAACATGATGCAGCTCAGCGAGGAACTCACCTCGACGGAGAACAAAGTCGCGTTCTCACGTCAGGCGTTCAACGATGCGGTGACGGCCTACAACACCTACAAGCAGACGTTCCCGCCGGTCTTCTTCGCCGGCATGTTCGGCCACAGCCAGAATGCGATGCTGCTTGAGTTCGACAGCCAGAAGATCGCTGAGGCGCCCAAGGTTGAGTTCTAGCGGATCGCACCGGCGCATCTGTCGCGCACAGGCACACACCGAGGCCCGCCATGGCGATGGACTTCTTTGAGCATCAGGAGGTCGCCCGGAAGAAGACCGGCCGGCTCATTATTCTGTTCGCCGTCGCCGTCATCGCGATCATGGTGATGGTGTATCTTCTCTTCGCGCTCGTGTTCATCGGCGTGCAGGCGAAGACACACGCGGGCGAAAGCGCGCAGCTCGATGTGCTCTTCCACCCCGGCCTGTTCGCGATGGTCGTCATCGGCACACTCGTCGTCGTCGGTGGTGGCAGCATGTTCAAGATGGCGCAGCTCCGCGCGGGCGGGCGGGTGATCGCGGAACAGCTCGGCGGCAAGCCCGTGACGCACGACACAGCCGACGCGGTCGAGCGAAAGGTGCTCAACGTCGTCGAGGAGATGGCGATCGCCGCGGGCACGCCCGTACCGCCGGTGTATGTGCTCGATCAGGAGGGTGGCATCAACGCCTTCGCCGCTGGGTATACGCCGAGCGACGCGGTGATCGGCGTGACGCGCGGCTGCGCTGAGCGGTTGTCGCGCGATGAGCTACAAGGCGTCATCGCGCATGAGTTCTCGCATATCCTCAACGGCGACATGCGCATGAACATCCGCTTGATGGGCGTGCTGCATGGAATCCTGATTATCGGCATCATCGGGTACTTCCTACTCCGCTCGTCGTTCTACGCCGGCGCGGCGCGTCGGCGGTCGAGCAAGGACAACTCCGCGATGGCGATCCTCGCGCTCGGCGTCGGGCTGGCGGTCATCGGGTTCGTCGGCACACTGTTCGGCAACATGATCAAAGCGGCGGTGAGCAGGCAACGGGAATTCCTGGCTGACGCCTCCGCTGTGCAGTTCACACGCAATCCGGATGGAATCGCCGGGGCGTTGAGGAAGATCGGCGGCTTCTCGACCGGGGCGCGGATCGACAACCCCAACGCGCCGCAGGCCAGCCACATGTTCTTCGGCCAGGCGATCACCTCCGGCCTGAACTCAATGATGGCCACGCACCCGCCGCTCGGACAGCGCATCAAGCGCATCGACCCGTCGTGGGAAGGTAAGTTCGCCAAGAGCGACGCTGCGCCGAGCGCCGCGGCCGCCGGCGTATCCGGGTTCGCCGCAGGCTCAACCGCTGCCGAGCGGGCAGCACCCGCCCCGCCCGTGCGCAATGCGGTCAGCCAGATCGGCATGCTCACACAGGCGCACATCGAGTACGCAGCGTCGCTCGTCGCCGGCTTGCCGCGAGAGGTGACCGACGCAGCGCACGAGGCCTACGGCGCCCGTTCGCTGATTTACTGCCTGCTCATCAACGCCGAGCAGAAGCCCAGGGCGATCCAACTCGAACGGCTCGGTCAACACGCGGACCCAGCCGTCCGTGACGCGACGGTGAAACTGCTCCCGATCGTTGAAAAGCTCGATCCGAAGGTTCGGCTGCCGATCATCGATCTTGCGATTCCCGCCCTGCGAGCGCTTTCGCCGACGCAGTACGCGGCGTTCCGTCGAAACGTCGAGGAACTCGTCCGGGCGGATGACCGAATCGACCTGTTTGAATGGGCGCTCCAGCGCATCCTGCTGCACCACCTCGATCCGCAGTTCACAAGGGCCCGGCCGGCGCGCGTGCAGTACTACGGGCTGAATCGGCTGAGCGAGCCTCTTGAGGTGTTGCTCTCGACGCTTGCGTATGCCGGTCATCGTGATCGCAATCAGGCTCGACTGGCGATGGGACATGCCGCCAAGCACCTGCGAATGCCGCAGCCGAAGCTTCGGCCGGTGGACCAATGTGGGATCGCAGCGGTGGATGCAGCGATGAACGAGCTTGTGAAGGTCGCTCCACGCCTGAAGAAGCAGATTCTGTTGGCATGTGCGGCAAGCGTGAGCGCGGACAAGAAGGTGACGGTGAACGAAGCGGAGCTGTTGCGAGCGATCGCGGACTCGCTGGGCGTTCCCATGCCGCCGCTCCTGCCGGGCCAGCCGCTGATATAGGCTGATGTGGCGATGGGTGCCGCTGCACGATCGCGATGAACAGGACTCGACCCCCACGGGACAAGCCGGGCGGCGGGCTTCGCGCCGCGCTTGGACCGGGCGGGGTTGCGCTACTATGCTGCCCGCTGGACACGGTAGATCTGTCAGCAAAGGTGGGGTGGAGGAGGCCATTTCACATGGCGATCAAGGCAACGGAAGTCAAGCCGGGCAACGCCATCATCTACGAGGGTGAACTGTGCATCGTGCTCCGCACCGAGCACGTCAAGCCGGGCAAGGGGCCTGCGTACATCCAAGCGAAGATGCGAAACGTCGCCACGGGGTCGATCAAGGTCAACAGGCTCAACTCATCGGACAAGTTCGAGGCAGCCAACATCGACCGCCGAAAGATGGAGTACCTCTACGACGGCGGCGGCCAGGGCAAAGGCCCCTTCGTCTTCATGGATACCGAGACATACGATCAGATCGAGCTGAGCAGCAGCGAGTTACCGATCGAGCAGTCGCGGTGGCTCAAGGAGAACACGCCTTGCACCGTGCAGATGCACGCCGGCAAGGTGCTCGGCGTCGAACTGCCCGCAGCGGTCGAGTTGGCCATCACCGAGACAGTCCCGCAGCCCAAGGGCGCGACCGCGACGAATCAACTCAAGGAGGCGACGCTTGAGACGGGGGCGATCGTGCGCGTGCCGCCGTTCTGCGAAGTCGGGCAGGTCGTGCGGATCAACACGGAGACGGGCGAGTACCTCGGCAAGGCGTAACGTCGCCGCAGCGGTGAACCGTTCCAATGACCGGCACGTCCGCTCATCCACACAACGACCCGGATCGCAACCTCGCGCTGCGCGTCATGACGCTGCCGAAGGATACGAACCAGTACGGCACGATCTTCGGCGGGGTCATCCTCAGCTACATCGACCAAGCGGGATTCGTCGAGGCGCGCAGGCATGGCGTCCACCGATGGGTCACCGCAGCGATGACGCACGTCGATTTCAAGGCATCCGTCCAACTCGGCGATCTGATCAGCTTCTACACACACACGCTGCGCACCGGGACGACGAGCGTCCGCGTCGAAGTCGAAGTAGAGGTGTCCCGACACGAAACCGACAAGAGAGAGCTTGTCACCACCGCCGAGCTTGTCATGGTCTCGGTCGACTGTGATGGGAAGCCCATACCTTTCCATGAAGAGGATCCGACGCTGTGCTGAAGCTCGCGATGCTCATCAGCGGCGGTGGGCGGACGGTCGTGAATATCGCTGAGCACATCGCGCGTCGTGAACTTGACGCATCCATCGAAATCGTCATCGCGTCGCGTTCGGGGATCAAGGGGATCGAGCGTGCCGAGGCGCTCGGTCTGCGAACAGTCATCGTGAATCGCAGGTCGTTTCCGGACACGGAAGCGTTCAGCCGAGCGATCGCCGAGCACATCACGGAAGCGGCGGTGACGCCTGACAACGGGCTGATCTGCCTAGCCGGATTCCTGTCACTGCTGCGGATTCCACCCGGCTTCGAGAAGCGCATCATCAACATCCATCCCGCGCTGCTGCCCAAGTTCGGCGGAAAAGGAATGTACGGCGACAAAGTCCATCGGGCGGTCCTCGACGCGGGCGATACCGAGTCGGGTTGTACGGTGCACTTCGTCGATGCGCTCTACGACCACGGCCCGATCATTGCGCAGCGCCGATGCGACGTTCCGCCCGGCGACACGGTTGACTCGCTCGCCTCGCGCGTCTTTGCTTTGGAATGCGAGTTGTATCCGAGTGTGATTCGGGCGTTCACGGAAGACAGCGTGCGCCTCGACAAGCGCGAGGTTCGGATCGAAGGAAAGATATGAAACGACATGCACAACTTGCGATTGCGTTCCTGCTTCTGCTGGTGATCGCGGTGCTGCCGGCGCCGGCGCAGCCGTCGTCTGATGAGCAGGAACAGCAGGCGCTCGCCCACTTCCGCAAGGGGGAGTACGAGCAGGCGCGCGACTTGCTCCTGGTGATGATCGAGGACGATCCGCGGGATGCGTCGGCCCTGTATAACCTCGCATGCGCGCAGGCGCAGCTCGGCGAGAAGGACAAAGCCGTCACGCGCCTCGCCGAGTCGGCCCGAGCTGGCTTTCTGAACATCCATCATTTGCAGCGCGATTCGGATCTCGATCCCATTCGTAGCGAACCGGGCTACCTGCGTCTTCTCGAACAATGGGATGACATCGTTCGCGACCACACGCAGGCGCGCATCAAGCAAGCTCGCAAGCGCCTCGACGGCCGATACATCGAGGATGTGGATGAGGCGCATCGAATCATCTACGTTTCAGGTGTTGATCGCGCATCCCACGATGCGATGAAGCGCCTCGTCGGCGACCTCTTCAACGCGGCGATCCGTGACATTTTCGGTGACGGCCTGAACGTGCCGGTCGTCGTCGTCATTCCGACGCCGAGCGATTACCACAACGTGATCGACAAGAGCTACATCAGCGGGATTTACGTACACGATCACTATCAACTCATCTCGCGGAACAGTGGCGGCGCGCTCCTGCATGAGCTTGTCCACGCGCTGCACTGGGCGCACATGGACCGGATCGGGCAGAAGCATCCGATCTGGGTGCAGGAAGGTCTGGCGTGTCTGTACGAAGATGTCGAGCTGGGCAGCGAGCGAGCGGTCTACCTGCCGTCGTGGCGGACGAACATCGTGCGCAGATTGGCCACGTCGAATCGGCTGACGGACTGGCCCAGGCTGTTTGGGATGGATCGCAAGCACTATATGAAACGGCCGCGCCAGTCCTACGCCGAGTCGCGCGCGATCTTCATGTACCTGGCCGACCAAGACAAGCTCCGCGCCTGGTACGACGCATACATCGAGGGGTTCGACGAGGACTCGACCGGCGTTGCGGCGATGGAACGTGTCTTCGAACAACCGATCGACGAGACCCAGCAGGAGTTCGCGCAGTGGGTCAAGCAGCAGCTTCCGCAGGCGACGGAGGCCATCTCGCCCGGCGGAGCCAGCCTCGGCGTCACTGTGAACGACAACGGCGCGAACGACGGCGTCCTCATCAAGGTCGTCCATCCCGGAACCGGCGCCGCCAGGGCGGGACTGCAAACGGGCGATGTCATCCTCGCGCTGAACGGCGAGGAAGTCCACAGCTTACGCGACATCACACGTGAACTGAGCGTGCTTTCCGTCGGTAAAACGGTGAAACTGAAGCTGAGGCGAGGCAGCGAGCGGTTCACGTGCACAGTCGAGCTGACTGCTCGCTGACCGCGCGAGGGTCGGAACGCCCACGGGGTTGCCCATGTTCACAGCACGAGTGTGTCCCACGATTGGTAGCGGGCGGGTTCTTCGCCGCTGCACGTCGCTGACCACGTGCTGCGATGTGAGATCTCAGATTTGAGATTTCAGATACCCCATCACCGATCCAGCGCGTTGTGCAGCGCGAGCAGCGCATAGGATGCGATGAGCGCCGGGTCATCTTCCATCCAACGTTCGTGCAGTACGCGGAAGCTGCCATCCTCCTGCTGCAGCGCCGCCAACCGGTCGATGATGTCGTTCGCCCAGTCTTGTGGCTCACCCGCGCTGTCTTCACCGTCGAGCGGTGTGACCGTCTCGTCGCCGTACGCCCGCAGCGCCCGGCTCATCGTGACGATGTAGTAGTAAAACCCCTGCAAGCCGATGCTCGGGTTTTCCATGACCGTATAGTTGCGCCGAATCCAGTCATGGGCGGCGACGACGCGCGGGTCGTCTCGCGTGAGATCAGCATAGAGGTAGCTCTTGAAACCGGCATAAGTCATTGAGCCATACGCGCGAAGGCGACTCACCGCACGTCCTTCGCCGACCGTCTCTTCGATGGTCCCAGCCTTTGATTCACCCGCACCGATCGCATCTTTGCTCGTGCTCGTCGAGTAGATGAACCCGCCCTGCTGTGAGCCGTCGGCATAGGACATGTCATTCACCGAATCGAGCATCTGTGTTCTTTGGAGGAACGCCAGCGCTCGCTGAAAAGCCGGGTCATCCGGATCGACACCGCTGTCGTGTAGCGCTTGCAACGTCATAGCGAGGTTGGAGAGATCGGGCCTGCCGTGCCTGCCGTAGCCGACGCCTCCGAAGTAGGGATGTGATGCGTCAACAGCGGTTCCGTTGGGGTCATCCTGCCCCGCCCACTGGTTGGACCGGAGGAACGTTTGGGCATCGGCGACGACGGTGTCGGGGACTGTGGCGAGCGAGAACGCGCTGAGCGCCAGCGCGGTGTTGTAGCTCGGGAGCACGTCGTCATGGATGCTGCCATCCTGCTTGCGATGGCGCAGCAGGAACGACAGGCCGGCCTGGATCGTCGGATCGTCGGCATCGACGCCCGGCTCCATGAGCAGTCCGGTCAGGACCAGCGCGCTCAGCCCGGGCAGGTTCGGGCCGGTCGGGTTGACGGACCAGCCGCCGGTCTCCGCATCCTGCTGAGTGCGCAGGTACTCGACTGCCTTGGCGGCAAGCTCGGTTCCCCGCTCGGCGTGCTGGTCATCCAGTCCCAGCGCTGAGGATGCGGATAAGGCTGCGATCACAAGGGCAATCAATCCCGCTCGTTGCATCGTCGTTCTCCTTGACCGCAGTGTAGCGCGCCAGCGTGGTTGATGGATGCGCGCGATAACTCAAACATGCCGTTCGGCGCTGAGGATCAGGGCGGCCCCGACAACCGCCGCGGTCTCGATCCGCAGTGTGTGGACGCCGAGCGACACGACGGCGACTCCAGCCTGTTGAAATGCGACTCGCTCCTCATCGGACCAGCCGCCTTCCGGACCGACATACAGCGTGATTCGTAATGCGCCCGTCGCGGCGTACGATTCCCCTGTTGCATCGAGGACCGCCTGCTCGCCCTCCGTGTCAGCGAGCGCATCGCCCACATCCACTCCGGGGAGGATGTCCATCAGGTATGACCTGCCGGACTGCTTAGCCGACTCGATCGCGATGCGTCGCCAACGGTCGATCTTCGCTTGGCGGGGTGTGACGACGCTTCGTGCCGTCCTCAGAGGGCTGAACGCCGCGGCGCCGACTTGGCTCAGGCTGTCGACCATCGCCTCAGCCCGATCACCTTTGGGCACGGCGGATCGCACGATCAGGTGAACGTCGGGCAACGGCTCGGTCCGGTCGGTCTCGATCCGCACGATGAGACTGCCGGTTGTCTGTTCAACCAGGCCCGTGCAACTCCGTCCAGAGCCGTCGAAGACGCAGACCTGCTCGCCTCGCCGGATGCGTTTGACTGCCGCAGCATGGTGGGCCTCAGGCCCCTCGATGAGTAGTCTGCCGTCCGCGTCAGGGCAGATTGTCGGCATGTAGATCCGGTGCATGGCAGGCTCCGTGCGGGGGTCGCGCCGCTGGGACAGGTCTCGGGTCGGCCCACGGAACGTCCGTAGCCGGCTCCAAAAATAGGGAACTTTCCTTGCGTCATGGTGCTGGAACGTCGAAGATGCGTTCGGATTGGTCCGATAGGAGCCGTGATGCCCGAGTCGACCGCCAGCAACCCGGCTGAGTCTGTCGCCGACGAACCGTCGCCGGACCTCGATCAACAGGTCTTGGACCTGTTGGAGCGGGTGGATCACGCGGTCAAGGCGGTGACACAACAGCACAGCGACGAGGCGCCCGCTGCCGAGCCGATCCAGGATGGCCAGCTCATCGCGGATGACGGCACGTCGGCAGCCGAGCCTGACGCGCAGGTGGAGCCCGCGCCGCCAGTTGAGTCGGCTGAGCCTGTCGATGACGCTACGTCCTCGGAGACTGCCGACCAGGCTGTGTCGGAGGACGTCGGCACGTTCGATGATGTTGAGACGGTGACAGCAGAACTGGAATCGACACCAGCCGACTATGCGCCCGACCAGAGCGCAGCCGACGAGTCGGATCTCGATGCCGCAGTGGACGCGATCGTTGACACAACGACGGCCGATGACAGCGAGATGAGCGAGTCCATCGACGAGCTGGTCGCTGAGGCTGAGCGCGCTGAAGGCGGCGAGGAGCCGGCTGTCGCAGTCGAGTCGCCCGGCGGTGAGGCCTTCGACACGCCCGAGGTCGCCCAGCGCGAAACTGTTGAGGATGCTGCGGAGCCTGTTGAGCCGGAGGCGACGTTCGATGCGCCCGAGTCCGAGCAGGCTGCGGAGTCGGAGCCTGACAAGGGCGAGGCGAACGAGGCGCTCGACGAGAACATTGAATCGCTTGATGAAACCCTCGCGGCGGAGGCAGAGCAGATCGTCAGCGCGGATGCGTTCGACGCCGCGCCCACAGCGTCCGAGTCCGTGGAGGATGATGCACCCGCTGCGGTGGAACCCGTCGAGGCGGAGCCGGCCCATGTCGAACCTGCCGAGACCGAGCAGATCGAGGATGTCGCGGCCGGGTCGTTCGAGTCGCCCGATGAGGCCTCGGTCGCGGAGGAGTCCGACGCACCGGCCGCTTCCACGGACGTGGTGAGCGAGCAGACGCCCGACCAGGTTGAAGCGGCGGATGCGTTGGATGCCGACTTCGAGACGATCGACAATGTTGCTGAGACGACACAGGCGCAGGCCCCCGCCGATGAGCCGCAGCCCGATGCAGCACCGACCGAGCCGGCCGGCGAGTGTGTCGAGGCAACGGAATCACCAGAGCCTCCACCCACACAGACCGACACAGCGGCCGTTGTCGAGGCTGAGGTCGCCCAGGATGTGAAGAGCGAAGCTGAGCAGGATCAACCGAAATCCGCTGCACAAGCTGCGCGCAAAAAGCAACCGACGAAACAGAAAACCAAGCAGGCAACGCCCTCGTTCAACCCGAAGGAGATCGTCGGCCGGGTGAAGGCGATGACGTTCGCCGACTACCGGCGGGTGACGCTTCAGCTTGGTCGAACTGCCGCAGCCGGCCTTGGCGCGCTGATTCGCCGCGCTGTCGTTGATGCACCGGTGTTCTGGGCACAGGCGAAACCGAAGCTCGCCACTGCGCTGTACCACATCAATGCACCGTACCGTCGTCTTCCAGCCGACATGCGGGACTTCGTAGGCTGGGCGGCGCTGGTCACCGCGTTCATGGCCTTTACCGTGTGGTTCATTCTGATCCTGCGCTGACGACGTAGCGCCATCCACGCTCGCAGTCACCACCGTCGGGGGTTCTGCCGATAGACTGGCTGGGATGTCTGACTGCCGTCAACTCACCGTAGCTGTCTTTAGCGAAGCGGATCGGTGGTCGCTCCCATCCGCACATGTCGACCGGATTCGAGAAGTGGCGAAAGACATCCATGTCGTGGCGGTGTCATCGCCCCACTACTGGGATCGTGCGACGATACGCATCTGTGACAATCTCCGGCGCATGGCGGATGATCGGCCGATGCTTGATGAAGTCCCGCGCGAGCTTCGACTTGGGGAACAAGCATTGTGAAACGCACGCCGCCCGTGGATGACGATCGCTGTTGGCTGCCCGACACGATCCAGCTCAGCGGCGCGATCGTTGCAGCGCTGTCGTTCATGGCTGGGCTGTGGCTGGGTCACACACTGCCTTGGCCCGGTGCTGTCGGTTGGGTGGTGCTCGCGGTAGTGGTGTCGGTGGTCGCGCTCATTCGGCCGAGGCGGCTGGGGCGATTCGTTCTGCCGGTCGTCATCGCATGCGCTGCTGCCGGCTGGCACGATGTCCGCCTTGAGCGCGTCGATCACAGCGACATCGGTTTCGTGGTGCAACACGGTCAACCTCGCGCGGCACAACTCGTCGGCGTGATCGCGACCGAACCGACCATCGGATCAACACGACAAGGTGCGTTCGCGCGGTTCGCGTACCTCGGCCCGGCGACACGATTCACACTGCGCGCCGAACGATTGGTCGGGCGCGATGGCGATGAGCAGCACGTCACCGGCCGGGTGTGGGTGCGCGTGGATGAGTCATGCCACGGCCTGCACGCGGGCGACCGCGTCATGGTGCTCGGGATGCTGATCGCCCTTGAGCCACCGGGCAATCCTGGAGATGAAGACTTCGTGCGTCGCGCTCGTGCTGCCGGGGCTTCGGCGCGCCTTGTCGCCGCTGCTCGGGGCAATGTCACGACGATCGAGTCAGCATCCGAGTCATGGCTGGGCCGAGCGTCGCGCCGCTTCGCTTCGGTCCGGGCGAGGGTCCGCGCCAAGGCAAGCGGCTGGCTCCTGCTCGGCGCGTTCGAACAGGATGAAGCGTATACAAACGAAGCCCGCGCTCTCGTGCGTGCGCTGGTGCTCGGTGAACGCGACTACGACTTGCAGACCGTCAGTGGCGCGTTTCGCCGAGTCGGGCTGGCGCACCTGCTCGCCATCTCCGGATTGCACCTGGGAATCCTCGCGCTGGTCGTGGCGGGCGCGGTGCGGGCGGTCACGACATCACGGCGAGCCGAGGCGATCGTCGTCGTCGCCGTCGTGCTCGTGTATCTCTTCCTCGTCCCGGCCCGCGTGCCGGTCGTGCGCGCGTCGATCATGGTGCTCGGGTTCATCGCTGCGGAGAGCCTCGGCCGGCGATATGACCGCCTCTCCGTCCTGGCGCTGATCGCGCTCGTGCTGCTCATCTGGCGTCCATTGGAACTCTGGTCGCCTGGATTTCAACTGAGCTTCGGCATCGTGGCGGGCCTCATCGCGCTCGGCGGCGCGCTTCGGACTCGCTGGTTCGGTGAGCGACCCGACCCGGACACGCTGTCGCCCTCACAGCGGGTCGGCGACCGACTCAAAACGCTCATAGCCGGTTCAGTGTTGGCTTGGGCGCTGGCGACGCCGCTTGTCGCGCACCACTTCGCCACGATCTGCCCCACCGCGGCGCTCCTCAGCATCCTGTCGCTCCCGCTCGCAGCCGTCATCCTCATCAGCGGATACATGAAGATCCTGACCGGCGCACTCTGGCCGAGCATCGGCATCATCCTCGGCCCGATCCTGACGATGGCGGCGGAGATGCTCGCCTGGCTTGTGCTGCGGGTCGACAGGTTCCCGTTCTCGTCGATCGCCGCGCCGCCCGTGTCCTGGCGCTGGACGTGGTTCGCCACAGCGGCGGTCGTGTACCTCGCAATTCATCCGAGGCGTCATCGGCTGATTGCAGTGGGCTTGATCGTCATCGCGGCGGCGTGGCTCTTCGTCGGATCAGCGCCGCCTCGCGAATGGCGCCTCGGCCGGGATGTCGCGCTGCGGATTGACGCCCTGCACGTCGGCGACGGCGCATGCATGGTGCTGCGAAGCGACGGCCGAACCGTCATCTGGGACTGCGGCAGCGCATCAACACTTGCCGTGGGCGACCGCATCATCGTCCCCGCTGCGAGCGAGCTCGGCGTACAGACGATTGATGCACTCATCATCAGTCATCCCAACATCGACCATTACTCCGGGGCGATTGCTTTGGCGCGGTCGTATCACGTGCGGCAAGCACTTGTAACCGAGGCGCTGCTCGCCGAAGCAGAGACCGATCCGCTCGGCCCGCTGGCGTACCTGCTTGATGAACTGGCCACGTTGGGCGTGCCGTGTAAAGCAGTCTCCGCGGGACACACGCTGACGCTCGGCCGGGCGGAAATGACCTGGCTGCATCCCGCGCCGGGCAGGATCTACGACCGCATCAACGACGGATCGATGGTCGTTCAGATCGACGTAGCGGGGCGCACCGTGCTGCTCACCGCGGATGTGCAGCGCGAAGGCATGGCGGATCTTCGAAGCGCCCATCCCGACCTGACGTGCGATGTGCTGGAGCTTCCGCATCACGGCAGCCTCAACGAACAAGCACGGGCGTTCGTCGCGGACCTGGACCCGACCATCGTGCTGCAATCGACGGGCCTGACACGTGATCCCGCAGCTTGGGGCGACCTCGCGGTGAGCCGAACGTGGTACGCCACGGCGGTTGGCGGCGCCGCCTGGGTCGAGATTACCGAAGCAGGAACGATCCGAAGCGGCTGCTACCGTGATTGATTGAAGGCAGCCGTGCGGCGATGGGTAAGTCGCCGGCCCGGTTCGTTGTACCATCACGCAGTCCAGCATTCCGCACCTCATGTGAAAGGGGCTTGTCATGCAGCGCTTTGTCGGCCTTCTCGGCATCGTCGTTCTTTTGCTTCTGGCCTGGGCGATGTCGAGCAATCGACGGCGTATTCCGGTGCGCATCGTCGTCTGCGGGATCGCGCTGCAGTTCGTGCTCGGGCTGGCGCTGCTCAAGTTCCCGCCGGTCGTCGCCACGTTTGATCTGCTCGCCAAGGCGGTGCGGACGCTCATCGGATTCGCCGACAGCGGAATTGCGTTTGTGTTCGGGGACAAGCTCGCTGATCCGAGCGGGCCTTGGGGTTTCATCTTCGCCGTCAAGGCGTTGCCGGTCATCATCTTCTTCGGCTCGCTCATGGCGGTGCTCTACCACCTCGGCGTCATGCAAAGGATCGTCGCGGGATTGGCGTGGATGCTGCGGCGCACCCTCGGCGTGACGGGCGCGGAAGCGCTCGCCATGGCAGCCAACGTCTTTGTCGGCCAAACGGAAGCGCCGCTGTGCGTCAAACCCTACCTTGAGAAGATGACAAACTCGCAGCTCATGGCGCTGATGGTCGGCGGTTTCGCGACGATCGCAGGCTCCGTCCTCGCGGTGTATGTCACGATGCTCGGTGGTAATGACCCGGCCATGCAAGAACTCTTCATCAAGCACCTGCTCACCGCGAGCGTCATGTCCGCGCCCGCTGCGTTCGTGATCGCGAAGCTGATCATGCCCGAGACCGAGGCGCCGGAAAATGAACTCACGCTGGTTCATCATCAGGAACGCACTACGTGCAACGTGATTGACGCAGCGGCAGCGGGCGCGACGGACGGGTTGCGCCTTGCGGTCAACGTCGCAGCGATGCTCATCGCGTTCGTCGCACTGCTGGCGATGCTGAACTGGCCGCTCACCGCGCTGAGCGAGTGGGGAGCCATCGCATCATGGCGCGAGTTGCACGACATCCCGCCGTTCACGCTCGAGTATCTGCTCGGCTGTCTGTTCTCGCCCTTGGCGTGGACGATGGGCGTGCCCTGGGCCGACTGCCTCGAGTTTGGTTCGCTCATGGGCGAGAAGATCATCGCCACGGAGTTCATCGCGTACATGTCGCTGGGCGAGATGGCGAACCCAGCCCAGGGCGATCCGGCGATGTGTGAGCGATCGATCCAGATCGCAGCCTACGCGCTCTGCGGGTTCGCAAACTTCGCGTCGATCGGCATCCAGATCGGCGGGCTGACGGCCCTCGCTCCTGGTCGGCGACATGATCTGGCGAAGTTCGGGCTTCGCGCGATGTGCGGAGGGGCACTCGCATCGTGGATGACAGCGACGATCGCCGGGATCCTCATCGCCCCGTAACGGGTGGGGCTGTGACGGACTCAAATCCGCGAGCAAGACCATCCGCCTCGTGGCAGCAATCCTCGGGAAAAAAACCCGGACGCGATGCAGCACCGGGGCAGGTCGGGCCGTACAGTCTCACGTTGAGCAGTCGCCCGATAGGCCCGCTTCGCCGGCTGGTTGTGGGCTGGTTTTATCGGTCTTTGTAGGGGCATCCATCTGGGGCGGTCGTGTCCGGTGGATGCAACGTGTGGAGATGGCGCGCGGCAAGAGTGGCTCTCTCGAACGGACGATACATCGCATGCCGCTGAACATGTCTGGAGGAATAGATGAAACGCACGCGACTGGGCTTCCGATCGCTCGCCGCCGTGATCGCACTTGCCGCTTCCGCAACGGTTGGCGCAGCCGATCAGCAATCCGCAGTGCCGGCCGGTGATGCGGCGTTTGTCTCGGTCTCACCGCTACGACTGCGTGTTCGGACGTTGGACGGGCCAATCCTGTTCGACGTGGCGAATGGTGCAGCAACGAGCAGTCCCGCTGTGCAGGTCGCCCGGACGACGGCTGAGCAAACTCTCCCCGAGCGGCACCGAACGTACATCCTGACTGATCGCGTGATGTTCCGTCTGCTGCCAGGCATCGGCATCGAGCAGTTCACGCTGCGCCACAACCTGGGTGCGGTGCGAGCGCTCTTCGCCGACGATGACATCTACGATGTGTCCGCCGAGTCGGTGCGTGCTGCCGCGGCGCTCGCTGACCGCCTCGCAGCCGATGCGCAGGTTCGCTACGCCTACATCCGCTCCGCCTTCCCGGCAGCGCCGATGGATGAGCCTGAGGACCCACTCTACGTGGACCAGTGGCATCTCGAGAACACGGTCGAAGGCGATGAGCACATCGACGCGAACGTCCGCGCCGCGTGGGATGTGGGCGTTGACGGTGACAACGGCGGCGAGGAAGGCCCGGTCATCGTCTGCACAGTGGATGACGGCTTGGACTGGGAACACGAGGACTTCGCCGATGACGACGATCCGCCAAACCCGCTCTATCGCGCCGATCTCAGTTGGGACTTCAACGAAGAGGATGACAACCCGGACCACGAGTTCAGTTACGAAGGGCACGGCACGTGCGTGACGGGCGTGATGGCTGCGAGGGCGAACGACCGGGGCGTCCGAGGCGCCGCGTACGCAGCGGACTTCTGCGCATTGCGTATGCTCGGCGGCCCGCTGTATGAAGAGGACTACCAAACGATCTTCGAGTTCGGGAACAACCCGCTCGATCCAGATGATGTTGATGAGATCGACATCAAGAACAACTCGTGGGGTCGGGTCCAGGAATGGCGGGTTCGGCCGCTCTACCCGTATGCGCGCGCGGGGCTTGAGACGGCAATCACGTGGGGCCGGGGCGGTGACGGCATCCTCCCAGGCAAGGGTGTGATCTTCTGCTTCGCGGCGGGCAACGGATACATGCAGGACGGCCGAGCTGACTACGGCGGGCTGAACTCCTCGCGCTATGTCATTACCGTCGGCGCTATCGCTGATGACGACATCCGCTCGTGGTATAGCGTGCGAGGTTCGAGCATCCTCGTCGGCGCACATTCCAACGGCGGGTCGCGCGGCATCACAACATGCGATCCAACCGGCTCCGATGGGTACACATCCGGCGACTACTACTCTTCGTTCGGCGGGACAAGCTCGGCTTCCCCACTCGCGGCGGGTGTCGTCGCGCTCATGCTCGACGCGAATCCGGATCTGACGTGGCGCGATGTGCAGCACATCCTCGTCCGCACGGCTCGCAAGAACGACCCAGGCGGTGAGGGCGGCGACTCGCCTTGGGAAACAAATGGAGCCGGTCACGACATCAGCTACAGCTATGGCTTCGGCGCGGTCGACGCAGCCGCAGCCGCCGCGCGCGCCACGTTGTGGGGCGTCGCCGGGCTGACAAGCGACACAAGCACGACCGTCTCTTCGCTGATCGTCGATCCGGAGGGCCCGCCTGTGAGCGTACCCACCGCAGATCCCCCGCTTGAACTCATTGCGCAAATCGACGTCGAAGGCGTGGACTGCGACGTCGATCCTGTCGAGATCGTCGAGCACGTCGAGCTGCACATCGAGACAACAGGTGGGTATCGCGGCGATCTGGAGATCAAGCTGATCGCGCCGACCGGAACGGAATCGCTCCTTGCCGAGACGCGCGATGATGAGGGCGACTACGAAGGGCCGTTCGTCTTTACAAGCGTCCGCCATTGGGATGAATGCCCGGATGGCGAATGGATCGTGCGTATCCTCGACGGCAGCGGCGACGATGGGACCGATATGAGCATCACCGGTCTGGAACTGGTCATCTACCTCGGCGGCGTCACGACGGGCATCCCCGGTGACATCGACAATGATGGCGATGTCGATCAGCAGGATCTCGGCATTCTGCTCGCGACGTATGACCTTCCCGATGACCATCAGCACTGGAATCCGGATGCGGACTTGGACGGTGATGGCGATGTGGATCAGCAGGATCTCGGCATCCTGCTTGCATATTACGGGATTGGCACATAGCGACTCGATGCGCTACGACGTTCGGGTTTTCTGGAGAGAGGTCTTGATGAGTACTCACATGAGATGGAGCATGTTGCTGCTTCCGATCGCTTTTGCGGGGTTCGCGCTGTCTGTTTCACCGGCACAAGCCACGGCGGACGGCCTGGGGTCTGACAAGTCGGTGATGATCCGAACAGCGCACGGGCGTGAGATGTTCGCTGTGGATGCGCTTGAGGCGCGCACGGCCGAGGCAAAGCGCGTGAATGCCGACTTGGCTGATAAGTTTGGTCGATTGCCTGTGCCTGCAGCCGGCTATGAGATCACCGATGTCGTCATCTTCCGCCTGTCTGACGAGCAGCCTGCTACGCTCGTCGTCAACTCGCACGGCGGCGCGACGGAGGTAACGGCGATCGATGCGGCGCCTGGCTTTTACGCCGCCTCCTGCGACTCCGTTGCGAGCGCGATCAGCTTGGCCGATGCGCTGGCGAGCGACGATCGCGTCCTTGAGTGCTACGTCAGCATCGCGCAGCCGGTGACGTTGCGAGACCTGCCCACCGATCCGGGGTTTCCGAATCAATGGCATCTGCGCAATACGACCATGGCGATCGCCGATGTGAATGCTGAGGATGCATGGAACGCCGGGTACGACGGCACGGGCGTCATCGTCGCCGTGATCGAAGGCGGCTGGCAGACGACCCACGAGGATCTGGCGGGCAACTTCAACGCCGAGGCGAGTCAAGGTTCAGGCGGTTCGTCGAACCACGCCACCAGCGTCGCCGGTGTGATCGGAGCAGTCGACAACAACGGCCTGGGCGGCGTCGGGCTCGCGCACGGCGCGCAGCTCGCCAACATCTACTTCGGCAACGATCAGCAGAACGCCGACGCATTCGGATACCGCAACGACTTGAACGATGTGAAATCCAGTTCGTGGGGCCCGTGGGATCTCGGCCTGCTCGCTGAGATGTCATCAGTCGAACGCACCGCCCTTGAGGAGGCGACGGCGACAGGGCGGGACGGTCTGGGCGAGATCTTCGTCTGGGCGGGCGGCAACGGCGCGGACTATAACGACCGCACCGACTACGACCCGTACACGTCGAGTCGATTCACGCTCTGCATCGGCGGCATCGGCGATCTCGACTACCGATCCGACTTCAATGAGACCGGATCGTCAATGCTCGTCGTGACGCACACATCGGGCAACGTCCGCGGGATCTATACGACCATGGTAGGGAACAATTACACGTCGAGCTTCGGAGGCACAAGCGCCGCCGCGCCGCTCGCCGCAGGGGCTGTGGCGCTGATGCTCCAAGCCAACCCGAATCTCACCTGGCGCGATGTGCAGCATGTTCTGATCGACTCCGCGCGTAAGAACGACCCGACGAACGTTGACTGGGTCGTCAATGGAGCGGGGCGCGATGTCAACTATAACTATGGGTTCGGCGCGATCGACGCCGGCGCAGCGGTTGCGCTCGCAGCCGAGTGGACCAACGTGGCGGAGGAATTGTCCTGCGAGCACACACAACTGGTGGGTGTTGCCCTTCCGGACAACGATCCCGTCGGCGTGATGAGCACGATCGACGTGGAAGACATGATCAATATCGAATCGGTCGAGATCATTGTGAACGCGACCACAACCTACGTCGGCGACCTGCGCATTGTGTTGACAGCACCGACTGGAACCGAGTCGATCTTCACTGTGCCGCGCGAGGACTCGCAGGATGATCTCAATGCATACCTGTTCACGAGCTTCCGGCATTGGGATGAATCGTCGCAGGGCATCTGGTCGCTCACGATCTCCGATGAGAAGGCGGGCGACATCGCGACGTGGCTCGACTGGTCGCTGATCATCCACGGTACAGCGGGGACTATCCTTGGCGATCTCGATGGTGATGGCGACGTGGATCAGTCGGACTTGGGCATTCTGCTCGCGACGTATGATCTGCTGCCGGGCGATCCCCACTACAACGACGATGCCGACCTCGACGGCGACGGCGATGTGGATCAATCGGACCTGGGCATTTTGCTGGCGGTCTATGGCACGGGCACGTAGTCGCTCACCCACGAGGTGCCGGGCTTGGTCGTGCACATCATGCGGCTTTCAAGGACGATTCGCTTCAATCATCATGCTGCGCCGAGCCGTCGAGTCCAACATGCTCGCGAATCCATGTTGTGATGTATGCAAGCGCTTGCTCGTTGAACGTCTCGTCAATCGACGCATACTCCGTCGGCGAACCCGTCTCCGCCTTTTGGAACAGATGATTGAGCCCCTCAAAGACGTGGGTCGTCACATCCTCGTTGCCCGCCTCGGCAAGCGCCGCTTCGATCGCGGACATGTTCAGCACGGGCGGAACCTGCAAGTCGAGCGAGCCGGCGACGGCAAGCACCGGAATGGTCACTTCACGTAACTTCTCTCGCGGATCATACGAGAGGAAGAACTTAAACCAAGGCGTGGTGAGCTTCGCGAGCGACCGGCTCAGCAGGACTTCTTCCTCGGGCAGCGCCGCAAGCTCCTCTTCGGTCATGTATGAACGCTGAACGGTGAGCAGTTCCAGGATAGCTTCGCGCACAGTGT
Source organism: Phycisphaerales bacterium (assembly GCA_023135165.1). Lineage (GTDB taxonomy): Bacteria > Planctomycetota > Phycisphaerae > Phycisphaerales > JAGLTS01 > JAGLTS01. The sequence goes on along the minus strand of JAGLTS010000053.1, from coordinate 28,256 downwards.
CTTCATCGGCGTCCGTCGCAATCCGCTCGTACAGCGCTGCGCGCAGCGGGTTGGTTGCCTTGATGACCTCTTCGTTCTCACCGGTCGCCCGGCCGATCAAATCACCTTGCTCAAGAAGGATCTGTGCGCCGTCCACGCCTGTCCCGGCGAGAAGTACGATGAAGCTGACATCCTCGCTCATCACGGCGACCATCGGCGCGATGATCCCGCCCTCGCTGTGCCCCATAAGGCCGATGCGGTGTGCATCGATCTCGCCAAGGCCGATCAGGTAATGCACGGCGGCGAGCGCGTCGGTGGCGAAATCAGCCGAGGTCGCATCCGCGAAGTTGCCGGTTGATTCAGCCGTGCCCCGATCGTCGTAACGCAGCACCGCGATGCCGTGCCGTGTCAGATAGTCCGACACAACAAGGAACGGGCGATGTCCGAGCAGGCTTTCGTCGCGGTCCTGCGGTCCCGAACCGGTGATGAGAACGACCACCGGGTGCGGACCTTCACCTTCGGGGATCGTCAGCGTTCCGGCGAGCGTGTGACCGGCAGGATGCTCGATCGTGACATCCTCATCGCGGTACGGGTACGGTCGCGTCGGATCCTGCGGTCGCCCTGACTCGATCGGCGCATCGAGCAAGGTGAGACTGAACGGGAGTTGTTGGCCACTCTGGTTCCATGTGCCAGCGAACTCATCCGCTGCTTCGTCGAACGCAACATCAAACGCCGCGTCGCCGCCGATGAGCGCCTTCGCAGTGAGCGTCACACCGTCATAATGGACATCGTGCATCGGCGCCTTCTCGACTGACTGAAGCGGTACGTTCAAGTAGCCGACCCAGTGTCCGCCGGGCGTCTTGCCGATCGCGACGGGGATCTCGACTGACATGACCGGCAGCTCGATCGTCCCACCCAGGAAGATCACCGTGTCGCATTCGTCAACGGTCGGCCGACGACCCAGCAGCAACGAACCCTCCCGGTCGTTCCATATGCACGTACCGGTGAGCCGCTGACCGTTATCGTTGACATGAACGGTCAGCGTAACTCCACGGCCTGTCATCCCAGTTGGCGAGAAGCGAAGCGCACCATCTTCCTCGCGGACACCCTTGGCGGGCGCGTTCAGCGCCAGGACTTCCAGGAACGTGCACAGCGCGCGAGGCGTCCCGTCGTCATCCGCCTCGATCCGAATCGCGATCGACAGGGATTGCTCGTCAAACGTAACAGCGCCCGCCCAGACGCCGAGGTGCGGCGCCTCCTCATCGTAGGCGAACTGTTCGTCGAACAGCTCGATCTGCGCCGCGGCGCAACAGGCCCCGATCAGAACGAGCACAACGAATGTGAATTGAGCAAGCCGTGTCATCGTAGCATTCCTTCGAAGGTGTGCCGGTCAGTGAGCTTGCAGTCGCCCAAGCGCTGCAGCGGTGTCTTCCAGAAGCGGGGCAGCGCTGATGCCGATGCCGACCGCTTTCTTCATCCATAGATCAGGCGTCAAGCGACCAGTCGAACAGATCCGTTTTGTCTCAGCGGCCAGATCCTTACCTCGCATGTATGAACGGATCTGGTGGCTGATGATGTGTCCGATCGTATAGTCCGGCAGGTAGAGCGGGTAGGCGATCATGTGCTGATAGGCAGCAAGAATGTGATACGGGTCCGGGCCGAAGTGTTCAACATAGAACCGGTCCCAGACGTCATCGGCGATCGTAATGACCTGATCGCGCAGGGATGCGGCATCGGAATCCGGGTTCTTGTAAAGCCATCGCCACACATAGAGTTCGACGAGCGAAGGCCCGCCGATCTGACATGCAGCCAGCGCGGTCTGCACGGTGTCCACATCGAAGGGATCAGGCTCGTTGTTGCCCGCTTCGATGCCGAGCACGCGCTTTGCAAGCGATTGGTACAGGAACGCGAACGCCTCGGTGCATGCGGTATTAGGGACATTTCGCAGTGCGGGGCGAGGCACGAAGTGTGTTGAGATGAGCTGCTCGATCGTATGTCCCAGCTCATGCATCGCCGTGTCAAAGCCATCCCATCCAAGTTGATCGTCGAGCCGATTCGTGCGCAGCCAGGCGCCGTATTGGGGCACCCCGGGGCGCATCGCGTGGCCGGCGCCCTTGGCGATCTCGACCCGCACGCGCGTGCCGAGGAACTCCGCATCCGCATCGCTGTACCCCAGTCCGCGCAAGACCTCCGGCAGCTTCGCTTGAAACTGCTTTTCGTCGGCGAACATGGCGCGGACCAGTTCGTTCATCTCATCCGCCGGCTTGCCCTGGAGGATCTCGTCGAAGTAGATGTCGTGCGCCTCAAGCGGCCTGCCGAGCCGTGCTGTGAGGAACAGCGCCAAGTCCTTTCGCACCGGGGCTGAGAGCAGGTCAACAAGCAGCCGCTCGACATCTTCTTCAGGAATCTCGCGCGCGAGTTCGAACTTGCGCGCGATGGCACTGGGATGCTCGACGTGGTACACATCCAGTTCCTTCGCCACGGTCATCATGTCGAGCCAGCGTTCGTAGCGCTCCGGTCCGACCAGATCATCGGTCGGTTGTCCGTCGAGCGTGTTGCGTTTCGGATCCCACTTCGCTTTGCAATCGCCGTTCATGATCGCGCGTGGGATCGTGCCGTCGATCTGTCTGCTCATCACCCACATGAGCGCACGTTGCATAGGCAGACCGGCCGAATCGTTGTAGCCCGCCTTGATCTCTTCGCGGATGAGCCAGTGGGCGAGGAGCTTGCGATCCTTGTCGAACCATGTCTTGCCGTCCTCGTCAATCATCGTGCCGACGGGAACGTGGAACTCAGCGACCCACATGTTGGCGCGGTGTTCGAGTTCTCGCACACGGTCGTTGACTTGTCCGGGAATGCGCGGGCCGAACGCCTTGCCGATCCGCGCCTGGGCCCATTGATCGATCGACCAGTCGGGGCCGTGATCGAGCATCTCGGCGAGGTCGGGTCGATCGAAGTTGAGTAGCGCGACGAAGGCGAGCTTCTGGTGATAGAACTGATCGGACAGGTCCGGCGCGGGATCGAACTTGGCCATCATGTCGTCGATGCCCGGGAACTCATCGCCGCGCAGGTCGGACCACCGGCGCAGGTTTCGCCTGATCTCATACAGATGCCCCTCGACGGTGTGGAGCATCGTCTCGAAGCGATCAAGCAGGCGTGTGCGATCGGCGGGATCGGCGACGAAGTGCTCCTCGCAGAAGCGTGCGAAGGCATCGCCGTCGCCATCATCATCGCGCCACTGTCTCGCGATGCGCTCGACGCCTTGCGTGATGCGCCCTCGCAGCGGTTCGCCGTGCGTCTCGATCAGAGCTCGTGTGACGTGCTCGACGGGAAGTGATGTTTCGACGTGGCTTGTCATGGAGCGTTCCTTGGTATTGGATGATTGCCGCTATCGTACCGCGCCGCACGACGGCGGATGCACCTGGGGGAGGCGGCGGAGGCGTGAACCGGAGCGATCATCACGGCGGCGCGGCGTCAGCGGACGCTGTCCGCCAAGCCCTGTTCGACCATGGAGAACAAGTCGTGTGCGAACGCATCGTAGGTCCACACGCCCCGGATGCGCTTGCGGTTATCGTCGATCAGGTCCTGGCGACCGTCGGGATACGCAATCGCCCATTCGAGCCGGTCTTCCAGTTCATCGGCGTTTCGGAAGAGCCACTGCTCGGTGTGGGCGAGGTGGGCAAAGATGCTCGTCTCACGACTCGCGGCGGGCGTCTTGGCGAGTATCTCCTGCCGACCTCGGCTCAGTGCGATGAGATGGCGCTTCGTGAACCGCCAGATGCCCAGGCGCTCCATCAGATCGCGCGCCTCGGTGATGGGCGGGTAGGCACGCGCATCCCAGACCGTCCAGCGAGCCTCCGGATGCGAATACATCGGGCGCGCGAACCGCGTCATTGCACGTTCGTGCGACCGGTAGTAGCGCGTCGCCTCGGCATGGATGAATCGACAGAGCATCAGCGTGCCGGCTGAGAATCCTTCGAGCGTCCGCTGGTGCAGGTTCGTTCTGGCGGAGCTGTGCAGGTGGGTGATCGCAGCCTGATACGCGGCGCGGAGTTGCGTGCCGTGTTCGAGCGCCGGCCGGGCGCAGTTACGGTACTCGTCGATCTTGTCCCACCCGTTGCCGTAGATGTGCAGTCGCCACCCGCGCCTTTGACAGATCTCAATCGCCCATGTGAGCGTCTCGTGTCGAACGAGTTGCTCGGTCATCGGTGAGATGTAGTTCGTGCGGATCGTCTCGACGAGGCGCGGGTGCGGATCGGTGACGCCTTGCGCCGCAAGACAGTCCATCAGCGCCTCGTCATACAGGTTCACGATTCCGCGCTGTGAGACATCCCGGCAGATCAGCTTGAGTTGCTCGAACAGATCGTCGAGCGTTTGTCCCAACCGGTCATCATCTTGTGCCATGAGTCGCAGGCGGGCGTGCATGATGTGCGGCGGCTCACTGCGATGGCTGACGTACGCGAGTTCACAGCGGTACGGATCGAGCTGCGAATCGCTCAGACGTCTGCCCGCCAACTTGTGTTGGTTCACAGGCACCGGCCACTCGGTCATACGCTCGACCGGATAGCCGAACTGTTCATACAACTCCTTGTATTTGTGCCCGACGACGAAGTCGAGCGCCCGCATCGACGCACCAACATCAGGGTCGAAAAGACGCGGCAGCCGATCCTGAACCCACGTGACGAACGGGATGTTGTTCGGCACAGCTTCGTTCATGTGACAGCGTGCGAAGTTGAAGGCGATCACCATGTCAGGCTCGAACTCGAGCACCGCGCGGTAATAGGCAGGCGTCGTGAGGTGACTGTGCGCATCAGGTTCGGTCACGGTTCGCCCTTCGTGCCCAGCCCGACGCAGCGCGTCAACGAGATCATCCGCCGAGTGCCGAAGAAACGTGCTGAATCGGCTGACGGGGATGAGGATGCGCAGTGATTCGCCGCTTCGATAGCGGTCGAGCCACCACATCGGGTCGCGGTGTTCGTACATCGCTCGCACACGTGAGCCGAGTTCTTCATGCACCTCTCGCTGCTCTTTCGTAACGTCATTCACGATGCGGCTGATGCTCGGCTCGATCGGACGGGCAACGTTGCGCATGCGCAGGTGGCATGTCTCCACAACGAGACCCAGGTTCCGTCCAAGGATCTCGCGGAAGTGAGCACCCGCCTGTTCGCCGACGAACCACTGCGTTCGCGGGTCAGCGATGATGTCGGTCAGATCCGCGAGGCACAGACCGTCCATCAGTTCGACGGGATCGCGTTGCGCGATCGTGATGTGCGGCGAGAAGCCGTCATCTTGCGGTGTCGTTTCCCACACTCGGCGGAGCAGCCAGGGCGGGTCGATGCCTTCGAGCACGTACGACTTGCGCGCGCCTTCATCGCTGGCGAGGTGCGGGAGCGCCGCTGCTTCCGCTTGCTGACGATCAGGTCGAAAGGCGATCCAGCGTTGGTCGGCAAGCTGCCTCTTGACGATGTTGCCATCGTTTGTCGTGAACAGCTCGGACTCGCCGATCCTCGCTCGCCATGCATCCAGATGCGGTGCCAAGTCCGCGCCGCGTTCGGCCAGGGCATCGAGGTTCGTCTTCAGCGTCTGTTCGAGATCAGAGGCGGTGACTCGATCATCCCGCATCGACCGTAGCGCCGCATCAAACTTCGCAACTTGCTCGGCTGACTCATCGTTGGAACGCAGGCGATCGAGGTGTTCGCGGGCAGCGGTTCGCAGGTGGAGCTTGCTCAGCGCGCCGACGAGCAGCAGTTCCACATCACAGTCCTGCGGGTACTGCGCCAAGGCGAGGTAGGCGAGGGGGATGAACTCCCACGGCGGGCGTGTTTGACCCATCTTCACAACATCCGCCCGGGTGATCGCGCTGGGTTGGGCGTGGGTTGTCATCGGCGCTTGCTGCATCCTTCATGGATCGGCTGGAAACCGGGGCGTTGCGCACATTTCGCGTGTGTGCGACTACCAGCCCGCCGTCGCCACCACGATCAGCGTGTCAGGCCGGGGAGCGTCGGTTCGTAGCGGGTAGATGCCCGCGGGGAGGTCGAGGGATCGCGGTTCGTTGCCCGGCCGCTGCCCCCACCATGCGATGTGCGGGAAGTGCGGTCTGAGAACGTGCGCCAGGCTCTCCTTCGAGAAGCTGTGCACATGGTGGTCTGTGAACTTCCACTGGTTGGGCGTGGTTAGAACCAACTTGCCTCCGGGCTTGAGCAGGCGACGGAATTCCGCAGCCAGCCCATCCGCATCCGCGATGTGCTCGATCGTCTCGAAGCTGACGATTAGGTCGGCTGACGCATCGGGCAGGCCGGTGTCCGCGGCATCCGCCTGGGTGAACTCGATGACGCCCGCTCGGCCAAAGCGCTGCTCGGCGTACCGCACCGTGCGAGCATCCATATCGAAGCCGAGCACCGCAGCGGCGCCGCCTTGGTCGACGAGGATCGGTCCGCCGTACCCGGTCCCACAGGCGATGTCGAAAATACGGCGTCCGCGCGCCAGCTTCGCAGCGAGTTCATACCGGCGCAGGTGCAGTTCAGTCCGCGCGGGAGGCAGCATCGGCAGCGTGGCGTCGTGCCTCTCCGCGCGGTTTTCGACCAGCCAGCGGGCATCCGATTCAGTCAGACCGAATGCCCGCACCAAGTGTTCGACAGTCGGCTCCACGGCCGGCATCTCCGGGGCGTCGCCGTAGATCCGCAGGACTGGAATGCCCAGCGGACCGAACCTTGCCTTTGCCGCGTCGTGGACCTGCCTCTCCGCAGCATCGCTGCTGACGACGACAGCATCAACGGATTCCTCGAACGACTCGGGACGACAGACGCGAACACCGCTGAGCGATTCGATCTTCGGATCATCATCGAGCACGGCGACCACCTCGATGCCCAGCGACCGCCACGGCTGCCTTGCATAGGCGAGGCTGTGCTTGCCCGCGCCGTATAGGGCGATTCTACGGTATCCGTGCTCGACACACGTTCGCGCGGCTTGCTCGACGAGTCGATCTCGCAGCCAAGCGGTCTGCGAAAGCAGGTTGTCGCGCGCCTTGCGGAGCTGAGCGAGCCGATCCTCTGGAGCGTGCTGCACATCATCGAGCACGTCATCGGCAGGTCGCTCGTCATCCGATGCGTCGGCTCGGTTGGCTCGGCGCGATGCCTGGAAGTGCTCGATGACCGGATCGGTCAGGCTCTGGTCGAAGACCTTCGTGTACTGCTCGGGCAGCCACAGCGTTGTGATGTCCCTTGATGCGCTGACCTGCTGCCACGCGGTCGCAAGGTGAACCTGATCCAGTTCCGTCGGGTCCGCATCACACAGACGCACCCATGCCTGCAAGAGCGCATCGGCGGCTTCCGTGGTGCCAAAGAAAACCGTCCCGCTGGCGAACGAGCCGTCAGGCAGGCGATACACGGCGAAGTCTGCATCAGTCGAGGCAAGCAGGTTGGGCGGGCGGTTGACGACGGCATCGGCATCCACCCAGAGGATCGGCCGATTGTGTTCACGCTGGCGAGCAGCAATGAACGCGGGTTTGTGGGCGCAGTTCACGACCCAGGAACCAAGCGAGTCCACAGCCCGGACATCGCACTCCAAGTCAAGCGCCCGGCATGATGCGATGAGGCTCGCCGCCTCCTCCTCGTAGATCGTGTCGCGCGTGTAGAAGCTGATGACAAGCGGCGCATCGGTTGCCCTGGCGGTCGGCGTCAGGCTGTCGTGGCGCTGAAGGCTCATGCCGGTTTCACCTGCGGATCGGCGGGGCGCATCGCGAGCAGCCAGAACCAGGCGAGATCCTTGTGATTCTCGATCAAGTGGCGTTCGAGCGTCTGCACAGCCAAGCCGGCATCCTCAGCCAACGAACAGATCTGGGCGGCGGTGTACCCCAGTGACTGCTCCTGCGCCGTGTCGAGCACATCCGCCCCTGGGTCACGACCGGTGAGGAACTGGGCACAGAACCGCCCGCCGGGCCTGAGCACGCGCATCGCTTCGCACAGGTAGGCCGCTACCTGGGCACGGGTCAGGTGCTGAAAGACGGTGAACGCAAACGCTGCATCGACCGATGCGTCAGCGACGGGGTGAAGCGAGAGGCCGTCGGTGAGAAGCAGTTCCACATCGCCGCAGCCGCGAAGAAGCTCCCGCGCTTCGTCGAGCGGTTCCGCAGCGATGTCCATGCCGATTGCCCTGCGCACGTCGGGGAGCAGGTGATGCAGCACTCGGCCGTATCCGCAGCCGATTTCGAGCAGCACATCGTCCTTGCCGGGTTTCAGGAGCCTGCGCAGGTTCGCAACCCCGTCATCATGCGTGCGATCCTGGTAGCAGCGGTGCGTGCGGAAGTAACCACCGCGATGGAGCGCTCGCCAGTTCTCAACAGCCTCCTGCGGTGTAGCTGCGTGTACCCCAGCGGCTGATGACGGCCGGGGTATGCTGGCTGCCTCCTGCTCGACATCCGTCGTGCGATGTGGTGTTGTCTTCATCCTGACAACACCGTAGCACGAGCAGCGCAGCCGCGACAGTGCGGGCATTCTCTGATTCCAGCGCCGTAGCGTTTTCCCGAACGATTCTCATCGGCGAATACGTGCGTCCCCGGGGCAATCCTCGGTTTCCACCGACATGTGGCAACGTAGAGTCGGTATCGTGGCGCACCCGATGGATCGAGGCGAGCGCATGACCTTCTACAGCCAGCACGGTGAGGATGTGATCCTCAATGAGGTCTTCAAGAACCGGGAGAGCGGGTTCTTCATCGAGGTCGGCTGCATCGACGGCAGGCGGTTTTCCAACACGCTCTTCTTCGAGGAACAGGGCTGGCGAGGGATATGCGTCGAAGCACACGGCGACTACATCGACGCGATGAAGCGCAACCGACCCGGAAGTGTCGTCGTACACTGTGCCGTGGGCGATGAGGATGCCGACCATGTGACCTTCTACGCCAACAGCCGGGGGACGCTCAGCACGTTGGACCCAAGTCAGGGAAAGGTGTTCGCCGAGCAGTACGGCCCGTTTTTCACTGGCTTCCAGGAGCAGCAAGTCCCGTGCCGAACGATCAGCCGCATCCTGGATGATTGCGGCGCCAAGCACGTCGACCTGCTCTCAGTTGATATCGAAGGTACGGAAGTAGCGGCGATCCGCGGATTGGACCTGTCACGCCATCGGCCGACGGTGATCGTGATCGAGTCGAATCAGGACGAGCAGACGGCGGCAATGGATGCGATTCTCCTGCCTGCGGGCTACGAGCGCGGCTTTGCCGTTTCGACGAATCAGTTCTACTTCCTGGACCACGAGCTTCTGAAGCGCGTGAAAGGCCGCACGTTCGACTGCGTCGTGACGCACACACGACATCCGCTCGACGATGGTGACGACCAGATCGTCCACACCACGCGGAGAACATGACAGTGCGCCTGGTTGAGAAGGGGCCGGTCCGCTTGCTGTGACGCCTTGCGGGTCAGGTAGGCCACCCTTGCAGTCCGCAGCGCTACGTGAGCAAGCGCGGGTCGATCACACGGATGAGATCCGTCTCTTCGTGGAACCGATCGAGGATGCGCCCGCCGAAGCGGTAGCGGAAGAGATCCCGCTCAACCTGGCGCTGTGCCGTGCGGCCGGCGATGTTCGGATCGTGGCGTGTTCGCCTCGCGACGAGGTCGTGCGTAACGATGGGCCAGAACCGCTCCATGCGGGCTTGGTCAACGTCGCCGCCGAAGAACTCGATCACGTTCGCAAGCGTCTCGTAGGGTTCATCAAGGAGCGATTCGTACGTCACCACACACTTGCGGTGGGCGACATCATCACGCAGCAGCCATTTGCTGAGGTTCTCGATGTAGGCCAGGGCGGTCTCCTCGACGACCGCCCATGACATGTTCGGAGCATCCTCGCCGTGGTGGTACGACACCTCCGAGAAGATCGTGTTGACGACGCTGCGGTACTGATACAAAACGTCACGGCGGTCGTGCACCTGATCGCGGTCATGCGTGTGTATGAGGAGGTAATCCTCGCTGGGGTGCCTGAAGAACGAGCGCACGAGCAGCGGCTGATCAAAGTACAGCTCAAGGAACATGCGCATCCAGTGACTTCCCGTGCGAGGGAAGCTGACGAAGTACGGCAACTCCTCGCGGCGGGCGGCCCGAGCGAACGGGACAGGCTCGGTCATGGGCAGCAGCTCGCACGGCGAAACACCTTCGTGCCCGACCAGCTCATCCTCGCACCCGCGAAGCGACGCCATCTCTTCCCATACCTCCTTCGGCGTGAAACGTTCCAGGTCGGGGATATATCGGAAGGGATCAATGCACTCGTCGCGCATGTACTTGATGAACAGCCGGGCGTCGCCGGCGGGGTCGGCCCGGACGGTGCGCCGGGGTTCGCGGAGACCAGTCGTCTTCGGCATGCACCCCACGTGCAGGTGCAGCAGGCAGCAGCGAGGCTCGCGCGCGAGTCGGCCGAGCTTCGCTGCCCGCAGACAGAACTCAGTGTCCACCCAGTAACACTGGATGGGGTCGGTGCGGAACGCCTTGCCGTGCGGGTGGTAGGCTTGGATGTACTCCTCGGAGAAATAGTAAAAACCACACGTACGGCGGGATTCATCAACGCTGAGCACGCCGTCATGCGGGATGACAACCCCAACGCCGTCCAAGCGGCGCATCGCGCTCTCGGCGTAGTGGAGCCAGTAGCGCGTGACCGCGATGTCATCGTTGATCTGGAAGAAGCGCGTGCATCCGCGCGTTTTCAGCCGTTGGTAGAGATCCTCAAGCAGATCGTTGGGGCTGCCAAGGCCGAGCCTGTCCGCGGGACGATCCGCGTAGAAGACGTAGTCGAACCACGGATACCTCTTCTTGTACCCGTCCAGGATCGGCGTGGGGTCCGTTCCATCAAGTCCCGGATCAGCACCGACGAGCATCTCGAAATTCGGGTACTCGGTGTTGAGGGCGATCGACCGCAAGGCGAAGTCGAGTTGGTCATCCACCCTGGATGTGCAGAAGACGCCGATTCTCGGCAGGGCATCGTCAGGCACGGTTGGCCTCCCTGCACAGTCGGCCATCGGCGACGCCCCAGAGATCCAGGCCTTCGAACTTGTCCGGGCCATGCTCATCCAACCATCGCTCGCACTGAGCAGCATGCCAAGGTGTGTCGTTCATGTCGATCAGAGGGCGCAGGCTCGCATGCGCCTCCCACCATGACCTGTCCACAGCCGAGACACGCAGATCGGTCTCATCGAGCGCTCGGCCGTACTTGCGGTTGAGTTGGGCCTGCGTGCTTCGACCGGGCCAGCGGATCGTCTCGCTCATCTTGTACCACGCATGTTTCGCCTGCAGGCGAGGCCAGTCGGCGAACTGGAGGTGCATCAGCCCGCCTTGATCCATCGTCGTGAGAGGCTTGACAGCCGGCTCGCTGACGCCGGTGGGTCGGCAGTGGTAGTCATAGCCATCCGGCAGCGCCTCGAAGCGCACATCCGGTCCGTCGCGAAAAGTCTGGAGCTTGAAGTTGCCAGACCAGATGCTCGCATCGTCTCGGTAGCAATCCAGCGACCGCCAGAGGGCGAGCCAGGGGAGCCAGATCGCATCGCCCGGGTTGAGCGCTTCGACCCACGCCCGCCAGCGTGGAATGATGTTCCCGGTAAGAAGCTCATCAGCGTCGAAGATGCAAAAGTGCGTACCGCCTGCCTCACGACCTGCCATCAACATTCGTTGCAGCATCGGAGCGTCGGTCCAGTCGAGCTCCCTCTGCTCGAGGCGGATGATTCGGCCTGGGTGTTCGCGGGTTGCCTGGTCGATGATGCGCGGCGTGTCATCGTCGGATGCGTGATCGAGGATCACCGCCGCATCCACCACACGAAGCGCGGCTGAAAGTGATGCGCGCAGCACCCACTGCTCGTTTCGGACTCGAATGAGCGCGATGATTCGCATGATGCCTCCGAACCTGATGATACCGGGTCCGGGCATGGACTCGTCAGAACAGCGCCCGCACCGCACGTCTGTTGACGGGTCGATCGAGCCGACCAAGCAAGCTGTGTGCCGGTTGACAGTCCGGGCTGTCGGCGAGAAGGGCGAGGAGCGTACGCCGTGCATCGCGGGTCCGATCGGCGATGTGGAATGTGAGGGCGGTCTGGTATCGCACCTGCCAGTACTCCGGCATGTCGCTCAGAACCGCAGCGTACCGCTCGATCGCCTCATTAAGACGTCCTTCCAGGCGCAGCAGGCCCGCCTGCACCATGTCGATGACATGCGGTCGGCTGTGACGCAGCGTCCACACACCGTCCCGGGCGCTCGCGAGCAAGGAATGGGCGTCGCCGAATCGCCCCGCCTGTCCCGCAGCCCGTGATGCTTCAATCCAAAGCTGCACGCGATTCGTTTGCTCCGCTGCGCGACGCCAGCACCGCATCGCCTCTTTTTCGCTGCCTGCCCTCGCATGCCCGAGCGCCCTGGCGCACAGGCGCGCATCGTCCAGCCCTGTCGCCGAGGTGAACGCCTCCTCCGCTAAGTCACCGCATCGCTTTTCCAGGAACAGAATGCCGAAGAGCAGCGATTCGTCGGCGGTCATCGGCTCGGAAGTCGCGCGTGTGATCTCCTCAGCGATCAGTTGCTCCGCCGCGCGACCCTGCGTCAACGCAACGTGTTTGGCGAGCAGCGATGCTGTGTCCGGAAGCGGACCCGTCAGCGCCATCTCGATGTACTGCTTGAGTTCATCTTCATCGCGTGCGATCAATGCGCCGCCATCCGTTTCGAAGATCGTCATCAGACCTTGAGGCATCACGACAGTCGGCCGACCCATCTGAATCGCTTGCAGCGCGACCTGCGAGTTGCCTCGATTCAGCAGTACGTCGCAGCCGGCCAGTGCGGTCTCGATGGGCGTCTCGCCGCCGACAACGATCGCGTCTGGGAGGATCGTTCGCACGTGCGTTGTCGCATCATTGACATCCTCGACCGGATGGAGCTTGATGAGCACGCGCAGTTTGTCGACATGGATGGTCCGCAGCGCTTCGAGCATTCGCTGTCGATGCGCGAGCGTGTCGCGGCTGTGTTGGCACTGGCGCTGGAGCGGCGAGCAGGCGTAGACGAGCAGCCTGTCGTCATCAGCGATGCCCAGCGATCGGCGCCATGCGTCTCGCCCGGCCAGCGGGGCTGTCTCCGGGTTCGTCGTCAGGCCGACGATGCGCAAGCGGTCCTCTTCGTGCCCGCACTGCTCAAACCGCTGTTTCTCATCGCGCGATGCGACAAGCAGGCGGGAATACGGCAGGCCGTAGAAGTTGATCAGATTCGCGTTGAGCGCGAGTTGGTTTCCTTCTTCGATTCCAATCACCGCTGCGCCGCTGTGCCGTGCTGCGTACGCCAGCGCGGTGGTCATCGCATCGTCGCCCGCATACATGACGAGCGATCGGCAGTCGGCCATATCAAGTTGTGCAGCCTCATACGGTGTCGCCAGCACGATTCGATCGAAGCCGAGTTGCGCAATCGCATCGCCCAGGCCTCGCTCCTCCGGTCGATAGTCTTGCGCATCGACGACTCGAAATGATGCGTCGGCCAATCGACGGGCGATCGGCGCGAAGGCGCGCACGTGTGCCGGGGATGCGGGATAGAAGAGGCGGTGCCCAGCCGGTGCGCTCACGTCGTCACCACTTCCTCACGTTCAGCAAGACGATCTCGCACACGTTGGATGTTCTCGACCACCCAGCCCTTGCGTGGGTACAGCTCATCCTCTCGCTCATAACAAGCGAGCGCCCGATCCGGTTCACCGCGCGCTTCGTGCAGCCAGCCGCGCTCGCACCAGAGCCACTCCGGCGACCCGAACCTCGCCTCGGCATCGTCGAGAACCACAGCAGCATCAACGTATTCACCGGCTTCGCGCAGCACGCTCGCTCGCTGGATCATGATGCGCGGCTGCGGGTCGAAGCGCCGATGCTCCTCCTCAAGCAGCGCCAGCGCCTCATCGAGCTTCCCATCCGCCCGACGCAGTTTCGCAAGGAAAAAACGAGCCTGCGGCAGATCCGGACATCGCGCGATCAGTCGTGACAGCCCCGCCTCGTTCATTCGCTCCAGATCAAGGCATGCTGTGAGTCGCCCGTATACCTCGCTGTGGAATAAGCCGTCCGGCCGAAGCTCACGGATGCGGCGCCGAAGGTCTTGGGTGTCGCCCGGCCCGTCGATCATCCAGTCGCTGATGAGGCGCAGCACCATCGCATCCATCAACTCGGGCCTGCGCGAAATCCACTCGTCGAGCACGGATGATCCGGATGACTCGCCCAGGCGGATCGCCTCTTGCGCATAGCGCAACGCGGGCGTGTGGCGATCGCTCTGACTCAGCAGCCACGATGCATCCGCTGCCTGTGCGAGATACCGCTGCGCCAGGCTTGCATCACCCGCGCCAAGTGCGACGAGCATCGCCTCGATGAGCAGTTCCCGAGTCGGCTTGAAATCAGCGATCACCGATTCGAGCGTCTCAAGCGCCCGCTGCGGCTGATCGCGCCGATCGTCGAGAACACTGTCCATGCGCGCTCGTAGCGAATCGAATCTTGCATCCGTCTCGTCAACGCTCGACGACCAACAGATGCGGGCGGCGCTGCGACCGGCGCGCTGAAGCATGAGGATGCCGTTCGTGAACGCATCGGTCGATGCATACGACCGGCGCGGGGAGCGGGCGGCATCAAGGATGACCGATGCGATGCGTATCGTCGCATCACCGGGCACGAAATGGCGTTTCGCAAACATGGGCGGAATGTTTGCCTCACCATCCAGCGCGGCGGAGAAGTCATCCAGCGATGTGACGACTCGTCGCGCATCACCGTCTTGCTCGAAGATCGTTGGCAGACCAAGCGGCACGACGATCACCGGCTTGCCGAGCATGGTCGCTTCCATCGCCGTCATCGAGTTGCCGCGATTCACAACGACATCAAGGATTGAGAGCAGCTCCGGCCAAGTCGCTTCATCACCAATGATTTGCGTGCATCGGGCGAGCGGGTTCTCCGCGAGTCGTTCCCGGTACGGTACTTCGCACGGGTGCAACTTGAGTATCCAATACAGATCATTACGCTGCGCGCCGTCGATCAGACGCAGAATCGCGTCCCGGTCCTCCGCAGCGTCGAAGCTGCTCGGCTGGTAGCGGCGCAGCGGTGATGTGGTGTACACGGCGACGCGTTTTCCTTCGGGGATGCCGAGTCGAGCACGGACTTGCGTCGGATCGCATCGTGCGACCGCGCGACGGGTGACTTCAAGCGAGACGGCGCCCGTGACCGTGACGACATCCGTCGGAAAGCCGGCGTCGATCAGCGCATTACGCTCAGCATCGCTTGCTGCGCAGATCGCATCAAAGGGCAGCGCGTAGAACGACAGTTCACCTGCGTTGAGAGAAAGCTGATTGCCCTCCTCGATCGCGACGGAGCGGATGCGCATCTTCTGCAGCGCATCAATCAACCTGACCTTCGTCGGATCGGTGTCGCCGACGCTCCACACGACGACGGCGGGTCGCTCCTTACGGACAAAACGCACAACCTCGCCGGCTGGGATGCGATGGACGGGATGATGCACATCCGCGAGCGCTCGCTTGAGCATCGGGCGGTTGGCGAGCGCCTCGGCCACGACGAAAAAGGTGATCTTCTCGCCCGCATCCCGCGCTTGAATCGCTTCCGCCAGAAGCTGAAAGGCTGTGACGTGGTTCTCGTTGATCGGATAGAAGAGGATCGTGTCACCCCGGCTGGGCGTCGTATCCGGTTCCGCACAGGGCTGGGGCAGAACAACCTGAGCCGGATCGTATGCTCCTCGGATGAGCTGCGGCCGTCGCCAAGCGGTGGCTTGCGTCGCGGTGACGGCGTGTCGTCGGTCCCATTCGCTGGTGTGAACGGGCAGTCCTTCATATAGGCCGCTGTATAGCTCGGCGAGGCGCGATTCGTTCCAGTACGTCTCCATCCACCATCGGCTGTACCGCTGCCGCTCACGCAGACGGTCAACATCTGCGACCGTCTCAGCCAGAACGTCGCGCAATGTATCGAGCGTCGCGTCGATCCACGGGTGCTCGTCGGCGCCTGTGATTCGGCTGTTGACTTCCTCCGTCACCGCGTCGATGTGGCAGACGGTCGCCACCCCCATTGCGAGCGTTTCGAGACTGTTCGTGTGGTACGCACCGGAGACAACCTCGTCGATGGCGATGTCGCATTGCTGCCTCATCAGGCAACAGTCGCGATGCGGGATGTTCTCGATGACATGCACCTGAACGTTGTTCACATCACGGGCGAGCGATTCGAGCGCTCGGCAGGTCGGCGTATAGCCCTTTGATGTCCAGATCTCCCACCCGGGAATGACTTCCGTGGGCAACGCCGGTGCGTATGCGATGTGGATCTTGCCATCCGTCTCGCTCCACTTGCGCACGGCGCGAAAACGCTCATCGTCGAGCGGAATGATGATCGGAATGGGTATGCTGACGGCGGCATCGTAGAGGCGAAGGTACTCCGCGGTCACGAAGATCTGCGTGTGATCCTTGGCGATGACATCGCACGTATCGCGAAAGCCGCTGTGCAGGGCGATGTGCTCCGGCTGGGAGTGGTACTGGATGCAGAATCGCTTGCCAGCTGTGAATTCGCGGAAGTTGACGCCGAACTCGCGGCTGTCGAGGTGCACGTAGTTGAAGAAATGCACGACGTCCGCATCGTCGAGCAGGCCTTGGAAGTCGGCCGTGTGCATTTCGCTACGGATGAGATCGACATCGAACACCCGTCCGTTGTCGTAGTCGCCGCGCAGGACGACGCAATGGGCGTGGTGCGGCGTGTGCCGATTCAGCGCCCGGGCGAGTTGGAGCGGGATTCCGCAGAGGGGCGTCCGTGACAGGATCAGGATGTTCATGCGTGCGATTGTACTGCGCTCAGGTCATGCGTCTTCGTGCGTCGGCAATCGTCCGCCACGTCGCGGCGTTGCGGGGCAGGGCATGATCCAAGCCGGCCTTGAAAGCGTGAACGTAGCGGCGCGCCGGGGTGGTGAGCGTGCTCGTTTCCCGCCCCGGAGGTCCGAAGCGAGCGATGGGTGTTTGCAGAATGGTGAGCAGATCGTCGGCGAGTAGTTCATCCGCGCCACGGCTGGTGATGCGCGCCACAGTCCCAGCAACGGCGCCGGCTGCGGCATTCACCTCGTCAGGGGAGATGCCGTCCTGCTCTGCCAACTGCGCGAGATCGAGGATCGTCATCCACCACGGCAAGAGGATCGTCAGCGCAAGCAGATCAGTCCGGTGCGGCTGAAGATCCTGTGTGATGCGATGACGGAAGATACCCATCGTGACAGGCTCGATCCGCTGCGCCGCGGCTTCCCAGCTTGTGAAGTCGCCCCGGAGCATCCCGGCGGGGTGAAACCAGTTCCACAGCCCGTCGAGCGCGCTCGCAGCGTCGTCCCGCCGAAGGTGCTCAGCACGAGCGCCCGCGATGTACATCGTTGTCTGGCCGGCATCGCGCAAGCGAGATGACAGATCCACATCTTCGCCGTTGCGCGTCAATCGCGCATCCCAGCCACCCACAGCGCGGAGCGCATCCGCCCGCCCGGCTGTCGTCGCGCCGAAAAGGAATCGCGGGTTCACGATGTCGTCATCGCCGAGGTGCTGTGCCATGTGCACGGACCGCCAGCGGTCGGGCAAGGTCCACATGTGGCGCTCGGTCAGGTTGCCGCACACCGCAACGGCCGAATCGTCAGCGAGCGCTTGCTCGATCCGTCGAAGGTAATCTGGTGCGGGAACGACATCCGCATCAAGCCCGGCGAGGATGTTGGTGTCGCACGCCTCCAGTGCTGTGTTCCGCGCCGCACCCAGGCCTCGGTTCGTGCCGTGCGAACTGACCTCCGCGCCGGCTTGTCGCGCCAGCTCGGCTGAGTCATCCGTCGAGCCGTCGTCGATGACGAGGATTCGGTCGGCCGGCCTTGTCTGCGCGGCGCAGGCGGCTAGAACCTCACCGAGCGTCGAGGAGACGTTGTACACCGGGATATAGAGCGTGATCCGCATGATTGACAACAGGCGTTCGATTCGCCGAGCGCAGCGGGGTCACGGGCAGGGCAGGCCGTACACCGCCAGCAGGATGCCCAGGTCGTTCTGGTCGGTATCACCATCACTGTCGAGATCACCGCCCGGCCCGATTAGGTAGTCGGCAAGGAGAATGCCCAGGTCGGACTGATCGACATCACGATCGCCATCGAGATCACCCAGGCAGGGCGGCGCTTCACCAACCAGCCCGATGACGCCCGCGATCCAGTGGTTCTCCACATCGGCGATCGGCACATCTTCGAATCGGACCACCCCCGATGCGCCGTCGATCGTGCCCTCGATGTCCGCGATCGTCTCGAACGTCAGATCATCATTCACATCGATCACGAGGGCGACGCGATTGTCGCTATCAACAGGCGGCGCCCACGGCAACTCGATGTCGGCGACATCGAAGCCCGGCGCCGTCCCGCCGAAGCTGAAGCGCACCGCCTCCGTCGCTTGCTTCGCCTCGATAGTTGCATCCACGTGGAAGACGAGCGATCCGTCGAGCAGGTTCGTAGCGGCGCTCGACTCGATGATGACGGGAATGCTCGCTGCTGTCTGCACCTCGATCTCGATGCGGGCGTGTGAAGCGATCTCACGTGCTTCAAGAACGAGAGGTATAGCATTCGGTGCGAGGATGCCGTCCCGTTGCATCCAGCCGATGTCCGTAGCGATATCGTCGTGGTACAGCACGTAATGGCTGTCAAGGAACGTGTACACATCGTCCGCAAGCCCGGCACCGATGAGCGGCGACATGGCGTCGAGTTGATAGTCATCTCGCGTTGTGCATGACGGGGACGCGCTCGCAAGCAGCGGATCGACATCGAGATTCCCAAACGTTCTGCCGGGGAAGAAATCGGGCGTCGTGGCGGAACAGTTCGGGCACAGTCCTGTCTCGTCATTCTGCCAGAAGTCGTTGTGCAGGATGTCGATGAACGTTTGCGAGACGACTGAGTCGAGGTAGATGCCCCAGCCATCGTTCTCAAGGAAGATGTTGTTGGCGAAGACGGTTCCCGCCGAGGCGAGCGACGCCCCGTGAACCCCCCCACCTCGCTCGGAGACGTCAAGCGTTGGAAGCGTCGGCTCTTCACCCTCGGGAATGACCAAATCGTTGGCGAAGAACACATTGTTCAAGATGCGAGGCTCAGCATCGTACACATAGATGCCAGGTGCGAAGTAGTCGGGGTCATCGTCATACGGGGTAACGGTATTGCATGTGATGATGTTGCGCTGAATGAGCGGCGTCGCGCCTTTGCAAACGACGATGGCGCCGCCGACCGCTGTCTCATTCCCGGTGATGAGGTTGTCGACGATCCGAGGTGAGGAGTTCTCTCCGAGGAAGACCGCGCCTCCTCCGCCGGGCACGCCGACCGCACACTCGGCGTTTCCGAGCGCGACGTTATTGGAAAACTCGTTGCAGGCGATTTCGATGACGAGTTGCGATCCGGGCGTCTGCGCCGCGATGTATACGCCGCCCCCCTGGCCTGCCGCCTCGGTTGCGGTGTTCGAGTCGATCAGGTTGCCGACGATCAGCGCCTCGGCTCCATCACCGACGTAGACGGCACCGCCGCTCCGAGCCTCGTTGAGGAAGATCGAGCAGTTGGCGATCAGCACGGGTTGGGTGGTTTGCTCGATATAGATCGTGCCGCGCGCGGCACCGAGGTTCTGAATGATCGTCGAGTCGCGGATGGTCGCCCATGAGTCGTCGGTGATCGACACGGCGTTGCCATCCAGCTCAGGTGATGTGATGGTCGGCCCGATGATGCAGGCGCTGATGAAAGGCGACGAACCCGCCTTGACCTCGATCGCTCGCTGCGCATCCTTGATGAAGCAGTCGTGGATGATCGGGCTTGACGCACCTTCGATGACGATCGCGCTGTGGCCGGAGGTCAGATCGATCCGTTGCAGACGCACGGTCTGATCGTTTCCGGAGAATCGGATGATGTCGGTGGTGCTTCCGATCATCTGGATGTTGGGATGCGCGTTCTGTGCTCCGATGGTGATGCAGCTCAACCCTTCCATGTCAATGGTGTCAGCGACGACGTACGTGATCGGATCAACGACGATGGCCCAGCCGTCGTGTGCGTCGGCGACGGCATCGGTGATCGTGGCGTAGTCGGCGTTGAGGCCGACCGTCTTGCGGACGAGGTTGTACTCGACCGTTCGGTTCGCCGTGCCGCCGGCTGCGTAGATCGTCATCGTGACCTCAAGCGGTCCGTCGAGATGGCTTCCGGGCGGGAAGACGGGAAGCGGGAATCGCAGTTCCAACCCGTCGGGGCCTGACACGTCGAACGAATCGACGACGACGGTGTACTCGTCGTTGCTGAACTCCACACGATCGGAGACAAGCCCTCGGCCGATGATCTGGATGTCGGGGATCTCCGCCATGCCGCTCTGCGTCGGGTCGGTCCACGCCTCATCGGCGCCGATGAGGTTGAACTGGACGATCACAGGCTCATCGCAAACATCCGGGATGCCGTCGCCGTCGGTGTCGAGTTGGCATTCATCCGGGATGCCATTGCCGTCGCAGTCGTTTCCGTCAAGCTCGCACTCGTCGGGGATGTCGTTGTCGTTGCAGTCGGCCGCGCCGCCGTCGATATCGCATTCATCCGGGGCGCCGTTGTCATTGCAGTCTTCGCTGATGCCAAGCAAGATGTCGCACGCATCGTGCAGAAGGTTGTTGTTGCAATCGACGAACTCACAGTCGTCTGGGATGCCGTTGTCATCGCAGTCGGTGGATGTCCCATCGCTGATGTCGCATTCGTCGGGGACGCCGTTGAGATTGCAGTCCAAGGCTAGGCCGAGGTCGATCTCACACTCGTCGACGATGCCGTTGTCATTGCAGT
Source organism: Phycisphaerales bacterium (assembly GCA_023135165.1). Taxonomy (GTDB): domain Bacteria; phylum Planctomycetota; class Phycisphaerae; order Phycisphaerales; family JAGLTS01; genus JAGLTS01. The sequence goes on along the minus strand of JAGLTS010000053.1, from coordinate 7,488 downwards.
CCGGGCCGACGATGGTGATGTCGTTGACGTATGCGACGCCTGAGAGCGGTCCCTGGGAGTTACCGAGCATCGTGCCGAGGACGGCATAGTCGCCGCTCAGACCGCTCGCCATGCCGAGGCGCAGGTCGGCGTACTCGTCGATGGCGGTGATCTTCACATCCTGGGTCCAGTACTCCGGCTCACCGGGGTCGTAGCGGAAGATGTAGGCAGCGCCGGTCATGTCCGCGCTGCCGTCGTGGAGCGGAGCGGTGACGAGAAGGCAATCGCCGTCGATCGCCACGGTTCGGCCGAACTGCTCCCCGGGCGCGCCGTCGCTCGCCTGCAGTGCCGCTTCTTCGCTCCACACGAAGCCGTCCCATCGGAGGATGTACACGGCGCCCGGCCCGCCACTTGGTCCCTGCCACGCACCGATGACCGCTACATCGCCATTCACATAGACAGCACCCCCGAACTGGTAGCCGGTAACCACATCGTCCACCGTGAGTTCAACCTCTTGCGTCCACGTCGTGTCGGTCCGCTGAAACAGGTACGCCGTGCCGGCATCGGCGCCGAGACCGTCATCAAACGGCACACCGACGATGACGGCGTCGCCGTCGATCGCCACTGCCGTGCCGAACTGATCGTCCTCGCCCGGATCGTCCGGTGTGAGCTTGGCCTCCTGGCTCCACGTTGCATCGGTTCGGCGGAAGACGTAGACCGAGCCTGATCCCTCGCCGCCGTCATCATCTTGGGGTGCGCCGACCACGATCGTGTCGCCGCTGATCGCGACGCTCAGGCCGAACTGGTCCGCCTGCTCCGCATCGCTCGCCCGCAGCTTCTGCTGCTGCACCCACACCGTTTCTTCCAAATGGAAGACGTAGACCGACCCGGAGTCATCAGCGTCGAGTTCGTCGTCACCGTATGCGCCGATGACGAGGTAGTCGCCGTCGATGGATGCGGAGTGGCCGAACCAGTCGCTGATCTCAGCGTCGTCGGCTGTGAGCTTGGCGTACTGGACCCAGGTGATCCCCTCGCGCTGGAACACGTACGCGGAGCCGGACGCGTTCCCACCGTCGTCATCGTGGCTAGCACCGCACACCACCCAGTCGCCGCTGATCGCTGTTGACACGCCGAAGCGGTCCGCCCCGGCGAGATCGTCCGGCAGGAGTTGGGCGCGCTGACACTGCCCAGTGACAGGCTGGGCGGCAAGTGACGTGATCGCCAGACTCAGGATGATGCAGGAGCGGCTGATTCGGTGTGCATGGTGCATGGGCTTGTCCTCCCGTGTCGTTCAGCGGCACTGCCGCGCAGCGCCTTGATGAGACACGACTTACCGCTGCGCACAGCACAATCCGCAACGGCGTCCCACTCCAGAGAGGATCGGCACGTGCGCGGGGTTATCCGGACTTTTTCAGGTCCACCAGGGTCATTGGGGCCTCGCCGACGCCCTACCGGGCTACCCTGCCGGGCTTCCACATGGCATCGCTCGCGTGGATTCGCTTGTTCGCTCCGCCTGTCGTTGTCACACTGTGGTCTGTTCACAGCCCGGGCGCAGCGCGGAATCGGCGAAAGGAGAGTCAGACATGACGCGAGCCTTCCAACGAATCATGGCCTTCACCCTCCTGTACCTGATCGTCTTCGGGTACCTCGCCATCCGCGCGGGTGGGACCGAGTTCATCTTCTACAGCATCTGCATGGTCATTTTCATCACGCTGGTCCTCGTCGTGCATCGCGCGGTCCGGCTCAGCAACGGCGTGCTGCTCGCGCTGAGCATCTGGGGGTTCCTTCACATGGCGGGCGGCACGGTCCGTCCACCCTGGCTTGACGGCGAGGTCATCTACGCGTGGCAGATCATTCCGAGCGTCCTCCGATACGACCAGATGACGCACTGCTTCGGGTTCGCCGCCGCCACCATGACCTGCTGGCAGGGCCTCTCTCGCGCGCTGAGGCGCCCCGCCCAGCCGACGGTCGGCCTCGTCTTCCTCGCTGCTCTCATGGGCATGGGACTTGGCACGATCAACGAGATGATCGAGTTCGCCGCGACACAGATCGACCCTGAGAACGGCGTCGGCGACTACACGAACAACGCGCTGGATCTCGTGTTCAACGCCATCGGCTCGACGATCGCAGCCATCTGGATCTTCGTCCGCCCGCCCAGACGATGACGGCGGTATGGCAGCGGTGCGGGACCGAGGGCACGGGGTGCCACCGGTCTTGTGGAGCAGGCAGCGACACGGATTGAAAAAACGCCCCGCCGAAGTTTGGCGGGGCGTTGTCATCCGGTGTGTCCGTCAGGCCGAGGTCATCGGCATACGTTACGGGCAGGGCGTGTCGTAGACAGCCAAGAAGGCGCCGAGGTCTGCCTGGTCGGTGTCGCCGTCGCCATCCATGTCGCCACCCGCGTCAATCAGATACGCCGCGAGCAGGATGCCCAGATCCGACTGGCCGCGGTAGCCGTCGCCGTCGAAGTCGCCCGGGCAGTCATTCCCAACCTGGATCTCGAAATCGAACGCGTGCAGATCGCCATCGGTGTGGTTGGCCGTTGATGTGCCAGTGATCGTGAGCGTCGTTCCGGAAGCCACGGTGAATCGGCCGATGGTGTACGTGCCGTTCCCCGTGTTGACGGTGTCGAACCATACCGCGCTCATCGAGTCGTTCGTGACGGTCGGCCCTTCAGCGAAGGCGGGGGCGTCGAAGTCGCGCGCGCTGAAGAAGCTGTCGAACTCGAGCGACGGGAATGAAGGCCACCAGCCAGACTGTGGTACGTTCGAGTCAAAACTGGGGTGCTGATAGAACGAGCCGTTGATCGTCGCGGTCGCACCCGTCGAGGTCCAGTCGTCATCCTCGGTGATAATCACCTGAAGGTCGAACGTGCTGGCGTTCTCGAGTCCGGGATCGTCAGCGATGGCCTCGGGTGTGATCGTCACTTCGACGACCTGATGGTCGATACCTGACGGCGGCGGGCCGAGGTAGTCGATGTAGGATGCAGCGTAGCCGACGCTCGAGCAGCCGTACTCGATGTACATGTAGCCGTAGTCACCCCAGAAATGGCCCCATGAGTTGCGGAGGATCCAGCAACCGTCAGTACCCATGGTGTCGTCCCACCCGACGAGGACGATGCCGTGATTCGTCGGGCCCGTCACGCAGCTATTGAATATGCCGCCGTTGTACGCCTCGAACGCACTGTTGACGCGGACGCCGGCGGCGACCGGGCCGTACTGCAGGATCGCATTCTTGATGGAGTTGACGGATGGGACGCTGGCGCTTGAGCCGACGTACGCCCAGTCGTAAATCAGGTACTGCAACTGATGCGGATACGGGCAGTCGCACGGGGCGTCCCAGGCGACGTAGTGGAAGTCGTCATCCAGCACGGTGCCGGTGTCGCCGCAGGGGTCGGTCTTCCACTCATGGTAGTCGTGAGCCCACCAGCCGCCGTCACAGCTCCAGCCGTTGCTGTTGCAGCTCACGAGCCATTGCTCGGAAAGCTTCTCTTCGATGCCGTCGTGGATGAGGATGTTGCATTCGAGCGGACCGACGGTGGCGAAGGCCCAGCACGCCCCGCAGCCGCTCTGGTTCTTGATCGGCGTGCATCCGCCTTCCGCGCGCCAGTCGAACGATTCCGGCAACCCACGCTTCGGCTCACACGGATCGAAGCGGGCATCCTTCCACCACCCCTCGGGTATAACAAGACCATAGAGCGTGTGCATGGGCCTTGCCGTGGCGGCGTTCTCGCCCACCTCGAACGTCCAGCCCTCGATCTCGCCCTGCCTGCGCAGCGCCTCAATGTCCTCGCTCGTGAGTTGGCCGACGGCGGACCCCGTCGATACCCAGACGCTGGACACGCACAGCACGAGTGCCGCTCGCGTCAGACATGCCCGCAATTTCTCTCCAGTAACACACAGCATTTTCGCAATCCTCCCTGCAAAGGTGAAGCCCCAGGAGTTATCGCCAGAAAAGGCGCCTCTCTCTCGTGGATCAGGCCGACAACCGACACACAATCCTCACTTGCATAGTCTACGGACGTTGACGGTCCCAATCAGACCGAATCTTTCATATTGACCTTTTTGATTACATCGGCCGGTCGTCCATCGACACATGCCAGCATGGGGATCAGCAGTCCGATAGCAGGCGATGAACTCGTTGCGTGGGCGGTTCCGCAGCCATCCCTTGCACGGCGCACATGACCGCCTCGATCCGGAGCACGATCGGCGCGTGAAAAAGCCCCGCCTCTGGCAGGCGGGGCTTGGTGATTCCGTGTGGTCGCGGGATCTGAACCGTCAACGACGTTACGGGCAGGGCGTATCGTAGACAGCCAGGAAGGCGCCGAGGTCCGCTTGGTCGGTGTCGCCGTCGCCATCTATGTCGCCGGCCCCGGTAAGCTCGTATGCCGCGAGCAGAATGCCCAGATCCGACTGGCCGCGGTAGCCGTCGCCGTCGAAGTCGCCCGGGCAGTCGTTGAGATCGACCTCAATCTCGAAGCCGAACGAATGCAGCTCGCCCTGCGTGTGATTGGCTGTGGATGCACCGCTGACTAACAGCGTCGTGCCTGCCGTCACGGTGAACCTCCCGATCGTGTAGGTTCCGTTGCCTGCATTCACCGTGTCGAACCACACCGCGCTCATCGAGTCGTTCGTCACGGTTGGGCCTTCGGCAAAGGCCGGCGCGTCGAAGTCGTAGCCGCTGAAGAAACTGTCGAACTCGAGCGACGGGAACGACGCCCACCAGCCCGGCTGCGGCGTGTCCGAGTCGAAGCTCGGATGCTGATAGAACGAACCGTCGATCGTGGCCGTCCCGTCCGTGGATGTCCAGTCATCGTCGTTTGTGATGATGACTTGCAGGTCGAACGTCTTGGCGCCGTCGAGCGTCGGATCGTCCGTCTTCGCGGCGGAGCTGATCGGGACTTCAACAAGCTGGTGCTCGATGCCCGGGAAGCCAACTTCCACCTGGAAATCGAACGGGTGCAGGTCGCCCTGCGTGTGGTTCGCGGTGGATGAGCCTGAGACTGAGAGCGTCTGGCCTGCCGTCAGGGTGAATCGGCCGATCGCGTACGTGCCGTTCCCCGAGTTGTCGGTATCGAACCAGAGCGCCGCCATCGAGTTCGTGGTCACGGTCGCACCGCCGACGAAAGCAGGCGTGGCGAAGTCGCGGGCACTGAAGAAGCTGTCGAACTCGAGCGACGGGAACGACGCCCACCAGCCCGGTTGCGGTGTGTCAGAGTCGAAGTCCGGGTGCTGATAGATTACGCCGTCGATCGTCACGACCGCATCGGTCGAGGTCCAGTCGTCGTCTTCGGTGATGACGACTTGCAGGTCGTATGTCTTGGCGTGGTTAAGTGTGGGATCGTCCGCCTTCGCATCGCCGGTGATGGTGACATCGACGATCTGGTGCGCGATGCCGGACGGCTCGCCGCCGTCATCGAGGCAGCTTCGCGAGTCCCGGAAGCTGCTGATGTCGTTGACGGAACGGTCTCCGAAGTTCGGCAGGCCGACTCCGCCGCATCCGCCCAGTCCCGAACACATGATCTTGCAGTTGAAGCCATCCTGGTCGCAGTGGTCGGCATCCCAGTTATGCCCCATCTCGTGCGAGGTCAGCGTGACGCGGTAGTTGAAGTTCGTGGTGAACCTGGACTGCGACAGGCCGTAGGCGTAGTTCAGGTTGCAGACCACGCCCACCCAAGCGACACCGATCACGCTCCCGTTCAGCTCGCGCCCGGTCATCAGGTGCGCCAGGTCGCGCTGCACGCCGCCCTGGTTGCTGTTCCACTCGGTTCGGAACTGATTGAGCAGCGTGCCCGCATCACTGCTCGTGTATGGATCGGATGGGGATGAGCGGACGATGATCGTCGTAAGCGTATAGGTGATGTCGACATCGCGATCATAGATGAGGTCGATGTCATTCAGCACGTTCTCAATGTCGGTCTCGGTGGCGGAGACGGACGAGCCGTTCAACTGGTAGTACTCGTAATCGGCGTCGAAGGCGATCTCGGCGATCTGCGTCCCGCCGCCTCGCGTGCCGTACCCATCGCCCCCGTCATCGTGATCGTGGACGGGCGGGAGCAGCATGTCGTTGCCGCACGTCCAATCACCGGGGATCGAGTCGTCCTTGTCGTACACGACGTGGTCAGCCGGGTCAGCACCCGGAACGGCGTCGGTGAGCGGCTGGACGAACCAGAGGCGGCCGTCCGCCATATCGATCAGAGCGCTGAGCTGCCCGTCGACCAGCGATGCCGCCGCGCGGCTCCCACCCACGCCAAGGACGTGGCCGCGGTAAGTCGAAGGGGCTGCCGATTCAACAGGGACCGCGCCTGAACCGCTATCGACCAGGAGCTGGTAGTCAGCGGAGCGCATCGAGTGGGGGTGGAGCAGCAGCATCCGCTCCTGACCATCAATGACGACGGTCGTCACAAAACCCTCTCCCATCGCGGCAGGCAGCTCGAGGCTCTGGATCGTGAAATCCCCAAGCCTCATAACCTCCTGCACCTGCGAGAACGTGTCGAACGGCGCCACGGTCGGCACCAACTGCCCAAACGCCGATCCGGCGCACAGCAGTACAACAGCCCCGATTCTTCCTAGACGTATCATGCGGGTCTCCAAGTATCGAGTTCTCTTGCCTCTCTTCTCTTCCGTCGTCCCCCAACAGGCTCGTGTTGAGTCATACTGAGTGACGATCCAAAGACCGCCGAACGGCGGTCACCCGTCAGCCTAGCTCCGGCATGCGCCGCAGGCAACGAAAACGCGGCGGATCATCGAATATCGGTCTAAGCAGCCTGCTCCTCCGTCGATCAGCACGCCACCAGCATCCGCCCGAGGCCGAGGACGCTGCCGCCCGGACAGCAGCGTCCTCTTCCGATCGGGCACTCTCCTCCTCATCCATCGACAGCCTACGGGCAAGGCGTGTCGTACACCGAGAGGAAGGCACCCAGATCCGCTTGATCCGTGTCGCCGTCGCCATCCATGTCGCCGCCCGCGTTGATCTCATACGCTGCGAGCAGGATGCCCAGATCAGACTGGCCGCGGTAGCCGTCGCCATCGAAGTCGCCCGGGCAGTCTATGGGCAGATCAACAACCACATCGAAGCTGAACTCGTGCAGATCACCCTGCGTGTAGTTCGCCGTGGATGTTCCGGTGACTGACAGGACCGTGCCTGACGTGACGGTGAACCTGCCGATCGTGTACATCCCCGTACCTGCGTTCACCGTGTCAAACCACACCGCGCTCATCGAGTCGTTTGTCACCGTCGGCCCTTCAGCGAAGGCTGGCGCATCAAAGTCGTAGCCGCTGAAGAAGCTGTCATATTCGAGCGACGGGAACGACGCCCACCAGCCCGGCTGCGGCGTGTCCGCGTCGAAGCTCGGATGCTGATAGAACGACCCGTCGATCGTGGCCGTCCCGTTTGTGGATGTCCAGTCGTCGCCTTCGGTCATGATGACCTGCAGATCGAACGTCGCGGCATGCGCGAGCGTCGGGTCGTCCGCGATGGCAGCGGCGCTGATCGGGATCTCGATGAGCT
>JAGLTS010000052.1 GCA_023135165.1 Phycisphaerales bacterium | reverse complement strand
GCATGATCTCCTACGGCGCTTTTTATGCCGCTTTCTGCACGGCGATCCTATGGCTGGCGATATGGCGGAAACGGGAGTCGAAAAAAATGCTGGATCAGCTGGCCTATCACATGATGGCCTTTGGCTTTCTTATGCTGACGCTGGGCATCATTTCCGGGGCAATATGGGCCAAACAGGCGTGGGGACGCTACTGGGGATGGGATCCAAAGGAAACGTGGGCGCTCATCAGTATTATCGTCTACTTCATTCTGCTGCACGCCCGGCACATCGGTTGGCTGCGTGACTTCGGCTTGGCGGTCAGTTCGATCCTCGCCTTCCTCTGCATCGTCTGGACGTTCTATGGCGTGAACTACGTCATGGCGTCCGGGCTGCACAGCTACGGCTTCGGGTCGGGCGGCGAGGTGTGGGTTGCCATCTGGGCGCTCGCCGAACTCGTCTTCCTGGCCATCTGCCGAATGCGGTACAGCCTGCTGCGCCTGGGGAGGAATGCGACGGATGTCAGCGCGCCGCACGACGACAACGCGCCTACGATCGCCTGATCACGATGATTGGCTGATCGATAAGGCAAACGGAGACGGAAGATGACGGATTCGAAGTTCAAGCCTGACACCACGGTCCGCAGCGTGCTGGCCGACCACCCCGAGGTCTTCAGCGTCTTCACCTCGCACGGCATGTGCGAGGATTGCGCCGCCGACCCGCCCTCACTGCCGCTGGCCTACTTCGCGGATCGGCATAACGTCCCCGTGGCGGCACTCATCGCCGACCTTGACCGCTGCCTTGCCGACGCGCAGGGTGGTGGGTGAACTCGCATCGGTGAGGTCGGACATGGCGCGCTCTTTCGAGCCAATCGCGCACGCTTACGATCTGCTCGTGAACGAGCAGAAGCGGTGGCAGCGCGAGCGGCCGGCGCTTTCCCGCTGGCTGCGCGATGCGGGTGAAGGCGCCTGGCGCGTCCTGGATCTCGGCTGCGGCACGGGTTTCCACGCGCGCCATCTCGCACAGCACTGCGGCGCATCGGTGGTCGGCGCGGACCCGGCGCCTTCGATGCTTGATGCAGCGCGCGTCAAGCCGGCCGGGGATCTCGTCCGATGGGAATGTGCATCGGCCGAAGCGCCACCCGCCGGCCCTTTTGACCTGATCCTGCTGCTCGGTAACACGCTCAGCCTGATCGAAAAGCCCAGCGAGGTGTTTCAGGCAGCGGCGCGCATCGCCGTGCCCGGCGGCATGTTCGTTGTGCAGACACTCGACTACGGTGCGCTGCGGGCAAAAGGGGAGCAGGTCGTTCGAAAAGCAGATCAGCGCGTATCGGTGGTCAAGACGCTCACGCCTGTCGACGATGAGCCGGGCATCGGCGCCGTGCTTTCACTGACCGTCACGGATGCTGAGAGCGGCGCCATCAACAACATGATCGAGCGACTGCGAGACCACGCGACGGGTGATCTCATCACCGCCGCCCAAGAGGCAGGCTGGCGCATGACCGAGCAGTTCGCATCTTACGAGGATCCCGCGCATGGCAGCGATCGGATCTTCGTCTTCACGATGACGCGCTCTCCTGCGGGTTGTGGGCAAACGTGAATCGCTGGGCGAGCAGCCCTTGCACGTCGAACACTAGGCTCAGCAATAGCGGCACGAGCAGCAGTGTGAAGATCGTCGATACGACCAGTCCACCGACGACGACGCTGCCTAACCCACGATACAACTCCGAACCGGAACCGGGCATCAGGACGAGCGGCAACATTGCCCCGACCGACGTGAACGTACTCATGAAGATCGGCCGAACGCGCGTGCGAACGGCTTCGGCAATCGCACGGCGAGGCGTCATCTCATCACCGGCGAACTCCGCATCACCGACATCCGCAGTGCCGCGCAGGAAGTTCAGCGTCTGATGCACGATCAGGATCGCGTTGTTCACGACCACGCCGATGAGCAGGACGAAGCCGAGCATCGTGAGCACGTCGAGCATTTGTGTTGGCATATACCGGCTTGACGCGGTCCAGATGAAGATCACGAAGAGCGCAGCGAATCCGCCGAACGTTGCAAGCGGCACGCTGAACATGATGACCAGCGGGCGAATGAAGCTCTGGAACAGCACGCACATGAGCAGGTACACAACGACCAGCGCGAGGACGAGCGAGCTGGTCATTGTACCGATGAACGTACCGTCGCCGAGCATGGCGGACCGCACCGCTTCGAGCTTGCTTGCCGAACCTGTCAGGGAAGTCTGCACGCCCGGCGGGATGACGCCTCGGATGCGGAACTCCTCGAGCATCGTTTCGATGTCGCTGATGATCGTCTCGAGCGCCATGCCTTCCGGCGGCGTGACCTGGAAGCTGACCGCTCGCTGCCGTCCCACGCGTGCGATTTGCTGCGGGCTGGCCAGGCGGCGGACGTCGGCTACGGAACCGATCGGCACAATGTGTCCCGTCGGTGCAGCGAGCGGCACGTCGCGCAAGCCTTCGATCGTTGTCTGACCGACCGAGTCCTTTGAGATGATCTTCAGGTCGATCGCTTCGCCCGCGATGTGATACTCGCCGACGATCGCCCCGTCGCCGATCGCGCGAACCGCCAGGCCGAGATCCTCGGTGGTCAGCCCCAGTTCACTGAGGCGCACAAGATCAGGCAGCACCTGGATCTCCGGCCCGGGCAGGTTAAAGTTGGCCGGTGACGGCACCGCCGAGGTGACCCCGTAGCGCTGCACCAGTTCCATGTACACCGCGGTCGCACACTCGACGATCTCATCCAGGTCCGGTCCTGAGATCCGGAGTTGAATGGCCGACCCCGTCACGCCTCCAAGTTGGAACAGCGGGATCTGGTACCCGAAGGCGATTGTGCCCGGCATCACCTCCGCTCGCGTTGCATGCGACAGCAGCGGCAGAACGTCCACAGCTCGCCTCGGATCATCCGCGACGGTGCCGTGGAACATAAGTCCTTCGATCGACACGAGGAAGTACATTTTGATTGGAGGCGGAACCACATTCGGTCCCGGTTGCTGTGTTCTGTAATCGAAAGTCGGCACGTCGGGAAGTTGCGCAACCGCCTGCGCGTACGCTTCCGGATCATCCCTCAGTTCGCTCGCCTCCCAGAACGGGCGCATGGTCTGTTCGATTCGCTCACCGAGCATCTCCATCTGCGCCATGTTGTAGCCGGGCGGCGGAAGCATCATGCCAAACAGCAGATTGCGGTTGCCCGCCGGCAGGTAGTCGGATGGCGGCATCAGCTTGTACGTGCCGAAAACCGACACGCTGGTCAGCAGGAGGACCACGCCCAAGCGGAGCAACGTGCTGCCGCACACCAGATAGATCAGCCGCCCGACGAATTCAGCGAAGCGGTGGTGTATGTGGCTTCGGTGGTTGCCGTTCTTGTTGCCGTCCCCATTCTTGCGCTTTTTGAGCACCCTCGCAGCCACCATTGGGATGACCGTCATCGAGACCATCAGGCTCAGCGCGACAGCGGCGCAGATCGCCAGCGAGATATCACGGAAGAGCTGTCCGGCTTCCGCCTGGATCAGCAGAATTGGTACGAAGACGATGATGGTGGTGAGCGTTGACGCCAGGACCGCGCCCCACACCTCTTTGGCGCCGCTGTATGCAGCCTCGCGGGGCGACTTACCCATCTCGATGTGCCGAAAGATGTTCTCCAGCACGACGATCGCGTTGTCCACGACCATGCCCACTGCGAACGCCATCCCCGCGAGACTGATGACGTTCATGCTCCGCCCCATCATCACCATCGCCACGATCGCCCCGATCACAGAGATCGGAATCGCCAGAACCACCACGCTGACACTTCGCACGGAACGAAGGAAGACGAGCAGGACGAGCACCGCAATCGAACCGCCGATCCAGATGTTGTTCTGGACCAAGTCCAGCGCATTCGTGATATACGTCGTCTGATCGTAGTCCTGCCTGAGCACGAGTTTGCCGTTCAGTCCAAGCCGTCTTGCCTCCGCATCGAGCAACCCGCCCGGCGCGTTGAGGCGTGCGAGCGTCGCCTTGAAGGCATCCATGGTCTCCATGACGTTGGACCCGATCTCACGCTCGGCGGCGACAGCCATCGCAGGCTCGCCGCTTGAGTGTGCGAAGCTCGACGGCTCCTTGAACGTCGCGACCGCCTCGCCCACATCACGCAAGAGCACAAGGCCCGCGTCGGTGTGCGCGATGACCGTGTTCTCGATCTCGTCGAGCGTCTTATACTGCCCGAGTGTCCGCAGACGCACATCGAGCTTCCCGTCAGCGAGTTGGCCTGCGGAGATGTTCCGGTTCGTCCCTTGGATCGCCCTGGCGAACTGCGTCGGTGAGATGCCGTACTGCGCCAACCGCACGGGATCGATGCGGATCTGGACCTCGCGTTCGACCCCGCCGAACGTCGTGATCTCCGAGATACCGGGGACGTTCTCGAGAATCGGTTCAATGCGATCGACTGCGAAGTCCCGTAGTGTCTCGATGTCGAAGTCCGGGTCGGTCGTGCTGAAGATGGCGAAGGCGATGTAGTCGCGCGTCTCGCGGTCGCTGGCCTGGATGACCGGCTCATTCACGCCCTCGGGGTAGTACGGCACCTCGCGCAGCTTGTCGCTGACCTCTCGCAGGGCAGCCTCTTTGTTCGTACCCGTGTCGAACTCCAGACGGATCTGGCTGAGGCTCTGTTGCGACATGCTTGTCATCTCGTGAAGCCCGGACAGGCTGAGCAGCCGTTCCTCCTGCTTGTCCACGACATTCTGCTCAATCTCCTCAGGGCTTGCGCCCTCCCAGAACGTCGTGACGGTGATCACCATCAGTTCGACGTTGGGCGTGAGTTGGATCGGGATTCGCGCGAACGAGACGATCCCTGCGAGGATGATGAGGATGACGCCGACCGTCACCGTGACGGGCTGGCGTATGGCCAGGCGGATCGGGTCCATCGGTTATTCCCCCTCCGGCTGCGCAGTGGTTTGCACATCGTTGATGAGTTTGACCGGTGCTGTGGGAAAGAGGCGTTCGTTGCCCTCCGTGACGACCAGATCGCCGGGCTCAAGGGCTTCCCCACGCAGCGCGACTGCGTCGCCGAACTCAAACGCAATGTCGACCTGGGTCGGGACAACGCTCCGTGCGCCGTCCGGACCGGAGGTTACTTTGTAGACGAAGAACCCTGCGGCATTCGGTAGCAACGCATCGCGAGGCAGCGTGATGTGCTCGCCCTGTTTACCGGTGGGCACCCAGCCGGCGACGGACATCCCCGGCGCCATGGCTCCCAACTCTTGCTCGATCGGCACAACAAGCGAGAACGTCCGGGCAATCCGGTCCACCTGTCGAATCACGCGCGGTGCGACCGGTTCAAGCCGTCTGTCGCTCGCGCGGACCACGATCGGGATGACAATGCCCTCGCCCGACACCGCTTCGCAGAACTCCTGTGGCACATCCAGCCACGCTTCGAGTTGGTGACCGGCTACCAGATCAACAACCGCGTTGCCTTCGCCGATCCACTCCCCTACATCCGTTCGCTTGCTCACGATCTCACCGGCGAAGGGAGCCGTGATGGTCATGTCCTCAAGCCGCTGCTCGATGAGCGCCAGTTCGACTTCCGCCAGGACGAGATCCGCTGTCGCTTGGTCTCGCCGGGCCTCGGCTGCGATGCGGTTGGTCACCGCATCGTCGTACTCGTTCTGCGCCGCGGATGAGTCCGCGAGCATGCCCAGCAGCTTGGTCTCATCACGCTTGGCCTGCTCGACCTGCGCCTCGCGCTCGGCAAGCATCGCCTGCTTGACGGCGATCATCGCTTGAGCGCTGCGTTCCGCGAGCCTGAGTCGTCGATCGTCGAGTCTGGCCAGGATCGCGCCGCGCACCACGGAATCACCTTCCACGACGGGAAGCTCGACAACCCGACCGCCCTCGAGCGATGCGACCGCTGACCGGCGAACAGCGCGCAACTCGCCTGTCATCATGCGCGTCTCGACCACCATCTCCCGGCGCACGACATCAACACGGACCGGTGTGGCGGGCGGGCCTTGAGCAGCAGCGTGGGCGACGCAGATGCAGAGGATCAACCCTCCCACAGCGGGCGCGACCAAACGCGCCATCCTCGCGGACCTATCCATCGGCGTTCTCCTTCTTGACCGCCTCCGCGTCAAAGCGTGCGATCATGTGCTCAAGCACGGCAGTGAACTCAGCGATTTTACGGCCTGTCAACCCATCCATTGCAATGTCGATGATTTCCTTGGCGCACGGCACCAGTTCCTTGCGCAGCGCCCGACCTCGCTCCGTGAGATGCACGTGGACCGATCGCCGGTCCATCGTGTTCGCGACGCGGCGCACCAGCCCGTCACGTTCCATCCGGTCAATCGTCCGGACCGCGGTCGGTTCGGCTGTGCGTGCGAACTCGCTCAGCTCGCGCACCGTCTGTCCGTCTCGTTGCCACAGACAGGCCAGGAACGGCCACTCCCCGATCGAGGCGCCGTGCTTCGCCAGCCGGATGTGCAGCGACTGCGACATCAGCCGTGCCGCGATGTTGGCCAGATATCCGATGCTTTCCTCGACGTGGAACGACACAGCGTGCTCCCAACCCCAGCGATTCTCTTAGCGTGCTACATGATAGCATGCTAACGAACATGGGCAAGAGGGTAGCCGAGCCGATTGTGCTGGTCAAGTGCTCACGGTGCCCCGAGCAGACCCGTCAGGCCCGGTGGGAGGCTGGGCAGACCAAGCTCGGACATGGCGGCTGTGATCACCTGCTGGGCGGCCTCCTGGGCTCGCTCAAGCGCCGCGTTCACCGCGCCAGCGATCAGATCCTCCGCGAGCATGCGGTCGTCCGGGCGATCGGCGCTGATAAAGCCCGCGAGCATCGCCTGGTCGATCTCGATCGAGATGATGCGCATGTGCCCGCTAGCGGTCGCGCGCACGGCTCCGCCGCCTGTCTCGGCCGTCACGCGAAGCTCGCCGAGCTTGTGCTTGAGGTCCTCGGCAAGCTCCTTGAGGCGGTCCTGGTTCTTCATCAGGCCGGCGAGAGCACCCATCATCTTGAACTGATCCATCATCTTCAGTCGTCTCCCTGCTCCGGCTCAGCGGGCGCGTCTTCGGCAAGTTCGTGAATGGCAATGACCGTGGCGCCGAACAGATCCATCGCCTGACGCACAAGCGGCAGCTTCTCGACGGCGAGGCGTTCTTCGTGCGAAAGCCCAGCCTCGGGCTGCGCCACGTCGCCGCCCGAGTCCACGGTGAGCTCGATCGTGAGCGATCGGCCGGTCGCCTTCGCAAGAAGCTCCTCCACCCGGCCGATGCGGGCGCGCACGTGCGCCTCAGCCGGCGAATCGAGCAGAACGATGTGCGCCCGATCATCGGCAATGGCGCGAAGCTCAAGCATGGAGAGCATGCCGGTCAGGCTGGGGTTGCGCGATGCGAACTGTGCGACTCGATCCCACACGCGGGCCAAGTCGTCGATTGGTACGGGCGCTTCCTCCGCCGCTTGCGGCTTCGCGGTGGGTTGAGTTTGAGTCGTCCTCAACGACGGCGCGTCACCGTCGAGCTTTTTTTTTTGATCGCCGACAGCCCCCGACGCAAGCGCTTCGACGAGCCGGGGAATGTCAGCCGTGTGCTGGGTCATCGCAAGACGCGCCATCGTCGCGTCAAAGAGCGCCCTGGCGGTCGAAGACAGCTTCGCGGAACGTTGGGCGTTCTCACACAGAACGATCATGTGCGTCACGGCTGCGGTATCGAAGTGCCCTGCCTGTTCGACGATCTTCGCCCTTTCCTCATCACCGACCTCCAGGAGAAGCGAATCGCCGCCGCACGAGATGACGATCAGCAGGTCGCGCAGGTGTTCGATGAGCACTTCGAAAACCTGATCGATAGCGATCCCACGAGTGAGCAATTCGTCCGCCTTTGTGATCGCCGTGCCGGGATCACACGTGACGGCAGCGTCGATGAGTTGCATGATGAGCGTGCGGTCCGGCAGGCCGAGCATCTGTTCGAGCAGTTCGGGCGTCAGTTTTCCCTCACCGGCGGCGATGAGGCGATCCAGCAGGCTGAGCGCATCGCGCATCGAGCCTGCGCCGAGTCTCGCCACGTGCTGGATGACAGCCGGGTCCGCCTGGATCTTCTCCTCATCAAGCACGTGCTGGAGGTGCTCGCCGATGCGTGCCGTCGGAATGTTGCGGAAGTCGAAGCGCTGGCACCGCGACTTGATCGTCGCCAGAACCTTTTGGGGTTCGGTGGTGCAGAGGATGAACTTCACATGCTCGGGCGGCTCCTCCATCGTCTTGAGAAGCGCGTTGAACGCAGCCGTGGTCAGCATGTGAACTTCGTCGATGATGTAGATCTTGAACCGCGATCGGCCGGACCCGAGGATCGAGGCCTTGGCGATCAGATCCCGCGCCTCCTCGACGCGGTTGTTTGACGCCCCGTCGATCTCGATGACATCCATGTCATCCGTTCCGGCGAGGATGGCGTCCGCAAGGCGCTGCTGCACGTCGGTTGGGGCTGTGGATGCGAGCACCTCGTGCGGCTTGACTCCGTCGATCACGTCCGGTGCGGTGAGCGCCGCAGCGAAGATGCGCGCCATGGACGTCTTGCCCACACCACGCGTGCCGCAGAAGAGGTACGCATGCGCCACGCGATTCGTCTCGATCGCGGCGCGAAGCGTCTTGGCGATGTGCTCCTGGCCGACGACTTGGTCGAACGTTCTGGAGCGGTATCGGCGTGCGAGGACGGTGTAGCTCATCGGCGGATCACGTGGGCAGGTCGCGTCACAGAAGAACCGCCCACCGACGTGGTTGACGGCCAGGACACCGGCAGCACCGGACGACGGCCGCTTATGGCTGCTGCGGTCAAGCCCTGACCAGGTTCACGGGCCACCCGTGGACCGGGCCCGGCCGTCAACCACTGCGGTGAGCGGACGCTCCATGCTATCGACCCGTCGGGCCGTGGTACACTCCCGGTATGGTCCAGACAGCGCCCCAGCCTCTCAATCCCGTCGAGGAGGCGCGAAAGCGCCGGCAAGTCCTGCTTCGGTACGTCCGTGCGCTGTTTCTGATCCTGCTCCTGACCGTCACGATCCTCGCTGTGCTCCGCATCCAGCGTGAGACCGGCCAGACGCAGCTCATCTGGAGCGACCTGTGGTGGATCCCGATGGGGCTGAGCGTGATCCTCGGGCTGGGGGCGATTCTGCTCGATACGCTGACGCCGAGCAAGAAGCTCTCGACGCTGTCGGGCATCTTCCTCGGATTGCTCGCGGGTCTGCTTGCCACCGTGGCGCTGAACTACATCATCGACCTCATCGCGCAGACGTACCATCTCGTCGATCCCAATGATCCCACGCGGGGCATCCCCGAGATCGTCGCCGTCGTCAAGGTCATCGTCGGCATCGTGTTGTGCTACATGGGGATCACCGTCGTCCTTGGTACGCAGGATGACTTTCGCGTCATCATCCCCTACGTTGAGCTTTCGAGGCAGATTCGTGGCGTCCGGCCGCTGCTGCTTGACTCATCCGTCCTGATCGACGGCCGGCTCTCGGATATCGGCCAGACGGGGTTCATTCAGGCGCCGCTCGTCATACCGCGATTCGTGCTCGATGAGTTGCAGCGGCTTGCTGATAGCGGCGACCGCATGAAAAGGCAGCGAGGCCGGCGCGGCTTGGACATTCTCAGCCGACTGCATGCGTCGCCGAAGCTTCAGGTCTCGATCGACGAGACGCTGATTCCCGACGTCGTGAGTGTCGATCAGATGCTCATTGAGTTGGCCGGGCAACTCCAGGCGGTGATCGTGACGACGGACATCGCGCTGGTAAAGATCGCGCGCATCAAACAGGTGCCGGTCCTGAACCTCAACGACTTGGCCAACGCGGTGAAGGTGAACTTGCTGCCGGGCGATCATCTGACGATCGAGCTTGTGCGCCGCGGTGAGAGCGCCGGGCAAGCGGTCGGGTATCTCGACGACGGCACGATGGTCGTCGTGGACGGCGGCGAGCCGTACATCGGCGACGAACTCGCGATCCGTGTGACCAGTTCATTGCAGACTTCAGCGGGCCGAATGATCTTCGCGGTGGTTCCCGGCAATGAGGCGAGGGCTGCTGCTGCGGACCAGCCCGCGACGCCGGTGACGGAGACGGCTGGGGACGCTCCTGATTCGCCGGCCTCGGCCCAGGCTGATCCCGGTGATTCGCGCAGCGGTTCCGCACAGCACACGCCGCCGCAGCGAGCGGACGGCCCGCTTGGACCGGGCAAGAAGGTCGCCGGCCGGGCACGCACACCGAGGAACCCACGACGTGACTAAGCTGCGACTCAAGATCGACGCGATGAACCCCTCGGAGTTGGACCTGCTTCGTGATATCGATCCGGATCTACCCGTGATTGGAACCGACCAGTGGCGAGCGGCGTGGGATTCGCTGTTCCGTGCAGCCCACGAAGGTCTCTGCTGGGTCGCACGCGCTCGGCAGGATGAGCGGGGTGGTGAGGGTACGTGGGAAGTTGTGGGCTACATCGCCTCACATCGCTGCTTCTTCGGACGAATGTTCATCGAGCACGTCATGGTCGCGGAGGCGATGCGCCGCCGGGGCGTGGCGACGGCTCTGATCCGCCACGTGGAGAGTCGATGCCGTGGGCGAGATGTCTTCACGTCAGTCCGGGCTTCCCGTGCGGGTGCCTGCACATTCCTGGAGAGGTTGGAGTACGAACCGGCAGGGGAGTTGCATGGCCTGAATGAAGATGACCCGCAGCGGTTCTACCTGCGCCGCGTCCCGTCCAGGAAGCAGCGACGTCAGGACAGGCAGTATGAAGAGACGGACACGCCGCCTGTTGAGTGCCGAGAGGATGTGCCGGATGGCGACTCACCCGAGAGCGGCGAGGCACCCAGTGTGCCAGCCGACGAGGCCTCATCGTCCATCGCGGCACCCGCCGGCGAGGCTGCGGACGCCCCTCCGGAGGTGTAAAACGCACATCGATGCGCGGTGCATCGGCCCCCGGCGGGGGGTGCATTGACGTCCGAGAAGCAGGAATTCCGCTCCGCCACACTCACCGCTTCCCGACGGCGGCCCTATTCACGTTTTATGTTGCCCGGAACCGTGATTTGATGGAAACTGGGGTATGATGTGTGCGTAGGGTCATCTGTTCTAGTTGCACGCTGCGGTATCGATCTGGAGCCGCAACGCGGGGGCAACGTGCGGAGATGACATCCTGGGTGGGGGGAAGGCAGCCCGCGAGTCGCCCGGATCGTGCGCGGCGACTGTGTCGCTTGTTGCCCAGCCACCCGTTTCGGGGATACCGGGCGTGCGGCTGGTTCGTCGAGCGACGCTTTGCTGCCCGGTTTTGTTCGATCCAGCCCTGCGGAGGCGGATCGGCGAGCAAAGCTGCACGGGGGAAATGACGATGGCGTATTCGACGCCATCCCACGCCTGCAGCCCGCGTCAGACGGGCGAAGGCCCACAGCAGTCCATACGCAGCGGCCATGTCCGAATGTCGCTGCTCAGAACACTGGAGAGACGAGCATGAGACGAGCAAACCTGTTTTCGGCGGTACGAGGTGTTGGCAGGGCGACTGGATCGCTCGCTTTGGCGGCAGCCTGTACATGCCTCACGATGATGCCCGGCACGGCGAGCGCGGTGAGCGAGAACGGCCGTGTCGATGTGGAAGTCCTTCAGAGCAATCCCGAGCGGATCGTCCTGCGATACGACTTCGGCGAGTTCAAACGCCATGATGTGGACATCGACGGTCAGTTGTTCACCGAGCTTTATCTCGGGCGGGAGAGCCTCAAGAAGCACGCCGGTGATCCCGCTGTGGTCGATGTCTCGCGCAGCGTCATGATCCCCAACGACGCTCGCATGGAGGTCACGATTCTCGATAGCTCGTACTACGAGATCAAGGGCATCGACATCGCGCCGTCGAAGGGCTACATCTTCCGCAACGTCGATCCGGATGACGTCCCCTACACGTTCGGCGACACGTATCAGACCGATGCGTTCTACCCCGGTCCGCTGGCCGTGCTGCATGATCCGTACGTCATGCGCGATGTGCGAGGCGCGGTCGTGACGGCCAACCCGTTCCAGTACAACCCCGTGACGCACATCCTCCGTGTCTACACCGAGATGACAATCGAAGTCTCCGCGGTAGGCCCGGGTGAAGTGAACGTGCTCATGGACAAGCATCCAGGCCGGGCGCTCAGCCTGGCGTTCTACGAGATGTACGACACGCACTTCGTGAACTACTCCCTCGGTGACCGTTACGCGCCGCTGGATGAGGTGGGCGACATGCTCATCATCGTGCACGATGCGTGGATGGCCAACGTGCAGCCGCTCGCCGATCACAAGAATGCGATCGGTATCAACACGACCGTTGTCGGCGTCTCAACGATCGGCAACAACTACACAGCCATCAAGGCCTATATCCAGAACCTCTACAACACAACCGACTTGGCGTTTGTCCTGCTTGTCGGTGATGGATCTGAAGTGGACACCGGGTATGCGGCGGGCGGCTCATCCGACCCCAACTACTCGCTTGTCGCGGGCAGCGATAGTTATCCCGATATCTTCATCGGGCGCTTCTCCGCTCAGACCCCCGACCAAGTTGACACGCAGGTGCAGCGGACGATCGAGTATGAGCAGATGCCCGCTACGGAGCAGGACTGGTTCTGGCGCGGCATGGGCGTCGCATCCGACCAGGGTGCCGGCATCGGTGACGATGGTGAAGCCGACTACGTCCACATGGGCTACATCCGGGACGATCTGCTCGGCTACGGTTTCACAGAGGTCGATGAGATCTACGATCCCGGCGCGAGTGCATCGCAGGTTTCCGCAGGCGTCAACGCGGGACGCGGTATCATCAACTACTGTGGGCACGGCTCCACCACAAGTTGGGGCACCACCGGGTTCTCCACGTCGAATATCAACAGCCTGACGAACGACAACATGCTGCCGTTCATCATCTCCGTCGCGTGTGTCAACGGCCAGTTTGACGGCCTCACGTGCTTCGCCGAGGCGTGGCTCCGTGCCACACATAATGGTGAACCGACGGGCGCGATCGGCGTCTACGCATCATCGATCAACCAGTCCTGGGCGCCGCCGATGGCGGGACAGGATGAAGTGGTTGACCTCTTCGTGGCCGAGACGTACTCAACCTATGGCGCGCTCTGCTATGCGGGTTCCTGCATGATGATGGATGACTACCCCGGAACCGAAGGCAGCGACATGTTCAAGACGTGGCATGTCTTCGGCGATCCATCGCTGGTCGTCGTCGGCACGGCCGCACCCCCGACCGGCATGCGCGTCACGCCCACCGGTGGCCTCAACGCTGAAGGACCCAACGGCGGCCCGTTCACGCCTGACTCAGCTATCTACACGCTCACCAACTACGAGACCTACCCCCTCGACTTCACGGTCGCCAAGACCGCATCGTGGATCGACCTGAGCACCATGGCCGGCCAGATCCCGGCTGAGGGCACCGTCCAGGTCACGGTGAGCATCAACGGCACAGCCGACAATATGGGCAACGGCTTCTACAGCGACGATGTTGTCTTCACGAACACGACGAATCACGACGGCGATACGGCGCGGACGATCACGCTCGAAATCGGCGTGCCCATGCCCGTCTACCTCTTCCCCATGGATACCAACCCGGGCTGGACCACCGAAGGCCAGTGGGCGTTCGGCGACCCGACCGGCAACGGCGGTGAGTACGGCGGACCCGACCCCAACAACGGACATACCGGGTCCAACGTCTTCGGCTACAACCTGAATGGCGACTACGCCAACTACATGCCCGAGTACGACCTCACCACCACCGCCATCGACTGCTCCGACCTCACGCAGGTCACACTGAAGTTCTGGCGATGGCTCGGCGTTGAGCAGTCCGCGTACGACCATGCCTATGTTCGTGTGAGCAACAACGGCACGAACTGGACGCAGGTCTGGACCAACGGCGCGGAGGTCAGCGACTACTCATGGACGCAGCAGGAGTACGACATCTCAGCAGTCGCGAACAACCAGTCGACCGTCTACATCCGCTGGACGATGGGCTCGACCGATAGCTCTTGGCGCTACTGCGGCTGGAACATCGACGATGTCGAGATCTGGGCTGTCGAGCCGGAAGAGGACTGTCCCGAGGATCTCAGTGGCGATGGGTACATCGGGCAGGAGGATCTGGGTCTGCTCCTGAGCGCGTATGAGCAGACCGCTGGCGGTGACATCGACGGCGATGGCGATACGGATCAAGCCGATCTCGGCCTGCTCCTCACGGCGTACGACACGCCATGTCCGTGATGTAACCGGCGACATGCCGCGCATTGATTGACAATGCACCCCAAGCCCAGGGATTCGAATCCCTGGGCTTTTTCTATCGCGCGCCGCGGCGCTATTTCACGCCTTGAGCCAACGGTCGAGCCACCCGATCACCTCATCATGCCATTGGATGCTGTTGTGCGGCTTCAGCACCCAGTGGTTTTCATCCGGGAAATACAGCAGCTTGCTCGCGACGCCGCGGCGCTGCAGCGCGGTGAATGTCGAAATGCCCTGCGTATCGACGACGCGGTAATCCTTGCCGCTGTGAATGACCAGCGTCGGCGTGTCCCACTTCTGCACGTGATCGATCGGATTGTGCGCTGTGTATGCCTCGGGAACGTCCCAAGGCGTGCCGCCACGCTCCCACTCGGGGAACCAGATTTCCTCCGTGTCGTAGTACGCCATCCGCTCGTCGATGTTCCCATCGTGACAGATGGCGCACTTGAACGCGCCTTTCCAGTTGCCTGCGATCCAGTTAATCATATATCCGCCGTATGACGCGCCGAGAGCGCCGACGCATTTACCATCCATCCACTTATGCCGCTTGAGCGCCGCCGCAAGACCTTTCTGTAAATCCTCAAACGGTCGATCGCCCCAGTGATGGTTGATCGCGTCGGTGAACGCTTGGCCGTAACCCGTTGAACCGTGGAAGTCGATCATGATCGCAGCGTAGCCGGCCCCGGCGTAGACCTGCGGGTTCCAACGGTAATGGAAGTCGCTACCGAACGACCCCTGCGGCCCTCCGTGGATGAGAAAAGCGACGGGGTACTTCCGGCTCGGGTCGAAATCGACCGGCTTGACGACCCATGCATGTACCGTCTCGTCATTCCAGCCCTTGAACGTGAACTGCTCGGACAGCCCCATCTTCACTGCTGCGACCTTATCCGCGTTGATCCCGGTGATAGGCTGCGCCTCGCCGCCGCGGTGCTGGATGGCATGCAACTCCACGGGGCTTTGGTGATGACACACGCCGAAGACGAGCCGGTCGCGCGCGAGCGTGATGCCCGTGACCTTCGCTTTGCCGAAGACGGTCCGCACATTGCCCGTGGCGACATCGACAGCGAAGAGCGGGTGATAGCCCATCTCGTCCGCCGTCGTGTAGATCTCCGCATCATCGTGCGACCACACGAGCGAGCCGACGGAACGGTCCCAGTCTTCGGTGAGGATGCGCGTCTCGCCGCTCGGCCAACTCTTCAGTGCGATCCGCACACGATCCGCCTCGTAGCCCGGGCGCGCCATCGCGCCGAAGGCGAGCGTCCTGCCGTCGTGCGAGAAGACCGGCGATGTCACGACGGCGCCCTTGCCATCGACGATGATCTTCGGCGCAGCTGAACCGTCGATCGGCACGACATACAGATCGAAATGCGTCGACCATGCCTCCTCCGACCCCTTGTTCCTGCACGCGAAAACGAGCGACTTCCCATCCGGTGTGAACGCGCACTCCTCATCGCCGCCGAACGGCTTGGGCGGCCCATCCGCATCCATGCCGCGCATCACATTCACAGCGTCACCGCCTATTGTGGGCACGACAAACAGGTGTGATCGCCTGCCATCCTTCCACGTGTCCCAATGTCGGATGAAGAGTTGCTCGAACACCTGACCGGTCGCCTTGCGGCCCTTCATCTCGTCGAGACGTTTCTTCGTGTCGTCGAGCGATTCCGCGTCGGGGAAGACCTCCATGCTGATCGCGAGGTGCGTTCCGGTCGGCGAGACCTTGAGCGATCCGACATCCAGCGGCAGGTCGGTGATCTGCTCCGCTTCCCCGCCATCGGTCGCAATGCGCCACACCTGTGTGCTGCCCGTGCGCGATGAGAGGAAGTACACCGATCGGCCGTCCGGCGCAAAGCGAGGACTGCTGCTTCCCGCCGGGTGATTCGTCAGACGGCGCAAGCCCGAGCCGTCAGCGTTCATGAGCCACAGATCATTGTGCCCTTTGTTCGCGTCAAGATCCGTCGCGCGAACGCAGAAGACGACCTGGTCGCCATCCGGCAGCGCCTGTGGATCGCTGATTCGATCCATCGCCAGCAGATCGTGGACGGTGAACGGATGGGCAGCAGCGCCGCGCCCGGCAGGTGCAGCCAGAACCAGGATGACCAGAGACAGGATGCAGATGGTGATCATTGTGCTGAGCATGTGTGTACTCCCATGTAGGCGGATGGTCACTGCGCGCAGGGCCCCGCGCTCAATCCAACGCGAGCCACGATACTCGACGCACGCATTCAAGCCCAGCCGATGATCCGGAGCCGATGCCTGGAAGCGATGTCGCGCCCCATTGCAGACCCGCAGTCGTCATCCAATCTCGCCGATCCCGACTCCGCTTGGTAATCTGTCGAGTCGATGATGTCGGCGCGGCTGAGGGGCTGTGCGTGCAGAGCGGCTGCCGGCCTTGCTCGAAGGGACCATCGAATGAACGCAACCAATGCGAATCCCGTTGTGCCCGGACAGGTGTGGGCAATCGTCGCTCGCGTCATCATCGATGTCGCAGCAGTTGCTGGAGCGCTCATCATGGCGCTCATCACGAGCCTCATACTGGTCGGTGCTGGGGTAATTCCAGATGTGGCGTTTCAGTCGGTTGACCACACGGGGTACTGGATTGTCGAGGCAAGGCTGGCGCCTGTTGCGCTCAGTGTGTTGGGAATCGCCACGGTGCTGCTGCTGGTCGGATTTGCGCTAGTTGGCGCCGTGAGGTACTGGCGAAAGAGAGGGCAGCCTGCGCCTGAGCGTGATGCTCCCAAGAGCCTTCGGCGGCCTGGATGCGTGGATGGGCTCGCCATTCTCACAGTGATGTGCTTGTGCCTTGCGGCAGTTGCCGTGAGAGGCCGGTGGCCGTGTCTTGAGCGGCGCATCATGCAGGCGGCCTATTGCGGAGATCAGACCGAAGTTGCTGAACTTATACGCCTCCACGGCGTCGATGTGCGTCTGCGCGGTGGCACGACACCACTGGCATGGGCGGCAGCCGGAGGACACCCGGAGCTCACTGCATACTTGCTTGACCATGGTGCCGCGCTGGAGGGCAAGACTAAGGATGGGTGGACAGCCGTGTTCTATGCAGCCGGTGCCGGGTTGATGGAACCGTTCGGGAGCGAGGCGACGCTTCGGCTACTTCTTGATGCGGGGGCTACGGTTGAGTTGAGCGACCACTTTGAGATGACTCCGCTGATGTGGTCTGCGTCCATCGGCGATGGAGAAAGAACACGCATGCTGATGGAGGCCGGTGCCGACATGAATGCGCGCGGTCCTTCGGGGCGCACACCCCTGATGTTCGCGGCAGGCTGTACGTTCATCTGCAACGACGTGACAGGTGGACTCGATGCCATTCGAGTACTGCTCGCCGCAGGTGCAGATGAGGGCGTGGCTGACAGCACTGGGTATACGGCTCTGGACTGGGCGCAGCGTCATCGGGACAGGCACCCAGAGCACGGCCAAGTCCAAGAGCGAGTGGAAGCGCTACAGCCTCACGAGTAGGTTGGTCCTACCACAGGAGTGCGCGAGATCCCCGGCGAGTCTGAGATCATGGGCCTCGGCACATCCGCAGCTTCGACGATCACCGTCGACGGCTTCACCGCTTCGCGTTGGCCGAAGCTCTGCCAGACGGAGTGTGCCTGGGACAGCGCGAGCCATCCGGTGTATCATGTGCTCACCGTGCTGGAAGACACAGAACATCTCGAAACGCGAGCGCCCACTGTCCAATCGCGTGCAGCCTGCATACGGAGAGCATTACAATGATGCCTTTACGCAAGCGTCCCTTCGGCGACCTGATCATCGCATGGACGATCCTGTTGGCGGTATGCTCAGCAACCGGCTGTGATAGGAGTGATAGCAAGCGTCTGGCCTTGGCTGCTGAATCCATAGCGTACTTCGCGACAGAGCTTGCGGCGCGTGACGATGGCGATTCGCCGCTCCACCATTATCTGATCGCCCAATACGACGCTGCCGTGGAGAAGCTCACGTCTCCGCCTCGACAGTCAACGCCTTTCGTCGTCGCCGCGACAGTGATGCTGGCGGAGCCGAGGGACATTGTGCTGATGGTCCACTGGATCGAACCTGTGCTTACAGCCACTGGGTTCGCACTCGGGACCGATGCTGGTGATGAAATCAGGTATGAGGGCATCTTCCATTGGACGCAGGAGCACGTTGAAGCGGCATCGGGCACCGCATATCAGATCACGGGGATTGGGCTCGACACGGAAGGTGTGCCGTGGAGACGCGGCGGTGAGGGTGTCCGGCCGCCGGTTCACGTTGAGGGAAGCATCTTTGGTGACATTACGCAAATCAAGATGATCCTGGGCGATGGCACGGAGACACCGTGGGCGCCAGTGTTCATCGGTGCAGAGGCGAGGGAAGCTGTGTCAGGCTCCGATTGACGTGGCGCTCCGAGCACAGGCGGACTCGAACGCGTTGTGTGAGCGCGAGAGTCTATCTGCCATAGCTCCGGCAACGGGCGTCGAGTCGCAGCTGGCTGATGGGCGGAGGCGGGCTGGGCGAGCCTTAAGGCGGAAGAAGATCGGATGCGCGAATCCGCAGCTCCTCCGGAGAAAAAGGTCTGCCGCACTCAGGACACTTCCTGTCCTGAAGGCCGACGAGGCAATAGTCACACTGCGGGCAATAAGGACCGTGTGGGTCAGAGGGGCGCCAGATCCACCGAGTGATTGCGAAAAGAGCGAGGCCGAAGATGGCGCTGAGGGGCCAGCAGCCTGTGAACTCAAACAGTAGTGCATCTGCACCAATGTTCACGGACGGTCGCGGGTCGATTGCCGACGCAGCAAGCGTGCTGAGAAGAAGGCCAACCCATAGAAGGGCAGATTCAACTGGCATGGCGAGGAACGCGAAGAGAAACACATGTCGTCGGTGAGACAAGACGAGGACAGTCAAGGCCCCAGCTACGATGAGCGTGAAGGACCATCCAAGTGATGGCGGGCCCCTCCAAAGCCAGAGTGTGGCAGCGACCCCGGAGGAGATGGAGAACAAGACTCGCCTGACGATGCTCCAGAAGGTTATGCGTCTTCCGCGTATGTGCTTAGCCATTGTCGTCTCACGTCACACGGAGCGTGGTGGTCTTGGCACCTCTGTTGACCGAGGAGTTCCCCAAGGCATTCGGGCATCATAGCCATCGTCAAGCAAGAGTGTGGCTGAAGACGCGGGCGTTCCCTTGGAGCCACAAGGGGCTCACGGTGCTGCGGACTGAGGCCCGAAACGAAACATGGGGCAGTGCAGAGAGCACCCCCGGCGAGGCTGACATTATGGGCTGCGGGACATCCGCAGCTTAGACGATCACCCTCGACGGCTTCACCGCTTTCCGCTGGCAGGAGTTCTACCGTGCCGAGCCTCCCTGGGACAATGCGTTCGACGCGGTGTATGATGGGGCAACGTGCTTGCGGCTGCGCGACATGTGCAGCAGCGGGCTTGACTTCAGCGCACTGCCCAGTGTTGGGGCTGCGGGTGGGCTCCGTGAGGGAGTGCCGAAAGAGGCGGTGTCATGCAGGAGGGGCGCCCACAACCCGGGCGAGTTCTTTGAGCGGGAGCGCTACAGCCTTCGGTGAGGTGAGAGGTCATGGCTAAGAAGAAGCGGACACTCCGTATTGTCAGGACGCTCTGTGTGGTGTTTGCCGTGTTGGTAATCGCATCACTGGTGTGCTTTCGCCCGTA
Organism: Phycisphaerales bacterium; assembly: GCA_023135165.1. GTDB lineage: Bacteria > Planctomycetota > Phycisphaerae > Phycisphaerales > JAGLTS01 > JAGLTS01. The sequence goes on along the minus strand of JAGLTS010000052.1, from coordinate 5,012 downwards.
TGTCACGGTGACGGTCGAGCATAGCCTTGTCGGCCCGGCTGATCGGGCATTCTCGCTGCTGAATCATGGGGTGCCTTTCGAGGAGATAAAGGCATCCGTTCTGGCCTCGGGGAAGCACGTTGACGAGATCACGTGGATGAATAGCTCGTTGCTGTCGCGGGCGGCGGTGAAGGGCAGGGTGGATGTGGCCACCTGGTTGCTCGAACAGGGCGCTGATCCGGATGGCATTTCTCCCTCCACATCTCCTTTGTGCTACGCGATTCAGCATGAGAACGTGGCCATGGTTTCGCTGCTCCTGGAGCACGGAGCCGACCCGGATCTGGACATGGGAGAAGGAGCCTCGACACCCAGATGGCTTGCAATCCACTTTGTGAAGAACCAGGAGATCATCGATCTACTCGAGAAGGAGCAGTGAGAGCAACGGCGGTCGGCGGAACGATCAGACCGTCTGCAACAGCGCGAGGATCAGGATGATGTACGCGGGCCAGGAAAGCCAGTACGAGACGGGGCGCTTGCGGAAACGTCGTAGCGAACGCACGAGCAGCAGGCCGAGCCGAACGACGACGACGACCATCGTCAGCCAGATCAGCCATGCGAGCTTCGAGAGCAGTCGCACAAATGTATTAGGCTTGCCGCTGTGAACGACAAGCGAGCTATCCGGTTCGCCCGACCCGGTCAGAACAAAGCGTGCGAGCGATGGGAAGTTCACCGGCACAATCCCCGCACTGTGCCCGCCGTGGAGCAGGTACTCATGCCTGTGTCCTGAGTCCTGTTCAAAGCCGACAAAGCCGCCGCTTCCGATCTCCGCGAGCCAACCGCGTTTGGCGCCGACCATGTTTGCGAGCTGCTCAAAGAGCCGAGGGAATACAGCGACGACCCAATCCGATGCGCCTCGATCGTTACGGAACGCTGCGATGCGCTGCTGGTCGCCGCCCTGCATCATGTCATCCCACGGGTAGCTCTGCGGGACGACGCTGCCGATGAATGCGACGTTGTTGAATCGGAGTTGATCGTAGTCGGTCAGGCCCTTCGCCAGGAGGTACGTGCCGTTGCTATGGCCGATGAAACTGACCTTAACATCAGGCCGAGTCGCGCGGGCGAGTTCTTCGGTATAGCGATCGACGAACCACCGCACCTTCGCCTTTCGCCACGGGCTGATGAGAAACGACCCCATCGGGAAGTAGCCGTACTCGGATGTGACGATGTGGACGATCTCGCCCTCACCGAGCTCCTTCTCGGCGGCGGCGGCGATTTCCGATTCGAGTTCGCCGATCCACTCCGCGTCATCACGGATGCCATGCACGATGAAGACGATATGACTGACATCGTCGAGCAGCCGCGTGTGTGCCTTGCGCGCCAGATCCCGTCGGCCGAGAGCGCGCAGCACTTCACCGTCCCGCTCGCCGACGAGCGTCGCAAAGACGCGCCGCCGCTTCTCACCGTGCGATGTGTTGGGAAATGTAACGATGGATCCGTGGCCGCCGGGCACGTCGATGAATGTGAAGTTCTCAGCCGTGGCGAGGTCCATATCATCATCGCGGGCGACGACGTCGTCCTTGAGGCCGAGCATCTGGTAGACGGGGGCGAGCTTGACGCGATCATCTCGGGCGGCGCGGATCCACTGGATGCGTAGATCGCCGACGAAGGGCGCGCCTCGCTCCACACCTCGGATGAAGTACCCCGTGCAGCTGAGCCTGCCGATCCACAGGACCGCGTGCGTCACCAGCTTCCTGGACCACCGCATATCCCTGGGCTTTTCCGCCAGGGACCAGCCGCGGTTCATGCCCGCGATCAGGATGATGCGATCGACGCGGTCAGCCCATGATTGCGGGCCAGCCTGTTCGCTGTCGATCGTACCCTGCAACTCGTCAAGGTATGCCTTCCTTACGAGCAGCGCGCCGACGCTGTGCCCAACGAGGATGATCCGCTCGTAGTCGTCGCCCGACCGGCCCCGCTCCGCCGCAGCGTCGGCGATCTCCCGGCGAAGGTGCACAGCAATCGCATCAGGTGTGACGTTCGAGCAGAGCCGAGAGTCGTAGTTCGGAGCAAGAATATCCGCGTCAGGCAGATCCTCCTCAATGACCTCGACAAGATCGCGAAGACTGTGGGATGACTTTGTGTAGCCGTGGACCAGCACGACAAGATCCCGGCTGTCGCCGTGGGCCGTGATGCGTACGTTGGAGAGCAGGTTCTCGCGGTCGGTCGTGACTTCGATGTACAGATGCAGGGCGAAGAGCAGCAGCACCAGAGCGAGGACACCCCAGAGGGGGCGATGCCTCCTCGATGCCAGGCGCGATCGGAGTGGCGGTCTGGCTTCGCTCGACTTTGACGCTTCGTCTGCCGTCGTGTCGGGCGTGTTGGGACCACCTGAGGTCCGCCGCGGGCGGACTTCGCTCAAGGTGTTGGGGGCCGTGGGGGTGTTGGGGGTGTCTGATGCCATGATGATGCTCGCCCTGTTGCGTGCCGCGCGTATTGTAGCGGCGGCCGGCGCGTCGAATCCATGATGACGGAGCCGGCCAAGCGTCCAAACAGCATCCGAATACCGCCACAAGCGCGCCGAAGCGGGACTGAGAGGTGCGAATCAACCGATGTGAACGACGGTGACGGCTCTTCCGATCAAGGTGGGCAGTGAAGATGAAATCATCCGCAGTAGCCGAGCCGGTGCCGCGTTCAACCATCGTGACGCGGACGAACCGGTGACTCAAGGAGGCTTGCGATGCGTACGTTCAGGCGTTTCCGATCGATGGGCGCTGTGGCGGGAAGCGTGCTCGTGCTTCTGGCGTGGGCGATGCCGACGGCATGGGGGGATGATGTCGAACTTGACCGACTTCAGAGACAGCGCGCCAAGGAGGCGACCGCAGCGGCGCAGCTTGTCGGGCGACTCGATCTGACACGACGCCAGGCTCGCATGCTCATTCCGATCCTCGAACAGGCTGCGGAGGTCCGTATCAGGGTTTACGAGGCGGAGGCGGCGCTCCTCCCGGAGATCGTCGAAGCCTACAGCGCGTTCCTTGAAGAGGATCGCCTCGACTGCGGTTTCACACCGGAGATCGAACGGAGGACTGCGGGCGTTCATCACCGTGAGATCGTGATGCAGGATGCGTTTGCTGAGCAACTCATCGCGCTGGAGGAGCAGGCGTCGAAGATCCTCACGACAAGGCAGCGCACGTTCGTTGAATCGCTGCGCCACGATGGGCAACCGTTCGCCCAGCCGCGCGACGGAAGAACGAATCGGCAGCACGATCCACTCCACGAAAAGCGCAGTGAGATGCGCGAGATCCAGAGCCAGAAACATCCGCGCCCCGGCATGCTCGGTCGGCTCTTGCTGCACCCCGCTGCGTACGCCGACATCTGCGCCATTGTGCGGACGACGCCGACCGATCCGTTGCGTCGCGCGACGAGCCTCTACGAGGAGGGATCCGACACGTGCTCGCCGGATGAGCTGGCTGCCATGCGCGCCGAAGCGCGACGCCTGCATGCGGAGATCAACAACTGGAACCTTATCAACGGCCTGCAATTCACGGAGCAGCAGATCAGTCACATCGTCGAGGCATACGACGCAGCCGTCTGGCTGGCCGTCATGGAGCAGGGTGATGTGGACCCGGCCCGTCCCATCGCCGGTCGCCGCCTCGTCGAACTTGAGCAGGCGATCAACGCGGTGCTCACCGACGGCCAACTCGCGATCATGGCTGAGTACAAGCCGTGTCTTCTTCCACCGAAGGATCTGAAAGACCCCGTCCGCGCCGGTCAGGCGAGCGACTCATCGCATTACGAGCGTCTGCTGGCCCGCACACGGAATGTGCCGGATGAGCGCTTGTCGGAAGTGATCGAGAGACTGCTGAAGGCGGAGACGAGGTACTTCGGCGAGCTGTCCAAGGATGAACGCTGGCGGCGGGCGCGGCTCGTGCGCGCGACCATCCAACAGGCGGCTGCGATGACAGACACCGAGTTCGAGCTGAACAAAGCCGACTTGGCGGAGCGCATCGCCCGTGATGACAAGGCGCTCGAACTGCGCGGCGAGATCGACCAAATGAGCCGTGACCGTGGGCGGCCGGGTCTTGTGTCGGCCTTCCTGATCAATGACGGCTTCATGAGCCAACTCAAGGTCCGCGCGGATCAACTGGCGGAGGGCGTGATGACGGTGCGGGTTGATCTGGAGGACGGCCCGCAGGCTGAGAACTGCGAAGATGGATGCGCTGTGGATTGAACGGGGGACATCGCATGGATCGCTCTGACTTGAATCGACGTGATTTCCTCACCAGTGTCGGGCGGTGCGCGGGCGGCATGTGCGTCGGCTGCGCGCTGGGCGCATTCGCGGGCAGCGCTTCCGCAGGCCCGCCGGCGAGGTGGACGCGCGAGATCGACTTCTACGACCAGAACCCCGAGAAACGCATCCAATGCTTCGTCTGCCCGTTGAACTGCCGCCTCGACGATGGCGAGACGTGCTTCTGTCGTACTCGCACGAACGTCGGTGGTACGTTGTACTCACGCGCCTACGACAACCCGTGCATCATTCGCGTCGATCCGATCGAGAAGATCCCGATGCATCACTTTCAGCCGGGCTCCGAGACGCTCGCGCTCGCGGTCGGCGGATGCAATCTGCGATGCCTGTACTGCCAGAACTGGGAGCAGTCGCAGAAGAAGCCCGACGAGCTGCGGACGTTCAAGCTCACGGCGAGGGAAGCGGTGGCGGCGGCGAAGAAGAAGGGCGTCAAGACAATCGCGTTCACGTATACCGAGCCGATCGCGTTTCTCGAATGGGCCAAGGATGTTGCGATCGCGGCGAAGAGAGCGCGCCTGCGCGTCGTTGTGGCGACCGCTGCGTTTGTCAACACGGAGCCGTTGCTCGACTTCGCGCGATACGTTGATGCGTTCACGGTCACGCTCAAGGGTTTCTCGGATGAGTTCTACCACCGTGTGGCGGGCGTCAACCTTGGGCCGATCCTTGAAGCGATTAAGACGATTCGTCACAAGACGGACTGCTGGCTGGAGCTGACGCACCTGATGGTGCC
>JAGLTS010000051.1 GCA_023135165.1 Phycisphaerales bacterium | reverse complement strand
GATGTCCCGCTGCACTTCTCGCGTTTTGTGCCGATGTACAAGTTGCAGGATGTGCCTCGCACACCGGCGCAGACATTGGAAGAGGCGAGGACCATGGCGCTCGACGCGGGTCTCAAGTACGTTTACATTGGCAACCTCGCGCCGCATGAAGGCAACCACACGTACTGTCCTTCATGCAGTCACAAGGTGATCGAGCGACTCGGTTTTCAAGTGACGAGCAACACGATTCGGCGAGGCAAGTGCGACAAATGCGGCGCCAGATTGGCCGGCGTCTGGTCGTGACAGTGAAAAACGGTATCCGACACCGTTCTTGGGGCCTGAACGCGAGGCGATGAGCGATTCCATAGCCACCAGCGACAGTCCGCCGAAGGCAGGCGCGTTTGCCGGGTTCCTGGCTTGCGGACTGTTCGCGCAGACGGCTCAGGTGCTCTTGCTGCGGGAACTGCTCGTCGTGCTTGACGGCGACGAACTGGCGCTGGGCGTGATGCTTGCGGCGTGGCTCGTGTTCGTGGGACTCGGGGCGATGATGATGCGGGGCGGAACGAACACCGACCGGCCGATTCGCCGATATGCGGTCGTCTTGGCGGTTGCGATCGCATCCGTGCCGCCGGCGCTCGTGCTCGTACGTTTGGGGAGGGAGGTCTTCGACGCACCGCTCGGGACGCCGCTCGGGCTTGGGCCGACGATCGCGCTCTCATGCGCCGCCTCGGCGATTCCCGCGGTATGCACGGGCATGCTCTTCCCGCTGATGGTTCGCACCGCACGGGCTCGGGCAGGGACGACCTATGGTGGGGAGTCGCTCGGCGCGCTGGTCGGCGGGCTGCTGCTCGTCTTTGTGTTCATCGGTCATATTTCGCCGATGGGTATTGCAGCGGGCGTCGGCGCGATCGCGGCGGGCGGTGGGGTGATGCTCGTCGGGTCGATTCGGCCGGTGCGCCTGGGTGCGTGGATTGCGTTGATCGGGGTGATGCTCTGTTGCGCAGTCGGTGCGGTACTGGGCGGGCGCGCCGATGCGGTGCTTGAGGAGCGTCGCTGGGCGAATGCCGTGCCCGGGCATGAGTTGCTCGCGGTGCGTGAGTCGCCGTACGGTCGATACGCCGCACTGCGCCGGTCATCACAGCTTTCACTCTTCCTCGATGGGCACTTGCAGTACGACGTGCCCGACCCGTACGGTGCCGGCGCTCTGGTCCACACGGCGCTCTTGCAGCATCCTCAGCCGCGCTCGATCCTGCTCATCGGCGCAGGGCCGGCGGGCAACGTCCATCACGCATTGGCGCATCATCCACAGCGGATCGATTGCGTGGAACTCGATCCGACGCCCATGCGGATGCTCCAAGCGTACGGCCCACCAGGCGTGCTCGCCGGCTTCGATGCGCCTCAGGTCCGTGTGCATCATGTCGATCCCGCGATGATGCTCAACCGATCGGCGCAACTGTACGACGCGATCATCATGCAGGTGGGTGATCCAGACACGCTCGGTCTGGGCAGGCTCTACGCGAAGGGCTTCATCGAAACGCTGGCGGCGCATCTGACGCCCGGCGGTGTCCTGGCAATCAGTATTTCAAGCCAAAGCGACTACCTCGGCCCACTCGTGCGACAGCGCAACGCCGTGGTCTATCACACGATCCGGCGGGTTCTTCCAGAGACGATCGCGACGCCCGGCGAGCAGTGCCTTGTCATCGCGCGCAAGTCGAGCAGCGATGACGACGAATCCCGGATCGTGCTCGATACGGGCGAGTTGGCAGGCCGGCTGACGGAGCGAGGTGTTGATGCGCTTCCATATCTGGCGATGCTCTACACCGACCCGTTCCCGGCCGGTCGCACGGCGGCGGTGAACGACTCGTTGGCATCCTGGCCCGATGAGGCGGAGGAGTTCTCCCCGTTGGATGAGGGCGAGGTGGTACACGGGGGGGTTGTGGGGGTTGTGGGGGTGGGGGTTCCGCACGCCAATCCAGCAGCGACGGTGAACACGGAACTGGTTCCTCGCGCGTATTGGTTCTCCCGGCTCGCCAAGACGGGCAAGTACGAACCCGGCCTACTTCCGATCGTTGAGGCGTTGCCCGCCACGGTGCGGTGGATCCTTGGTGTTGCCGCTGCCGCCGGATTGCTCATTGCGGCGCGCGTGCGGCGTGGGGGCGGCGGGCGTTCGTTGCGCCTTGGTCTGACGTGCATCAGCGGCGCATTTGCCTTTGCGATCATGGCGATGCAGGTGGTGGTTGTGTTGTGGTATCAGAGCATCCTTGGGCAGATGTACATCGGCATCGCGCTTTTGTCTGCCGCGTTCATGGCGGGGCTTGGCGCCGGGTCGCTTGCTGCGAGTGTGTTGCGCACGCAGTGGTCGGGCGTGATGGGTGTGCAGGCGGTCTTGCTTGCCTTCGCGGCGCTCTGGATCATGCTCGGCTCGCTCGTCGCCCCGACTGCGGTGGGCGTGGTGGCGACGATCGGAGCCAGCCTCCTCGGCGCGCTGCTCGGAATCCACTTCGCCTGCTGCTGCACGCTGTGGGGATGCGATTCCTCCGACGCTGCGGGTGCGGCCCGATGGCTCTACGCAGCGGATCTGATCGGCGGTGCAGCGGCAGCGCTGGTCGTGGCGGCGGTGATCGTGCCGGCGGATGGCGTTGCGGCGGCGCTCCTGTGGGCTGCGGCCTTCACCATCGTCGGGCTTGCCGTGGCTCGACGCCTCCGCACCACCGTTCACACCCCAGGCTGAGGCGTTGCCCGACTCGCCTCCAGCAACCGAATCGGACAATCACCTAATCAAAGCCTGAAGAGGCCGCCCCATGCGAGATGCAATCGCCAAATCGCAGCTTTCCGCCTGACATTGGCGCAATATGTCTTATAATCGACTTGTCTTGATAATTCGCCAGGCCTACGATCGACTCGTTCTGATAACTCGCCGGCCAAGTCGAATGACGCCTTGCGTGTCCTCTAACGTCCGGCAGGAGAGGAAAGAAGCACGTCTTGCCGCGTGCCAGCTAAATGGGAAGTCGCACGTACCTGTCAATCACATTGGAGACAATTATGGATATGTATCGTCCATTCGCATCGCTCGTCGTAGCTGCCTGCACCGCAGCCGGTGCTCATGCCGCAACCATCGGCGACATCATCTTCACGGATGAACTCACCAACTCTGTCAACCTCATCGCGGACCCGGGCGGCGCGAACACCGTCAGCACGCTCTTTACCTTCGCTGGCTGGCCTGCTCACTTCCGCCCCGGGGACATCGTCGCGCTGCCGGGTGGCGACTACGCGATTGGGAACAGCCCGATCGACGTACAAGATCCAAGCGAAGCGTCGATCGAGCGCATCACCGATCTCTTCGGCACGCCTACGACGTGGACGATCGCATCCAGCGATCCGATTCAGTTCTCGCATGAGATGGAGTACCGCGCGGCGAGCAGCGAGCTGGTCGTTGTGAACAACCCAGGCTCCGCGCCGGTCATTCCGCTGCGCTTCGAGGGTGTGCTCGGCGTGGACCCGGATAGCGGTTCGGTAAGCGAAATCTATGCGGGCTTCATGGGTGGCGATCCGCCCCGGCCTCGTTATCAGGGCGGCAACGCGCTGGCGAAGGACCCCTATTCGAGCAACTACTACCACACAACGGTCAACGGCGGGGAATGGTGGAATGGCCAGCCCAACGATGAGAATCAGGCGGGCGTCCTCTTTTACCTCGATGTCGATGCAGGCACCGTCGATATCGTCGCGGACATGAGCTACCTCATCACGGACACGCCCATCGTGAAGGTCTCCGGTCTTGTCGCGCTGCCCGGCGATCAGCCGGGTTGGACCGATCTGTACCTGTCCGATCTCTTCACCGACGCCATCTATAAGCTGCGCATCGACGACATGGGCAACTATGTTGACATTACGACGCTGCTCGACGGCCTGGATAAGCCGCAGGCCATTGACTACAACCCGTACACGAACAAGCTCGTCTTCTCCAGTGTTCTCTCCTCGACTGTGCAGCAGATCAATCTGGACGGGACGGGGCGCGAGACGCTCGCAACGGGCGTATGGGCTCGCGGCTTCGAGTTCGTCCCAGCGCCATCCTCAGCGATGCTCATCGGCTTCGGAGGTCTCACACTCCTGCGTCGCCGTCGCTGATCAGCGCCTGACCGCTACAAGCCCTGAGGTCCGTCAAGAGACCTACAGGCAAGAAACCAACATCAGCCGCCTTCGCCGAGCGAGGGCGGTTTTTTTGCGCGCTCAGGTAGGACTCCTCCACCCGCGCAGCCGCTCGTAAACCCAGCACAGAGAAAACGCCCGACCTGAGATCGGCCGGGCGTCCTGTTCTACCTCGACGTTGATGCGGGCACTGTCGATATCGTCGCGGACATGAGCTACCTCATCACTGGCACACCCATCGTGAAGGTCTCCGGTCTACTTCTTAATGTGCGTATCCCCTTGTATGTTCTGAATGGTGTGGTTTGTGTGTTGGTTGGTGAAGGTTGCCCGGCTGAGTGAGCGCAGCGAACGAGGGCGGGCAACCACGCGAAACGCGATCCGCCTTTGGCGGACCCATGGCGCTCGACGCCGGAGCAAAGCTGGATCCCGTTTCGCGTTTACATGATTGAGTCCGGTTAGCCGCCTGGGCCGCTGCTTCGGCAAGCCCGCATCCGCAAGGAAGGGACCTCTCATGAACGACGCATCTTCATCACGCAGTGTCGTCGGCATCGACGTCGCCAAGCACCGTCGGGCGAGGCTGTGATATGTGCGCAGCGGGCGAAACCAAGACAAGGATGACCTCAAAGCCCTGCGGCGGAGTTGTGCAAGGACCTCAGCTGTGAGGCCCTGATTCGCCGCGGTCACCTCCTTGAATCGCGGTGGATCGAGTCCCATCAATGTGTTGGCAAGTGCCCGACTCGGTTCCAACTTGCCAAGAATCGCTTGACATGGCCCGTGAGCGTGCTAGCGTCAAGTGTCTTCCTTCTTCACGCACGACCGTTCTGGAGTGCATTTCCATGCTGATGAGATACTGGACCTGGATTCTTCCTGTTGCTGTGGTGTGCGCTGCGGGATGCAGCCTGACGCAGCACAGGGATGTGGCAGCCAACGCTGGCCAGACTGATGTGTCGCCGCAGTCGGGTGACGCCCAGCCGCCATCCAACTTCAAGGTTGAGAGGATGCGGCGTGCGATGGCTGGGCTTTCGTATGACACCGGCCGAGTCGTCATTGATCACGCCGTCGCTGACGCCATTGCGGTGCCCGGCACGCGCGAGCAGGCGATGGTCGAGTACGAGCGAGGCCAAGCCGAACTGGAACAGAACCATCGGACGGAGGCGATCGGCGCGTTTCGGACAGCCATCCTGATCGCGCCTGACGATCCGCAGATGTATGAGGGCTTGGGCCTGGTGCTCATGAGCAAGGGCCGGCTCGCAGAGGCACTCGCGGTATACGACACCGCGCTGGATCTTGACCCGTCGCGCGTTTCCGCAATGGTCGGGATCGCGAATGTGCTGCAGCGGAGTGCTGAGCACGATCTCGCCATCGAAGCCTGGCAAGCGGTGCTTGACGCCGAGCCTGATCACGCCCTCGCACACGGCCGACTTGCGGTGCTGCTGTACTACACAGGCTCCTACGACGAGGCGATGACGCACCTGGACCGCGCTGAGGCATTGGGGTACCTCGCTCCGGCGCAACTGCGATCCCTGATCGCCTCAGGCGTCGGGAACATCACAGCAGACTGATTCGAGCACTGACGCGCATCCGCGGTCGCACCGGCGCACGACTCGCCGAGGCCCAGCCGCGACAGACCGCTGCCTCACGGGGGTGGAGGAAATGAGCATGCAGCAGACCCGAACGACAAGACGACTGATTCAGTTGATCGCGGCGACCGCGGCGCTGGCGCTTGCCGGTGCGGCGTCGGCCGTCCCGCCGGATGTCGGCCCGCAGGTCCGTGTCGACACAGGCGGCCAAACACAGGCCAACGAAACCACGTTCTCCAGCGGGAACTTCAATCCCAAGGAACTTGTCTGCGGCTGGAATGACTACCGCAGCCAGATCAAGTCCGGCTTTGGGCTGAGCCTGGATGGCGGATACACATGGACTGACTACCTGATCCGTCCGCCCTCGCCGTATCAGTCCAGCGTCGAAGGCGATCCGATGACCTGCTACGACGAGCGTACGGGGTACATGTGGGCGGGGGCCATCTCGTTCACGGGCGGCGGCGGCGTGTACGTTGCTCGAAAGGCGCCCGGGGCAACGACCTTCGAACCGGCGGTCATGGCGCGCGTCAGCGGCGGTGCCGACAAGTGTTGGATGGCGGCCGGGCCTGTCCCGGGCAACCCCGATTCCACGCGCGTCTACATCGCGTACAACGAAGGCATGCTTCGCTCCGATGATCTCGGCCAGACATGGTCCTCGCCCGCTTCGCTCGGCAGCGGCCTCGGGTTCCTGCCGCGGATCGGACCGAACGGCGAACTCTATGTGTGCTACTGGGATTGGTATGCCGACACCGTGGCGATCAAGCGCAGCCTCAATGGCGGGCTTTCCTTCACAACACACCACGTCGCGACGCGCATGGGAACCTGGAGCACGGCGGATTGCCCCTACATCGCCGGATACTATCGTGTCCCGCCGCTTAACTACCTCGCGGTCGATCCCAACACCGGCACGCTCTACTGCGTCTACTTCGACCTCACGAACTTCGTCGGCGGTAACGGAAACGTCGATCTCTACCTCAGTGTTTCGACCGACCAAGGCACATCCTGGTCCACGCCGCATGTGGTCAACGGCGATTCCAGCCCGCCCGGCGACCAGTTCTTCCCGTGGATCGAGGTCGATCAGCACGGCCGGCTCCACATGGTCTTTCTTGACACGCGTAACAGCTTCCAGAACGACAACGATCCGGTCGCATGGATCGACGCCTACTACTCGTATAGCGACGACGGCGGCGCGACGTGGAATGAGATCGTCCTCACGCCGAACCCGTACGACAGCCAGCAGACCGGGAACGGCGGCGGGTTCCTCGGCGACTACATGGGCATGGGCTTGGCCAACGGCAAGGCGTTCCCCTGCTACCTCTCCAACCAGGATGGCAGCAGCGACATCTTCATGCACATCGTCACGGCCCTGCCCGGCGACCTGAACAACGATTGCGTCGTCGATCAGCAGGATCTCGGCATCCTGCTCGGAGCCTACGGCAACAGCGATGTGGGCGATATCGACGGCGACGGCATCACGGGTCAGGCCGATCTGGGCATCATGCTCGGCAACTACGGCGAGAGCTGCACCTCGTGACGTGAGGAACGGCCCATGATCTCCGGGCTGCCTTGGGCGCGGGCGTGACGGCCCACGTGGGGGTTGTGGGGTCGTGGCGCGCTCAATCTCCGAAAAACGTGTAACGCTTCCGCCTGCGGCGCGTACAAGGAAACGGACGGGTGGTTCGTCCGAACAACCTTGTATTGCCCGGAGGCACACGATGCGATCCATATTTCTCACATTTGCTGCGTCCGTCTCGCTCGCCGGCGTTGTCCTGGCCGGGCCGTTGGACAAGTCACTTGTCGATGCCGATGCGATGTGGCTGATGCATGTGGACATCGAGGCTGCGGTGCAGTCCAAGGTGTTCGCCATGGCGCGGGACCACGGTGAGTTGCGAGCGGAGTTGGATGAGGCCGTTGCTGAGTTCCAAGAGGAGTTGGGCCTGAACCCGCTCGAGGATTTCATGGGTGTGACGATCTACGGCGTGGGCTGCGACGAGTCCGACGTCGTCGCAATCATCACGACGACTGACAAGGCCGACCAGGTCATTGCGATGCTGGATGAGGAACTCAGCTCGGATGAGCACCGTGTCGTCACGGCAGGCGACTATACCGTTCACATCATCGGTGATGGGGGTGATGGGGATGATCGGGTGTACGCTTGCATTCAGGGGGCGGAGCAGTCAAGCCTGCGTCGTGCCTACATCGCTGGTGACATGGCTGCCCTGTTGGATGGGCTGGCGGTCGCCGAGCATCGTCGGCCGAGCTTGGCGGGCACGCCGGATGCCGAGCTGCGGGTCGCGCCCGAGATGGGTTCGATTTTCGTGGCAGTAGTGACGAGCCTCGACGAGTTGCCCGAGGTCAGGCCCGCATCTCATCTCGCGCGGTACGCGCAGTCGCTTCAGCTTGATGTCGGGGAGCATCACGATGCTGTGTACGTGCGTGCCGCTGCCGTGGCGGAGAGTGCGGAGAATGCGCAGGACATGTCGCAAGCTGTGCTTGGGCTGCTCGCGATCGCGCGGATGGCTGCTGCCGAGAGACCCGAGCTTGGGCCGGTCATCGGTCTGCTTCAAAGTGTCCAGGTGCAGACGGATGACACGCGCATCACGGTGCGTCTGGAAATGCCCGTGGATGAGCTTGCGCAACTTGCGCGCGAGGCGCATGAGTTGGAGGAGGACGGCACGGACGAGCCATGACCGATTCGCGATGCACACCTACGCTTCGCAGTGATGAGGAACTGGCCCGCCGTGCGCAGGCCGGTTCCGTCGCTGCGTTTGCGCGACTCGTCAGCATCTATCAGGGTCGTCTGTACAACTTCCTGCTGAGGCGCACCGGCTCGACCGCGGATGCGGAGGATCTGACGCAGGAAACGCTTGTGCGTGCATGGCGTCACATCGGTCGGTATCACCCCGGTCGATCGTTTTCGACGTGGGTGTTCACGATCGCAGGCAGACTCGCCGCGACGCATCAGCGCGATGAGGCTGTGCGCCGCAAACATGAGAACGACCCTGGCGCACATCGCGCGCAGATGTGCGGGTTGGCGGATGATCGACTGGATCGACACGAACAGCACCGCGCGATCTGGGATGCGGCGGAGCATGTGCTCACACCCGTGCAGCATGCCGTGTTGTGGCTGCGCTACGCTGAGGACATGCCGGCGAAGGACATCGCGCACATCGTGGGTCGATCGCAGATCGCGGTTCGCGTGATGCTTCATCGGACGCTGGAACGTCTGGCCGGTGAACTGTCACGGCCGGATGACAAGGCGAGCGGTGAAGGGGTCAGCGGCGAGCGGCAGCACCGGACCGTGATGCGGCGCCAGGAACTCACGGGCGCACCTGATCGCGTCGCTGCTCCGCGTGAGGCGGTGAGAGGAGGAACGTAACATGCTCGCGAGACTCACTCGATTTCTCATCACGTCATCGGAGCGTCGCGCTCGGGCGCACAAGCTCGCGGCGGTCGATCACCAGCTTCGGCGCGGGGTTGATGATGCGCGTGCCAACCCGTCGCGCGAACTGGCTGGCCGAATCATGTCGGCGGTGAACGATGCATCACATGCGCCGGAGCGGGCAGCGTCGCGCGGCGGCATGCTGAGGCTTGCGCTCGCCGGGTGCGCGGTCGTTCTGCTCGCGGCAGTCGGCATCATGCTGATCCCCGGCTCGCCGACGGATGAGGCGAGGCGAGGCGACGGCGAACGCGCTGCACGTGCGATTACCGAGGCGAGCCGTCGGCTCACGGTCGTCGCGTCCAGTCTGATGGCGGAGGATCCGGTGAACGATGGTCTCGTCTCCGAGGCGTACGCCGTGGCCCGGGACACGCAGTCGATTGCGAACATGATGCTCAGCAGGATGCCGTTCAAGCCCGCGGATGCGGACTGGTCGATCGAGCTGGTGCCTGCGGACGAAGCGGATGAGAGCTGACGGTCGGCCGGCCGGTGTCGTGCCGGGTTCGTCCAGCGCCCGATCGGCCTTGGCTGCTGCAACACTGGATGTCATTCTTGCGTGATGCGTGTCAGATCCGTGGGGCGGCGCGCCTATATGCCTATGGAGCACCGGCGCGGATCGCTGAAGCTCGCCTGTGACGCTGCGCACGGCGTCACCAGTTCGTGACATGTCCGGGGGATGTGGGGGGTGATGGGAGGCGTGACCGGATGGCGCGGTCATCCGCCGCCTCGCCGGCCTTCACTGTCGGGCCGGTCATGTACGAAGGAGACACGATCATGAAACGCATCTTGACCTGTATGTGCTTGGGAACGCTCTCCGCTGCGAGCGCGTCCGGTGCGGTGGCGACGCTGCCGAATGTGCCGGACTTCTCGCAGCACGCCAACGCCGCGTGGGTGAACTACTGTGCACCGACGTGCGGCGGCGATGTGGCGTACTACTTCAGCAACACGTACGCACAGCTCCGGCAAGGCAACGCCTGGGGCAACAACAACGGTGCGACGGGCATCATCGGCGGACTGAACCCGCCCCCGCCCCCGCCCGCTTCGATGGCCGGCCTGATGGGGACATCCACCCAGTGGGGCACCACCGCGATGGCCATGACGGTCGGGCTGGACACCTACATGGAGGACAACTGGGATGGCGTCGTAGGCGGGGCCGACTGGATCACCGCCTACATCCCGACCAACCCCGCGCAAGGCGGGCCCGGAGGCCCAGCGTTCTGGGCGATCCTCCAGAACGAGATCAACCTGGGCTCGGGCATCATCCTCACCATCGCCTGGATGAACGGAAACCCCACCGACCCGGCGTATGACATCCCCGAGGACTACATGCCCGACACCGATCCGTACGGCTCGATCGGGCACGCGGTGACGATGGTCGGCTACAACACCGATGCAGTGCCGTCGCAGCTCGCGATCAACGACCCCGCCAACAACGCGGGCGTGCACAACTGGGGCGGCGAGACGGCGTGGTACAACATCAACGTCGGCGCGAACAACCTGACGATCGGCAACCTCGGCGGCGTCCAGGCCACGATCTACGGCGCGGTCATCACGAACATCCCGGCACCGGGCACAGCCGTCCTGCTCGCCTTGGGCGTCGCGACGGCGTGGCGCCGGCGTCGGTGAATCGCGGAGCGGAGAGGAAGGCTCGGGCGAAGCGGCGGGCGCAAGGAGGAGTGCGCCCGCTGCCGCTCGACCCGCTGCGGTGACCCAGCAAGCCGGCCCGTGTCGGGCCGAGTTCGTCCGACATATCGGCGATGCATGATCGCCCCCCGTGGGCGCGGTGGGCGTAGTAGGGGGGGCGCCA
Organism: Phycisphaerales bacterium; assembly: GCA_023135165.1. GTDB lineage: Bacteria > Planctomycetota > Phycisphaerae > Phycisphaerales > JAGLTS01 > JAGLTS01. Next base: position 3,816 of record JAGLTS010000051.1, on the reverse strand, counting down.
CGGCGGACTCAAGGTCGTGAGGGTGGGGGGTTGGGGGTTGCGTTTGACCGATCGGCGATGCTGCCGTACGCTTTGCCGGTCCCATGAGCATGAGGGCGTGTACCGAAGTGGACAAACGGGGCAGACTGTAAATCTGCTGGCTAATGCCTACGTAGGTTCGAATCCTACCGCGCCCATTGCCCCGCACTGCGGGGCGTTTCTTGTGGCCCGCAGCCGAGCACGCGATGAGCGACAAGAGGTCGGCAACCGATCGAAGGCGGCGACACCGACGCTACCAGACCGCGGGCGTCACATGCGACCTCGGCGAGCTGCTCGACCTGTCACGTTCCGGTGTTCGGGTCGCCTGTGATGGTAAGCCGACGGTCGTCGAGGGCGAGCGAGCCACGCTCACGCTCACCGCCATCGATGGGGCTGTCCGCGTGACGGGCCACGTCGTGTGGATACGCCGAACCGGTGTCAGACGCCGGGAGATCGGTATCGCCTTCGTCACCATGCCGCCCGACACCGAAGCAGCGCTCGAATCGCTCGCATCCTTCGGCAGCGCCAAGGTCACCGCTGAGGACCAGGCCCGCTTCGACGTCGGCGGCCGCGAGCCTCGCCGTCCCGTGCCGCAGCAGCCGGACTACTACGACATGCTCAGCGTGTCTCCAACCGCGACCGCCGAGCAGATCCAGGTAGCCTTCCGCACACTCGCCCACAAGTACCATCCCGACCAGTCCGGCGACGCCACGACGGTCGACCGTTTCATCCGCATCACCAAGGCCTACAACATCCTCAAAGACCCCCAGCGCCGCCGCGACTACGACCGCAGCCGCACCCCCACCCCCACATAGCAGCCCGGCTGGCCACACGGGAAACGAGCCGTAGCGTCAGTGGGGGTCGCCAGCGGTCCCCTCGACGTGCATGGGGCCGCCGCCGCACGATAGCCGCACGCCGGACGCCGCAGTACTATGCGACACGTCCGCGTGGGATACTCGCATCGCCACCGGGCAGCAGCGATTCGCGAGGTGGCAATGAGCACAACGACGCAAGAATCCGCAGCGAGTGACTTCGTGGCCAACGCTCCAGCCCACACCGAGCGCCCCGCACTCGCGCACACCTGCACAGCTCACATCCACCGGGGTCACAGACCCCGGCTCCGCCCATTGTCGAATCGTACACCTTCCGTTCACCCGTGCCATCGCTTGCGCAAAGACAAGCAACCCGCGTCCGCACTCGCAACAAGCAGAGCCGGACTCTGTGAGTCCGGTGTACGCCCGAACAGCGACAGGTACCCGCTTCCTCTTCCTGCCTTCCGGTCCACTTGATGTACTTATCCTCCCTTTTTCCTTTGCAGCACACCCTCCCCGCTCGGTGCGAGTGACTGCGCAAATTGCGCCAGAGCCGCAGCGCTTCGTCGGGGAGCGGTCTGCGGGGTGGAGCAGACTACCCGGCAGTTGGCGTCGGGCGGTATAATCCGAGATATGGCACGGACGCCCGGCGACATTACTCCACCGGGCGCCCGTTGCATTCAGACATGGGGAACGACCATGAGATACACCGTTACTGGTGCACACCGCGACTCCGGCCAGGACATGACCTTGATCATCCAGGCCAGGAACTTCCATGAAGCGGAGGACTGCGCGAGAGGTATGGGCATCCTCGTTGCTGATGTTCGCGAGTTCCATGAGCAGAACACCAGCAGCGAGGCACCACGGCCCCCAATCGAACCGCTCTCCATCGCGACCCGGCATGTTGGTGAGCACCAAGCCGTCAGCCCCTACTGTCCCCCATCCCGCCCGGTGCAGACCATCGAAAAGACGGGCAAGGTGTGGAAGGCCCAGCAACTCCTCAGTGCGCTCGTCACGCTCATCGGCGTGTGCTTGATAGCGGGAGAGCTGTCACTCAACGGTGCGGAGGACGCATCAGGTGAGCGCCTCGCGATCGCAGTGCTCATGATTGCGGGTGGGCTGCTGTGGTTCATCACCGCCCGCATTCTCGCCTGGTGGTTCCACGGTTGATCGTGGCAGCGCTGGCTGGAACGCGCTGCAATCCATACGCTGTACATCAACAAGGCCACCCCCCTGGGAGAGCAGGTCCCCCTCTTTTCCGCTTGGCTTGGTCGTTCACGGAATCACAGGAGAATCGAGATGCCCTATGCTGCAAACGTCGTCCAAGTCATGATCGCTTCACCTGGTGACGTGGCCGAGGAGAGGCAGGTGATTCGAGAGGTTATCGCCGAGTGGAATGCAATCCACTCGAAGTCCCAGGGAACTGTGCTCATGCCGATCAGTTGGGATACGCATGCGTCACCAACCATGAGCGGGAGACCGCAGGATATCATCAACAAGCGGGTGCTCAAAGATTGCGACCTTCTTGTGGCTGTCTTCTGGACTCGTATTGGTAGTTCGACGGGAGTGGCGATCAGCGGAACCGTGGAGGAGATCGAGGAACACCTAGCCGAAGGCAAGGAGGCGATGATCTACTTCTCGCAACAACCGGTCCGCCTCGACAGCGTTGACGAAGAGCAGTATAAGGCTGTCCGAGAATTCAAGAAGAACTGCAAAGAGCGCGGGCTGGTTGAAGAGTACGAGGCACTCAGCGAGTTTCGGACGAAGTTCACAAGACAGTTGACTCAGACAATACTCTCGGGCGGATATGGTTGTGGCACCGGGGCAACCATCGACGAGGCTGAGGCAGGCGCTGCCGAGACGACCGCGAGTCGGGACTTGCCAGACCTGAACGACAGCGCTCGGACACTTCTGCTTGAAGCAGCACAAGATCGCTCCGGAGTCATCATGAAGGTAGCCTGCATTGGCAGCTTCAGCATCCAGACGAATGGCAAGCAGTTTGTCGAGCCCGGTAACCCCCGGTCTCGAGTTGCTTGGGAGAGTGCGATCGAATCGCTGTGCAATGAGGGGCTTGTGGATGAGAGAGGATACAAGGGCGAGGTTTTTCACGTTACTAATGAAGGGTACAGAGTGGCCGACTTGCTGCGATTGGAGTCTTGAGGTTGTTGGCTTGGCTAACAAGCCGACGCAGCGGACAGCCTGTGACCGCCGCTGATGTGGTCGTTGGTGCCTCGATCGCCGACGGTCCTGCGCTGCAAGGCGACAGGTAGGGCAGACGCCGGGCCAATGCGCAAGGTTGCGATGGTGCTTCGTGCGAGCAGGGAACCGCAAGCCCGCAGGTTATGCGGATCAGTGTAATCAGTGTTAGAGCAGAGAGGATATGTCATCATGCGAAAGTGTCCATCATGTGGGAGTGAGAATCTCGAACCTGGCAAGATTCAGTCTACCGGCCGAGTGTATTTTCGCCCCAAGAACGCGCGGTTTCTCAGTCTGAAGGCTGCGGATATTGAGATTGAAGGCAATATTTGTACAGAATGCGGATACATCATGCTTGTTGGGGATAAGGGAAAGGCGAGAGCATTGGTGTCCGGTAGAGAGGATCCAGTGTGACCATTCATGGCTCCAATCGGTCGATTCACCGGGCGCTATCGCGCCGGTGACTTCAATCGTTGGGTGCCTCGCCCAGTCACCCGAGCGCCTGGCGAGACTCGCAGCCGACCAGAACATCCTCGTGTGCGAGATGATCGCAACGATCATCAGCGACCAAACCGAGCAAGACAGCGAGCCGGTGCCGTCGAACGATGCGGGCGATGGAGGTAGTGGGGGTGGTGGGGGTGTGAGGGTGTGGGGGGATGAGAAAAAGCCCAGGGAAAGCTTTCCCTGGGCTTTGGGAATCGGTTGATCGAACTCCGCCCGTGGCGGACCAACGGCGACCCCCACGCACCGCACGCATCGCACGCGACATGCGCGCCACTGCGGTCCTCGC
>JAGLTS010000050.1 GCA_023135165.1 Phycisphaerales bacterium | reverse complement strand
ACAAACGCGCGCCGAGGAAGCCCAGGCAGCTGCGAAGATCCTCAACGTGCGCAGGACGCAACTGAATCTACCCAACCGCGAACTTGTCCACACGATCCAGGCGCGCCACATGGCCGCTGCGGTGATCCGCAAGCATCAGGCACAGATTATCTTCGTGCCATACTTCGAGGATGCCCACCCCGATCACCTCGCCACAACGCGCATCGTTGAAGATGCGCGCTTTGACGCCAAGCTCACAAAGACGGACATCCCCGGCGAACCGATCTATCCGAAGTGGCTTTTCTACTATTACTGCACGCACCTGCGCCACGTTGCGAACCCGTCGTTTCTCATTGACATCACAGGCTATGTGCAGCGCAAGATCGACTCGATCGTCGCGTACCGCACGCAGTTCGTACTGCCTGAGAAGAACCGGCGAGTCGTCGAGTGGGTCGAGCAAGCAGCGGGGTACTTCGGCTCGCGCATCGGCACGGAGGCGGCGGAACCGTTCTTCACGCGCGAACCCGTCGGGCTTGACACGTTCGATTCGCTTGTCATGTAAGGTGAGCGTCGCCATGCAGAAGCTCATTCTCATTGCCGTCGCCGGGGCTGCGGGAACGCTTGCGCGCTACGGCCTGTCTGGACTTGTGCAGACCAGAACGGGTGCGAGCTTTCCGTTCGGCACGCTCGCGGTGAACTTGCTCGGCTGCTTTCTCTTCGGCCTGGTCTTCACGCTCAGCGAACGCTACACCGCAATCAGCGCCGAGACCCGCGTAATCCTGCTCGTCGGCTTTGCCGGCGCGTTCACGACGTTCTCGACGCTCATGTACGAAAGCAACGCACTGCGACTCGACGGCGAATGGGGCCTGTTCATCGCCAACATACTCGCACAGAACCTCGGCGGCATTGTCTTCATCGCGCTCGGTCTGTACCTCGGAAAACTCATCTAAGCCCATCACCGCCTGCGAGCCTCACCCATGCGACAGATCACCGAAGCAGAACTCATCCGCATCTTCGTTGGAGAAGATGACAAACACGATGGCAGGCCGCTGTACGAAGCGATCGTGAAGGCGGCGCGCGAACACGGCATGGCCGGTGCAACGGTGCTCCAAGGCGTCATGGGCTACCACGGGGAAAGCTCCGTTCATACCGCCAAGATCCTCCGCTTGGCGGAGCAACTCCCCATGATCGTCGAAATCGTCGATGCGCCCGCGCGGATCGAGTCGTTCCTCCCAATCCTCAGCGACCTCATGAACGTCGGCCTGGTCACGATCGAACGTGTCCGAATCATGGCGAAAAAAGACGTGCAGCCATAATAGGCGGTGTGATAGTCTAACTGTCACACGACGGAGCAAGCACCATGACGACGGCAGCAACCACAACCAAGTCCGATCTCGAACGGTTTGAGGAACTCCTCGGCGCCGGCCATGCGTGCATCTCGATCGTCACGCTTGAAGAAGAAGATGCGCTGCGCGTGGTGCGCGATGCGGCGATGGGCCGTGACATGGGCAACATACATCTCTGGTCGATGGCGAACGGTATCGAGGACGGCCTGCTCGACGATGAGTCTTGCGTGCCGGACACCGAACATCCCGCTGCGGCGCTATACCACTTCGTGCATCAACTCAACCATCCCGCCCTGTGCATCGCGCTCGATCTCGCGCCGCATCTGCGCGATGAGAAGACGCGCAGGCTGTTGCGCAACTGCATCACCGCCTTCCGATCGCGGGGCAGCACACTGGTCATGATCGACGAGGATGACAAGCTGCCGCCAGCCATCCAGGCGTGCACCACGCGTTTTGAGATGTCGCTGCCGAATGAAGATCAGATCGAGAGACTCATCAAGCAGACGCTTCGCCGAGTGAACCGCGAGCACGACATCGAGATCGACATCTCCAAGCGAGGCTTCCAGACGGTCATCAAGAACTTGCGAGGCCTGACGCGATCGCAAATCGAGCGCATCATCACGGATGTCACCATCTCGGACCGGAGGTTTGACGAGGAGGACATCAACCACATCCTCGCGCACAAACGTCAGACGCTTCAAGCGGGCGGCTTGCTCGAATACATCGAGACACCGATCGACTTGAGCGAGATCGGCGGGCTGAAACGGCTCAAGAGCTGGCTCAACCAGCGGCAAGGCGCGATGTCGCAGCAGGCGCAACAGTTCGGCCTGAGCGCGCCGCGCGGCGTACTGCTGCTCGGCGTGCAAGGTGCGGGCAAGTCGCTCTGCGCCAAGGCTGTCGCCGCTGCCTGGCAACGTCCACTTCTGCGCATGGACCCCGGCGCGCTGTACGACCGGTACATCGGCGAGTCGGAACGTCGGCTGCGCGAAACACTGCACCAGGCGGAGCAGATGGCGCCGATCATCCTCTGGATCGACGAGATCGAGAAGGGCTTTGCATCCGCAGCAGGCAGAAGCAGCGACGGCGGCCTATCACGCAGGATGTTCGGCACGCTCCTCACCTGGATGCAGGATCACGAAGCGCCCGTCTTCATCATCGCCACAGCCAACGACATCGAAGCGCTCCCGCCCGAACTGCTCCGCAAGGGCCGATTCGACGAGATCTTCTTCGTTGACCTGCCTGATGAAAGCACACGCGCGATCATCTTCCAGATCCACCTGAAAAAGCGTGGCCGGTCGCCCGAGGACTTCGATCTTGACGCACTGGCGCACGCATCTGACGGTTTCAGCGGCGCGGAGATCGAGCAAGCGGTCATCGCGGGGCTGCACGATGCGTTCTCGACAAATGCAGCGCTCACAACGCAGCACATGCTCGCCGCGGTGAACGAGTCACCTCCGCTGTCCGTAACAATGCGTGAGAAGGTCGACGCACTCCGCACCTGGTCACAGCGCCGCTGCGTCCCCGCGAACTAACCGCAGCAGACCCCCCCACCCAAGCAACCTCGCAGCACGTTTGCCGTACAGCCGCTGAAGTTGCACCATGAGTAGGTCGCGCAGCCGAGCATGGCGCGTTGCGGCGGCGAAGCTCATCCCAAGCTGTGCGGAGCCTTGGCGGAAGTCCCTCTCCGGCTTCAACGCGGTGAGACTCAAGGGATCAAACGCGACGAGGGACGCACTGCGGCGGAACCTGCCATGTGCTACGGTTGTCGAGTAGCTGGCTCCGGTTGAATGGCAATGGTCAAGACGACAAATGGGAAACAGACTCTTATAGACTGCACAGAAGCAGGAGTTCAACAGTGTTCGATTTAGCATTCGAGCGGCCGCGGATTTGGGTTTTCATATTTTCGGTCTTATTGGTTTTGGGTCTGTTATTGGCCGACGCGCGAGGGCAAACAGCTGGTGAGCAAGCGGCGGCTTACGCGACACCTGTGTTACCCACGGAGCCAGTCTGGAGTGAAGGACCGCAGCCTGATTGGCTGATCGATGGCTCGCCGTACACCGCTGGCGTCTACCGGGGTGAACACGCGGGCGAGATCGCGTTGAGCAATGGCCTTATCCGTCGAACATTCCGTCTCGCGCCGAACGCCGCCACAATCGGTCTGGATCATCTCACGACCGGCCAGGCCTTGCTGCGAGGCGTGAAGCCGGAGGCCATCATCGAAATCGACGGCGAGCGCTACGAGGTGGGCGGACTCAAGGGCCAGCCGAACTATGCGTACCTCGATCCGACGTGGGTACCAAGGCTCCGGTCAGATCCGCGCGCGTTACAGTTCACCGCGTTTGAGGTCGGCGCGCCGATGGAACGTCTCGCCTGGAAGCGAGTGCGCCATCATGCGCCGGATGCACTCTGGCCACCGGTCGGCGTGCACTTACGGATGGACTATCAGTTTGCCGAGCCCGCACTCGATACACTGCGCGAATCGCCTCGGGCGAGCAATGTCGGCCGGATCGAATTGCTCACGGATCGCTTCGATGAGCTGACCGACGCCTGGCGCGTGCATGCCTCTGAGGCGCATGAGCGCAGTTCGTTCGAGAACGAGGGGAAGGTTGGCGAGATCTACACACCGGCGAATACCTGTGTGTTCGTCGAGCGTTCTCTACCCGCCGGCACGCGACTGGTCGAAGCGGAGATCGACACGGGAACCGACCGCAGCGCGAGTTGGGGCCCCGGGATTGCGCTTGTTTGGCTGGACCGTACCATTAAGATCAATCTGCGCCCGGGCGAAAGCAGCGACGACAACGCACCGATGATCAGCGTCTGGGACGGTCGTGGTGAAACCCTCGTGTCCGTCGAACGCCAGAAGCTCGACAACTCTCTCCCGTGGACGCTTCGGCTTCGCGTCGAGGATCACGCCGTGTATTGCGAAGCGAGGCCAGAGGGCGGTGGCTGGCAAACCTGCCAGACAATCCTCCTGGAAACGCCGCTCGACGATCCGCAGGCCGTGCGCGTCGGCAAGCTCGATCAATTCGGCGGCGACAGCGATTTTGCTCAGTCCGGAGAACTGGCGCGGCTTCGTATCTTGCGATTCGCCGCATACAGCGGCCTGACGGACGGGGCGCTCGCAGCAGCTCGTCAAGAGTTGGAGTATCTGAAACGCGTCCGTGTTTCGGTTCACTACGAGCTATATGATGGCCTCCCCTGCATCAGCAAGTGGATCACTGTGCGCAACGAAAGCGACCGCGCTATACGGATTGATCGCTTCACGAGCGAGATCCTGGCCACGGTGGAATACTCCTCACATGTCGAGGACCGCGGCATACCCTTTCCCCGGCCGAATCTCCATGTACAGACGGACTACGCCTTCGCGGGCATGACCTACCACAACGCCATGCGCAAATCGGTGCACTGGGTTTCCGACCCAGACTACAAGACGCAGGTTAACTATCTGCGCCGCTCGCCATGCCTGCTCGAGGTCCGACCCGAGTTGGGCCCCGCGCAGTTGATCGATCCGGGCGGCGTTTTCGAGTCGTTCCACGCATTCGAGTTGGTCTTCGACTCGACCGAGCGCGAGCGCAACGGGCTCGCCGTTCGCAAAATGCACCGTACGATCTCGCCGTGGGTTACCGAGAACCCGCTGATGATGCATGTGCGCTACGCGGATTGGGACACGGTCAGGAGCGCGATCGATCAATGCGCCGAGGTCGGCTTCGAGATGGTGATTCTCACATTCGGCAGCGGTTTCAACATTGAAAACGAAAGCGACGATTATCTGGCGGAAATGACGCGCTACGCCGACTACGCCCGTGAGAAAGGCGTCGAGATTGGCGGCTACTCGCTGCTGGCGTCGCGACGCGTAAGCGGCGGGCACGACGTCGTCATGCCTGAAGGACAACGGCCTACGTTCGGGAATTCCCCGTGCCTCGGCAGCGAGTGGGGCCAGGACTATTTCCGGAAGCTGTATCAATTCTATGAAAAGACCGGCTTTGCTCTGCTTGAGCACGACGGCTCATATCCCGGAGACGCCTGCACCGCATCCCACCACCCCGGTCATCGCGGCTACGACGACTCGCGCTGGAGCCAATGGCGGATGATTACCGACTACTACAAGTGGTGCCGAGGTAATGGCGTCTATCTGAACGTGCCGGATTGGTACTACCTGAGCGGCTCGAACAAATCCGGAATGGGCTACCGCGAAACAAATTGGTCTCTGCCTCGCCCCCAGCAGGTCATCCACACGCACCAGAACATCTTCGACGGCACATGGGAGAAGACCCCCAGTATGGGGTGGATGTTCGTGCCGCTGACGCAGTACCACGGCGGGGGGGCGGCGGCGACGATCGAACCGCTGCGCGACCATCTCGACCATTACGAGCGAATGCTCGTGAGCAACCTGGCGCTGGGTGTGCAGGCATGCTACCGCGGTCCGCGACTGTTTGACGGCGACGAGACCATGCAACTCGTCAAGGAGTGGGTGAACTGGTTCAAGCAGTATCGCGACATTCTTGAGTCAGACGTTGTGCACGGCCGACGTGCCGACGGACGGGATATTGATTGGATGTTGCACGTCAACCCACAACTGAAACACAAGGCCATGCTGGTCGTCTTCAATCCGCTTGAGCGCCGTGTGGAGAAGTCGGTCCGTGTCAATCTGTACTACACCGGCCTGACGGAGACGGCGCGCATCTCGCGCGAGGGAGCAGCCCCCGAGACGGTGCGGCTTGGCCGTGACTATTGCGTGGAGCTACCGGTTACCGTGGAGCCGCGAGGCATGACATGGCTTGTGATCGAGTGATCGCCGTCTGCAATACGAGGGCTTCTTCGACCCAAACCGACCTTTCCGATCCAGCCAATCGCTGAGATCTCGAAGCAACTTCCCGCACCGCCCACCTCGACCCAGGTGGACCCAAGTCGACCCTGGCGCGTCCGCTGTCCGAGTTGAGACCGGCCCCCGAGCAAAACGCGTGCCGGGCTAATAGGCTGCGATTGTGATGTCAATCAGTGTGCGCAATAACCAAAAACCGGACGCTCCAAAACCGGCCAAAACTGCGTCGAAACTGACTGAAACTGATCCAAACCGCGCGAAAACGCTTCGAAATCGCTCAAAACCGCACCGCTTTTCCAAGCACATGTCTACACCCTGTGCGCATATACGCCGCTCGGCAGACTCTGAACCCGCCTCACGATCTGGAATCGAGGGTCACGCTGAAAACGCTCCCCGCCAGAAGCCCGTGCGCACGTTGTGAAAAAGATTCAGCGGATTCCGCAAAACGCTCCGCCGACACAAAAACGTGATGAAACGGGTAGCCTTACAGCTATGGCACACGACGCGCTGCATGCACCCTGGCGACTGGAATACCTCGAAGCGCTCGGCGAGGCGGAGAAGCAGCAGGCGCTCACCACAGATGTCAGCTCGTTCCTCGCGGACTACTGGGCGCATCCGGAGCAGGATGAGCAGAACCACGTCCTGTACCGCGATGACGACGGCATCATCCTGCTGAACCGCTTCCCATACTCGAACGGCCACCTGCTCGCGGCGTTGGGTGACGGTCGGCCGGCGCTGACGGATTACACAGTCGAGCAGCAATGCGCGCTGATGCGACTGACGTGCCGGGCCTCCGACATGATCGAGCGGGCGCTGAACCCGCACGGCATCAACATTGGTATCAACCAGGGTCGTGCCGCCGGTGCGGGCTTGCCGGGGCATTTGCACGTGCACCTCGTGCCACGCTGGTCGGGCGACACGAACTTCATCACCGTCGTCGGCGAGGTTCGGATCATCCCGTCGAGCCTGGAGGCGATGGCGGAGCGATACCGGTCGATCATGTCGTGACCTGCCGGCTTGCCGGGGTGATGTGGGGGTCGTGGGGGTTCGATCAGCCGAACATGCCGCTCAGCAGGTTGGCCATATCGTTGTAGAACGTGATGAGCACGACCGCGCCGATGAGCACCAGACCGACGAGCGTGGCGGCGTTCTGAATCCCGACGGACACGGGCGATCCTTTGAGCTTCTCAATCACGAGAAACACAAACTGCCCGCCATCCACGATCGGGATCGGGAGGAAGTTGATCACCGCGAGGTTGACGCTGATCATCGCAAGGAAGAGCAGCAGGTGGATGAATCCCTCACCCGCGAACTTCGTGCCAAGCTCAGCGATGCCGACCGGCCCCTTGAGGTGTTCGACCTTGACCGTCCGTTCGACGATGAGCCGATCGAGCGTCAGGTAGGTCATCACGAGCATTTCCCACGTTTCGACAAGCCCCATTTCGACGGCTTCGATCGGGCTTGACGCCTTGAGCAGCGTAAGCTCCGGCTGAAACATGCCGCTTGCGAGAGGCGCGTTCCACCCCAGGTCATGGAGCTGCGCCACGTCGGCGCGCGTGAGATCCCATGCGAGTTGTTCCGTCGGTCGCTGGTCGCCGGCCGGACTGTCAACAAGCAGTTCGAGCAACAGTGTGACCTGTGCGCCCTCGTCGGAAACGCTCGCTGGTGTTGTCGCTGCGCGCAGTTCACGGCGCACGTCGGCGAAGGACTCGACCGGCGCGCCATCCACAGCAACGATGCGCGATCCGGGCAGGATGTCGAGCCGGGCAGCGGCTGGGATTGTCGATTCGTCAGTCTGATCGAACTCAGCGGGGATGGTGCTGATGCGCGCCTCGTCGATCAGTTCTGCCGAGAGGAAGCCAATGGTGCCGTTGCGACGAACCCTCGGGGTGAGGTCGATCAGCTCACCATCGCGCAAGACCGTGATGTTGATGCGCCGGCCCTTCGCAGCGCGGATCGTGCCGATGCCCTCAGCAATATTTGGATAAGCGAGATCGCCGATCCGCACAAAGGCGTCGCCGGCGAGCAGGCCGCTCTTCTCGTTGTTGACCGCGGTGATACCCATGAGCGGTGTCAGGCCGAGCAAGTGCGTCAGGCCTTGCCGAGCACCGCCCGCCAGGACGACCGAGCCTCGCTGCAACTGCGGCTCGGGCGACAGGTCACGCTCGATCCGGCCCTGGTCATCTTCCCAGACGGCGGTGAGCGCTCGGCCGGCGGATGCGTCGACGATCGGTCGGATGTCGCTGAACAAGTGAACGGCCTGCCCATCCAGTCCGCCGAGACGCATTCCAGGCCGCAGCGTATCGAGGCCCATCGGCGCGAGGATAGCCTCAACGGTTTGCGGGCTGTCCCACATCTCGGGGATGAGTTGGTTTGTCGAGGCGGATGCGACGCCGACATCCAGCAGATTCGTCCCGCCATCCACCTCGGGTTTCAGCTCGAAGAGGAGCGGTTCATTGATGCCTTCGCGTTTGACGGCAAGCTCGATCAGGCCGTCCCGCTCGGCCATGGCGACGGCGATGGCGAGGTCCTTGTACGCGTCGGCGGGCTTCCCATTGACGCGGAGAACCCGATCGCCCGGTTGCAGACCGATCTCATCGACGCCGAGCGCTTCGGCATTGCGGGCATGCACCTGCGCGGCCACGCCTTCGGGGTGGACCGCACCAATGCGAGGTGCCGCGGCGTTGATCCCCGTCATGTAGACGACGATAAAGAGCGCTGCGGCGAGAACCATGTTCATCACGACGCCCGCCGAGATGACGAACATGCGGGCACCGATCGGCCGACTGGAGAAGCTCCGTGGATTGTCAATGGGGGCATCGCCCGGCTGGAGGTCGTCCTGGCCGAGCATCATCACGTAGCCGCCGAGCGGGACCCAGTTGAAGCGGTACTCGGTCTCAGCGATGCCCAGCGTGTCGAGCGCTCGCTCCTGAACAGCCTGCGACGGCTCACGACCCGCCTCCGTAGGCACCAGGCCGGTGCCTTGCAGGTGGTTCCGCACGCGTTTTCGCACACGGGCATCGGTCGATCCCGCCACCAGGCCGACGCCCCGCCGATACGAAAACGCCGCCGGCCCAAAGCCGATCGCGAAGCGTAACACCTTGATCCCGACGAACTTGGCCGCCACAAAATGGCCTAGCTCGTGAATAAAGATCACCAAGCCGAAGCCGATAATCAGCAGCAGGAAGTGCCAGATTCCTTCAAGTGAGGCGAGCATGGTGGGGAATGATAGTCCTTTGCCGGCCTGGTCGTCGGGTGGGTTACGGCCGCCGGACTGTCAAGATTGTCGGTCGCGCGAACCTGCATCTTCGTCGAAATAGCCATCCAGGCTTGGGAACGGGCGATTGGTGAGGAACGGCAAGCGGCGGATGACGGGTGATGGGGCGGTCGGGGCCGAGATACGGGCGGTTCGCCACCATCGCGCCACAGTGTTACGGGATCGAAGCCCCCCAGATTCACACACCAGCGTTCCGTGCGAGCCGTTACACTGGCAGCGATGTGACGGGATTGATGGGTGTCGGATCCTCCGGGCGGTGGTTGCGTGAATCCGCCGTGTGAGGCAGCAGGACGGACTTTTAGTGGATGTGCTCAAGGGCATTCCGGTTTCGCCGGGCGTGATTATCGGCCGAACCTTCCTCGTCGAGGAGGAAGGCCATCGTATTGCCCGCCGGACCATCGCGCCTGAGGCTGCGGATGCGGAGGTCAGCCGGCTCGACGAGGCGCTTGAGGCTTCGGCTGAGGAACTCCGGCAGCAGATGGACACCGCCCGGGAGACGCTGGGCAGGGAGACGGCTGAGGTCTTCGGTTTTCACTTAGGCATGCTCAGCGACCCAACGCTGATCGAACCGATCCGCCAGCGAATCCGCGAGGAGCACATCTCCGCTGAGCACGCCCTGACCCAGGCGTTCAACGATCTGGTCACCAGATTCCGGGCGATGACCACGGATGCGTTCCGCACCAAGGTGGATGACGTGTGGGACATGGAGCATCGAGTCCTCCGCCACCTCATCGGGGAGCACCACAGCAGACTCCTGGAGATCACCGAACCGGTCATCGTCATCGCGCGCGACATGACGCCTTCCCAGACGGCCGGGCTGAAGAACGACAAGGTCCAGGCATTCGCTACGGATGCGGGTGGACGAACCAGCCACACGTCGATCTTCGCTCGCGCGCTGGGCATTCCCGCAGTGGTCGGCCTGGAGAATGTCACAAAGCATGCCAGCGAGGGCCAGGCGGTCATCGTCGACGGCGACCGGGGCATTGTCATCCTCGATCCCGATCCGCAGACGGTCGCCCAGTACGAGCAGTTCCGCGAGCGGCACGAGCGCTTCGTTCAGTCCCTCAAGAAGGTCGCGTGCCTGGTCGCTGAGACGACCGATGGCACACGGATTCACCTGCACGGCAACATCGAGTTCCCTCACGAGGTGGATGGCCTGCTCGCCAACGAAGGGGAAGGCGTCGGCCTGTACCGCACGGAATTCCTGTATCTCACGGGCGGCGACGTCGAGCCGACTGAGGACGATCACTACGAGGCATACTGTGACGCCCTGCGCCGGCTGCGAGGCCTACCGCTCACGATTCGCACGTTGGACCTCGGCGCGGACAAGTACACGCAGGCTCAAGCGCGCGAGCCCGAGCGCAACCCGTTTCTGGGATGCCGATCGATCCGGTACTGCCTGCAGCACCTGCCGCTCTTCAAGCAGCAACTCCGCGCGATCCTGCGAGCCTCGATCGAGGGTGATGTGCGGATCATGTTCCCGCTGATCTGTAGCACACAGGAGTTCCGCCAGGCGAAGATGATCCTCCGTGATGTCATGGAGGATCTGGAGGATGAAGCAATCCCGTTCGATCGGGATGTGCCGGTGGGCATGATGGTCGAGACGCCCTCGGCTGCGCTCATGGCCAACACGTTCGCACAGGAGGCTGACTTCTTCTCGATCGGGACCAACGACCTGATCCAGTACACACTCGTGGTGGACCGGACCAACGAACGGGTGGCGAATCTGTACACCGGGGCTCATCCGGCGATCCTCCGGCTGATCCGCGCCACGGTGAAGGCGGGGAAGCGTTTTGACATCCCGGTTTCGCTCTGTGGTGAGCTGGCGGGCGAGGTGGACTATACGATGCTGCTGATCGGGCTTGGTCTGCGGAACCTGTCGATCACGCCGGCCGGCATTCCGCGGGTCAAGCAGGTGATCCGAAGTGTCGATGTTGGGGTATGCGAGCGTCTCGCGCGGAAGGTGGGGTCGTTTGATTCGTCACACCAGGTGCTCACCCACCTTCGGAAAGCGACGCGGGAGCTTGTGCCGGATGTCTTTGAGACGGACTCGCGGTGATGGTCCGGACGGCAAGGCGGGTTGTCCTGCCTCTGTTTGGTGTATAGGATGATCCGTGAGTAGAGCACAGGCTCGCTCGGCGGGCGCTCGGCTGAAGGGCTGAGGCGACCCGATTCGATGTCTTCCGGCGTTTGGTCGGGGCATCGGTGAATGCATGTTGTCACGATGCGGGTCGAGCACGGTGCTTTGCCCTCATCGAGAACCGAATCACACCCGGCGAAGCAGGCGGGTGGTTGCGAATGCAGAGGCGAGTTCAGCCCGGCCTTGCCGCACTGGCGGCGAGGCATCGGAATTCGACGGCTGAATTGGCGCCCGCGTCGCATCACACCTTCCGCCGTGCTGCCGCCCGCGATCCGAACAGGGTGGTCACTCAAACGACTCACACTCGTGACCCAGACCGGCGATATCACGACCCGCACCAGCGGGCGCGCCGGACCGGACCGCGCGGCGGGCAGTCTCTTCGCCACATGGCAAGAGGAACCTTCTGTGCCCGAACAAATCATGTTGGTCAATGCGGTCGCCAAAGATGAATGCCGCATCGCGATCGTCGAAGACGGTCGTCTCGAAGAACTCTACGTTGAACTCGCATCCGCGCAGACACACGTCGGCAATATCTACACCGGCAAGGTGGTGAACGTCGAACCGGCGATCCAAGCTGCGTTCATCGACTTCTCGGTCGGGCGCAACGGCTTTTTGCACATCTCCGATCTGCACCCGAAGTACTTCCCTGGCGAAGACGCCGACACCACCGAACGCGTTGGGAAGAAGACGCCCCGGCGCGCCAGGCCGCCCATCCAAGATGCGCTCAAGAAGGGCCAGCAGATCCTCGTCCAGGTGCTCAAGGACAGCATCGGGACAAAGGGTCCGACATTGACGAGCTACCTGTCCATTCCCGGCAGATACCTCGTCATGATGCCCAACATGGAGAACCTGGGTGTGTCGCGCCGCGTCGAGGATGAGGACCGACGCCGAGCCATGCGCAAGGTCCTCGACTCGCTCGACACGCCGGAGGGCTTCGGCTTCATCCTGCGCACTGCGGGGATGGATCGAACCAAAGCGGAACTCAAGCGGGATCTGGCGTTCCTTCAGCGCCTGTGGAAGGACATGCAGCGCCAGCGGGGGCAAGGCGGCGCAACCCGGGAACTCTACAGCGAGTCGGACCTGCTCATCCGCACGATCCGTGATGTCCTGAGCAAAGATGTCACGCGCATCGTCATTGATGATATCTCTGCGCTGAAGCGCATCGACGCTTTTCTCCGCGTGGTCGCTCCGCGCAGCGGGCCTGAGCTTGCGTACTACGATTGCGCCACGCCGATCTTCCACAGCTTCGGCATCGAGCGGCAGATCGCTGACATCAGGTCGCCGACCGTACCGCTTCCATCAGGCGGGAGCCTCGTCATCGAGCAGACCGAAGCGCTCGTCGCGATCGACGTGAACAGCGGTCGCGGTAAGCTCGGCAGGGATGCGGAGACGACCGCATACAGAACGAATCTCGAAGCCGTCCGCGAGATCGCCCGTCAGGTTCGCCTGCGCGACCTCGGCGGCTTAGTCGTGAACGATCTAATCGACATGATATCGCGCGAGCACCAGGCCACCGTCGAAGAGCGCTTCCGGTCGTATCTGAAACGAGACCGCGCCAGGACGAAGATCCTCCGCACAAGCCAGTTCGGGATCATCGAGATGACCCGCCAGCGAATGCGAGGCGGCATCTTGCGCTCGCAGCACTCGCCTTGCCCGCGTTGCGATGGGACGGGGCACGTCAAACGGGCGGAGACGGTGTCGCTCGATGCGATGCGCCACCTCGCGGCGCTGCTGGATGTGGATGTGGTGCAGCGCGTCGAGATGGCTGTGTCGCCGCACGTCGCGTCGGAAATGTTGTCATCGCAACGCACGCGCCTGAGTCTCTACGAACAACGCACCGGCAAGACGATCGATGTGCGGGTATCCGAGGACATTCCGTCGGATCGCGTGGATTACTACGCATACGATGCGCGAGGCGCGGACATCAATCTGGAACGACTGCCGGGGCCCAGGCCGCCCAGTGATCTTCGCATCCTGCGCCATCAGCAGATCGAGGAAATGCGGGAATCCACCGCCGAGACGCTGACGGATGAGCCGACCGAGTCGATTGACGAACTGGTGCGATCCGCGGAAGCGCCAGAGGAATCGCCTGCTCCATCCGGTCGCAAGCGACGTCGGCGATCGCGGCGCAAGAAGTCCGGCCAGCCTGCGGCGCAGAGTGAAGGCACCGATGCACCGGACGCCCCGATCGAAGACGAAGCGCCAGCCGATGTGTCAGCCGAGCCGACTGGTGAGACGGTTGTTGAGCATCCAGCCGGTGCTGAGACATCGACCCGTCGACGGCGCAGACGCCGTGGTCGGCGAGGCAAGAAGACCCAGAGTGCTGAGCAGCAGACGGACAACGCGCTGTTGCACGACGAGTCGCCGCCAGCCGACGACGTTCCGCCCGCTGACCGCAACGGCGATCTTCCGCCGGCAACCTCGCCGACCGAATCAACCGAGCCGAGCGAGCAGGCCGTCGAGAGCGGTGATGACAAGCCCGCATCATCGTCGCGCAGGCGGCGGCGACGGCGGCGCAAACCCGCATCGACCAATGCATCCGCTTCCGAGCAGATGGAAGTAAAGCCGGACCCATCTGCTGTCGAAGCGTCGGACAAGGCTGTGCCGCACGACGCCGAGTCGACCGATGAAGCCAAGCCGACTGTCAAGAAGACGCGCAGGCGTCGAAAGACCAAAGTTGCGCCGCCTGCTGAGACCGTCGAACCCGCCGTCCAGACCAGTACCGATGCAGCGCCGGTGACCAAGAAGAAGCGCCGCACCAAGACGACGAAGAAGCCACAGGGCGAGCGGAAGAAGACATCGACAACCAGAAAACGCAGCGGGCGCAAAACCGTCAAGCCGACCGCTGGGCAACCCACTGATGCGTCTGCTGCTGACACATCGCCTGCTTAACATCACGACCCGTCGGGCATGTCGTGCTGCCTCGCGGTACGCTGATGCGCATGTCCGACCCACCGCTCAAACCACCCCCGCGGCGCCTCATCCTGCTTGGGTCCACCGGCTCGGTCGGTTCGAACGCGGTGCGCGTCATCGAACACCTGAACAGAACTGCATCGCAGCGCTATCAGGTTGTCGGCCTCGCGGCGAACAAGGATTGGGCGAAGATCGTCGAACAGGCCCAGCGGTTGGGCGTTCGGCACATCGCACTCTGCGACAACAAGGCAGCGGCTGCGGCACGCGATGCGCTTCCAGGGGCAACGATCCACAGCGGCGACGATGCTGCTGAGGCGCTTGTCCGATCGCTCGCCACGGAAACCAACATCGTGCTCGGGGCGATCGTCGGTGCTGCGGGACTTGGCGCGACGGTCGTTGCGCTTGAGCACGGCATCGACATGGCGATCGCCAACAAGGAAACGCTCGTTGCGGCAGGTCCGCTCGTCATTCCGCTCGCTCGACGAACGGGGGCGCGCATCCTGCCCGTCGACTCCGAACACTCCGCGGTCTGGCAGGCCCTTCAGACCGCTGCGTCGCCGTATTGCCCGCCTTGCGATGTCCACGACGATGTGCGGCGCATCATCCTCACAGCATCCGGCGGCCCGCTCCGCGACGCTGCTCCCGACGAGATCCGCCTCGCCACCGTCGAGCAAGTTCTCGCCCATCCGACATGGAACATGGGTGACAAGATCACCGTCGATTCCGCATCGCTCATCAACAAAGCCCTTGAGGTCATTGAGGCGCACTGGCTCTTCGGCCTCGCGGGCGAGCAAATCGACGTTGTGATTCATCCCCAGTCCATCGTGCACTCCTTTGTCGAGTACCGCGACGGTTCGCTCATCGCTCAGCTCGGCACGCCTGACATGCGTACGCCGATCCAATACGCCCTGACGTATCCGCATCGGCCCACGGGTACGGCCGAGCAACTCGACCTGACGCAGCTTCGCAGGCTCGACTTCCATCCGCCTGACCATGAACGATTCCCAGCACTGGGCTTGGCGTACGACGTGATCAGCATGGGCGCATCCACAGCCGGCGCCGTGCTCAGCGCCGCGAATGAAGCAGCGGTCGATGCGTTCCTGAATCGGCGCATCACATTTGGCGAGATCACGACGTTGATTGTCGAGGCGCTCAGCGCCATTCCGACGCAACCGATCGCATCGCTTGCCGACGTGCTCGAGGCTGACCACGCCGCCCGGGCGTTCGTGCGCGATCGTGTTCCTAACCGCAGCGAGCACGCCTGAGCCCTGCCCAACAGCCCGGCTGTGAGCCTGCGACCGAGCGGGCGTCCTATAAATAAACACTGGTGGATATGTGCGTCATGGCTGCGGCGGAGTGGACGGCATATCATCGTTGCGAGGTGCCGTCCGTACCTTTTTTTCAGCCAATGCGCGCAAACGCCAAGAAACCACAGGCAGCGATGCGACGACTACTGCTTGATATGAAGCCTCCCATACGCCCATGCGCCGTTGCTGGATTGATCGCTGTGGTCGCCTGTGCGCTGCAGCCTGTCCAGGGCGCGACGCGCACCGATGACGGACGAAATGACGATCCGCTGGGCTTTGTCTTTGACGGGACATTCATCGGGTCGCCCGAGCTCTCTTTCAACTTCTCCCGATCGGCCATCACGCGCGATGATGACGGCAACACGGTGGTCGAGAACCAACCCCGCTACACAGGGCCGCGCCTGCTCGCATCGGCGCCGATCGTCGAGACGATCCGCACCACGAACAACAGCACGCTGCTGCTCGCCTCCGGTCTGGATCACGACGGTGTCACGCCGCTCCTGGTGCTCTACGAGCAGGGGTCGTACATCATCGACGTGTTCACCGTGGCGGGCGATGACATCTTCACCGCGGAACAGACCGGCGTGGGGCGGAACCGCACGCTGATCGGCGAGGGCACGTTCCCGGACATCTTGCAGGGTCAGTTCCCTGACTACGCGTATCGGCCGAACGCGGGCGCCATCTGCCACGGGCTGATCGTTCTGATGTGCACGGTGTATCACGACTATCTCCCCCCGGAAGGGCTTTGGTTCGCGATTGCGACGGCGATCGTGGTGTCCACCGACCAGGGGCAGACGTGGGAACTTCTCTTCGAGGATGAACAGATTGAGATCGGCAAGGACCGCGGTCGAGAGTGGACGATGCAGAACTGGTGGCCGATGCAGGCCGGCCCGGACCCGCTGGAGGCGTACTTCGTGGGGACCGACTACCGGTACAACGCTGGCGCGCGCGGCGGGCGGACGTACATGTTCCGCGCAACGCGATCGGCAGTCGGGGCGCTGTGGGTGTTGGAACCGACGGTTATCGCGCACGAGGCTGCGAGCGGGCTGATGAGCGAGCACGCACATGTGGCGGGCGTGGTGCCGTTCTCATCAGGCGGGCTGCGCGTCATCACGGCAATCGGCGACGGCCTGGACAAGAACCGCGTTGTCAGCTCGACGCGCGCCGATGACGCATACACCAACTGGGGATGGACCGCACAGGAGGACTATCACGGATCGCGCCGGTACGACTCACACCAAGGCGTACGTGATGATGCATGGACTGATTCACGGCCCTCGATCGACCGCTGTGAGACTCGCCCCGGGACGGAGGGCAACCAGTTCGTCGGGTGTGCTCCGACACCGATTCCAGGCGGGTTGATTGTCGGTGCGGACATATGTAGTGAGCAACTCATGCGCGTGCAGCCGGTGGGCGATGATGTGCCGTCGCATCCGCGAACGGAGTTCGTGTATGGTCAAGCGTTGGCGAACGGCACGGTGAGTGAGTGCTTCTTGATTCGCACGCCGACGCCGGAGCTTGGCGGGCCTTACGTCTCGCGGTACAGCCCATTCAGTCAGGCCAGCGAGCCGCCGGACGACTGGGCTCGGCGGACGCTCTTCTCACCGGACGGCGAGTATTGGGGACAGTGCTGGTCGCACGAAGCGAAAGGCGCGACCGGTTGCATCCACGGCGAGCACATCTACTCAGATAGTTTCATCAACTCATTCGGCGTCAGGCGCATGGCGATCCCGGAGTGGGTCGTGCGCGAGCCGTTCTGCGTAGGTCCGGGCGGACTCCAGCGCGGCGTGGATGCGCCGATCATCTTGCCGGCAGCCAACGGCGAGATCACCGCGCTCTCGCAGGATGGACTGGGGCAATGGGAGTACGAAGGCGAGCCGATCGAGCCTCAGCCGCCGTGCGCCGGGCCTGTCTTCCACATCGGCGCGACGCGCTGGGATACCAGCACGTACATCGGCGCGCTCAAGCCGATCGGCAGCGAAACGGACCTCGGCGCGATCCTCGGCACGGATGGCGTCGCATCGCGGTGGTGGGTGCTCAACGGCACGGATGCAAAGACCGGCAGGCTGACCGTCGAACTCAGCGAGGGCAGCAGCAACACGCTCACCACACGTGGGATCGTCACCCATGTGATGGACACATGGATGCCCGCCACGGCGATCGACCGATACACCGTGCAGCCCGGCGCATCGCTGCGGTACAAGCTGTTCGGCGGCTCGACGCAGCCGGATGACCAGGATCTGTTTCTTGCCTTGGACTGCCTGATCGAAGGCGTGGGCTTCCCGGGATATCCGCTCGAACCTGCTCCAGCCGAGACGCCGGGCGGGGTGACATATCCCGATGAGATCGCGTCCGTGGCTGGGTTCGCGTGTGACAACGCGTGGTCGATCACGCTCGCGGGTGAGGTTCCCGATGACAGTTGGGACTCGACAACCCAGATCACCACAATTGCCCCGCTCGCAACGCTGTGGGGCGATGCTGCCAACTACATCGAGCTGTCCGCGGACATCGAGGAACATCGACTGCTCGCCACGATCGTGCGGGAGGGCGCAACGGAGCGAACATTGTCGAGCGATCGGTTGTACTGGCTGCGCGGATCGGCGGTGCTTGTATCGCTCAGCGACCCGGGTGACGGCTCAGGCGTGGCGATGACGGTCAGCGTCGGAGGCACGATTGCGCACGAAGCTGCTGTCCTTCCGCCCGCGACGGAGAGCGTGTCGCTGGTCGTCCAGCCGAGTGAGATTCGTTTCAGCAGCCATCACGGCACGTCATCGGACGGGCTTTCCGTGCACGTGACGCCGATGCTCTGGTGGGGCGGGCAGATCAGCGAAACCGTGAGCCTGGACGAGACGGCGCGGCGAGATCACCTGCATACGCTTGATTTTCTAAGTATCCCGGTGCCGGGCAGCGCGGACCTGGATGGCAGCGGAAGCGTGGACCAGCTCGACCTGGCGATCCTGCTGGCGACGTACTCGCTTCTGAAAGGTGATCCTCACTACGACGAGCGTGCGGACCTGAATGGGGATGGCGAGGTCAACGCAACAGACCTGGGCATCCTGCTCGCCCAGTTCGACGGGTGATCGGGCACTTGCCCGGCACGACACCAACTGAAGGCGAAGCGGCGGTGGGCCGATAGGACCCAGGACATCGGCGCGCTGCGGACTTGCTCGGCGACGGTCGTGTGTGGTATGTAGGCACGCCATCCGTCCGACTTGGGCGGGCCTTTACGGGCATGCGATCGAAACGGAGATGTAGGTGCTCTTCAACACGGTGGAGTTTGCTCTGTTCTTCGCGGTGGTGTTCCTGCTGTACCACCGCCTGCCGATGCGCGGACAGAATCTCCTTCTCCTCATCGCCTCGTACGTCTTCTACGGCGCGTGGGACTGGCGCTTCCTCGGCCTGATCTGGCTCTCGACGATCGTCGACTACACCGTCGCACGACTCATGGAGAACGCCACGGGTCGGCGTCGCAAAGCATTGCTGCTTGTGAGCCTGTGTACGGATCTGGGCATTCTCGGGTTCTTCAAGTACTTCAACTTCTTCGTTGACTCGGCTGGGATGCTGCTCACATCGGTCGGCCTTGAGCCTCACCTGCCGATCCTGCGGATCATCCTGCCCGTGGGCATCAGCTTCTACACGTTCCAGACGCTCGCGTACACGATTGATGTGTACCGCGGGCGCGTGCAGGCGATCCGCAGTCCGCTGACGTACGGCGTGTACCTCGCGTTCTTCCCGCAGCTTGTCGCAGGGCCGATCGAACGCGCGCAGCACCTGCTTCCCCAGTTCACGAAGCGCAGGCATGTCACGGCCGAACAGTTGTCATCGGGGGCGCTGCTCATTCTGATCGGGCTTGTGCGGAAAGTGGTGATCGCGGATATCGTCGCGGGCGAGGTCGAGGCGGCGTTTGCGAACCCGGCGGGGATGTCGGCGCCGCTGCTGATGCGCGCGGTCTTTCTCTTCACGCTGCAGATATACGGCGACTTCGCGGGCTATAGCGACATTGCGCGCGGAGCCAGCCGAATGCTCGGCATCGAGTTGATGGAGAACTTCAATCACCCCTACTTCTCGACGAATATCACCGTCTTTTGGCGGCGGTGGCACATCTCGCTGTCGACGTGGCTGCGCGACTACCTGTACATCCCGCTCGGGGGCAACCGCGGGCCGAAGTGGTTTGTCTATCGCAACCTCATGCTGACGATGTTGCTCGGCGGGCTGTGGCACGGCGCCGCGTGGACGTTCGTCGTCTGGGGCGGGTTGCACGGTGTGACGCTCGCGCTGCATAAGCTCTATCTGCGCGGGCGCAAGATGCCCGATCGGCCGACTATCAACTCGCCGTTGGACTTTGTGCATACGATCGCGTCTTGGGTGCTCACGATGTTCATTGTCATGCTCGCCTGGATATTCTTCCGCGCATCGGACTTTGGCAACGCCTTCTCCGTCATCGGCGGGATCGTCTCGATGCGAGGCATGGGCGATATCTCAACATCGAGTCTGATGCTGCCCGTGGGCATGACGGCGCTGCTTCTCTTTATTGACATTCCCCAGTTCCTGAAACGCAATCACACTGTGATGCTCAACTGGCCTTGGCTTATGCGCGGCGCGGTGTACGCATCGCTTGTGATGATTCTGATCATTCTCCGAGTAGAAGAAGATGTCCCGTTTATCTATTTCCAGTTCTGATTCGCTTGACCTGCGCGGGCTGAGGCCCTGGGGCCTACTGGTGTGCCTTGCGCTGCTCGCGGTCGTCGAGTTCGGCATGGCGAGGCAGGATTGGCTGTGGTCGATGTTCCCGAAAAGCCCGTCGGGGATCGTTGATGTGCTCGAAGAGCAGGTCATCGAGCCTGCACCTTCCCCCGTTGTTGTGATTCTCGGCAACAGCCGAACGCGCGATGCGATCATCCCCGCCGAGATGGAAGAGGTGCTCGGCGTGCCACACGGAAGTGTGCTGAACCTGAGCCTGACAGCAGGCGAGCCGTACGATTCGTACGTGCTCTACGTTCGCAACCGCGAGAAGCTGTCGCAGGCGAGGGTCTTGATGATCGCGATCGAGGATTGGAACCTCAATGACAACCAAGCGATCTCGGAGCGGTTTCGCCGCTTCGCAACGCTTTCCGATCGACTCGGCGCCCCTGATTGGAAGGACCGCCTGTCACTCGTTGCGGGTTGGGTGTGGCGGACGTACGACGCGCGCAAACCGCTCGGGCGACTGCTTAAGGAAATGGTGCTTCGGCGAGACCGGAGCGTGCCGATCGGCGAGGACGGCCGAGTCGTTTGGCGCACCGATGATCCGGAGTTCGGCCCGGAAGATGTGGATGTGTCGGCTGATCTCGATCACGCATATCGCGGCTTCGACCCCAGTCGAAGTGGAGAAGCACGCAACGTCGAGTACTTCCGCAGGTTGATCGCGCTGGCGACGGAGGATGGGCTGCATGTCCTGTTGATCCACCCGCCGTTCCGAGACAAGTTCATCGACAAGCGGGACAGCGCGTATCCGCAGGCGCGGGCGTCATTCAGAGCGGTACTCGATGAACTGGCGCGGATGCCGGGCGACATCCATGTACTCGAAAGCGAACGCGCCAGCGAGTTGGGTATCGCAGAGACGTGTTTTCTCGACTACGGCCACATGCTGGCAAGCGGCGCGAGGATCTACACGCGCTGGACGGCAACGTGGATTCGCGATGAGTGTGGAGATGCGCTCGCACTGGGCCGGTAGCAGCGCGGCGAGCCACA
Organism: Phycisphaerales bacterium; assembly: GCA_023135165.1. Lineage (GTDB taxonomy): Bacteria > Planctomycetota > Phycisphaerae > Phycisphaerales > JAGLTS01 > JAGLTS01. The sequence goes on along the minus strand of JAGLTS010000050.1, from coordinate 25,566 downwards.
GCCGGTCCATCTTCGCGACCCATCATGCGCATGGCGGGACCGAGACTCGGGGCAGATCACAAGTCTGACGCAGCACAGCGACCCTCGGTGCGCCTAGAATGCACCGCGCCGAGCCGGAGAGGAGCGAGAAATGCGCGAGGACCGGGCATCGGGAACTGCAAGTCGCCACGTATCGCTGCATCGACGATTCCGGCCGGCGTTCTCGTCGCAATCCTGCTGCGATCCCTCGCTGGAGCCCCTTGAAGCCCGGCGACTGCTCTCGGGCGTCACACTCATCACACATGGTTTCGGCGGCGCGATCGACGGCTGGGTCACGGCCATGGCACAGACGATCATCGACCGGCCGAATGCGGATGTGGACCCATATGGGTACACGCTGACCGTCACCGATCCCGGACATGACGGCGGCCCGATCGATGCTGCGGTCGCGAGCTACCTTCCAGGCCCACCCCTGACCGATGCGCAGGTACATGCGCCGGAGATATTCATTCTGCTGGACTGGACCGATTTGGCCGGGGTGCTGCCGTTCGGCGGGTACACGCGGAGCACGGTTGATGTCGGGGATGCGGTGGTCGATGCGCTGCTGGACCCTGATCTACTTGCTGACCTCGCCGGCCTACCCGGAGCGCTCACCGAGCTGCCGCTGCATCTGATCGGACACAGTCGGGGAGCTGCGCTCATCAGCCAAATCGCGCAAGGCCTCGGCGAGCATGGCGTGTGGGTCGATCATGTCACCACGCTTGATCCGCATCCCGTCGACGGCGTGTGCGAGCCTTTCCCCTATCCGGACTTCGGTGACGCGGCGATGATCACGCCCGAGACGGTCGTTTTCTGGGACAACTACTGGCGGATTGAACAAAGCTCCGGGTGTCAATCATTTGACTTCTGCGGCGAACCCGTGGCGGGAGCAGCGGACTTCGAACTCGATGAAGACTTGCTCGAATCGGCGGGCGGTTACGACTTCGAACACTCCGACACGCACTTGTGGTATCACGGCACGATCGATACGGCATCGGGCGCGTTCGATGGTGAGGAGTACGTTCCGGACGACTTCTACCTCCCGCCGAACCCACAGCGCGAGACAACCGGCTACTGCTGGAGCCGGCCTGTCGGCGGCGATCGGCCGAGTGCAGGAATCGGCCAGCCGTACGGCGGCGAGGGGGCGCGGGACGCTGTGAACCATGCCGGCTCGCAGTGGGCTGACGTCGGGTTGATCGCTTTCGACACGGATGACGAGCCCGTGCGTCCCGGCGATGTCGTTCAAATCAGTTTCCGCTACCAGGACATCGACAGCGAGGCGACGATCGAGTTGCTTCTCGATGATGACCGCAACCCTTTCAATGGTGATACGGGCGTCATCGTGTACAACGAGATACTGCAGGCCACGGGCGAAGCGGTCGGTCTTCATAGTTTCAGTTGGACGGCGCCACGGCTTCAGGGTACATACCATCTGCAAGCTCGGATCGGCGATGGCAGCCACACGCGCTATGCTCATGCCGCTACGCCGATGACGCTAATAACGTGGAACGATCCGATACCTCCGACGCCGAACGAAGACCGCTCGCTGATTGATGCTGCGGATGAGGCGCTCATCTCGACGGTGCGCCCGCTCATGCCATTATGGCTGAGCACGCATCCGCACCGAACGCAACCGACTGCGTTGACTCGCAGCCCGATGCGACGCATCACGTCCGACAGCGTACATCGCTATACGGTCTCGCCGCGCGGTTTGAGTGTGGTCACCAACGCGCGTGATCGCTTCAGTCACACGCGGGTGTCGACGAGTGCGATGGAATCCACGTTCGCCCAGTCACATTGCACGCCGGATGACTACATGGATACTCTGTGTTCCGGCGGGTTTGTGATGCAGGTCGTCTGACGCTCGTCGCTCACCGTCCTGCACGCAGCAATACCTACCGCGGGCAGGCTGTGTCGTAATCCTGCAGCAGCAGCCCCAGATCAGCCTGATCGGTGTCGCCGTCGCCGTCGATGTCACCCTCTGCGCTGAGGCTGTAGGCTGCCAGCAGGATGCCGAGATCGGGCTGGCCGATCACACCATCATCGTTCAGATCGGCTGGGCAGAACGGGATCGTGAAGGTGTGCGAGAACATATCCGAGCCGTCGTCCGCGTCGATGATCGTGATGGTGACCTCACCTGTCGTCTCATCGACCACGACCTCACCGCCCATGTGTGCCCACTGCGGCACATCAGGGTCCGCGCCGTCGATCGATGCGAAGAGGACACCGTCCAATTCCTCGACAGCAGGATCATAGCACCAGAGTGCTTTCGCCGAAGCCGGACATGAATCCGCTTCACAAATGATGCGCGACTCGTCGAATCGCGTGTGCACAAAGCTCGCATGCCTGTCGCCGGTCAAGATGAACATGTACCCCGTGCTTGTCTGCTCCTGAAAGAAGGTCTCGATCGCGTCGCGCTCCGCCCGGAACGGTGAGTAATGCCAGTTGTCAAAGATCCAGATGACATCACCCCACGTGCTCGGCGAGAGCATGAACACGAACGGCTTGGTATTGCTCGCCAGTTCATCGAGCAGCCAGGCCTTCTGCTCCGGGCCGATCATGGTGCCCACAGCGACATCCTGGAACGAGCGTGTGTCCAGCAGGATGAAGTTGCACCTCGCTGTCTGCCACGATCGGTAATACTCCCGATCAGTGAACTCCGCCTCCTGCGTGCCCGGCACGGGGAGATCGAGAAAGCCGTCGGAGAACCATGTGTTGAATGCCAGCCTGGCGCGGATGAACAATTCATATTCTGTAACAGTCGGGTCGGCTCCGGATGGATTCATGTTGAGCGGATCGCGCCAGTCGCTGCCAAAGGCATCCCAGACCTCGTGGTCATCCCACATCATAAAGAGCGCGCGGTGCTGCGTGAACTCGTGCATATAGCGGTCATCGCTGGCGTTGAGGTATTCGAGCAAGTAGCCCGCGGTCGTGGTTGCGGGGGCTGTCGCTGACGTCCCGTGGTCGGTGTAGATGTAGTCGCCGAGGTGAACGACAAAGTCGTAATCACGCTGCGCGTACCAGTGATACAGTTGATAAGGTTTCGCTAGGCCGCCCTGGTCGTGCCCGACCGCCCAGCCGAAGCGGATGGTCGTTGGTTCGTTCGGCATGGTCTGGAAGCCGCGAGCCTCGCTCGTCTCGTAGAAACTTCCCGGGTCTGATTCTGGGAAGAGGCGCACCTGATAGCTGTATGACGTGCCCGGCGTCAGGTTCGACATGGTTGCGGTGCCGGAGTACATCGCCCAGGCGTCGAGCGGAACAGGCCCCGTTTCGAGGACGCCGGTTTCACCATCCGCCGGCCAGTCGCCTTCGGCGTAGCGGATGACCGCGACGACATTCTGGTTAAGCCACGCAGCGTTCCGTTGCGCGGGATGGAAATGCACAAGGATGGCAGCCTCTGTCTGTGTCACATCACGGTTGTGCCCGAGTAACATGTCTGGGTCGTACTGCAGCATCGGCACAGTCTCGCCCCAGGAAACCCATTGCACGTTCGTGCTGCAAACATCGGGATGGTTGACGTTGCGGGCCACGAGCGATGTTTTTCCGACTTGGCCGGGGTTGTTATGTATGATGTGGAGTTCTGGGATGGGTTGACCGTCCATCCAGACTTCAAATAGGCCGTCGGATACGCCGGTCGATTTCCTCCAGTGGATGGTGAATGTCGTCCATGCATCGGTCGGCACGGCTGTTTGAGACACGATTCGCCCGATGTTCCCGCTGCCGACCGCTTCGAGCCGATCATCCACGCTGATCTGCAGCGAAATCAAGGGCGTGACGCCGTATTCGACGAACTTGAAGAACGTGAGCGATTCGGTGTCGCTTGTCATGGGCGTTGCGCCGCGCGAGATGTAGATGCGCGCGGTCGCCCACATCTCATCGAAGCGGTACTGGAAGTCCGACGCTGTCGGGGCATAACGATGTGGGATGGCGATTTCGCTGAATGCGCTGTTGGTGGGCGCGGTGAAACGCACCGTATGGGGGCCGAGCGGGTCCGTAGGATCAACGGTGATCTCTGGTGGGAGCCCATCACCTTGGATTCGATGTTCAAGCCCCCAACGGATAAGTGAGTCGTCACAGACGAAGGTGATCTGACCCGCCCTGGGAGCGCCGCCGTAACCGGTGCGGAACGTGGTTCCAACAGTCGCGCCGATTCCCGTAACGCTCATTCTGGCTGCATTGCGAGCCTGGCGTCGCGCGTCGCCGGTTGCGCTGTCCTCCTGACCGATGAAAGTCTCTTGAGCAAGAAGAACCGGTCCCGTGAGCGTAATCACAGCAACGGCCAACAATGCGCTGACTGGTCTGCTCGCAAGCATGACGGTCTCCCCAAGGCGTTTCCGAAATGTCGAACCAACACATCGCCCGTGTCCACAAGGCACCCCATAGTGCCCACATACTTATAGTTTACCGGTCGTTTTTGGGAAAGCAATCCCCCGTTGTGGGTAGGCTCAACGAATTGTCGCGAGCAAACACAAGGTTGGCGCGAGTGTTGGGCATTTTTTGTCACCTTGGGCAGCATGGGCGCACTGCACAAGAACACGGTGGAATCCGCGTGATGTGGCACACGCAGCTCATGTGTGAGGCAGTCTGTGAATCGCCGAAGTGCTGATGGTCAGCGGCCAACGCCGTAGTTGCTGAGGAGGATGCCCAGGTCCGCCTGATCTGTGTCGCCGTCGCCGTCACAATCGCCGTTGCTGTTAATCCCGTATGCCGCGAGCAGCATGCCCAAGTCCGCCTGATCGACGCAGCCGTCGCCGTTCAGATCGCCGGGGATGCTTGTCGGATCGAGGAAGGAGAGTGTCGTGAGCAGATCCGCGCGTGTCGCCTCATCCAGGTAGGTTGTTTGGTAGATCTCGCCGCCCCACCAGAGCATTGGGCTGACGCGCACGTCCAGCCCATCGCTCGACGCACCATGGTGGCTGCTGAAGCGGATTTCCGTCGGAGGAACGGCAAGCGGCCTGCCGCGATCTCCCAGGCGGAGCGACGCCTCGTGCAGCGTCGATCCGGCAGCGCTGACTGTCATGCGTATGCCACCGCCATCGTTCGCATCCGCCACAGACACAAGGACCGGCGATCCACGAAGCCAATAGACCTTCTGACTCTCCAGTGTCGCAACGAGTGCACCGTCACGGACGACGCGCGCCACGAGCCTGCAATCGTCCGGATCGGCGGATTCAGCGACCAACTCAACGTAGTTGTACTCATCTCCCCACAGCGTTGCGATCGGCCATTCACCGGTCGTTCCAACGGTCGCGTCCCATCCATCCTCTGGAAGTTGGGCTGCCAACGTAATCGTCCACGTATCCGAACACACAAAGCCGGTGATCGAGGCGAGTTCATCTGCGCACCACCTGCCCCCTGCACCGGCTGAGTCGTCCAGCGGCAGCGTATAGCCGGGATACCCTGCGCCCTCGATCACCGAATCCAGAGCTACGAAGAAATCCGCATCATCGGGCAGGGTACTATCAGATGTCAGCCAACGCATGTACATAGACTTCCCCTCGGTGAACTGCACGTGATCGATCGCCAGGACCGGGAACCACTTACCGGTGGCGGCGTACACCGGGCGGCACAGGATGTCCTGAGGCCCGCTGTCGTCTCGCACTTCGACGACGGGGTGGGCACTTACACTGCGGCTGTTGTTCATGATCCAGCATCGGACCTGAAGGACATCCGTGGCAAGCATGTCACCGACATCCTCAGCCAAGCCGCACGGCCAGATCCGGCCGACTTCTCTGCCTTCCTCGAAGCGCGACGAGGACAGGTGGTAGACCTGCCCGAAGCACGGCGGTTGAGGATCGACCGGGTCGCAGTTGAAGAGCCAGCACCCATCTTGATCCTGCGAGAGCTCGGTGATCGCGCCGTACGGACCCGAGACGAAATGGGGTGTGGCGATGCCCCGCTGGAAGCCTCCAGGCCCGATCTCCAACGGGCGCCACGTCAGCACGCGCGGCAATTCGATCCGCCGCACGCCGGCTGAGTTGAAGAAGCTGTCCATGTAGATATGTCCGCCATGAATGCACCCCAGCGAATTCTTGATGCCAGGCGCGAACACTTGAGCCCAGTGAATGCCATCTGGGGAGTACAACACGCGCATCGATTCCAATACCCTGCCCGAGTCGGAGTGAGGGCTGTACCGGGAGTAGTACGGGCCACCCAATTCGGGGGTCGGCGTGCGAATGAGGAAGTTCTCAGATCTAATGTTCTCCTCCGCCAGTGAAAGCCCATAGAGGTGCTGCGTGTCAGGTGACGTTGGCGCGGTGTCATCCTCAGGGATCAGCCACAACTGTTCGGTATGCAGGTCCGACCCGATCAGCAAGTCACCTGCTTGCGGACCGGGAGCACAACCGACGAACTGGTTTCCCATGCGTCCGGGGTCCGACCAGTCGTCAGAGCGCCGAGATCCGTGGTAGTCCTCCTGCACGGTCCAGCCTGGGTCGGTGTAGAGGCGATCCTCGCGAGTCGCGCTGACGATGCGGTTCTTCGACTGACAATCGCCGACGCACGTGATGACGCGCAGACCGTTCTCGCCGAACGGAACCACCGCCGCTGTGTGGAAGTGCTCGCTGTAAAGCCCGTCGCTCTCATACACAATGACTGTCGGCTCGATCTCCCACGGATCGCCGACCATGACGCGAGTGGCGCGGAACAAGTACATCCGCCCACCCTCCGCGCCGGGGTTGTGCCGGTAGTCCGTCGAGACGAAATACGCCTCCAGCGGGTCGGGCTGGCGCTCCATCGGCCACCAGTTCTGCATGCACCATTCACGCCCACGAGGCCAGCCGATGTCGACCGGCGAGTCCTCGAATGTGAGCTGCCATGTCTGCCCCTGATCTTGCGACGTAACGAAAGCCATCGCGACGATCTGCCAATCCTCGTATGGAGGATCGGTGTCCTGCCACACCGTGCACAGGATTGTGATCAGACCGTGACAGATCGCGCCCGCCATCGGCTCGTATGACTTCTCCGGGATTGAGCCTTGCATGAGATCGGGTTTGGCCTGGCCGCTGATATCTGTGCGGTTGCGTCCAACACCGGTTTGCTCAGCATTGAGCAGTTCATCATCGGCGACAGTGAACACATCAACATGCCGCGCACTCGCGTCGTACAGCACAAGCAGGGGTGTGGCTCCGTCGTGGTCGAGCCCTGAACCGAGGAGGCGCGTGAAGTTGATTGTCGCGCGCACGGTTTCGACAGTTGGCGCGGAGGCCAAGGTTGTCTCACGAGCGAATCGGGGTTCATTGGGACCAATAGTGCTGTGGTCTTCCCCAACGGTTTCGAGCGGGCGAAAGAAGACGAATTCCAACTCCGCCGCGCCGTCGAACGCGCCGTTGAAGACAAAACGCAGTGGATCTTCGCACCGGTGGTTGGCCACGTCGTCGCGTCGCATCTCGGCACGCGCGATCTGCTCGATGCTGATCGAGTCATACCACGACGCTTCGTCCACGTTGTACAGCCCCCAGATGTGCTGCGGCGGCCAGTCCGTGTCGACGACCGTTATTACGTAGAAGTCCTGATCGGCGATGTCATCCTTCAAGACATCCGCAGGCCCCTCCCAGAAGTACTGCGCCTCGCAATTCGTGAATTCCCACGAGGCCGACGGTATTTCCGCCCGGCTCGGCGAGCAGGCGCACGCAACCACCAACGGCAGCCACTTCAGCCGCTTCATCGCTCTATCCTCCATCGAGACCCCAGTAGCTCACGCCGACCCGCAGCCGGTCAGCCCAACTGTGAGCGCAATCACAGCAACGGCCAACAGTGCGCTGACGGGTCTGCTCGCAAGCATGGCGGTCTCCCCAAGGCGTTTCCGAGATGTCAAACCGGCACATCACCCGCAACCACAAGGTGCCCCCGGAGTGCCCACATGTATGCAGGCTAACGATCGTCCCCGGGAAAACAATCCCCTGTTGTGGGTAGGCTCAACGAATTGTCGCGAGCAAGCACGAGGTCGGCTCGGGTGCTGGGCTGTTTCCATCACCCTGGGCAGCATGGGCGCACTGCACAAAGACATCGGGAACCTGCTTGATGCGGTGCACGCCGTGACCCCTTCTGACCACCAACCGCCTGCCGGGCAGCCTGCTTTGACCTACACTGACGGCTTCCATTCACGGGAGGCAGCCATGACGACGACAAGTGCGACGAATACGGCATACAAAACGCTCAGCAAGGCGATGTACAACGCAGCTCTGCTCGGCTCCACCGCAGCCTTGCTCGGCTGGGAGCAGGAAACGTACATGCCCAACGGCGGCAGGGAGCACCGCGCGAACCAACTCGCGCAGCTCGCGGGGATGACGCACAAGATGATCACCGCTGCGGAGATCGGCGAACTGCTCAGCACATCCGAAGCCGACGCAAGTCTGGCCGGTGAGCCGACATCCGAGTCCGCTGTGAACCTGCGCGAGTGGCGTCGCGCCTACGACCGCGCCACGAAGCTGCCTCAGTCGCTTGTCGAGGAGATCACCAAGACGCAATCGCTCAGTCAGGGCGAGTGGGCCAAGGCGCGGGCTGAGTCGGACTTCTCACGGTTCCAGCCTTGGCTTGAGAAGATCCTCGACCTGACCCGTCAAAAGGCGGAGTGTTACGGGTATCCGAGCGATGGTGAGCCGTACGATGCGCTCCTTGAGGAGTACGAGCCGGGCGCTACCGCGGCGCAGATCGAGCGGATCTTCACACCGCTTCGGGATCGCCTCACGCCGTTTGTCGCTGAGATCGCCGCATCCACATCAAAGCCGGCCGGCGTGCTGCACGAGATTCAGATCCCCAAGGAGGACCAAAAGGCGCTCTCGCGTTTTGTCTCCGAATCGCTCGGCTTTGACTTCGGGCGCGGACGCATCGACGAGACGACGCATCCGTTCTGCTCGACCGTCGGCATCGGCGACACGCGCATCACCACCCGCTACCGGGATGACAACTTCGCCGACGCGCTCGGCTCCACGATGCATGAGACCGGCCACGCCATCTACGAGCAGGGCCTGCGCGGTGAGTGCTTCGGCATGCCGATGGGCAGCACCGTGAGCCTCGGCATCCACGAAAGCCAGTCGCGCATGTGGGAGAACCAGGTCGGCCGAAGCATCGCGTTCTGGGAATGGTTCGCGCCGCACGCCAAGCGAATCCTTGGCGTGCCCGCGCTCGACGCGTTCACCGCTGAACGGATGTACCGCGATGCGAACATCGTCGAGCCTTCCTACATCCGCGTCGAAGCTGACGAGGCGACGTACAACATGCACATCATGTTGCGCTTCGAGCTGGAGCGAGCGCTTCTTCGCGGCGATCTCAGCGTGAAGGACTTACCCGCCGCGTGGAATCGGAAGTTCAAGGAGTACCTGGGCATCGACGTGCCGGACGATCGGCGCGGTTGCCTGCAAGATGTGCACTGGGCGTTCGGCCTGATGGGCTACTTCCCGACGTACACGCTCGGCAACCTTTACTCGGCGCAGTTCTTCGAGACAATCAAGGAGCAGATCCCCGACCTCGACGATCAGTTCCGGCGAGGCGAGTTCAGCGACCTGAAGAGCTGGCTCAACCAGCACATCCACCGTCAGGGAATGCGCTACCATGCCGGCGACTTGTGCACGCACCTGACCGGGAAGGAACTCGGCGCCGACCCGCTCATGCGCCACCTCGAAGGAAAGCTCCGGCCGATCTACGGCATCTGATCCGCCGGACCGACGATAACATCTTCGTCAAGAAGAAACCCTGGAGAATCCAGCAGTTTTTCGTGCGCGCCGTAGTTCCCTTTGAAGCCGCTTGTATTCCGTTGCGTGTACGCGAGTTGCGGGCAAGCCGCGCGTGATACGGTCGTTTTCAAGCGCTCTCACCGGATGTGGAGCACCCCGCATCCGGTCAGCAAAAAGGCGGCGTTTCCCGGTTCTTTTTACTGGCCGGCGTCCAGTTCGACGATATAGTTCTGTGTGAAGCAAGATGGTTGTGTTTGATCGGGATAGAACCCCGATAGGCAATCCGGATCACCCAGCAGCGGAAGGCGAATGGTCGCCTTTGACGGCTGTATCCGGCGCCTGAGACAACCTCTTGCTTCGTCATCCGGCTCGGTTGTTGTTCGCTTTTCAAGTAGAACAACTCTCCAACAATCGAGCCCGTGTGCGAGCGAAGATACGGCCGATGGGCTGATCGATCACATCGGCGCCAAAGCCCAAGCCGGTTCAAACGCTCGAACGCAGCGGTTCGCGGGTTGCCCGGACCCGGAGGCCGCATAAGGAACTGAAATCCGGGCTGGAGAGCATCGTGGGCGACATAGGAGAACAGACGTTCTCCGCCCGAAGAGAGCGGCAAGCCTCGCCGGCAACGGTTCAAAAGACAGGCTTGCCGCTGTCGCTTTTGCAGCACAACGCTATTTCGCCCACCCGATGGCCGCCGGCACGCTGCCCGGCCGGGTTCTGTCACAGGAACCGGCTGGCGTTGCGGCGAACGCGCTCCGTAAGACGGCTTCGCGCGGCTTGCTGTGATCGCAGAATCGACTCGTGCTCATGCAAGAGGCGCATCGCACCGGCGACGATTCGCCCAGCGATCGGCGCATCGTGCGGACCGATATCCGGCGCGCCGAGGTCCCCGATCAGTTGCCGCAACTTGTGACCGCGTGAGAAAAGGGCGACTGGCCGGCCCGCCAGCACGCCCATCAGGCCGAGGTGATATCGCTGGCTCAGCACCGCGCAGCAGCGGCGAATCAGGGCGATCTGCTCAGCGGGGCTGACGTACCTCGCCTCGATCACAGCGGGACCGGTCCGCATGTGTGCCGCGACCCGACGGGACATCTCCAAGTCGAATGTGTCGCCGGCCCGCGTTTCGTTGCAGACAAAGACGATCTGCGCATCGCCCTGCCGCGATACGTCATCCAGCGCCGAGGCGGTCGTGAGCGTGCGTTCCCTGTCATGAGCCCAGTCCTCGCCGACGATGTTGACAGCGATTGCCGGGCGGCTGTCCGACGGGAATGGTCGATGATCCTGCGCTTCACCTGTCGGGCACACCCAGGCAAGGTCCGCAGCGACGGCGATTCGCGCCTCGTCCACGCCGAGGTCGCGCAGCGCCCTTCGGCAGTCACCACTTCGCGTCGTCCAACTCCGGATCGCTGCGTACCGCTCCGCAAAGACGCGCCTCGCCTGCGGATCGCGCAGATGATCGACGCCCACCGCCACGGCATCGACTTGTTTCCCAAGGTCGATCGCACGTCGAATGCGAGCCCCAATTGGGAGGAGCGGCCAGTGGATGCCGTGCAGCTCGCTGACCGGCGTGTCACCGACGAGGAGGATCAACTCCGCCTCTCGGATCGCGCGGTCGCACGCCGATTCGTCGGTCCATGTGATGTACGCGTACTCGCCGGGAAGTGTGCACACGATCGGCGCATTCGCATCGAAGACCTCAACCGTCGAGCCCGGCGCCATCTCGAAGATCGCGCAGAAACCCGCGAACATCGCCTCGTCGCCGATGTTGCCCGCGCCGAGTCCGTTGAAGAGCAGATGACACCGCGGAAGAGGCGTGCGATGCTCATTCGAGGCCGGCGTGTGTGTTGCGTAGTTCATCGCGCGTTGGCGTATCCAAGGCGTGCGTCAAGGTCGCCGACGTGCTCATCGTAGAAGTTGATCAGGTCCGGCGTGAAGCGGTCACGCCATCGCCCAGGCCGTCCAACGCGGTACGTCGGCGAGCGCTGTGGCTCACGGCCCGTCTCAAGCACACGGCTCATCGTGACATCATCCACATCAAACCCCAGCCATCTCATGATGCGCACCATCGCCTGCCTGCACGATGCGTCATCGACGAGTTCTTCATATCGAACGATGTGCGTATTCGCATCCGTGAGCCAGCCCCAGAACAGCGAGAAGTAGTCGCGCACGCCGGGCAGTGGAATATCGCCGGGTACGCCGACGATCATCGCGCGGATTCGTTGGTTGTCGCTGGTGAGGTGATTGGCGAACAGGTCATGGTGGAAGTGGTTCTCCTTCGGGTCGAGAACGTAGTCGATGTAACTGACGATGAAATCGCGCGGATCTCGAAGCAGAAAGAGGCGGTGATGCGGCAGTGCGTCGAGCGCCGCGACGTTGGCTGCTGAGTAGTGGCAGTGACTGATCGAAACATCCGTTGGACCAGCCAGCGAGAGTCGCCCCGCATGCAGCGTGGGACGGTCATTCGTCGGCGTGCCGGGCGGGATGTCCGCCATCAGGTTCGGGCCTGGCGTCGTGCCCGGCAGCGCGAGGAGCAGGCTGCGCAGCAGGAACGTCCCGCACTTGGGAACGCTCGTTATCAGCATGCCATGCACGGGTTGCAGCGTGTTCACTTCAGAATCAGAATCGGCCAATCGTTCCATGTTCCAGCTTCCAGCACATCAATGAATCCAGCGACGTGCGATAGTGTCTGTATTGCGCCGCGACTGAAGATGTATGTATACAGCAGTTTCGACAGTCGCTGCGCGGGGTAGCGCAGCGGGGCCTGCGGATCGTCGAAGATCGGTTCGACGAGGATGAGTCGCCCGGCGTCGCGCAGCGACTTCTTGAGCGATGTAAGCGTGCCGACGGGATCATGCACGGCGCCGAGGTAATCGACGCAGAAGATGACATCGAGGCCGGCCCCGTGGAGTTGCTCATGTCCGCCGTGCATGACATTCGCACCGCTTCGCGCGTGGGCGGTTGCCGCAAGCACGGGATCAAGCTCCGTTCCCAGAAGTTCGCCGGCATGCGGCTGAAGCGCTTCAAGCAGTTCACCGGCCCCGCAGCCGACGTGTGCGACGCTTGGCCGATCGGGAAGCGGTGTGAGCGCGTGGGCGTCATGGAACATCGCATCGATGAGCGAGTGCATGTCGAGCTTGCGCTCTTCCACATCCAGCCGGGCAAAGCCCGGCGGCGTGACGCACGCCGGGTGGTTCTCATCCTGAGCGATGCGCCCAATCACCCAGTCCTTAGCGCGATTGGTGTTCACCCACGTCCTGCACCGGCGGCAAACGCTCCACGGCGTGAGCAGTCCCGGGATGAGCCTGCCTTTGCAGTGACAACGCTGCACCCGCTCCCAGCAGTCGGGCGCGAGCCTGATCGCCAGCGGATCATCCGGATCGGCTTGAACCACAATTGACTTATCTTGCCGCAACGCGGGCGCCGCCTCGCCGTTCTGTTCTTCATCGTCACCCAACACCGGCGCTTGCGGAACCGACGCGCGATAGGCGGCGACGACCTCGCCGACCGGGCCTTCCTCGCGGATCCTGGCGTGATCGAGCCAGATCCCGCGATCACAGAACTGTGTGAGCAGTTCCAGTTGGTGACTGACCATGATGAGCGCGTTCGCCTTGCCCATCAGATCCATCATGCGCGCTCGTGCTCGGCCAACGAATTGCAGATCGCCACCGGCAAAGATCTCGTCGATGATGAGCAGGTCCGGCCTCATATCCGTCGCGATCGTGAACGCCAACCGGCGCCGCATGCCCGTGCTGTAGTTCTTGATCGGGACATCCGCGAACTCGGTCAGCCCGGCGAACTCAAGGATGTCGCCCGTCTTCTCGATCATCTGTTTGCGGGTGTATCCGAACATTGCGCCGTTGAGGATGATGTTCTGCTTCGCCGACAGACTCTGGTTGAACCCAGCGCCGAGTTCGATGAGCGGCGCGATGCTGCCCCCCAGCGTGACCCGACCCGTTTGCACCTGGTAGATCCCAGCGATGACGCGCAACAGCGTCGTCTTGCCTGCTCCGTTGTGACCCATGATGGCGATGCGCTCGCCTGGCCGAACCGTGAGATTCACATCATCAAGCGCCTTAAATCGGCGATTCCCGGTTCCCGATGAGCGCCTCAGTAATGACGCCAGGCGTTGGCCGAGCGACTTGTCTCGGCCGTAGATATCGAACTCCAGCGTCAAACCGGTAATGTCGAGCAGTACATCGGACATACGTTACATCGCGTAGATGACTTTGTTCTCGAACAGACGAAACACGATAAGACCGACCAGGAAGACGACGACCGAACAGGTGATCGTGATCAGCCACGTCTGTCCGTCAGGCCAGCCGCTGTGCGGCCAGTTATCCGTTCGCGCGATGTTGTAATACATCGGCGAGCGGAAGAGATCCAGGTAATAGGTGAGCGGGTTGAGGTTGTTGACGATCTCGACTTTACCGCCGACGTGCTCGGAACTGTAGATGATCGGCGTGAGGAAGTACCACATGCGCAGGAGGGCAGTCGTCGCGTGCTCCAGATCACGGATGTAGACGTTGATCGTGGCCACGAGCATGATGACGCCGTAGCAGAAGAGCAGCAGCAGCACGATCCCGACGGGCAGGACGATCCAATGGATGCTCGGCCGAGCGCCGAGCAGGGGCATGAGGAGCAGCACGGCGGCAAGCGTACATGCGAAGTTGACCGCCTGGACGATCAGCGTCGCGCTGGGGAAGATGAGTTTCGGCAGGTAGACGCGGCGCAGGTAGATCTCCGCGGTCGTGAGCGATCGACAGCCCGTGGTGCACGAGCTTTGGAAGACGCCGAACGACACCATGCCCGTGATGATGAAGAGGGCGAAGTTGGGGATGTCCCGACCCAGGATGCTGCCGAAGACGAAGGCATAAATGCCCATCATCGAGAGCGGGATGAGGACCGTCCAGAGGATTCCCAGGAAGCTGCCCCGGTAGCCGGCGTGGATCTGCGTCCATGCGATGTTCCACAGGACGCCCCGGTAGGACCAGACCTCTTGAAACTCCTGCACCACGGTGATCGCGCCCTGGTGCGGCCCGAATCGTCGTTGTGGCGCAGCGGCAAGCTCCGTCATCGGAACAGTCCTCCTTTCACCCGGTCCGTGGCCGGTTCGTCAGCCGTTCACCGTATCACGTCACGCTCGCCCACGCCCGCCCGGCACTACACACGCCCTAGCGCAACTGCCGCGAGTCGCTACAGTGCGCCGTGCCATGGAACTCCACGATCAGCATGTGCATTCGCATCATTCGGTGGATAGCGAGACGCCGCCCGCACACAGCGTACGCGCCGCGATCGAGGCGGGGTTGGCCGGGCTGACGTTCGCTGAGCACTTCGACACGCACCCCGACGATTGGCCGACCTGCCGGTACGACGACGGGCCGTACACGGAGGAGATCGACACGCTGCGGGCGGAGTTCGCGGATCGGATCGCCGTTGGCAAGGGAATCGAGATCTGCTATCAGCCGGCGCGTTGGGGGCTGGTCCTCGACTTCCTGGCCGACCACAGGTTCGACATGGTGATGCTCAGTGTGCACTGGACGCCGACCGGGCCGATCCACGAGCCGGCGTGGTGGGATCAGTTCGTGAGCATTCGCCGTGCGTGCAATGCGTACTTCCGCACCGTGCTCGACGCGGTGGATGCGGCGGTCAGGCTGCGTGAACAGGGCGTGCGAGTCTTCGATGTGCTCGGCCACATGGATCTTGTGAAGCGTTACGCACACCTGTTCCGCGGCGCGGAGTCGATCCCTCTGGACATCGGACTAATCGAAGAGATCTGTGTCCGCTGCGTGGCGGCGGATCTCGTGCCCGAAGTGAACACATCCACGATTCGCCAGCACGGGCTGGGTCCGATGCCCGCTGCCGACATCATCGAGCGGTACACAGCGGCGGGCGGCACGGCCATGCCGCTTGGATCCGATGCCCATCGTGCTGAGCACGTGGGGGCGGGCCTGGACGAGGCGGCGGATCTGCTGCGATCCTGCGGCATCGCTGAGACGGTCGTGTTCTCCGGCCGAACGGGGCGTGTTGTTCCCCTGGATTGAACCGTGCGGGCATCTGGTCAAAAAAGCGAACAATTCGGCGAGGCGGCCTGAACACGCGCCGGGGTGCGGCTACCATGCCCGGCTCGGTTCCGGCGGGTGAGACTCGCCTGCCCGGCCGATCCGCGACCGGCATTCGATTGTCCGCCGTGGGCCCCGTTTCGCCTGCCGTCAGATCGAGGCAGGATTACCGTTCCATACCAGTCATCGTTCAGGAAGGTCTGAAAGGTAAGGTGCATGATGTCGAGCTTCGTTAGTGAGTTCATGGCACAGGCCGAGGCGAAGAACGCCGCGGAGCCGGAGTTCCTCCAGGCTGTCCGCGAGGTCGTCGAATCGCTCGGCGTAGTGATCGAACGCCATCCGGAGTACCGCAGCGCGAGGATCCTCGAGCGAATCGTCGAGCCTGAGCGCGTCATTCAGTTCCGCGTTCCTTGGCTTGATGACCAGGGCGATGTCAACGTCAACCGCGGCTTCCGCGTCGAGTTCAACAGCGCAATCGGCCCGTACAAGGGCGGCCTGCGCTTCCACCCGAGCGTCAACCTCGGCATCCTCAAGTTCCTCGGTTTCGAGCAGGTCTTCAAGAACTCCCTGACCACGCTTCCCATGGGCGGCGGCAAGGGCGGGTGCGACTTCGACCCCAAGGGCAAGAGCGACACCGAAGTCATGCACTTCTGCCAGAGCTTCATGAGCGAGCTCTTCCGACACATCGGCCCGAATACCGACATCCCCGCAGGCGACATCGGCGTCGGCGGCCGGGAGATCGGCTTCATGTTCGGCCAGTACAAGCGGCTCCGCAACGAGTTCGCGGGCATCCTCACCGGCAAGGCGCTCAACTGGGGCGGCTCGCTGATTCGCCCCGAGGCGACCGGCTACGGCACGGTTTACTTCGCCGCCGAGATGCTCGCAGCCAACGGCGACAGCCTCAAGGGCAAGACCTGCATCGTCTCCGGCTCGGGCAACGTCGCGCAGTACACCATCGAGAAGGTCAACGAGCTTGGCGGCACGTGCGTCACCGTTTCCGACTCCTCCGGCTTCATCTACGACCCCTCCGGCATTGACGCCAAGAAGCTCGCGTGGGTCATGGACCTCAAGAACGTCCGTCGTGGACGCATCAAGGAGTATGCGGACCAGTTCACCGACGCGACCTACACGCCCATCGACGCCAGCCAGGGCTACAACCCCGTCTGGGATGTCAAGGCCAACTGCGCGTTCCCGAGCGCGACCCAGAACGAGATCAACGGCAAGGATGCTGCGAACCTCATCAAGAACGGCGTCAACCTCGTCGCTGAGGGCGCGAACATGCCGTCCACACCCGAGGCGATCGACGTCTACCTTGAGCACAAGATTCTCTATGGCCCGGGCAAGGCTGCCAACGCGGGCGGCGTCGCCGTCTCTGGCCTCGAAATGAGCCAGAACTCCATGCGAATCGGCTGGAGCCGTGAAGAGGTCGATGACAAGCTCAAGGGCATCATGAAGGCCATCCACAAGGCTGCATACGACGCCGCAGAGAAGTACGGCACGCCGGGCAACTACGTCAACGGCGCGAACATCGCCGGCTTCATCAAGGTTGCCGACTCAATGATGGACCAGGGCGTCGTCTGAGCCTCCATCCGTTCAACAGACTCAACCCGAACCCAGGGATGCAAATCCCTGGGTTCTTTCTTGCGCTCCCATGTTCGCGCTGGGACTGATAGCCTGCGCAGCTTCTGCGGAACAGGCGCGTCGCGCAGCAAGGCTCCTGCTCACAACCACCCCGGGGAGGGGCGCATCACGCCGGCGGATGCGCCGGCAGCCAATGGCCGAGCACGGCAGCGCGGGCGGGCGGAGAAATCAGCAGAAAATGCTGACATTCACACGTTGGGGCCTGGATGAGCCGCCCAGCTTTCCTGCTACGATGCGCGACCGATCCGCGCCCGGACCTGCGATCCGCAGGAACTGTCTGACAGCGCGAGGGATACGTGTAGCGCCGCGACCCAACGTGCAGCGGCGGTGTGCCGGGATGACGACGATCCACTGTGGATGACAACTGATGAACGCGAACGAGATTCGAGACATTGTCGAAAAGCATCCTTCAGATCGAGGCGGTCTCATCGCGATCCTCGAAGACATTCAGGCCAAGTACAGCTACTTGCCCGAGGATGCCCTGCGACTCCTGGCTGAGGAGACCGGCACTTCGCTCGTGGATATCTACGGCGTGGCGACCTTCTACAGCTTGTTCAGTCTGACGCCTCGCGGCAAACACCTCTGCTCGGTCTGCATGGGCACGGCCTGCCACGTGAGAGGGGCGCCGGTCATTGCCGATGAGTTCTCCCGGCAACTGCAGACCGATCCGGGCGAGACAAGCTCCGATGGGGAGTTCACCTTGGACACGGTGAACTGCTTGGGTGCCTGCGCGATCGGACCCGTCGTCGTCATGGATGGCCACTACTTCTCCAACGTCGATTCCGGGCAAGTCAAGCGAATCATCAAGAAAACGCGCGCCGGGCTCGATGATGCTCAGATCAAGAAGCACATGCGCCATTACCTCTATGATGTCAACTGTTCGCGATGCAATCACAGCCTGATGGACCCGGATCATCCCATCGACGGCGCCCCATCCATACGTCTCACGATGTCCTCCGAACGGCAGCACGGCTGGATCCGCTTATCCGCGCTCTACGGCAGCTTTACCGTCGAATCCGAATTCGGGATCCGTACGAGTACGGTTCTGGATGTCTTCTGCCCTCATTGTCATGGTGAACTCAAGAGCCCAACCACGTGCCCGCTCTGTGCTGCTCCCATGGTCACTTTGTTTATTCGATCGGGAGGGGTTCTTCAGATCTGTTCGCGACGCGGATGTAAGGGGCATATGTTGGATCTGGAAGGTGCCGGTATCTAAGCACCTCATAAGGGTTCCTTGGACTCACCCGTTCCGGATCTCCGCGACGGGTTCAACAACACGACAGGTTCATGGAAAGACTACAAGTTATTGAGGATTTCAGCAGCCTCCAGGCGCGCCTCACCGCCGATCGGGAGCCGAACATCCCGGTGATTGTGATACCGGCAGGCACCTGTGGGCAGGCAAGCGGAGCGAACGATCTGATCCGCGTGACCAAGCGCGAGCTTCTGGATAAAGGCCTGACGGATAAGATCCACCTGCGAGTCACCGGCTGCCATGGATTCTGCGAAGCCGAGCCGTCGGTCCTCATCGAACCGCAAGGGACTTTCTATCCCAAGGTTGACGCCAAGCAGATGGTGCGGATCGTCCAAGCCGTCGCTGCGGATGAGGTGCTTGAAGACCTCCTCTTCGCCGATCCTGAGACGGGGCGGGGATTCTACCGATACGACAAGATCCCGTTCTTCCGGAATCAGCAGCGGTCCATCATGCGGATGAACCAGGCGCTGGATCCCATCCGCATCTACACCTGCATCGTCTCCGGCGGATACGGGGCACTCCAGGATGTGCTGGCGAATCGAAGCCCTTATCAAGCGCTTCAAGAAGTGAAGGACTCTGGCTTGCGCGGTCGCGGCGGAGCGGGATTTCCCACCGGCTTGAAATGGGATCTCCTCGCGGCGCTGCCTGACGAACCCGCCAAGATCCTCGTCTGTAACGCCGACGAAGGTGATCCCGGTGCCTACATGGATCGCAGCATCCTTGAAGGTAATCCGCACAGCATCATTGAAGGAATGCTCATCGCCGCCTACGCCACCGGGGCAACGGAAGGCGTCTTGTATGTGCGCAATGAGTACCCACTAGCTATCAAGCATCTGATGATCGCCCTCCGGCAGTGCCGCGAACTCGGCCTCTTGGGCGATGATATCCTCGGAACCGGACTTCGATTCGACATCGAACTCGTGAGAGGCGCCGGCGCCTTCGTCTGCGGCGAAGAAACCGCGCTGATCCGCTCCATCGAAGGCAAAATGGGCGAGCCGGTGCAACGCCCACCGTTCCCTGTCGAGAAAGGCATCAACGGCAGGCCGACCGCGATCAACAATGTTGAG
Source organism: Phycisphaerales bacterium (assembly GCA_023135165.1). Taxonomy (GTDB): domain Bacteria; phylum Planctomycetota; class Phycisphaerae; order Phycisphaerales; family JAGLTS01; genus JAGLTS01. The sequence goes on along the minus strand of JAGLTS010000050.1, from coordinate 5,855 downwards.
ACGTGGGCGAACATTCCGCTCATCTTCAAGCTCGGCGCCGAGGAATACGCAAAAGTCGGCACGAACGGAAACACCGGCACGAAGATATTCAGCCTTGTCGGAAAGATAAAAAACACGGGCCTCGTCGAAGTCCCAATGGGCATTACGATCGAGAAGATCGTCCATGACATCGGCGGCGGCGCGCGCGGCAACGGCAAGATCAAGGCTGTCCAAACCGGCGGACCGTCCGGCGGCTGCATACCCGCCGACCGCTTTGACTTGCCCGTCGACTACGACAGTCTGGCGAAAGCAGGCTCGATCATGGGTTCCGGCGGCATGATCGTCATGGATGACAACACATGCATGGTCGATGTCGCCAAGTACTTCATGAACTTCCTCATGGATGAGTCCTGCGGGAAATGCTTCACGTGCCGAAAAGGCACGCAGCGAATGTATGAGATCCTCGAAGACATTTCCAATGGGAAGGCGACGCTGCAAGACTTGGACCTGCTTGAGGAACTGGCGCACGTCGTCAAGGACACCACGATGTGTGGTCTCGGCCAGACAGCCTCGAACCCGGTGCTGTCGACGCTGCGTTACTTCCGTGATGAATATATCGAGCATATTGAGAACCAGCGCTGTCCCGCCGGCGTGTGCAAGGAGCTTGTCACCTACTCCATCAACGAGAATTGCACGGGCTGTGGTCTGTGTGTGACCGTTTGTTCCGAAGGGGCTATTTCGGGTGAAAAGAAGGGCCGGCATGTCATCGACGTTGACAAGTGCATCAAGTGCGGATCCTGCAGGACGGTATGCAACTTCGACGCCATAGATGTAAGATAGAGCATCTGTTTGAGAATCAGGATTGGATGCAATGATCACTCTCACCATCAACGGCCTGCAAACGTCAGTTGAAAAAGGCACGACGCTGCTCGAGGCGGCGAGCTCGCTGGGATTCCCAATCCCGACATTGTGCCACATGGAAGGGTTGTCCCCGTACGGTGCCTGCCGGCTGTGCATGGTCGAGATCGGCGAGGGGCCGAGGGCGAAGCTGGTCAGTTCATGCACGTATCCGGCGCAGGAAGGGCTCAAGGTGCGGACGGCCTCCTCGCGTGTGTTGCGGGCGCGCAACATGGTGATCGAACTCCTGCTCGCCTCGTGCCCGCAATCCAAGACGATCCAGGATATCGCCGCCGCCCACAACATCCGCCGACAGCGCTTTCGGCAGGAATATGAGGATTGCATCCTCTGCGGGCTGTGTGTACGGATGTGCGAGGAGCAAATGATGGCGAAGGCCATCGGCTTCCGCGGGCGCGGTCAGAACCGCACGGTTGGGACGCCGTTCGACATCAAGTCCGACGTGTGCCGGTTGTGTGGCGGGTGCATCTACGTGTGCCCCACTTGCCAACTCCGATGCACCTATACCGAACCGGAGAAGGCGATATGTGGCGGTTGCGCGAATCTCGCGCCGCCGTGCGTCGAGAAAGATCAGTTCGACGATATGATGTGCTACATGACGCCATGTGTTGCGTGTGAGATAGAGAAAGATTGACAGACGGAGAACAGAGGCAATGTCAACGTCACTTTCGCGTATTAACGCTTCAGCCGCTACCCTGACGAAGAACAGGACTGAGGGGTCGATCACGCCCTCCTCAGGCATGTGCGTCACATGCGTCGATGGTTGCATCGGCATGTGTGAGATCGGCAAGTCCGCGTATCGCGGCCACGAGGTGATCTATCCGCAGCCGTTTGGTGTCATCACCACGGCGTCGGAGAAGGTCTATCCGGTCGACTACTCGCACTTCAACATCATGGGCACCGCGGTCGGCGCGCACGGCATCGAGGCTGACAGCGACAAGGCCATCTTCCCGGCCGTCAACTTGGAAGTCGCATTCGGCCATGACAAGGGCATTAAGTTCAAGTTGCCTTTGGTTATCCCCGGCATCGGCTCAACGAACATCGCCAAGAACAATTGGGAAGGACTGGCGATCGGCTCCGCGATCTCCGGGACCGGCCTGACGATAGGCGAGAACGTCGTCGGCATGGACCCCGAGGCGGTCATCAAGGACAACCGGATACTCGAAACCGTCGATCTCAAGCGGCGCGTCAAGCTCTATCAAGACAATCAGCGCGATGGATACGGCGCGATTATCTGCCAGGCGAACGTTGAGGATACGAGGCTTGGCGTGCAGGAGTATGCGATCGAAAAGCTGGGCGTCGAATGCGTCGAGCTGAAGTGGGGACAAGGCGCGAAAGACATCGGCGGCGAGGTCAAGGTCACCAGCCTGAAGAAAGCGCAGATGCTTTACAAGCGCGGCTATGTCGTGCTTCCGAATCCGACCGATCCGGACATCATTAAGGCATTCGAGCGAGGCGCGTTCAAGGAATTTGAACGCCATTCGCGGGTTGGCATGGTGAGTGAAGAGGCCTTCGCCGAGAGGGTCGAGCAACTGCGCCAAGCGGGTGCGAAGTACATCTTCCTCAAGACGGGCGCGTACAGACCGGCCGATCTGGCTCGGGCGGTGCTGTTCGCCACGAAGTACAAGCTTGATCTGCTCACCGTGGATGGAGCGGGCGGCGGCACGGGGATGAGCCCGTGGCGCATGATGAATGAGTGGGGCGTGCCTCCGGTGGAACTCCATTCGTTGCTTTATGAGTATGCAGCACGTCTTGCCGACAGAGGTTACGAGATCCCCGCTCTCGCCGTTGCTGGCGGCTTTACCTTCGAGGATCAAATCTTCAAGGGATTGGCGCTTGGCGCGCCGTTCGTCAAGCTTGTGGGAATGGCGCGTGCGCCGATCGCGGCGGCGATGGTGGGTAAGACGCTCGGCCGAACGATTGAAGATCACCAGGTTCCTGTATACGTGGAACGCTTCGGCACCAGCAAGGATGAGATCTTCGTGACCGCGGCGGAACTGCGCAAGGAACTCGGAAATGACGAGTTCGAAAGCCTGCCGACCGGTGCGATCGGGCTTTACACCTACTACGAACGGCTTGCGCAAGGCCTTCGTCAACTCATGTGCGGGAGCAGGAAGTTCGCACTCGAGTACATCTCGCGCGATGACTTGGCATGCCTGACCCATGAGGCGGCGAACATCAGCGGCATCCCGTTCATGACCGATGTTGACAAGGCGGCCGCGGAAGAGATCCTCAGCGGCTGACGACATCACCGGCTGGTCTGGAGACAAGCCCCCCGCCACCCCCACCACCACATCACAGCCATCAACCAAAGCCCCGGGACTCACATCCCCGGGCTTTTCTTATGGCAACGCGCTCCTCCTCACCGCTGCGTCAGACGAACCGGTTGTGTCGCATGCCGTACATCGTAGGGGGCGGACGAGCGAGGCAACGTGAGGTTCACCGCACCACTGCTGGCGCCTCGTTTTCGAGAGTGTCACCGACCCCAGCCAGCGAGCAATCCGCGGCCCGCTGCTCCGTCGTGTGGTATCGTGCGAAACAGCGATGACCAAACGCACCGATACATCGACGCTCAATGCCAACGTCGGCGTGGCTGTCCTCTACGGCAAGGAACTCTACCTCCTGCGAGAACGAGTCCGTCGACTCAAAGAGGCGATCGAAGAGGCGCACGGCGGCGTCGAGGTCTTCTCATACGACGGCGAGACGGCCGGCGTCGCGGAGGTTCTCGACGAGTGCCGATCATACGCGCTGATGACACCGGCCAAGATCGTTGTCGTGGACAAGGCGGAGGTGTTCGTGAAGGGTGATGATCGCCGGCGGATCGTGGAGCGATACGCTGCGGCGCCGACCGAACGGACGACGCTCGTCTTGCGGGCTGAGACGTGGCGGCCGAACACAAAGCTCGACAAGATCATCATCAAGCACGGTGGAGTCGTGATCAAGTGCGATGCGGCGACGCAGCGTCAGGCAACGACATTCGCGATGATGCGCTGTGAGAGGCGATACGACGCGACGCTCGACCCCGAGGCGGCGGGCCTGCTCGTCGCGCGGGCCGGTGTGGATCTTGGCCGACTGGACAGCGAGGTCGCCAAGCTCGCCCTCGCGGCAGGCCCGGGCGGCACGATCACATCGGAGTTGGTCGGCGAGATGATCGGCCTGTCGCGCGAGGAAGAAGCCTGGCAAATCCAGCGCGAACTGCTCTGCGGCGATCCACAGCGAGCGATCGGCCAGGTCCGCCAACTCCTGGACCTTGCCCGCAACAAGGATGCAGCGGCGACGCAGGCGGCATACCACGTCACCGACCTGGCGCGGAAGCTGTCGCTCATGGCGGCGGCGATCGACCAGGGTGAGGATGCGCGAAGCCTGGGCAGGGACCTCAAGCTCTGGGGTGACTCGTTGTCGCTGGTGATGCAGGCAGCCAAGCGGATGGGGCCGGCTGCCGCAGCCCGGCTGTTTGACCAATCCGTCGAAACCCATGTCCGGGTAAGAAGCGGGCTTGGCAGGCAGGCGGAGAATCTGGAACGACTCGTCGCGGAGATTTGCGTCGCGGCGGGCTAGTGGACGATAAGACCAAGCGGGGGCATTCGCCGGGCCAGGATGGCCAAGGGCATGCAGGAGCACCGCCATGCGTATGCGAGACGCACACACCGATGGGATCACGATTGGACGAGGCATGGGATGGGCTGTGACAGCGCCGGCCTGTCTGACCCTGTGCCTGTGCCTGAGCGCGTGCGGGCTTCTGCCCGGCGGCGCTGCGACAGGTGTTGGGCACGCCGACGCCAGCCTCGACAGTCTGGCGACCGGGCAGGATAAACCATCCACCGATGTGCTGGATGCGCCAATCGAGGATGAGCAGACGGCGAGCGGAGCGGAAGACGGGCTGGCGGATGATCTGACACGAACGACCAGCGCTTTCGAGTACTGGGTCGAGCACGGCACGTGGCCTGGTACGGAGGCTGACGACCCGACGTTGTCAGCGGGAGAGGCCGATCCGCAGGCAGCCCTGACCGTCCGGTCCCCCGGCGCTGGGCTCGCCGAGTTGGCTGGCGATGGGGCGAGTGTTGATCCTGAGCCCACGCCTGACACAGCCGTTGCGGACTCAACCGAGGCCGCGCCACAGCCGGTGCAGCCCATCGAGGCACCCCCGCCCGATCCGGTCGAGTTGCTTCTCGCTGAGCTGCGGCGTGATGTTCAACAGACCGATGCTGTGTTTTACGCCCACATCCTGCTCGCACTGTCACAGGCCTACGCACCCGGAACATACGATGTCCCGCCTACGTCGGATGAGCTTGCCGAGGATGAGCTTGCCGCGCTGCGGGCCTTGTCTGTGTTCGCCGAGACGATCCACAACGACGTATACCGCGACAACGGCCGTGAGCCGCTCATCGAGGCGGTCCGTGCGCTCTCCGCCACGCTGTCGGAGGATCTGCCGCTGACGATCCCGGTCATGGAGTTGGTCCAGAGCGCGAGCGGGCTGGGCCAGTACCAGCCGCTGGCCAATCACAAGCTCCTGATGGATCGGCCGCACCGCATCGGCGTGTACGTCGAGCTGGAGAACTTCACCTCCCATCCGGACGATGACGGGCTTTACCGCGTCGAACTCGGCCAGACGCTCGCCCTGTACAAGGATGAGGATGGCACGCAGGTCTGGCGCGAGCCGGAGCAGCGGTACGACGATGTGTCGCGCAACCGTCGGCGAGACTTCTTCCTCGCGGTTCCGGTGGACCTCCCACGCCTGAGCGTCGGCACATACCAGTTCAAAGTGACGATGCGGGATCTCGCCAGCGGCGCGATCGCGGAGCGGACGATCGAGCTTGAGGTCGTGGCGGATGCGCGAATGACGCTCGGCGAATAGCTGCTTCGTGATTCGGCGAATCCGGTGTGCGCGGAATGCCCACGATGTGCATTGCACCACGCGCGTCACCCCCGGGCGGCTCCAAGGAATTGCGCCTTTGTGTTAT
>JAGLTS010000005.1 GCA_023135165.1 Phycisphaerales bacterium | reverse complement strand
TACAGAGCATGTCGGATACCGTTTCCACCCCCCACAGCGGACGGCGTGAGGACACATCGGGAGCGGAGAACGTGTCAGCAACCCTCGTTCTCCCGAGCAGGCCGATTGGTCGGGCCGTCGAACCGGGCGATCGCTGGATCGGGCGCGCCAGCCGGCTCGTGACGAGCCGGGTCCGTGCGATGATCAGGTGATGTGACTCGCGGGTGTTCGACGGACCCGGACCGCAGGCGGGATGCGCACCATTCGCAGTGATCTCGCCTCGTCGCCGCACATCCTCGCCGATGCGCGCGCGATGCCGATCGAGCCTCGAAATGTCGCTCAAAACCGACTCAAAACGCTCCAAAACTGATCGAAAACGCGCCGAAACGAGCCGAAACCGGCTGAAACTCGCTCAAAACTGTAGTCCGATAACACGTTTTCCGCGAATCCGTGCGCACGATTCGGTCGCGAAGCGCTGCATGTCCACACTGGTGCGCACCCCCACGAAACCCCCACGCATGCCCACGAACCCCCACATCACCCCGTAGCCAAGCCTGTGCGCTCTGCGGGCGGTGTCTCGGAGTCGCCACCTTCCGACATGATTGCGTTCCGTGATGCGGCAGCCCTCACAGAATCGGCGACATCAGCGATGCAAGCCGTTCCACTACTGCACGCCGGCGTGATCGATGCAGCCACCCGCTCGGCTCGATGCAGACCGACGCTTCCAGATCACGTTGGAACTGCGCCGCAAGCTGTTGCGCCACGGCCGGGCTGTCGATCAACATCGCCACTTCATCGTTGAGACGCAGGCTTCGCGCATCGAGGTTCGCGGATCCGACCAGCGACCACCGCCGGTCGAACGTGGCGACCTTGGCGTGGAACTGACCTCCCATGAACTCATGGATGTCCACGCCTTCGCGAAGCAGTTCTGTATAGAAGCTCTGGCTCGCCCAGCGGACGAACCTCTTGTGCGCGTAGCCGGGCACGAGCAGACGCACCGCAACACCGCGCCGAGCAGCGTCGCAGAGCGCGAACCGTAACGCTGGATCGGGCACGAAATAAGCGGTCGAAAGGTCGATGCGCTCCCGCGCCGTTGCGATGCGGTCAAGCAGGATCGAGTGGATGGAGCGGATGTGCCATTCTGCGCTGGACGCCAGGACCGCCGTCGCCGCCCCGCCTGCCTGCGGCTCGCCGACCGAGCACGACAGAGGTAAGCGTTCGCCCGTTCCGAAGTCCCAGTCTTGCGCGAAGACCGCTGCGAGCGCCGTGACGATCGGCCCGGTCGCGCGAAGATGCGTGTCGCGCCACACACCGTGCGGTGCTCCCGCGCCGAGGTATTCCTCGCCGATGTTGAAGCCGCCCACATAGCCGCATCTGTCATCGATGACAGTGATCTTGCGGTGGTTGCGGTACTGAATCTGGAATCGTCCCTTGAGCGGGTTGGCGGGCGAGAAGCAGGCCACCTTCACGCCGGCGGACCGAAGCATGCGCCAGAAACGTCGCTTCGTCTTGTAGCTGCCCACAGCGTCGTACAGGATGCGGACATCCACCGACGCGCGGGCTCGCTCGCACAGCGCCTCCGCCACGCGCTCGCCAAGGGCGTCCGATCGAAACAGATACGTCTCGATCCAGATCGAGTGCTTCGCGGTTCGGATCGACTCGACCAGATCATCAAAGAGCGACTCACCGTCGCAGAAGAACCGCTCGACAGTCATCGGCCAAGGCCCGAGTTGATTGAGATTGGCGACGAGATTCCAAACGGGCTGGGCGTCGCGGTCGAACTCGATGCCTTTGGGGGTGGCCACCACACGTCGTCCGCGGTGTCGTCTCCTCAGACGCCGTTTCTTCAACTCCATCCCGAACAGAAGGTACGCCACCGCCCCGACGATCGGCATGAAGATGAGCAGCAAGATCCAGAAGAGCACCGAGATCGGCTCTTTGGTGGATCTCAGCACGTGCACGATGAGCGCCAGTTGGCCACCCACCGTCGCAACGGAGAGAAGAACGGAGAGGATCGCGAGCCAGTAAGTCGCCCAGTCCATCGCTACCTCGAATCGTCGGGCCGCGCGCGAACGTCATGGCGTGTGAAGCGCCGCGTCGCAAGGCGGCGATCAGCCGGTAGGATGGTATCGGCTCCGCGTGCGCTGGGGCGAATGTTGTGCGAGTGAGATCCCGGCCGTAGAGGGTTCTCGCCTCCCGCGCGTCGAGCGGTGTTTCGCTGTAGGGCGGAAGGCCGGCGACGGCGGCAGCGTCGGGAAAGAGGCGGGCCGGGTCGTCGGATGAAGCGCCGGCTTCTAGCAGAGGGCTGCGAAGCTCAGCAGTGTGAGCAGTAGTACCCGCTTGCGATGGCAGGTCATGATGAGGATGGCGGACATGGTCATTTCTCCGAGTTGTCACCGGTCATGGTTCAAGAACCGTGCCAAAGCCCGACGGCACGCGCGATGTGATCCAGGCAGCCCGCCGGGCTGGTTTTCCCGGACGTGCGCGATGTGGGTGAACGCCGTGTTGTTTCCAGTCAACATCCGATGTTGGATTATCGCCATGGCGATGTGCGTGCAGGCTGGCATCGCCGAGTCCGCGGCAACCGATCGGTTACCGGATGCGAGGCTTGCGCGGTCGGCGTACGGGGCTATCGAGCGGGCAGTGCGCGACTGGACAATGCCCGCCGATGTGGATGTGGAACTGCCGGGCGTCGAGGGCGCGTGCGTGACGTTGCGACTCGGCGGGGTCGTCATCGGGCGAGGTGTTGCAGTCCGAAGCCTCCGCGGCGCGGGTGACGAGGCCGGCTGTGACTTGCTCGCTGCCGCCACTCGTGATGCGATGGGTGAAGCCGAGCCGAGACTGCACCTCGATCACGATGCTCTGGAACGCGATGCGTTGATCGAAGCCGCCCGGCGCATCATGATTGACGTTGAACTGGCAGGCACGCTCATCCCGATCGACGACATCACCGATCTGAGCGACATCCTGCGTTGGACGGCCACAGCCGACCGCGGTCTGGCGTGCAGGCTCGATGATCGGCAGGCAGCGATCTTCCCCGGTGCGATGCGGGCGAGCAATCTCCTGGACATCGCCACGCTGCGGGCCATGATGGGCGAACTCGGCGTGCTGCCCGAGAGCCTCCCAGAGTTGATCGGCCAAGACCGCATCACGATCTACCGCTTCGATGTGTTGCAGCGGGCGCAACCCTCGCCCGGCGCACCATCACTGCTGATGCACCGTGGCGGCGCCGTGGTCGAGTTGGGTGACGTGCGGATGACGGCTGTGCGCGACGCTGCCGAGTCGCTCGCAGCGCATCTTGAGGCGCGTCTTTGGCCTCGGCCTGAGCCGTTCGGCCTGCTCGGCACGTACCTTCCCTGGCGCGATGACAGCAGTCCGAGGTTTGCATCACCCGCGCAGGATGCGCTTGCCGCCTACGCGCTGCTCCGCTTTTCTCAAGCATCGGGCATCAGCGACCCGGCTGCGCGCAGTGCGGAGCAGACCGCCGTCGCGATACTCGAGCGCATCACACGCCGTCACCCATCGGAGGATGATCCGCTCAGGACACCTGCCGGCGCCGCGATGATCGTCATCGCCGCGTTGGAGCTTCCGCCTTCCCTGCGTTCTGAAACCGTCGAGTCGCTGACGGCGAGCGCCATTCGCTTCCTCGACGCGGTGATGACCGACGAGTTGTCACGTGAGCTCATCGACCAGGGGCCTGGCGCACAGCGCGCGGTCATCGCCTTTGCCGCGACGCGCCTCGCAGCGGAGCGCACGACTGATCTGGATCCTCGTGAGCTTGTCGATGCGCTCTGGCGCGACACGGATGCCGGTGCGCTGCCCAACGTCATGCCCTGGCTCGGATGGGCGGAGTTGACGCTCTGTGCCGAGCAGGATGCCGTTCCCGCGGCGGGTGCGCTGCGGTCGATGCGGAAGGTCGTCTGGGACCACCAGATTCAGCCCGTCGATGTGGAGCTTCGGGATCGAGACCTGCTCGGAGGGATCGTCTTCTCGCGGTCACGTCACCCGCTGCCGAGTTGGCACAGCGCCCGCCCGCTCGCGTTGATCGCCACGATGCTGTCTGACGATCGGCTGACAGGTGATGCTGAGATCGTCGATCAGGTCGTCCGCATGTCTCGGTCGATCCGCTTCTTGATTCAGCTCACGATGCGCGATTCCGAGCTGTACATGGCCAAGAACACAAGGCGGGCACGCGGCGGCGTGCGGGCAGCCGTCTGGGACAACCGCATGCCGATCGACGCCTCTTCGATGACGCTGCTCACATTCACCGAGATGATTGTGAGCACCGATGCCCTGAGTCGGCGCGTATCTCCCGCCGCCCGGTGACCGCCCGTGTGGGGGCGTGGGTGTGGGGGTGGCGTGGGGGTTTTCTCACATGTAAATGCGTCGATTCTGCAAGATACCGGTAGAATTCATTTGGATGATCGTCCGAAAGGTACTATACCTCTTAGTAGCGATGTGCGATCGTCCTCAGCCCGAAGAGCAAAGGAGCGTGTGATGCGTAGACTCCAGGCAGCAGCACTTCTCACGGCGGCGACCTGTCTCGCGGTTGCATCCACAGCGCAAGCCCAATCACTCAGCGACCGCATCAGGAGCGTGCAAACCGAGCGCACGACAACAGCCTCCGCGCAGCCGGACCCGCGCGTCGTGACGATGACCAAGCTCATGCAGCCGGTCACGCTCGATGTCCGCGACCAACCGCTTGAGGACATCATCACCTTCCTCTCGACCGTGCATGGCATCGACATCCTCACGCACTGGGCGAGCGACGCGGTCGACGGACTCGATCCGGAGCAGCCGATCTCACTCACCGTAACCAATCTTCGCGCCTTGTCGGTCATCGAGCTCATCCTGGATCTCGCGGACACCGAGTACGATGAGAACGCATGGCAGTTCACCGACTACGGCGCGCTGGAGATCGGGCCGAAGAGCGAGTTGAACAAACGCAAAGTCACGGTGATCTACCCGGTGGCCGATCTGCTCCTGGAGATTCCGCGTCACGACGATGCGCCTGACCTGAGCCTGCAATCAGCGCTGCAGCAGGGCAAGGGTGGCGGCGGCGGGAACATCTTCTCAGGCACGGGCGGTGATGCCGACCCGGATGTCAAGAGCGAAGAAGAGCTTGCTGATGATCTGATCGAGATGATCACGAACATCGTCGAGTACGAGCAGTGGATCGACAACGGCGGTGACGGCGGGACGATTCAGTATTTCCGTGGAAGCCTGATTGTTCGCGCACCTGACTACATGCACCGCAGGATCGACGGCTATCCCTGGTGGCCGAGCTATCACCGTATCGCCGCGGCGTCGTACGCTCCGCGTTACGTCTCGCTCGGCGTCGGTTTGGAGCAGGCGACGGTGCTCAGCATCGCCCAATCGCGCGTTTCAGCCGTCACCGGCTCCGGCCAAGTCATTCAGAGTGGGCCGTAACGACGTTTGCGCCCTTACCCGCCATCCATCACCGGGCCGGACGCGTCACCCTCATCCTGATCCGGCACAAACCAGCGCCCGTCTATCCACTCCAGCGGGATCGTGACCTCGCCGACCCAGTAGCGATCACAGTCGAAGTTGCGCAGCGCCACCACCGGATCACTGCGAATTTGAAGCGACGCCGCATCGCGGCTCTCTTGGGCGCGAGCCGCGATACGGCGTGCGAGCGAGTCTCTGAGCAACACGTCGTAGAGTCCCAGCACACGCGTTGCGCTAACCTCTCCCTCGCTGTCGGCCGGCTGGACATCCCACCAGACACTCGTGGAGAAGAGAACCTCATCGCCAAGCACGTACTCGATGGCCACGGAAAACGTGATGGGTGCGAGATCGGCAAGCTCCGTAAGAGCGGGCCGAAAGCCGATGCTGTCGGGAATCGGCGCCCAGACGTCGAATTCGATCGAACTGCGGATCGCCTCACTCACGGTGGTCGACTCGATCGGGATGAGCACATCCTCAGTCGTCTCCGCGATTTCAATCGGTTCACGCACAGCCGTCGACCACACGCAGAGCGCGGTGGCGGTGCCTACGTCGACTCGCTCGATCGTGATGTCGAAGCCGATATGTGTCCTGCCGGGGGGCAAGACACCGAGTTCCGAGGAGGTTTCATCGCACGGGCCGTTCCATATCTGTGGGTTTCGGAGGAGGCGATTGGAGGGCACCGGCCAGGCTCGCATCCCGCCGGAGCGGTGCTCGGATGACCCCCGGCTCGGGTCTTGTGGTGTGATCCAAAGAGCACTGAAATTCCCCAGGAGGCTCTGGAGCGTCGGATCCGCCGTCACTCGGTAGCGCCATCGCACCACAGGTACGTCGGCCGGCCAGTGCTCGCGCAGCGCGATGTCCACGCTCAGCAGTGCGGGCACGAGCTTCTCCTCCCAGCCAGAACCATCCAGATGTCCGTTCGTCTTGGCGCTCCTCAGAAACCGCGCATACACGTTGCCCCAGAGTGTGGATGGCGGCCTGCGCGCCGCGTCGCCCGTGCATGCTCGGTCGATCAGCCACTGCCACTGCCAGTCCCAGAGCGAGTCATTCATTGCTCGCCTGCCGAGTTCGGCGCAAAACGACATGGGCCTGAGTGTCGGCCCCGCCCCTATAAACGGCATGGGAGCCGGACGGGCGACCCAGCGAGGCTCGTCGAGCCAGGGCAGCGCTGCGATGAGCACCGTCGTCGGAACGACGGAGCGCCAGCCGTCGCGCTTGATCTTCGGATACGCGCCGCCGCCCCAACCGATCCCCATGAGGAGAACCGCGACCGCCACCCAGCGCCATCGGCGGCGTGCTTTGAAAAGCTGATGTTCCCGCTTGTCTGTGAACCCACATTCGCTGCACGTTGCCCCCGGCGTGTGGCGCATGTCGTACCAGCACTTCGGGCAGCGCCGCTGCTTGTGCCAACGCCGTCGATATCCGTCGATGAGAAGCGCCCACAGCGCCAGGCACACGCCGAGCAGGCCGACGAGTCCGCCGGCCGTCCACGCGATCCAGTCGTACGACCCGGTCATGTCCCCAGTGTACCGGCACCACTGTCGATCACGGTATGCCCGGCGAGGATGCGAACGAACGTGCCCGGACATCCCCGAAACAGGGCATACTGCGCAGTTCTGTTTGCTGGGCATCACGAATTCGCCTTGACCCGGCCCAGATGCGGGGGAAACTGAAGTTCAGGGTGCGGATTGACTTGGAGGCGTGTTCCGCTCCGCGCAGGTGGGCGAGGAGCGATCCACGCTGAGGAAGGACAACGTGAGGAAGGCACACGCATATCGCGAGGCGATCGCGCCGGTGGTGATCGTGCGCGCCCTCGCTGTGAACCAAACAACAACAACCGACCGAACGATGCGCCGGCGAAGTTGGGGGTGTTGGGGGTGCGGCGGCACATCATGCGGTGGGAAGGAGACTTGCGATGACAGGTAGGATGTACATCGGGCTGGGTGCGCTGTCGGCAGCGTTCATGTTGGCGGTAGCGGCAGGCAGCGCGCCGGGGCAGTGCGAGGTGAATGAGCTTGACAAGCTGGCTGCGTCCGACGCGGCGCAGGGGGATCAGTTCGGCTATGCCGTCTGCCTGAGCGGCGACACGGCGGTGATCGGCGCGGCATGGGATGATCACGCAGGCTCGGCGGCGGGCTCCGCTTACGTCTTCCACTATGACGAAGGGGCGGGCGGCTGGGCTGAGCACACGAAGCTCACCGCGTCGGACGCTGCGGCGGGCGATCAGTTCGGCAACGCGGTCGCTGTCTGCGGTGAGATCACGGCGGTCGGCGCGCAGGATGATGACGATGCAGGTCTCAGCTCCGGATCGGTCTACATCTACCTGTTCCACGCAGGCGACCCGGGGGAGTGGCTCGAAGACACCAAGCTCACCGCGTCCGATGCGGACCAAGCTGATCTGTTCGGCTTCTCGGTGTTCCTCGACGGCGATGTGCTCGTCGTCGGCGCGCCTGGAAACGACGGTGCTGGCTCCGCCTACGTATTCCGATATGCCGCCGGCGCGTGGTCCCAGGAGGCGATCCTCACCGCGTCCGACGCTGAGGCGGGCGATCAGTTCGGCTGCGCTGTGTCGGTCAGCGGCGATGTCGCAGTCGTCGGCGCGAGGCTCGACGACGGAGCCGGCGCGGCGTATGTCTATCGCTTCGAGGATCCGACTTGGATCGAAGAAGCCAAGCTGACCGCATCGGATGGCGCAGCGGCGGATCTGTTCGGAGCGAGCGTGGCGGTCGACGGCGAGGCGATCGTGGTGGGAGCCTATCTCGATGATGATGACGCAGCCGACAGCGGCTCGGCGTATGTGTACCAATACAATGTCGGTGGACCTGGGCAGTGGGGGCAGGTCGGCAAGCTCACCGCTTCGGACCCGGTTGGCGGCGGGTACTTCGGATGGTCGGTGGCTGTCGAGGGATTCGTCGCCCTGGTCGGCGCGCCGGAGAGTGATGCGCAGGACATTCCCGCCGGTGCTGCCTATGCGTTCCACGTCGGACCGGACGGGTCGGGTGAGCCGGCCAAGCTCATTGCATCCGATGGCGAGGCGAACGATCGGTTCGGGCATGCGGTATCGCTCTCAGGCGACATGGGTCTGGTCGGCGCAAGGCTCGACGACAATCCCGAGTTGAACACAGGCTCCGCGTACATCTTCGGCCGATTCGACGATTGCAACAGCAACGGCGTGCTCGATCTCTGTGACATCGCGGATGGCACGAGCCTGGATCGAAACGGGAACGGCATTCCCGACGAGTGCGAGCCGTGCTATTTCAGCGATCTCGATGGCGACGGTGAGGTCGGGCAAGCCGACCTGGGCATCCTGCTCGCGGCGTACGGCATTGACGACGGCGGCGACATCGACGGTGACGGCCAAACGGGTCAGGCGGATCTGGGCATCTTGCTTTCCGTGTATGGCCAAGTGTGCGAGTAGCAACCACCACCCGCCCACGCCGGAGCGAAGGTCGCCACAGGCGACCGAAGCTCCGGGTATCCGTCCGCCCACGCTCGTGCAGCGCCCTTCAACGCGACCGGTACAATCCCGGCCATGGATTTCCGCGCGTACAACGCCGACCGGGACCTTGACGCGACCCAGCGCATCTGGCGCGAGGTTGGCTGGGTCGACGAGAATCAACAGAAGATCCTTGAGTATTTCATCCCCGCAGGCAGAGCGATGGTCGCCGATGTGCAAGGCGCTGCTGAGTGCGTTGTCACGACCATGCTGGCTGAGATGCGGTACCTGAAAAGGGACATCCCAACGTGTTGCATGACAAGCGTCACGACGGGTCATATCGCGCGCAAGCAGGGTCTGGCCGGTCGCCTCACAGCCGAGACGCTCGCCTTGGATGTCGCCGACGGCGCGGCGGTCGCGATCCTGGGCATCTTTGACCAGGGCTTCTACGACAAACTCGGCTTCGGTACGGGTACGACGATTCGCCGTTGGGCGATTGATCCTGCTGTGCTTCGCGTGGAGCCGACCTCGCGTGTACCTGGCCGACTTACGAAGGATGACTGGCGGATCATGCACGCGAATCGTCTGAAGCGCGTGCGCCGTCACGGCAACTGCACCATGCTCCCAGTCGAGATGACACGCGCTGAGCTTGAGTGGACCAAGAAGCCCGTCGGATTCGGGTTCTTCGATGAAGCATCCGACGAGCTGACGCATCACATGTGGCTCAGCGCCGAGGACGGCATGGAGCGCGGGCCCTACGACTTGGCATGGATGGCATACGAGACGACGGATCAGTTTTACGAGTTGTTGGGATTCCTGAAGACCTTGGCCGACCAGGTGCACGGCATCCGCATGGCCGAGCCTTCGGGGATCCAGTTGCAGGCGCTCATGGATGAACCGTTCCGCCGGTACCGCCTGACGGCGAAGGGCGCATTCGACAGCAAGCCGACCGGCTTGGCGTACTGGCAGATCCGGATCTGCGATCTGCACGCGTGCCTTGCGAAGACCAAGCTGCGCGGCGCGAGCGTGCGCTTCAATCTGGAACTGGCGGACCCGATCGACAGGTATCTGTCAGCCGAGTCGCCGTGGCAAGGCATCGGCGGCGAGTACGTCGTCACGCTGGGGCCGACATCCGGGGCGGAGCTTGGGCGTGACGGGGCGCTGCCCACGCTGCGGACGACGGTCGCCGCGCTGACGCGCCTGTGGCTGGGCGTGCGTCCCGCGACGGGGCTTGCCGTGACTGATGACCTGTCGGCATCTGAGGAGCTCCTGGATCAACTCGATGCGGTCCTGTGCCTGCCCGAGCCGCTTCCGGACTGGGATTTCTAGCGTCGCGGTCGGGGTCTGCGGCGTTCCCGCTCAGTCGGTGGTCGGGTCGCGGGTGGGGCTGTATCATGCTGCCCATGAGTTGGATTGAGAACCGTTTTGAAGAGAATGTCGCCGTCACGAGCGTCGATTGGATGATCAACTGGGCTCGGCGGAGTTCGATCTGGCCGATGACGTTCGGGCTGGCGTGCTGCGCGATCGAGATGATGGCGTTCGGTGCGTCGCGCTACGATGTGGACCGGTTCGGCGCGGGGGCCTTCCGCGCCACGCCTCGCCAGAGCGACCTGATGATCGTGGCTGGTACGGTGACGTACAAGATGGCGTCGCGTCTGCGCCGGCTGTACGACCAGATGCCTGAGCCGAAGTACGTCATGGCGATGGGGGCCTGCACGATCGGCGGCGGGCCGTACTTCAAGTATGGCTACCACGTCGTCAAAGGTGTGGATCTCGTCGTGCCGGTTGATGTGTATGTTCCGGGCTGCCCACCTCGCCCCGAGGCGCTGCTCGAAGGGCTGATGCGGTTGCAGGACAAGATTCGGGCACAGACGATCTCGATTCCGAAGGGTTCCAAACGGGCGTCGAAGGCGTTTGATCTGCCCGTGCCCGCGGCGACGTGAGCGAGGTCGCGGCTACACGGGGTGAGCAGCAGGACTCAGCGCCTGGCGGACCTCACTGACGAGCTGCGCTGCCTGGAAGGGCTTGAAGAGCACGCATTGCAGGCCTTCCTGACTCGCGCGGACGATCGAGTGGTGCGGGTCATAGCCAAACCCAGTCATCAGAATCACCGGCACGTCGGTATCCATCCGCCTCGCCGCGGAGAAGACCTCGTAGCCGTTGCGGTCGGGCAGCTTGATGTCCGACAGGATCAGATCGAAGTGCTCGGCATCGTGCGCCGCATCCAGCGCGTCGATCGCACTTTGGCCGTTGTCCACAGCCGTCACGCTGCACCCCAGCGCTGCGAGAACCTTCGTCGCCTGATCGAGAATCACCGGCTCATCCTCCGCCACAAGGATGCGCTTGCCGGCCAAGGCGGCATCGACCTCGATCCGCCGCAGCGCGTCTTCAGCGTCGAGGATCGTCTTCGGCCCGCGGGCCACGGCGCCGACGCTGCCTCGGACGCGATCCAGTTCCGTAAGCACCGCGTCGATCCGGGCGACGATCGATTTGCTCTCGCGATGCGTTTTCTGCAGATCGGTCAGCTCCCGAACCATCTTGGCGAGCGGTTCGGTGACGCGATCGACGATGTTGTCGGTGACGCGCTCGTTGGTTGTGTACCGCTCGACGACGAGCAGATCGAGGATATGCACCGCCATGGCGATGTAACGCGCGAAGATCTCAGCACACTGCCGATCATCCTCGGTGAAGGCGCCGACGTGTTCCGCCTCGATGTTGAAGACGCCGATCACGCGATCGAAGAGGCGCAGCGCCACGGTGAGCGAACTGCTGGCGTCGGTCAGGCCGGGCACGTAGCGCGGGTCTTGCGTCACGTCGTAGCAGAGATAGCTCCGACCCGTCGCCGCGACGTAGCCGGAGATCCCGTTGCCCTCGCTGGATGCGTAGAGATCCTGATCCATCGCTTCGGGCGAGAGTCCGACCGCGATGACCAGTTCGAGCTTGTTGGTTGTGCGATCCAGAAGACGGATCTCGAAGTGGTTGAAGTTCAGCAGGTCCCTGCTGTATCGGATGATCTTGTTTTCGAGCAGGCGCAGTCGCTCGGCGGCGTTGTACTGCGCAATGGCGTCGGCTTCGATTCGGACAAGCTCGGCGCCGGCTGCGTCGATCGCGTCGATCGTGCGTTGCAGCTTGCGCGCTCCCGTGACGTCGGAGACGATCGCCACGACTTGCTTGATCTTCGGCCGACCGTCGCGCCAGGTGCTCACGACGGGTGAAACCGCCACTTCGTAGAAGACGTCATCATCGCCCTGCACCTCAAGGCGCCGGCCCGCGAGGGACTGTGCTCGGCTGACATCGTCATCGCCCCCCCGAAGCTGCTCCTCGAACGTCTCAATCGTCGCGGCGCATGCGTCGATGATCGCCTGCCGGGCCTCGTCGGAGTAGGCCGTGAAACGGTCGTTCTGCCACGCGAGTCCGCCGCCGGCGTTGCAGATGCACACGCCTTCGCCGAGCGTGTTGAGGACGATCGCAGCATGCCCGGAGGCGAGGCCGCGTTCGAGTGGAAGGAAGTCGCCTGCATCGGCGAAGAGCGCGTCGATGTGCTCATCGCGCATCATCGTGAGCGCTTGCTCGATGTCCCGGATCTGAAGCACCTCGAAGACGGGGTCGAGGAGCTGCGCCACGGACAAGCGGTCTGAACAGGCGCCTTGCAGCAACAGCAGGCGAGGGCGAGGTTCATTCATGAAGAGAACACCAGGGACATGACGGATCTGCTCGAAGGGGATTCTAGCATCCCGGCGGTCGCTCGGGCACAAATCACCACCGTCCGCCCTGTTGACGGACATTGGATCGATCATCACAGTAGCATTACGCCATGATCCTGGTGGAGAAACTGGTCAAAACGTTCGGCTCGCATGTCGCGGTGGCGGGCGTGTCGTTCGAGATCCCGGCCGGTCAGGTCGCGGCGTTCCTCGGCCCGAACGGGGCGGGGAAGACGACGACCATCCGGACGATCACGGGCTACCACCCGCCGACAGCCGGTCGTGTCGTCGTGGGCGGCTGGGATGTCGTGACTGCCTCACGTGCCGTCCGGCGTCGGATCGGCTATCTGCCGGAATCCACGCCCCTGTACACCGAGATGCGCGTCGATGAGTATCTGGCCTACCGTGGACGCCTCTTCGGGCTGGCGCGCCCCGAGCGGGTGATCGCGGTCGATCGCGTCGTCGAACGGTGCTGGCTCAGCGATGTGCGGCGTCGCCCGATCGGTCAACTCTCCAAGGGGTATCGCCAGCGTGTCGGCCTCGCCGCGGCCTTGCTGCACGAACCGCCCGTTCTGATACTCGACGAGCCGACGGCCGGCCTGGACCCGACGCAGATCCGTGCGACGCGCCGGCTGATCCGTGAGCTTGCCGGCGATCACACGATGCTCCTCTCCACGCACATCCTGCCCGAAGCCCAGCTTGTTTGCGACCGAGTCATCATCATCGCGCAGGGCAGCATCAAGGCGGATGGCGCGCCCGATGAGCTCATCGCCGAGCATCGCATCTCGACAGCCTGCATCGTCCAGTGCTATCAGCCTGGGTCGGCGGTCGAGCAGCTCCGCGCGTTCGGCGATGTGACCGAGACGATGCAGGGTGACGGCTGGACCGTCCTTCGCATCATGCCGCGCGAGCCTGCTGATATCCGCGAGGGTGTCGCGCGACTGCTTCGCAGCGAGAGCGTTCTGGTGCGCGAGTTGCGGTCCGAAGCAATCAGCCTCGAACATGTCTTTGTCCATCTCACCTCAACGGATGACAATGACGTGGGCGACCCCGAGGAGACGATGCGAGAATGAACAGAGTCGGCGCCATCGCGATGCGAGAACTGGGCAGTTACTTCCAGCAACCCGTCGGCTGGTTCGTCGTCGCCCTGTATCTTGCGCTCAGCGGCTTCGTCTTCAGCTTAGAAATCTATGTGCCGGCACAGCACGCATCGCTCCGCATCTTCTTCGCCAGTTCAGTCTGGATCTTCTCGTTCGTCGCGCCAGCGGTCACGATGCGTCTCATCTCCGCTGAGCTGCGCCAGGGCACGTTCGAGACGCTCATCACAAGCCCCGTCACCGACTGGGAGGTGATCCTCGGCAAATACCTTGCCGCCGTCGCCGTGCTGCTCGTCATGCTCGCGCCGACCGTCATGTACGTGGTCCTGCTCGAACTCGTCGCGGACCTTGAGTACGGCCCAATCGCGGCGGGCTATCTCGGGCTGATCCTGCTCGGCATGATGTACATGGCGCTGGGTGTGCTCACATCGGCGGCGACGGAAAGCCAAATGGCGGCATACCTCGGCGCGCTCTTCTTCTGGCTGATCGTCGCGCTCGTGACGACGCAGGGCGCTGCCGTGCTCGGCGAGCCTTGGGACAAGTTCCTGTATGCCTGCTCGCCTCGGCTGCACATGTCCAATCTCGCCAAGGGCGTTGTTGGTTTCGCCGACATCGTGTACTTCCTCACGGTGAGCGCGATGCTGCTCGTGCTCGCCGTCAAGCTGCTCGAATCGAGGCGTTGGCGATGACTTCTCCCGCCGAACCATCACGAGAGAACAGCGGCGCGCCCGCCGAACCTGCCGCACCCGCGCCGACCGCGCGTGATCGGCGCATCGAGGCGTCGGTCGTCGTCGCGGTCTTCGTCATCGCGCTGCTGGTCGTCGTGATGCTGCTCAACATCCTTGCTGCACGCTTCAACTTCACGGTCGATGTCACGCGAACCGGGCGTTACAGCCTCAGCCCGCGCACAAAGACCATCCTGCGCAACATCGACCATGATGTTGAGATCGCGCTGGTCATCGAGCCGGGCGATCTGACGAGCACGCAACTGGATGACTTCCTCAACATTCTCAAAGCGTACGATCGCGCTTCCAATCGCGTGCGCGTGACCGAGATCAGCGCCGGGTCCGCGGGTGATGTCGCCGAGTTTGATCGGCTCGTTGATCGACTCAAGACGCTCTACGCTGAACCTGCGGAGCGGATGACCGCGGCGATCGACGAAGCGCTCGATGCCGCGGCTGAAGGAGCTCAGCTTCTCGAAGCGGCGTGGGCTGCAACGGCGACGGCGCTGCGAGAGGTCGAGCAGGCGAGCGACGCGGCGCAAGCGATCACGGACCATCGATCACTCCTCTCCACAGGCGCACGATCGCTCGCCGAGGCGGCCGAGCAGACGCGGCGCACGCTCGATGTTGAGCACGGCAGGCTCCCTATCCCCGACTACGACGCGGCGAGGGCGATCATCGGCGAATCGCTTCAGCAGACGGCGCAGCTCAGCGGCGTGTTCGCTGATTACTGCGATCTGCTCGCCGTCGATCAGGGCGTCACCGAGACCGGCCGGGCACAGTTCGTTGTGCTCGCGGATCGCTTCCGCGATACGTCGGAGCATCTTGCCGTGGTACGCGATGCGCTGCTTCGTCTGCCGCCTTTGGAACTCAGTGAGATCGTTCGGAACATGCAGTCGTCGAGCTACCTCGCCATCATCGGTGCGGAGCGGGCGAGCGTCGTGCCGCTCAGCGCGCTCTTCCCGATCGATCCGATCACGGGCGACACGCGGCGATTCGCGGGTGAAGAAGCGATCTCCGTCGTCATCGCATCGCTCACCGTGACAGAGACGCCCGTTGTCGTCTTCCTCCACGCCGATGCGCAGTCGCTCTTCGGCCCGGGGACGCGACTGCTCGGCGCTGCGCAGCGGTTGTCCGGCCAGCGCATCCGCCTCGCCGAGTGGAGCGTCGCGCAATCGCCCGATCCACCGCTCTTGCCGTTTGAGAATGCTCCTCGCGTCTACGTTGTGCTTCCGCCGAGTGATGCGTCGCAGCGAGGTTTGGTGCGTGCTGCGAATCTCATCTCGGTGGCGGGGCAGCTCATTCGCCAAGGGGAGAACGTGCTGTATCACGTGCCGCCATCCTCATTGCCCGGTGCGGGACAGGCGGACATCAACCTCGAACCAATCGCACCGTTGGGCATTACGGCTGCGTCGGGCATGCACCTCGTCACCCGCTACTCGACGCCGCAAGGCCCGGTGAACGACAACACGACGATCGTGAACCGAATGCCGCACGACCACATCATCTCGCGCGCCATCACCGGCCTGCCCACGATGTTCCACGACGCCGTCCCGCTGACCATCTCGCCGACCGATGATGTTTTGGCGCAGGATGTGGTCATCGACGTATCCGACAATGCCGGCCGAACGTGGGCGGAGACGGACTGGTTCGCTGAACAGTGGCGCACCGCGCAACCCGATGCGCGTGCCGATGATACGACAGGCCCTTGGCCGATCGCCGTGGCGGTTGAGCGACTCGTCGGCCCCGAGCGAAAGCAGCAGCGCGTCATCGTCATCGGCGCAAGGCCGTGGTGGTTCACCGATGACGTGACTCGGCAGACGGCCGGCAACGCGCTGGCGAACCCGGGCAACGCGGAACTGCTCGACGCATGCATCTACTGGCTGGCGGGGCTTGACGATCTCGTGCAACCCGGCGCGGGATCGACGGAGGTGCCTCGCGTGTCCGCCGGCGCGCCGACCACGTTCGTCGGCTGGTTTGTCATCCTCATCATGCCGACGATCGCCATCACGGTCGGGCTGGTCATCTCACGGATTCGGAGGAGGTGACGGGTCCGCATCGCGGATACGCTTGCGCATGACACGCAGACCGACGATCATCCTGGTCATCATCGCACTGCTCCTTGCGGGCATCGCGCTTATCGTGTCGTTTCGCCCATCCAAGCCCGCACCGACGTTCGCGCCGCTGCTGTCCATCCAGCCGAGCGATGTGCAAGCGATCACGCTCACGACGCCGGACGGGCCGGGCTTTCGCGCCGAACGCACGGTCACGGCCGGCGTACCCGGGTGGATGCAGACCGACCCCATCGAGTACCCGCTGCGGCGCATGGATGTCGATAACATCATTCTGACGCTTCTCGCGCTTCAACCTGTCGAGTCGTTCGTCATGCCGCTGGAGGACTTCGACCTCGCGCCTCCGCTTCTCACGATTGCGATCCCCGATCAGCCGAGCATCCACCTCGGGCGTCGCACGATGGCGGGACGCGCAGCCGTGCAGCTTGGCGATGATCCGACAATCCACATCGTTGATGATGCGCTGCACGCCAAGCTGCTCGACACCGACCCCGTTGCGTGGCGTCTCCGCAGACTTTTTGACAACCTCAGTGTTGATCTCTCTCGGATCAACATCGAGTGGACGGACGGCCAGGCGGTGCGGCTTGCTCGCCTGAGCGGTCGATGGCATCTCACGCATCCCGCCGGTGTGCCCGCCGACCGCGCGGCTGTCGGGTCGCTGCTTGCTGCGCTCATCGAGTCCAACTTGCACGTGTTCATCCTTGACAGGCCGGATGATCTTTCGCAGTTCGGCCTGGATGCACCCATCGTCACCGTGACTGTCGAGACTGATCGCCGGCGCGTTGATGAGAAAAGCGAAGTACGTCACACCACCGATCGCCAGATTCTCCTGATCGGTTCGCCTGCTAATGTGTCGGGTGATACGCGCTTTGCGAAGCGCGCCGGGCGCGATGTGGTCGTCACGGTGGCGCGATCGTTCGTCGAGGCGTTCGCCGTTCCCGTGACCGCCCTTGTCGACCCGCGCGCCCTTGCCGCCCCTGCAACCGATGTCGCGTCGATCGAGTGCTCGGTCGGCGAGGCGAGCATCATGCTTCGCCGCACGCTCGACGGTTGGATCGTCGAAGGCGCGCAGCGCGATGCGGTGACGGATGCTGACAAGCTCGCTGCCGCAACGCTGGCGATGCTCATCGACGCGCCCGCCGACCAAGTCATCATCACCGGAGATGAAGGCGCTGACTCGACAGCCACGGTGACTGTCCGCGACTACCGCGGCGCGGACATCGGCTGGTATGAACTGAGCCTGCGTGATGATGGAGCGACCGTGCTGTTCGATCCCGTCGCCGGCGTCACGCGAATCTACGCCCGCGCGTTTCCGATGCTTGACAGTCTGCGGTAAGAAAGCAGCACATCATCGTCGATACGCTTGACGCTAGCCAGACGAAACCGCGCCGCATCGGCGAGGCGCTCGATGCATGCGCCGTGAACCGGCGGAGCGGCATCGCGGTCGGCCAGCAGGATCGGCGCGACAAACACGCGCGCTTCGTCGAGCAGATCATCACGCACCAGTTGGCCGAGCAGTCCCCCGCCGGCTTCGACCATCACGCGCGTTGCATTGCACTCCGCCGCAAGATGCGTCAGCAGGGCGGGCAAGTCGGGCTTCCCATCACGCGCCTGCAATGACAGGAGTTCCACACCCATCCGCCGCAGCGCCGCCGCCTTCTCCCTTTGTGCCTCAAGCGAATGCTCAAGCGTCGCGACAAGCGTCGGCGCCTCGTGTGCCGTTACCACGAGCTTGGCATCAAGCGGAATCCGCAGATCCGTATCAACGACCACCCGCCGCGCAATGCGCCGCGTTTTCCCAACGCGGGCTGTCAGCATCGGATCGTCCGCGAGCACTGTTCCGATACCCGTCAAGATCGCATCGACTCGGCCGCGCCAGCGATGCACCAGACGCCTGCTGCGCTTGTTTGAGATCCACTGCGATTCGCCCGCCCGTGTGGCGATCCGCCCGTCGATCGTCTGCGCCCACTTCGCGATGACCCAAGGCCGACCGCGCATCACGCGCATGACAAACGGTTCCGAAAGATCCGTCGCCTCGGCGCACCCATCCAACACGTTGACCTCGATACCGGCGTCTTGCAGCTGCGCCGCGCCGCCGGACGAATCCGGATGCGGATCGGGCCGAGCGATGACCACACGCGCGATGCCCGCTCGGATGAGCGCATCGGTGCAAGGTGGCGTCTTGCCATAGTGGCTGCACGGTTCGAGCGTTACATACGCCGTCGCCCCACGCGCTGCATCGCCCGCATGCCGTAGCGTATCGATCTCAGCGTGCGGCCCGCCGAACACGCGGTGATGCCCCAGCCCCACAGCCCGACCGTCGCGCACGATCACACACCCCACCGGCGGGTTCGGCTCAACGTAACCGATCCCGCGCACGGCGAGCCGCGCCGCCAGCCGCATCCATCGCAGATCATCCCGCCTTGACATGCGCCCATCATCGCACAAAGCACGGTTTGACGGTAACTCGCCGGAACTCATCGGCGACGGACGAGTTGTGAACGGTCGAGATCCCTTACGACGGCTGAGGCGTCGCGCAGCCAGCGGCGGGCGTCCTGCACGTAGCCTGCTGTGGGCTTGAGATCCGGCATCATCGCCTGGAAATACCGGTTGAACCGCGCCATCGCAAGCTCGCGCACGTATTTCGCGAGCATCGAGGCGAGTGCGACGGGCATGTGCCGATCCTCGCTGGCCGTTGCGAACGTGATCGTGATTCGGCTGCCTTCCCGCTCAAGGTGGTACCGGCTCAGCTCCGGCGTCTCGAACTCGGTGGCGATCGCCGCGGAGGGAAACGCGCGTGCGAGCGACCCGGCGTACTGGATGCGCCCGCCCTGCCTATCAACCACGATGCGCGGATGCTCATCGGGGAAGTGGCGCCAGATCCCCTCGATCGCTCGCGTGAACAAGCCGAAGCTCGTCGCGGCTTTTGACCCGGTGCGCGCCAGATGCTCGTTGAACCGCCTCGCGTCGAGCGTTTGGCATGTGTATGACCGTACAGAAAGCCCGGCATGCTTCATCGCTTGGTGAATCTGATTGATCGAGATGCGAAGCATCGCCGGGTCGTTGCCGACGGGAAGGCTGACGTGTGCTCCGCCGTACCATGCTGGGCCGGTCAGGTTCGCTCCGACCTGCTCAAAGAGCGCTACATCGTCAGCCGGTGCTTCGGGCAGGAAGCAGAAGACGCCGCGTTCGAGATATGTCAGTGGATGCTTCGCCTTGCTCGTGTTGGGCAGTTTCAGTTTCTTGGAATCCGCGACGGGAATGCGCGTGCCCGCGCCCTTGCGACGACGTGCGACATGCGACCCGAGAAGTTGCCAGAGGTCCGGCGCGGATTCGCCTTCATGCCAGCTCTCGACGGCGAAGACACAGCAGCCCACGCACAGTGGGCCGAGCATTGGGCCGTAGCCCGCCTCGTCGATCCCCGCATAGACAAGCACGCCGTCATCGTACCGCGCGAAACGAGCAGGCGAGGGCGACCGGCTTGCCACGGGCGCGGCGACCGGTTGGAATACGTGCAAAGGGGGCAGCGATGCCCGGCGACGATATTGATACCGAGAACGTGGATCTGCTGCGAGCGTACCTGGCGAACGCCGACGCATCGTGCCCGAAGTGCAGCTACAACCTGCGCGGCGTCGAGTCGGCGGCATGCCCGGAATGCGGCCGGGCGCTTTCGCTGAGCGTGCGCGTCGCTGGCTTGAAGCTGCGCTGGTGGCTCGTCGCCGTGATCGCACTGGCGATGTCGCTTGGGTCGCTTGTGCTTGATGGAGTGGATTACCACCTGTGTGGCAGCTTCACGATCCTCGCTAGGCGCGAAGCAATGATCGGCTACGTGCTCTTCCTTCCGTGGATGGCTGGATTAGTTGGGATTGGCTCTGTTGCGCTGTTTCGGCTGCTCCTCCGACAGCCGGGTCCGCGCCCGGGCGCATCGCGTGTCCTCCGAGTGTCGGCTGGCTGGGCGTGGGTGTCAGTTGTTCTCGCATCAGGCGCAGTCTTCGCGATGACGACAGTGTTTGTGGAAATCCACCCATGGCGAGTCGCCAGCGTCACCACGACTGCCATTCAGTGGCCGTGGGTGGCGGTTGCAGCATGCATCGCGGGGTCACTCGTTGCAGTTGCATGTGGGCAGCGGAGAACCGCCTGGAGTCAGCGTCGGCTTGCTGCCATTGCGTTCGTGGTCTCAGCGTGGCTTTGGTCGATGGCAATGTTCCTCACGAGCGAAGTCGACCACTTGGTGGCCAGTCGCACGAGTGGTTTGCCGGCTCGCTACTGGGCGGTTCCAATGGAGTACTACCTGCTCATGAATGTGCTGCTCTGGTTCTTCATTGGTGCTTCAACCTTGGTCGCGCTGCTTGCGGCTGTACGACATCGCCGGCGCTGGTGCCGGTTGCCCGCGGGAGAACAGATTGCGCTTGCTTGCCTCGCGTGTGTTCCGTACGCCCTGCTTGGCGCATTGGATGTGGTTCGCGTGCTCTGGCGGTAGCGTTTCTGCAGGAGTTCCATGATGAGTGGTCAGGCGCAGCCGGAGATCGATGGAGACAGCGAAACCGCTCTGCTGCGCAGGTTCTTGGAGCACACCGATGTGACCTGTCCTGCCTGCGGGCAGAGCTTGGCGGTGGGTATTGGTGCCTGTTGCTGGCGCTGCGGGGTGCTGCTCGAATTGTCGGTCGATTCGTCGCGACGGCGAACTGTCTGGTGGGCTGTCATGCTGCTTGCGCCGGGCATGTCGCTCGGGTTGGGTGTAAAGGTGACGTGCCTTATCCTCGCAGGCTTTGCCGACGGCGTCGTCGGCCTCGACAAGATCCTCGGGCGGTTCTGGCCGATGCTCACGATGACCATCGTGTCCATCGTCGGGGTCGCCGTGCTGATTCGCTTCCGCCGGAGAATCTGGGAATTCCGCAGGTCGCGGCAGATCATCCTCGCGCTCGGTCTGGTGATCATCAGCGGTACGGCGATGGCGATCAGCCTGTGGTGGGCATTCCATTTCGCCTTCGCGTGGTGACGTCGTTCACGCCTGCGGATCATGCGTGGGGTATCCTGCACGGATGGACATCACCCGTTTGCCGTACAAGATCGCTGTGCTGTGCTACCTCTACGACGAGCAGGGGAGAGTGCTGCTGCTGGAACGGAACAAGTCGCCCAACAAGGGGCTGTTCTCGCCGATCGGCGGCAAGCTCGAGATGCAGCGTGGGGAAAGCCCGACGACCTGTGCTGCTCGTGAGATCCAGGAAGAGACCGGGCTTGTCATTCCCGCAGCCGACCTTCACCTCGCGGGCATCGTGAGCGAGACGGCGTATCAGGCGGAAACACACTGGCTGATGTTCCTGTACGACGTGCGTCACCCCGTCGAGTTGGAGCCGCACGAAATGGATGAAGGCAAGCTCGACTGGCACGAGGTTGATGCCGTCGATCGGCTGCCCATCCCCGAGACGGATGTGAAGGTGATTTGGCCGTTGCGCAAACAGCACCGTGGCGGTTTCTTCATGGTGCACATCGACTGCACGGAAGGCGACCTGCGCTGGACCGTCGAGCAGTCCCGGCCCGCCTAGCCGCGACCCAAAGGGGAGCGCGATCGTTGGTCACTCGCAATCCAGGCCAAAGTCAAGTTGAGTCGCCGAGTGGGTGAGCGCGCCGACGGAGATGCGATCGATGCCGGTCTCGGCGACGGTGCGGATTGTTCCCAATGTGATCCCGCCTGACGCTTCGAGCAGCAGGGCCGGTCGCGCCGCGTCACGGCGAGCGACCGCGTCGGTGAGCGTCGTCGGCGGCATGTTGTCGAGCAGCACCATGTCCGGGCCTGCCTCGCTGAGCGAGAGCACCGCATCGAACTGGTCGAGTGAATCGACTTCGACCTGTACGAAACGGATCGGCGAACCGGCGCGGCATCGCTCGATCGTCGCGCGAAGCGCATCGGGCAGGTCCGCGATGGCGAACCGGGCGAGGTGGTTATCCTTGATGATCGCCGCATCATATAGGCCGAGGCGATGGCAGAACCCGCCGCCGCAGCGCACCGCATACTTCTCGAGCCTGCGCAGGCCGGGCGTTGTCTTGCGCGTGTCGACGATTCGCGCGCCGGTACCTGCCACGGCATCGACATAACGGTGGGTGAGCGTGGCGATGCCGCTGAGTCGGCCGATCAGGTTCAGCAGCGTGCGTTCGACGCCGAGCAGGTCGCGCATCGAGCCGGTGAGCGTAGCGACGGTGTCGTCCGGCGCGATGACCTCGCCATCCGCGATGTGTCGATCGGCTCTGATGTCCGCATCGAACGCGCTGATGACCATGTCGATCGCAGCGATTCCCGCAACGATACCTGCTGATCGCGCAACGATGTGACCGCTGCCCCGCGCATCGGCGTCACACAGCGCGCATGACGTCACATCGCCCGCATCGCCGAGGTCTTCGCGCACAGCGAGTGCGAGGAGTTGCTCGACGAGTCCATCGCGGGCCAACTCATCAAAGAGCTTCGGCAAGGGCAAGGCGTTCAGGTCGATCATGCGTGTAGTGTAGGTCGCATCACGTGTCAGCGCGGATCACATGGATGGCGAATCGCCGCCTGCCGCGCCGGACAAAGGCGAGGCGGTCGCCGGGCTGGATGTCCTGCGACTTGAACCACGGCGCCCAGTGCCCGCGCGATCGGATCAGGCCGTTGTGCGCGACGACATCGGTCTTGAAGGTCGGCCCGTCGGGCAGCTCGATCGTGATGGGGACACCTGCTTGGTCTTTGGTTCGTCCGCCGAGGACATCATCTGGGAACTGCTTGACAATACGGCGTGCATAGACGTGGTTGTTGCGGAGATTCCCGCCGGTGACAGTGACGCTGATGGCGTCGAGTTTCTCGGGCGTGAGCGTGCACTGGGGATAGACATCCGCGCTGTCGGGCAGCAGCACCCACGCGACGCCGCGTTGTGGTGCGAGCGACGGGCCGAAGTGGATCGGTTCAGGGTTGGTGAGCCAGATCAGCGTCGCATAGCGTGCGTTGCGCTTCCACTGCCAGAAGGATGGATCGCCGAGAATCGCGTCGTTGTAACAACGTCGCAGCTCGTTCACCTTCCCCGGCGTGAGGTTGTCGACAAAGAGCACATGGTCGGCGACGGCGGTGGCGAGGAATGGGCCGCTCGACACCTTGAAGTAGATGCGTTCGCCGGGCTCGATCCGGTCGAACGGTGCGCGGTTGTTGATGGTGAGCCTGCTCTCGATCGTCTTCTCGCCGGTGAGAATGGCGTCAAGGTAAGGCCGAAGAAGAATCGCGATATGGATCACAGCGCCCCCTGCACAGGCTCACGACGGTTCAGTGCGGTTCGCTTTTTCAATCACTTCGGTGCTGCCCAGCCCGGGCCGATGCGCGACGACTTCAACAGCGATCTTCCCCTGCTCGACCCACTGCCCGAGCAGATCCCATTCGTTAATGTCCTCGCGACGATAGTCGCCGCCCTTGATGTAGACATCAGGCTCAATCGCGCGCAGCAGCGCATGCACAGTCGGCTCATCGAAGATCGTGAGGTAATCGATGCATTGCAGTTCCGAGAGGATGTCCAGGCGGTCACGCTCGTTGTAGATCGGACGACCCTCACCCTTCTGCGCCCGGACCTGACGGTCGGAGTTGACAGCGACGACAAGGATGTTGCCCTTGCCCTTCGCTTCGCGCAGGTAGCCGACGTGGCCGGCATGGATGACGTCAAAGCAGCCGTTGGTGAAGACGATGCGCCGGCCGGCATCGCGGTGGACCGCCAACTCGATGAGCAGTTCGTCGAGCGTGCGGACCTTGCCATCCAACGGGCGAAGGCGCGACAGGATCTCGTGCTGCACCTTGGACAGCGGGATCGGCTGCACGCCGAAGACCTCGACCTCCAAGCCTGCCGCGGCGTTTGCGAAGGTGACCGCTTCGACCCAGGACCACCCTTGCGCCGCGCCGGTCGCCAGCGCTGCGAGCACGATGTCGCCCGCGCCGGTGACGTCATACACTTGCCGGGCAACGGTCGGCACGGCAACCGGCTCGCCGCCTCGCTCCAGCAGCAGCGCGCCGCTCCGATCGAGCGTCAGCACCACCGCATCCAGATCCAGTGCGTCAAGTAGCGCCGTCGCGAGTTGCGCGTTGTGCTGCGAATCCCCGCCGTCATCGCTGGTTAGCCCAGTCGCCAGTTCCGCTTCGGACCGGTTTGGCGTGACCACCGTTGCGCCGCGGTATCGGCTGTAGTCCTCGACGGCTGCGGGATCGACAAGCACCGGCGTGCCCGCCCCTGCACATCGCTCGATGACCGCAGCGCACAACTCCGGCGTGCACACACCCTTGCCGTAATCCTCGATGCACACAGCGTCGGCGTCGGGCAGCGCCTTGTCGAAGACGGCCAGCAGCGTCTCGGTGATCTGCGAAGGGAGCGGGTCGCGCGATTCCACATCAACGCGGAACATCTTCTGCGGGTGGCGGTGCTGCGCCAGACCGATGAGACTTCGCTTGATCGTTGTCGGTCGATCCGGATCGGTGACAAGCCCGGTGACATCGCATCCGGCATCCGCGAGCGCCGACCGCAAAGCGTCTGCTTCACGGTCATCGCCGACGACGCCCAGCGCGGTGACATGGCCTCGGAATGCAATCAGGTCGAGGCACAGGTTCGCAGCGCCGCCGGGCCGGTCTTCAGTCCTTTGCGCCACGAGAATCGGCACGGGCGCATCCGGGCTGAGCCGTTCTGCCGCCCCGTGAACGTACTGGTCGAGCATGAAGTCGCCGATCACGAGCGTTCGGAACGGATGAAACTCAGCCAGCTTGTCGATGAGGCTTTGCATGGGTATGGCTGCCGTGATGCTGCGGAACATCCTACCAGATGGGAAGCTGCGACCAGCGGTCATGGGGGCTGTGGGGGTTGGGGGTTGGGGGTTCAATCTGCCATGACCGCATCGAGCACGAGTTGATCCAGCGCCTCCTTGCCGCGGCGCACGTCGATGTCGAGCACCGGCCGAATGACGGGGAGCGGCGAGGTGGCCGTGGTGATGTGTTTGCGGATCTTCACCCAGTCCTTGGCGGTGGTCACGATCGCCGCGGCGCTCGTCCTGCGAGCACGGTCAAGAATGCGAGCGATGCCCTTGCGTGAATAGGCATGATGATCGCGCAGGGCGACCCGTTCCACGAGCGTTGCGCCACATCGTTCGATTCTGCTGAGGAACGCGCCAGGCCGACCGATGGCGCAGACGGCGAGGACGCGTTGACCTGCAAGGTACGTGACAGGCTCGGTACGCTCCTGCCCATCCTCGGTGAGTTCCAGCCCGGTCCACGCGTGTTCCGTCCAGGCGATCGGCTCGGCACCGTGCAGCCGCTGAACGTGTTGAGCAAAACTGCGCGCATCGGTTTCGGAGAGCACCTCGCTGTGTGTGACGATTACGCCATGCGCCCGGCGAAGCGACGCAGCGGGTTCGCGCAGCAGGCCGCGCGGCAGCAGGTGGTCAGCCCAGGGCGGTCGGGCAGCGTCGATCAGCACTAAGTCGAGGTTCCGCGCCAGACGCCGATGCTGGAAACCGTCATCGAGCACCACGCAGTCGATCGTTGGCTGCGCCTCCAACAGCTTCGTCACAGCGTCGTATCGGTTCGGATCGGCAGCGATGGGAACACCGGGCAGGCGCTCCGCGTACTCCGCCTGCTCATCGCTCATCTCGCCCGGCTCGGCGCGATAACCGCGCATCGCGATTGCGGGATGACGGTTCGCCGCGAGCAGCAGGCGGATGATGTACATGACAGTGGGCGTCTTGCCTGTTCCACCGACCGTCAGGTTTCCGGCGCTGATCGTCGGCACGGGAAGCCTGCGAACATCGACCCCCGCGTCGAAGGCCCGGTTGCGCCGAGCGATGATGCTCCGGTAAATCGGCTCCGCCACCCAACCAAGCGGTTGCAGGATTCCGGGAAGAAGGCTCGTCGATGGTGATGAGGCGGGCTGCGTCACGACTGCTCAGGATCGTCTGACTCGGCACGTTCGGCAAGCTCGGAGGCGTCGGGCGCGCTTTCCCCGGTTCGGTCGAGCATCTCCTGAGCGATCCCTCGCAGGCTGCGGCGCTCGTGCCTGCTCAGGCGCAGCGTGTTGAGCGCATCGAGAATCGCCAACCACATCAAGAGGAACAGCAGAATGACAAGCCCCAGCCACACCACGACGAACTGCTCGGGAGTCTGCGAATGATCCACAAGGCTCATACCCGTCAGCAGCATCGGCACCGCCACGACCATGACAACGACCGACGCCTGACGGAGCTTGCGCCGGCTCGGGGGCACATCCTCCCGGTTCAGTCGGCTGTAGTACCACCACAGGAACAGCAGAGCGACAATACCAGGTGGGCCGGTGAGAGCGATCGGCGCGATGGGGTCCAAGGTCATCGGCAGAACCACGTGAGCTGCGGCCCGAGCATCCGCATCGGAAGTCCCATGATCGTTCCCGGATCGCCTTCGTACCGGATCGGCCAGCCCGCGTCGAGCCGTTCGCTCAGGTTGTACGCACCTGCTTTGCCCTGCCACTGCCCGCTGTCGATGTATGCCTCGATCATCTCGCTGGTCAGCGGACCGACCTCGACGCGAGCCTGATCGTGGAAGAACGTCCGTCGATCGCTTGTCACGTCGAGCAGGGCCACGCCGGTGATGACATCGTGCGCGCGGTCCGACAGCATCGTGAGGATTCGGCGAGCGTCATCCGCATCGGTCGGTTGGCCGATGATCCGGTCGTCGCACACGACCGTCGTGTCCGCGCCGAGGATCACAAGACGCCCGGGCGTCTCACCGGCTGCTGCTGCTGCGAGCGTCGAATCTGCGAGCACAGCCCGAAGACCTGCCGAGGCCTTGAGAAACGCCAACGCTGCAACCCACTGCGCCGGGCTGACGCAACCCATCCGCAGCAGACCATCATTGAGCCACGGATCGACGGGCAGCACGCGATAGCCGTGCTCCCGCAGGAGTTGCTTGCGCCGTGGCGATCGGCTGGCGAGGATCAGCACCACGTCGCTGAGGCCCGTATCGTCGCGCGCCGGATCGGGTCGTGGGGGTCGGGATGTGCGGATGTGTTCGATCACGGTGTGGCGAGGGCGTGTGTGTCCGGGCTGCGCCGCCGCGCGATGCGGGGGCGACCATTTCGAGTCCGTCGGGCCATGGGTTGACTGCGGCGAAGCCTTGGAACCTGTCGCACGATTGTGCATGCCGTCCTGATCTCTTGATCGGCTCACAGGCCCTTGTCAACTCCAATCAATGATTCGTTCGATACGCTCAATCACGGTCTTGACGTGGATTTCTTCCATGAGCCGGCGTGCTGCGTACTCATCCTTGTGCGAGATGCTGCAGCAGCCGGTCGATGCACGCACAACATCGTCAAGCCTTCCATAAGGCCCGACACGCCTGGGGTCCGTCGCACCGAAAAGCGCGACGATCGGTCGATCAAACCCGACAGCAATGTGAAGCGCTGCCGAGTCGTTGGCAAGCACGCACGATGAGCCGGCGATCAAGGCCATGAGTTCACCGACGCTGGTTTTGCCCATCAGATCAACGATGCGCCCGGAGCTTTGTTCGGCTTGATCGAGAATTGATTGGCATTGTGTTCGTTCGGATTTCGCACCAACGATCAGGACATGCGGCAAACCGTGCTGGAGCATCCAGTCGATCGTCTCGGCGAAGCGGTCGGCAGGCCAGTTCTTGCCGGGCCAGCGACTGGTCGGGGCGACGACGGCATAATGTTCATCGGCGATGCCGAGTCGCTCCCGCTTTTGATCCCACGATTGCTGGGCTTTAACGGGGACGTACAGACGCATGTCGCGCACCGGTTCAACCCCAGCCTGCTCGATGAGCTCCAGCATCCGATCCACCGTGTGCAGATCCGGATCAACGTCAATGCGCTCGGTGTACAGGCGTGCCCCGCCCTCGCGCGCGTTGGCGAACCCGATCCTCCGCGGTGCCCGTGTGGCCCACGTGAAGATGGCTGATCGCAGCAATCCCTGGCAGTCGTAGACGACGTCGTAGCGCCGCTTTCGCAGCCTAGCCATCCAGCCCAGCGCGGAGATCCAGCCGAACGCCCCGCCATACTTCCTGCGTGCGAACGGCACGGCCTCGCTCAGGTCCGGGTGAGCCGCAACTCCTTCCACAAACGCATCTTGCACGATCCAGTCGATCCGCGCATCGCCATAGCGCTGGCGCAGGCTCACGAGCACGGGCACGGTCCGAACCACATCGCCCAACGCGCTGGGGCGGATCAGCAAAACTCGAAGCGGATCATTCACAACAAGAATGTACGCAACTTGTCCTCTAGCCGATAGCCTGCTCAGGGGCTACAACATGTGTCTCAGACAACCCCAACCCCCAAACCCCCCAACGGAGGAGATTCCGTCATGCACATCATGCTCCCGCTCCGAAAGCCGATCCGCAACCTTTGCATCGGTGTGGTCGCAGCCGGTCTGCTGGCTCCGATCTCGCCGACCGTCGCCGACCCGGCCATCGTCTTTGAACATGCGGGCTTCGCACAGTTCATGGTCGATGAGAAGGACCAGGCGTTCGAAGACGCGCTGGCCATGATCCCCGCGCGCATCATGGAACTGCGCCAGGAGATCCCCGATTTCGATGAGGTTCCCGAGCCGGTCCTGGACCTGCTCTTTGATCTTGTCCCTCGCCCGATGCAACTCATCGTCGAGCCGTTCGGCCAAGACCCGGAGACGGGTATGCCGACGGTCGGCGTCGTGATCTCGCTCGGCGCATCGTCGCAGGAAGATGCAGCCGGTGTGGCGGAGCGGATCGTTATGACGCTCCAGATGGCCGGCGCCGAACTACCGATCGAGCCGGATGTGGTCGATCCTACCCAGCAGGTGATTCAGACGCCCGCCGGGCCGATTGTGTTCGGTCCACAACAACGGGGCGGCACGTGGTGGTTCACCGTGTCGTTCGGGCCGGCCGTCGATGTCGATGCCGTACTTGCTTCGCTGACGGATGTTCCGCCGGGGGTTACGCCGATCATGCGAGGCAGGCTCGACATGCGCGTCCTCAGCCCTTACCTCATGATGCCGTTGGGTATGATGGGCGGGCATGAAGGGCAGATGATGATGGCGCAGTTAACCGCTGCGGGATTCCTCGGCCCTGATGCCCTTGCCTATGACTTCGTATGTGGGTACCGCGAGAATGCATACGTCCTTCGGACGGTCATCGAGCGAGCAGCCCTCGTTGAGCAGGGTGGAATGATGCAAGCCCCGCTCGCCAGGCGCGACTTCCAGGTGATTCCCGTCGATGCGACTGTTCTCGCTCTGTCGCGGTGGGACGCCTCCTCGCTCTGGGCGAGCTTCGAATCCCTGTCCGACTATGGCGTCTTCGACTTGGAAGAGGTCCGAGAGATCATTGCTGAAGAGATTGGGCTGGATATCAAGGACGACCTGCTTGACCCGATCGGCAGCACGTGGGGCTGGTATGCCTCTGGCGCGACCGGCGGAAATACGCTGTTCTCAAGCGTGCTGCTTGTTTCGCTTGACGATGAAGCGCGCATGCGCGAGTCGCTGGAGCACTTGATCGGCATGGCGAATGAACAGGCAGCCCCGCTGCGGTACGTGCGAATCGTCAAGCACGAGCAGTACGGCCAACCCATGTATACGCTTCGCACGCCCGGCTTGCCGCTCCCCGTCGAGATCAGCTTCGCCATTCAAGATGGATACCTGATCGCAGGCATGATGCCGCAAGCCGTTATTGCAGCGGGTCGGCAGATCGCTGAGCCGACAGCGTCGATCCTCGACAACAAGCGTTTCCGTCAGTCCGCACCCGTCATGGGCGAGCGGCAGCCGAGTGCGTATATGTTCTGGGATACAGAGGAACTCGTCTCCAGCGGATATCCGCTTCTGCAACTCGTCGGCTCCGCTGTGGCAAACGGCGTACGCAGTCCAAGCGGTGATCGTGCTGATCCCGGGCTGCTCATCCCGCCGTATGGCGAGTTCGCGTCGGGTATTCGCCCGCTCGTCGCATTCGGATACTGGGAAGGCGATGACTATGTGTACGAACTGCGCAGCGATCGGTCGGTGCTGGTGAACAAGGCGGCAGCAGTCGGATACATCGGCCGATCACCCATGATGTACGCCTTGGGTGCGGCCATGTTGATCCCCGCAGGGGTCGGGATCGCGGATGAGCTTGACCTCGATGACGCCATCGAGGCATGTATCCCGCAGTCGGCTGAGAAGGCGGCAAGGACGAAATCGAGTTCGCAGGCCAGGCAGTTGGGCATGGCCTATATGATGTACTTCTCGGATCACGAGCAGGCGCCACCGTCACTTGCGGCGCTCATGGACGACGGCTACCTCGATGAGCAGGCGATGCAAAGCCCGTTCGGCTCGGTGAGCGACGGGCAGGGCGACTACTTCCTGCGCGAAGGCGTCGCGCTGTACGACGTTCAGCAGCCGTGGGCGTGCATCCTTGCATACGATCGCGCCATGTACAAGAACGCGGGCGCAACCGTCGTATGCTATGTCGATGGGCACACCGAAGTGCTCTCAGCCGAGGAATTCCACGCGGCGATCAGCAGCGGCGAGAACGCTGATGTGGATTGGAACTTGCCATAAAACCTAACGATCCAGCGTCGCGAGGGGCCGGTTGGCGGTCCCTTGCGGCGTGGCGGATCGTGCGGATCGCGTGCGAATATGGCGAAACCGGGCTGTAGCGGGGCATGGTTGTGCGCACGGATTCACAGAAAATGTGTTATCGGACCAGAGTTTTTGGCGAGTTTGAGCCGGTTTTGAGTCGATTCGGCGCGGTTTGGGTCAGTTTTGGAGCGTTTTGGACCAGTTTTGAGCGACATTTTGAGGCTCGATCGGCATCGCGCGCGCATTGGGCAGGCTATGCGGGCAACGCGGCGAGATGACGGCAATGGTGCGCATACCGCGTGCGGTGCGGCACCTTGGGTGGTCGGGCGTCTGTTCCCGCAGGAACGAGTTCCTGCGGCTTTGGGGTGGCGCGTGGTGCCGGCCGTGCGTGCGCGGTCACTCATCAGAGAGGCATTGCTGCAGACATCGCGCGAGATACTCGTATTGCGTGAGATCGTTGTAGACCTGTGCAGAGATCCGAATCCACCTTGGGCCGGGCTCGGTGCGCGAGCGCCATGGCCAGGCGATGATCGGCGTCTCGATGTTGAACTCCTCAGCGAGGCGAGTTTCAAGCGGCTCGGACGGCCCCGGTGGAAGCGTTACTGTCGCGAGACTGCCCACCATCGCGTCCGGCGTCGGCGGCTCAGTATCGAGCGCTTCACACAGCAGCGTCCGAGCTTGCAGCGCCAACTCACGGTTATGCCGTTGCACCGCATCCCAGCCGCCCGGGAGCTGCGCAAAGAAGTCGATCGCTGCTGGGATCGACAGCAGCGCGCTCGGATCCCATGTGCCCGTGTACTTGAACTCCGCACGGAAACGCGATTCACCGGGACGCTGGATGAACAACCCGAGTGAGATCGACAGAGGTTGCAACTCATCCTGTCGCGACGGGTCCACCCATAGGAACGCGGCGCCTTTGGGAGCGCACACCCACTTGTGACAGTTGCCCGTGTAGAACGCGGCGCCGAGCGATTCAAGATCAAGCGGCAGCATCCCCGGGCCGTGCGCCCCATCGACGAGGATGGGGATTCCGCGATCGTTCGCTTCTGAAATGATCCGTTCGATCGGCAGGATCAGCCCCGTCGGACTTGTGATGTGATCGATGACGAGCAGGCGTGTGCGATCAGTCAGCGCCGCGGTGATTGCATCGGTTGCTTGTTGGGAGTCGCGAATCGGGAATGGTACGTGTGCGATCCGCACCGTCGCGCCTGTGTGCTGAGCGATGAAGTGCACCGCGTTGTGCACAGCAGGATAGGTGTGATCGGTCATCACCAACTCGTCGCTGGGTGAGAACGCAAGCGAGCGGAGGACGGTACTGACGCCTTGCGTCGTGTTGGTCACAAGGGCGAGGTTCTCCGGGTCGGCGCCGATGAACTCGCCAAGTCGATGCCGTACATTCGCCAGCAGGTCGTCAAGCTCGTGGACAAAGAAGCGGACGGGTTGGCGTTCGAGGCGTTGCTGCCAGGACTGCTGCACATCCAGGACCGCTTTGAGGCATGCTCCGAACGAGCCGTGGTTCAGGAATGTGCAGGACGGGTCGAGCAGCCAGCGCTCGCGCAAGGCGTGCGGGCCGGGCCATGATTGGTCTTGATGCGTCATGTGGTCGTTCGCTCCTACCGCAGTGTTCGCGGGCACGGTAGCGACCACGGCGAGCGTCGTCACGGCGGTGCGACGGTGATTGCGTTGTTTGGCACTGTGGTGAGCGAGGAATGGCTGCCTGTGACGAGCTTGCTTCTCGCGCTACTGCTCGTTCGGGCGCCGTTCACTGCCAACTGATGACGCGGAGTTCGTCGATGCGCCGCGGTCAGCTTCCGATGAGTGCGCCGAGCGAACGGCAGCGGCGATGGTTCGCAGAAGCTTGGTTTGGTTGACCGGCTTGGATGCATAGTCATCGCAGCCCGCATCGAGGCACTTCTGACGATCGCCCGCCATGGCGTGTGCGGTGAGCGCGATCACCGGGCCTGCATAGCCATCCTTGCGCAGCTTCAGTGTGGCCTGATAGCCGTCCATCACCGGCATCTGCATGTCCATGAGGATCACGTCGAACGGATCGCCCGCCTTCCATGCTTCGGTCGCCTTGACGTAGGCGACCTGTCCGTTCTCCGCTGCGGTCACGACCGCGCCTGCCTTCCTGAGGTGGAAGGTGATCAGACGTTGGTTGTCCGGTCCATCCTCAGCGAGCAGGATGCGGAAGCCGTCGAGCGAACGCGAGGTGTCCACCGGCCGGGATGCCGGTGTCTTGTGCTGCTGGCGCACAGCCCGCTCGGCCTGTGTGATCATCTCGACACCCTGTAACGGCCCGGTCGCGACGACGGCGGCGAACGTGGTGCCGCAGTCCTTCTCGCTCGTGACCGTGATGCTGCCGCCGAGCAGTTCCGCCAAACGCTTGGAGATGGCCAGCCCGAGTCCGGTTCCGCCGAACTTGCGGACGGTCGAACTGTCGCCCTGCGTGAACGGTTCGAAGAGGTTCGCGGCTTGCTCTTCGGTCATACCGATTCCGGTGTCGATGACTTCGAAGCCGACATGGGGTTTCTCCGCATCGGGGGGATCGCGAAGCTTGAGGAGCAGTCGCACGCCGCCGGTCTCGGTGAACTTGATCGCGTTGCCGACGAGGTTGACCAGGATCTGTCGCAGGCGGGTCGGGTCGCTGATGATCGTGGATGGGATGGGGCCGATGGTCTCGAAGTCGAGGGAGAGGCCCTTCTCCGCGGCACGGACGTGCATGAGTGAGATGACGTCCGCAGCAGTCTGGTGAGGCGAGCAGTCGATTTGCTCGACGACCATCTTGCCTGCCTCGAGTTTCGAGACGTCGAGGATGTCGTTGATGATGCTGAGCAGGTGCGCGCCGTTGCGATGAATCGTCTCGATCGAATCGAGATGTGCTGCGAGGGCGTCCTCCTGATCGGCTGCCTGCCGAAGGAGATCCGCGTAGCCGAGGATGGCCGTCATCGGCGTGCGGATCTCGTGGCTCATGTTGGCGAGGAACGCACTCTTGGCATGGTTTGCGGTCTCGGCGCTGCGTCGCGCCTCCTGCAACTCGTGCTGTCGGTCCTCGAGCTGCTGATTGACCGCGGCAAGATCGGCTGTGCGCTCGGCGACTTGCTGCTCAAGCAAGGCGCGTGCGGCTCGTTGCCTCTCCACCAGCATGTTGAAGCTGCCGGCCAGGTCGCCGATCTCGTCTCGGCTCGTCACTGTGATCGGCGTGAGCGAGCTATCGTCTGGCGCAAGGGCAAGTTGCCGGAAGTGGCCGGCGATCGCAGCGAGTCGTCGCGACACGACCCGGCGGAATAGAACGAAGATCGAGACAAAGAGCAGAGCGAGCGCGCCGGCCACGTAGCTGCAGCTCTTCACGATCTGCGACGTGATGGCGGCTTGCGCCTCGGCCATCGGAATTGCGACGGTGTCCAGCGCGATCACCTCTCCCACAGGCCGATGGAACCCGGCGGTCGCGCCATACCGAGCCAGCAGCGATGCGGGAGCGTCTTCGGGATCACCGTGGCAGCGAAGGCACTTCTGCCTCATTCGTCGCGCGCTGAAGATCGCAAGGTGCTGCTCTCCGTTGAGATCAACAGCACCCGTCCACCTGTTGACATCCGGGTTCTCGTTGAAGAACGCGATCATCTTCAGTTCGTCGGGACTCGCCTGGTTGGCTGGGTTCCGCGGGTCGTCCGACGAGAACTTGATGATGTGATCGGGGAACTTCTCGCGGACTCTCTCGAAGATGCTTCGAGCCACGAAGGATGTCGACATGGTTTCGGGGATGAACTCGTCAGGCCCGACGCGCTCCTCCATGGCCGGCCTGATCTCATCCGCCACGTATGAACGGATGGCCAGATCGAACTCAAGAGCAAGCGCGTTCTGCTGTTCCACGAGCTCGTTGACGCGTTTCCTGGTGTCGGAGTAGGTGTGGAAGAAGATGATCGCGGAGAACAGCGCTACGAATGCGCTGACGGGCAACAAGAACTTCGTCGCGATGCTCCTCACCGGCCACTCCAGTGCTTTGGCGCAGTGTGCATGTTCAGTCAGGATCTCACACACGTCAGCGGGGCGGACGTGCTGGAACACTCATGGCGACGACGGTGACATGCTCTCAATCGGTTACAAGCTGCCTCTTGCCGATCGTCGATCCGGTGTCACAGTCATCGGCCAGCCGGGGTTGCCGGTTGACGCCGACGCGCCGAGTTGCCCAGACTGGACATGATGGGGGGGATTGCGAGTGACCGGATAAGGTCATGGCGAGCCTCAACCACGCTGCCTTTTCCCATCGGGCCGTGAGGGTCGGTTACCCGATGCGCTCCGGCTTGGGCTGGCGCGTCATCAGCCTGGTGATGCCGTCGATCGGGTCAAGCCCTTCGTACAGCACGGCATGCACCGCTTCGGTGATCGGCATCTCAACGTTGTATCGCCGAGCCAGCTCCATGACGGACTTGGTCGTTGGGACGCCCTCAACGACCGAGTGCGTCTCCTCCAGGTACTGTTCGAGCGTGACGCCCTTGCCGAGCGCCTCGCCGCAGGTTCGGTTTCTGCCGTGCGGGCTGAAGCATGTCGTGGCGAGGTCGCCGACGCCCGCGATGCCGAAGAACGTCTCCATGCGGCCGCCCATCGCGACGCCGAGCCGTGTGATCTCCGCCAGGCCGCGTGAGAGCAGGGCGGATTTGGCGTTGTCGCCCGCCTGCAGGCCGTCGATCACGCCTGCTGCGATCGCGATGACGTTCTTGGTCGCCCCGGCAAGTTCCGCGCCGAGTA
The DNA here is from genome assembly GCA_023135165.1 of Phycisphaerales bacterium. Classification (GTDB taxonomy): domain Bacteria; phylum Planctomycetota; class Phycisphaerae; order Phycisphaerales; family JAGLTS01; genus JAGLTS01. The sequence goes on along the minus strand of JAGLTS010000005.1, from coordinate 63,952 downwards.
GATCGCTGTTGGTGTAGACGCGGAACCAGCTTGTCGTGAGCAGGGTTTGCAGGCGCGATGCGAACTCCGGCGTGTCGGATGCGGCGATGATCGTTGCGGGCAGGCAGCGGGCCAACTCGTTGGCAACGGTCGGGCCGGTCAATGTCGCGAGCGGTCGCGCCGGGCCGTCGGGTTGATCCGGCCCCGACTTACCCTGCAGCGCGTCGGCGATGACCTGCGTGGGACGAAGCAGCGTCCCGTTCTCGATGCCCTTGGATACGGTGGCGATCGGGATGAGCGGCGGCGTAACCGTCTTGAGCCTGTCCCACACTTCGCGCAGGTGCTGGGTCGGCACGCATGAGATGATCAGGTCCGCATCGCGCAGCGCCTGCTCATCGTCAGCAACGAGCTGGACCGACTCGGGAATCAGCAACCCGGGCAGGTGGCGCGTGGATTCTCTTGTCTGGATGAGCGCCTCGACGGTGGATCGGTCCCTGCCCCAGAGGCGGACGGCGGGCGGTTTCTCTTTGCCCGTGAGGATCGTGGCGAGGACCAGGCCCATCTGCCCGGTCCCGATGAGTGTCACGCGCGTGTCGTCCATGGCGGTCTCCTGACGGCAGGTGAACGGGGACAATGCATAGGCTACCCCACGCGGGCGAAGAGCGTTGGTCGGCAGGCTCGAATTGGGCCGGGGCGGGTCGGCCTGCTACGATGCGTGGTGACGTGAGCGCCATCCGCGGGGTTGATGGAACCGTTGCTCCGTGAACCGCGCACACGGGAGGCTGGCCGGTCAACAGATGCCGAGCCGGCCGGAGCGACCGACGCACGAGGGAGTTTCAGCACACATGGCAGACCATGCACACCGCATCGACGGTCAAGAAGAGCAGGGCATCGTCTGCTGCTCGCATCACGGCACGAACACGAGTATCGAGAGGCTGCTCATCTTCGCGCTGATCGGCGGCATCCTCGTTGCCGTGTCCGTCGTCACGCAGCTTTTCACCTTTTCCGAAGATGTTGCCACGCTTCCCGCCGTCCTCGGCGCGCTGCTGCTCGCCTGGCCGCTCCTCAAGGCAATGTTCGCGGAGATCATGAGGGGTCGGCCTTCCAGTTCCACGCTCGCCGCCATCGCGGTCGGGGCGGCGATGGCCTCGGGTGAATACACGACAGCAGGTTTCCTCGCATTCGTCCTGCTCGTCGCGGATCTGGTCCTGCGCCGTACTGCGTGGGGAGCCAACAAGGCGATCCAGGAACTCGTCGGTCTGACACCCAACATCGCACGCATTGTGACGGAAGCGGGCCAAGAGCGAGAGGCGCCGCTCGATGAGGTCGTCGTCGGGCAGATCGTGCGAGTCCGCCCCGGCGAGAACCTGCCGGTGGACGGCGAGGTCGTGGATGGCCATTCGACGATCAACCAAGCGTCGCTGACCGGCGAAGCGGTGCCCGCCGAGGCGTGGGCCGGCGATCCGGTCTACGCCGGAACAACAAACCTGACAGGCGCCATCGACATTCGCGTGACCGCCGTGGCAGGCGATACGACGATCGGCAAGGTCGAGTCGCTTATTCGTGAGGCGGAATCGGCGAGGACGCCGCGCCAGCAGATCGTGGAGCTTGTGGCTGGGTACTACGTCTACGTCGCGCTCATGGTTGCCGGGCTTGTCTGGTTCTTCTCGGATAAGTCGGTGTCGGCCGACCAGATGCGAGCGACGGAGAAAGCGATCAGTGTGCTCGTCGTGACGTGCCCGGGCGCGCTCTTGCTCGCTTCGCCCACAGCGATGGTGGCAGCCTTCGCCGCTGCGGCCCGGCTCGGCATCATGATCAAGCAGACCGCCACGCTCGAAGCGGCGGCGACGGTCGATACGGTCGTCTTCGACAAGACAGGCACGATGACGACCGGTCACTTCGCGGTGGCCAAGCTCGCACCGGCTCCGGGCGTCGGTGGGGCTGAACTTCTCGCAGCCGCCGCGACCGGCGAACAGCATTCCAATCACCCGCTCGCCAAGTCCATCCTTCAGACCGCGGCATCCGCCAAGATCACGCCCAGCGCGAGCGACTCGTACGAAGAAGTGCACGGCCGGGGCGTCCGCACGAAGGTCGCGGATGGCGAGATTCTCGTCGGGCGCGCGACGTGGCTGCTCGAACTGCAGCCCGAATCAAAGGAAGCGCACGATGCGGTCGAGTCGAAAATCGAGGGCATGACCGGCGTCCACGTGATGCGAAACGGTCGATACCTCGGCGCGGTTGGTTTGGAAGACAAGCTTCGCAGCAACGCGGTGGGCGTCGTGACGCGCCTGCGCGAACTCGGCGTTCGGCATCTGTCGCTCTTCACAGGCGACCGATTCGCCGTGGCCAAGCGTGTCGGCCGGGCGGTCGGCACCGATCACATCGAAGCGGAATGCCTGCCCGAAGAGAAGCACGAGCAGATTCGCGTGATGACCGAGCGGGGTCAGCGCGTGCTGATGGTCGGCGATGGGATCAATGACGGGCCGAGCCTCGCAGCGGCGGATGTGGGTGTGGCGATGGGGCTTTCAGGCTCGGACATCGCGACGAACTCAGCGGGCGTCGCGCTCATGAACGACGACCTCGCCCGCGTGCCGTTCCTGATTCGACTGGCGCGAAAGACGCGATCGGTCGTTGCACAGAACATGATCGCCGCGGTGATGATCGCTGTGCTCGGCCTGACGCTCGCAGCGACGGGCAAACTGCACATCTGGTGGGCGGTCGCATACCACTTCGTAGGCGACATCTTCGTGCTCGCCAACTCGTTCAGGCTGATCCGTTTCGGCGAAGACTTCGCCGAGAGCGTCGGTGAGCGGCAAATGGGCGCTGCGGAACAACCGACCCGCCGCGCCGCATCCGCGATGCTCTCAACGCCCGTCGACACGAGCAGTGGATCTTCCAGCACACAGCCGACGTGATCGCGGACCCATAGCGACATGTTCGCCGGCGATCTTGACGCTTCACCATCTCGTCAGGAGTTGTGTCGCACTGTCTTAGCCTGATGTTCGACTTGGCGGCGGGGGTGCGCCCGCAAAGCGCTCCGCTGCGCGTCGCGGCTACACGTGCGCAGCGTGAAGGCGGGTGTTGACTTGGTGGATGCGCGACGGGTCGGTGATCCTGCGAAGAAGCGTTGCCATCGTGTGATAGCGTTCCATGTCGATGCGGTGGGGGGCGCTGGGCGCCGTGGCGCCGGGGGATAGGCGCGTGAACCGATCATTCTCCACGATGACCGTGACGATATCATCGCTGTAACGTATGCCGTCGAACTGGTACGTGTTGCCGTCGATGCGGGCAATGAGCGTGGGTGAACCGTCAGCGGTATCGAGGAGGAAGCCGTCGCGCGGGCTTGCATCAAGTGATGCTCGGCTGCCAAAGAAGTTTGGCTTTTGCATGAACGGGCCGCCGTGCTCGGGGCAGAACGTGTCACAGTTGCCGCACTCATTGCAGAAGTCGGCGAAGTTGGCGATCTGCTTCCGCTGCTCGATATGGAAGTGCTTTTCGTCACCGACTTGGGCGATCGACCCGTCGGGGCGCACCTCGACATCGCGGTATGTCAGATCGACGCGCGGTGTTTCGTAGATGAAGTTCGCATCATTCGGGCAGGCGGGGATGCACTTCTCGCATGTGATGCAATCGAAGATGGTGAGATGCGAGTCGACGCGCTGCGGTGCCTTGTTGTTGCGCCGGGCGTGATACCGTTCGTCGTTGCGGGTCTCTTTGGTAATGATCGACAGGTTCAGCGCAGCCGCGGTTGTGGGATCGCCGTTCGCGGCTTCTCGTTGACCGTGTGCATCGAGGATGTACTGATCGAGCGTGGATGCGCCGAGTGCTGTCATCGCATCGCGCAGCGCGTGCAGGTAGGCGGGCAACCTGCCGTAGCCGCCGGGTTTGAGCAAGTCCGTGCAGACCGTCACGGGCAGGAAACCGCACGCCACTGTGTCGCAGAAGTTGCGCCGATCCACGCCTGCGGAGAACGACATCGGTAGCTCATGTCCGATCGCGCGTCGAAAACGATCAGCGAGCGCCAGCGCGATCACGTGCAACGGTGGGCCGGACAGATACATCACACGGCAATCAGCACCAAACACATCACAATGATTGAGTACTTCGAGCGTGTTACAGAACTTCACGCCGAAGCTCCTACCGCGTGAAGACGCCAACGTCGTGACCCGGCTGCATAACTCGACCGCTTCGTCAAACCGCAAGCCCGTCGCGTACGCTTCGGGATTCACCGTGATCTGCTCGTAGCCCAGCACGTCGTGCAGAAGATGCTCAAGCTCGTCCTGACCCAGCATCGGCGGATTCATTTTGACGACGACATCGACATTCATGTCGGTCAGAAGGAACTCGCAGATGCGCTCGATTTCGTCGGGCGGACACCCATGAAACGTTGAGAGCGTGACGCTCGTGCTGATATGCGCTGGGTAGTCCAGATCGCGCAGCGCAGCGAGCCTGTCCGGGATGAGCGTGCGCAGGCGGTCGATCGTATCGCGCGCATCCGCCATGCCCGCCATGAACCGGCGCATGACGTCCAATTGAATGCCCGCCAGGTCGTAGCCAACGGACATATCGAACACGACATCGCCGATCGGGTCTGCCATGTCGAGGTCGCCGAACGGGCTGTCGAACACCTGCGGCGCGGCGCGGAGCATGTGGATGAGCATCGCGGCTTGCACATACTGGCTCAGCGAGTCGGCGATGCGCAGCTCTTGCGACCACTCGACGTTGTAACAGACGTTGGCAGCGTCGATGCACGGGCGTGGGATCGTGAGTTGATCGTTGATCTGGACCGTCTTGAGTTCGAAGATGCGCGCCCCGGCGAGGTAGCCGAGGATGAGGTTCTGCGCCATCTGCGTGTGAGGTCCCGCAGCAGGCCCGACCGGCGTACCCGCGCGTTTGCCATGAGAAGTCACCGACAGATCCGGATCATCCGCATCACACGCCGGCGCGTACCACTTCCGCCGGGGCAAGTCGAAGATGGACCGCTGCGTCCTGTGTTCCAGGCGCATCCGGTCGATCAGGTCGAGGAATGGCGCGCAGACGAGGTCGGTCATGGGTATGGTCCGTTCGCGGTTCCGTGAGCGTAGTGCCGATGGGGGCTGGGGACAACGACGACGTGTCGGACAGGCGCAACGGTAGTCCCAGCGGTCCGCGTGCGATACAGTGGCGACCCGAGGTGTATTCGTGTCATCCATGATCGTCAATTTGGCGTGCGTGTCGTGCGGCCGATCGTTCGAGCCGGGCGAAGTGACGATGGCGTGCCCCGATTGCGGGCCTGACGACGGGATTCTGGACATTCTCTACGACCTGGATGCCGTCCACCGAGCATGGCGCGATGATCCACTGGAGGGTCGGGCGCACTCGCATTGGCGTTATCACGAGCTTTTGCCGCTGGATGAGGGTGCGATTCCCCATCATTGGCAGGTCGGGTGGACGCCGATCATCAATGCCAAGCGACTGGCCGGTGAGTTGGGCATTGAGCAACTCTTGCTCAAGGATGAAAGCCGGGGGCTGACAGCCTCGTTCAAGGACCGTGCCAGTTCGGTGGGCGTGGCCGATGCGCTGCAACGCGGCGCGACGACCGTCGCCTGCGCATCGACGGGAAACGCAGCGACGAGCTTGGCTGGGTTTGCAGCGCTGGCGGGGCTGCGCGCGGTGATCTTCGTGCCGGAGACGGCGCCGGAGCCGAAGCTTGCGCAACTGCTCGTGTACGGCGCGACGGTGCTTGCTGTAAAGGGGTCATACGACGAGGCGTACCGTCTGTGTTCATCAGCATGTGAGCGGTTCGGCTGGTACAACCGCAACTGTGCGATCAACCCCGTGCTCGTCGAAGGGAAGAAGACGGGTGGGTTGGAGATCGCGGAGCAGTGCCTTGCGTTCGGCGGCGTGCCGGACTGGGTTGTCGTGAGCATGGGGGATGGCTGCACGATCGCCGGGATCTGGAAGGGGCTTGTGGAGATGCACAACATCGGCGTGATCGGTCGGCTGCCGAGACTGCTCGGCGTGCAGGGGACAGCCGTCGCGCCGATCGCCCATGCGCTGGAGCACGGCGAGCTGCCTGCCGCGAACGATCGGACGACCGTGGCTGACAGTATCAACGTGCAGGCGCCGCGCAACTGGCGCAAGGCGGTCCGGGCACTCAAGGAATCAAACGGCGCCATCGTGGGCGTCACGGATGATCAGATTCTCGAAGCAATGCGCACCGCGGGTCGGCACGGCGTGTTCGCGGAACCCGCAGCGGCGGCGGCGGTCGCCGGGATGGCTCACGCGGTGAACGGCGGAACGATCCAAGCAACGGATCGTGTCTTGGCGCTCATCACGGGGAGCGGCCTGAAGGACACGCGCTCGGCGATCGCGGCAGGGGGCGAACCGATCCGCATCGAGCCGACTATGGATGCGCTCACCGACGCGATTGACCGGTCGGGGGCGAGAACGGAGTGAAGCTGTGCAGATAAACGAAGAGGTCTTGGCTCGCACGATTCAGCGCTGCAGGGAGCGGCGCATCCTGATTCCGACGTTCGCCCAGCAGCGCGATCCGCACCTCGTGCCGGAGAAGGTCAAGAGCCGCTTGAAAGAGGTCGGCCTGTGGGAGATCGACCCCATCGACCTCTTCCGAATCACATGGAAAAACGAGCCGGTCGAGCACGGCGGGCTGTTCGGCGACGGGACGTGGATCGAATTCCCGCCGGAACTCACCGGTGTGGAGGCCAGGATCATTGGACTCGTCGGCAAATACTTTCCCACCGGTTCGCACAAGGTCGGCGCCGCGTTCGGCTGCCTCGTGCCGCGCCTCGTGACAGGTCAGTTCGATCCAACGGTCAACAAGGCGGTCTGGCCGAGCACAGGTAACTACTGTCGGGGCGGTGCGTTTGATTCGGCGCTGCTTGATTGCACAGCCGTTGCGATCTTGCCCGAGGAGATGAGCCGGGAACGGTTCGACTGGTTGGAGAGCATCGGCGCGGAGGTCATCGCCACGCCCGGCTGCGAGTCGAACGTCAAGGAGGTCTACGACAAGTGCTGGGAGATCCGTAAGACACGTCCCGATTGCGTGATTTTCAATCAGTTTGATGAGTTCGGGAACGCGGTGTGGCATTACCACATGACAGGCTCGATAATCCAGGAGATCTTCGAGCGCCTCGGCGAAGGGCATCAACTCGCGGCATACGTCTCCGCCACGGGCAGCGCGGGAACGGTGGCGGCGGGGGACTTCCTGAGAACGAAACACCCGCTGATGAGAGTCGTTGTTTCCGAGGCGCTGCAATGCCCGACACTGTACCAGTTCGGCTTCGGCGGCCATCGCATCGAAGGCATCGGCGACAAGCATGTGCCGTGGATACACAATGTGCGCAACACGGACATGGTGTGCGCGATCGACGATGAACAGTGCATGTCGCTATTGCGTTTGTTCAACGAACCTGTTGGGCACGAATACCTGATGCGTACGCTGACCGGCGATTTTGTCGCGCAGTTGCCGCTGCTCGGGATTTCGAGCATCTGCAACCTCATCACGGCGATCAAGACGGCGCAGTATCACGAGTTCGGCAGCCGGGATGTGATCTTCACGTGCCTGACCGATTCCGCGGATCTCTATGAAAGCAGACTGCGCGACCTCAGTGACGAGCGAGGGCCGTACACGACCGAGCGGGCGATCGCCGATCAAGCTCGGTACATTGACGGCGTCGTCATGGATCACATGCGTGAGCTGACATACTTCGATCGTAAGGCACTGCACAACTTCAAGTATTTTACGTGGATTGAGCAGCAGGGGAAGACCGTCGAGGCGCTGCGTGAACTCTGGGACCCGGACTTCTGGGTGCGTACATTCAACCAGGTTGAAGAATGGGATCGACTGATCGAATCATTTAACCGCGAGACGGGTGTGCTTGATCTTCTGTGATTCGGCGTGTGGAGCAAAGGTATGGGAACGGTATTTCGCAGCGCGCTGCTCGTTCAGTTCGAACCCCCACGTGCGAGGATAGGGGATCTCAGGCAGGAGAACGGATGCATCACAGCGATCGGTGATGACATCACAGCCGAGCCGGGCGATGAGGTCATTCAGTGCGACGGCGCGGTGCTCATGCCGGGCTTGGTGAACGGGCACACACACCTGTACTCGGCGCTCGCCGCCGGGATGCCCGCGCCGCCGCGGACGGCGACGAACTTCCATGAGAATCTGCGCTACGTCTGGTGGCGACTGGACCGCGCGCACACGATGGAGAGTGTCCAGTGCAGCGGGTTAATCGGGGCGCTGAGCGCCTTGCGATGCGGGACGACGACGCTGATCGACCACCATGCTTCGCCGAACGCGATCGACGGGAGCCTCGATGCGCTTGAGCGAGGGATCGCGCGGGTCGGCTGCCGAGGCGTGCTGTGTTACGAGGTCACTGATCGCAACGGGTTGGATGGGGCAGCGCACGGCCTGCGGGAGAACGATCGCTACATCAACGCATGTGAAACGAGAAGCGACGGATGCTTCGCGGGGATGGTCGGCGCGCACGCGAGCTTCACTCTGGGTGAGGAGTCGCTTGCGGCATGCGTCGATCTCGCGCAACGCCTCGGCGCGCCGATGCACATTCACGCCGCCGAAGATCCCGTCGATGAGCGACTCACGCGCGCGAACGTCGACTGCGGGTTGCTGGAGCGATTCGAGCGATCCGGTCTGCTCGATGTGCCCGGCACGATCATTGTGCACGGCACGTACTTTCCGGATAGTGACATCGCCTCGCTGAATGAACGAGCCGATGCGCTGGTCGTGGCGCACAACCCGCGCTCGAATATGAAGAACGGCGTGGGATACTCACCCGTTGCCAAGTACACGCTGCCTGTAATGCTCGGCACGGATGGTATCGACGGTGATATGTGGACCGAAGCGCAGACAGCGTTTTTCAAGAGTCGGGATGCACATCTTGGCATCACGCCTGATGTGTGCCTGCGATTGCTCAGCCGCGCTGCGCGGGCGGCGTCAACGCGCCTGGGTGTGACGCTGGGCGTATTGGATGTCGGTGCAGCAGCGGATCTGGTCCTCACCTCGTACCGTCCCGCGACGCCGATGGACGAGACGAACCTCGCCGGCCACGTCATCTTCGCAATGGGCGCTCAGCATGTGCGGGATGTGATGATCGACGGTCACTGGCGGCTGCGCGACGGCAAGGCTGTGTCATGTGATGAGGCCGAGACGCTCCGTGATGCGCAGCGACAGGCGCAATTGCTCTACGACCGCATGGCGACGATCGCGTGTGAGTGAAGAGGGTTGCAACGCTTGCCGGTGATCTTGGGATGAACCGTTCGATGCGTTTCACAGCTTCATCCATCAGACGAGTGGTGCTCTGCGGCTTGATCTACCTGGTCTGTGGTCTCGCGATCAACGTGATGGTCGCGACCGCCTGCTCGCTCTGGGCACCACCGTCAGACGAGATGACCGCCTTGCCTTGGGGACTCAACTCCAGGGCTGCCGAGATATGGGGAGATCGCAAGCCGCTCTTTGACGATGAGGTCGGGTGCTACGCAGCCTTCGTATGGCGAACGACGCTCCGCACTCAGATCCGCGTGAGCGCGATTGCCAGCTTTAGCTTTACCGAAGCCGATGCCACCTACGACGAGTCCGTCCGTGCCGCGGTCGACGTCGTGAGCATCACGGAGGTTGGTTGGCCGGCGCGCTCTCTTGCCGGCGCAGTTCGTAGCTACAAGCAGCGCTTGATTTACGAGGACGCGATTCCGCGTCCGTCCTGGCTGTGGGCTCCATCCTCCGTTCGCGGCAGCGCTGTGAGCTGCATTCCGCTTCGGCCGATGCTGGTGGGGACGGCCGTCAATGCGCTCTTCTACGGGTCAATCGTGTGTGCTCTGCACGCGACTTGGCACATGCTCCGACGCAGATCTCGCCGACGCCGCGGCTGCTGCCCCAATTGTGGCTATGACCTGCGTGGAAGTCGCGAACAAGGGTGCGCGGAATGCGGCTGGGAGCGATGAACGCAGCAATCCGCCTTCGACTTCGCAGCACGGTTGTGCGCGCCAGGCTACCCGCGCGTGATGCGCGTACCGCTGGTTCCATCGAGCGCCTCGGTGAGTTTGTCGAGCTGCGCGATGATGACCGCGGCATCCGCCTTGCTCGACTGTGTCACGAAGTCGATCGCAGATTGGATCTTCGGCCCCATCGAGCCTTCCGGGAACTGACCGGCATCCAGAAGGTCCTTTGCCTCGCCGACCGTGAGGCAGTCGAGTCCTCGCTCATCGGGCTTGCCGAAGTTGATATACACACGATCAACCGATGTGAGAATCACAAGGATATCCGCGTCGAGTTCCCTGGCGAGCAGTGCGGATGTGCGATCCTTGTCGATGACCGCTGCGGCACCTCGATAATGACGCTCGTCGTTGAGGATGACGGGTATCCCGCCGCCGCCGCAGGCGATGACCAGATCGCCCGCGTCGATGAGCCTGCGTATGACCGGCAGTTCCAGGATCTCCACCGGCGGAGGTGATGCGACGACGCGCCGATACAGATCATCATCAACCTGCACCATCGTCCAGCCATCCTCAGCGCGATGCTGCTCCGCCTGCGCCTCGCTCACGCGCGAACCGATCGGCTTGGTCGGATTGGCGAACGCGGGATCGTCGCGGTCAACGAGCACGGATGTGACGACGGTCGTGATCTGCTTCTCGATGCCGCGCGCCATGAGTTCATTGGTGATGCACTGGCCGATCATATAGCCCATGCCCGCCTGCGTGTCGGCGACGCAGATCTCAAGCGGGATCATATACAACTCGCCGGATGCGATCTCCGCGCGGCGGAGCACGTTGCCGACCTGCGGGCCGTTCCCATGCGTGATGATGAGGCGGTATCCGCGCTGGACCGCATCGCAGAGCACGCGCGCGGTGTGCCGACTGCGCTCGAACTGCTGGTTGATGTTGCCTTCCTCGCTCGGGTCGCTGATCGCATTGCCGCCGAGCGCGACAACCATGGTCTTGTCCGTATCACTCATGAGTGAATCACCTCAATGTAACACCCACGATGGGGGGAAACGTGCTTGTATCGGCTATTCCAGCGTGCGGATCAACGATGTGCGCTGCGGTAGTTACACAAACGGTCGCTCGCGCATGGTGCAGGCCATGATCGCCTTGGCGGTGTGGAGCCTGTTCTCCGCCTCCTGGAAGACGATCGACTGCGGGCCGTCGATGACCGCATCCGTGACCTCATAGCCCCGGTCAGCGGGGAGGCAGTGCATGTAGACCGCCTCCTTCTTCGCCAGGGCCATGCGGCGCTCATCGCAGATCCAGCCTTTGTGCTTATCGTTCATGGCAAGACAGGCCCGCTGGTTCTCGTCGATCGCAGCCTGGGTCGTCGCAAGCTGCCTTTCGAGCATCAGTTCATGCACGCCCCAACTCTTGGGATAGACGATGTCCGCGCCTGCGAACGCAGCATCCATGTCGTCAACGATCTCGAACGACCCGCCCGTTGCACGCGCGTTGTTCTTCGCATCGTCAAGCGTTCGGCCGATGAGATCGTAGCCTGGCGGATGGGCGAGCGTCACGTGCATGCCGAAGCGCGTCATCAGTGTGATCAGCCCCTGCGGCACGCTGAGCGGCTTGGCGTAGGACGGTGCATAGGCCCACGTCACGGCGATCTTCAGGCCGCTCACATCCTTCCCGAAACGCTCCCGCATCGTGAAGATGTCCGCGAGCGTCTGCGTCGGGTGGTCCACATCGCATTGCATGTTGATGATGGGGACATCGGTCGCCTCCGCCATCTCGCGCATGTAACGATTGCCTTCGCCGAGGACCAAGTCGTGGCGGACACAGATGCCGTGCCCCATCGCGCCGAGGATGCGCCCCGTGTCGGCGGCGGTTTCGCCGTGGCTGATTTGCGTGAGTGCGACATCCAGGAAGTGCGCGTGCCCGCCAAGTTGTGTCATCCCCGCTTCGAATGCGTTGCGCGTGCGCGTGGATTTGTCGAAGAACAGCAGGTACGCCGTCTGATGAGGAAGCAGCAGCGTCGGTTCCCCGCGGTGGAACTTCTCCTTCAGCTCGGCAGTCGTGTCAAGCAGCAGACTCAGCTCGTTGAGCGCGAGATCCTGTGTTTCGATGTAGTCCCTGCCTTTGAGGCTTGTCATGGGCCATCCTTCTTTCGCGCATCGCGCTTCCCTTTGGGGCGAGGCTCAACAGTGGGGTGCTTTCGCTTGAAGCTCATCGGCGTGCGGTGCTCTCGGCCGGCGGCGAGATCGCAGTACGCCTGGCCGAATCGTGCGTAGAACGCGGCGCAGTTCACCATGTGCTTGATCGGAACCGAGTCGTTCACCGTGTGCGCGACGTTCTCCGGCGCCGGGCCGAACCCGACGCATGGGATGCCGTGCATGCCCGCGATGGCGACGGCGTTGGTGCTGAACGTCCAGCGATGCACGGTCGGCTGTCGGCCGAGCGCTTCCCGATGCGCCTTGATCGCAGCACGGACTTGCAGCGCATCCTCCGGCTCGCACCATGTCGGGAAGTACTTCTCCGTCTCGTAGGTCAGCCCCGTGTAACTCGGGCGGGCGTAGCGGAGCACCTGCACCTTCGCCTTCACGCCTGCTCGTTTCACCGCATCCTTCACCTCCGCCACAGCCGACGCCTTCGTCTCACCGAGCGTGAGCCTGCGATCCAGGTGAATGAACGCCTGCCCCGGCACGGCACACAGGCTGGGCGTCTTGCAGTCGATGAAGCTGACCGTGATCGTGCCCTTGCCGAGGAACGGATCGCTTCGCAGTCGAGTGTTCAGCTTTTCAATCTCATTGACGATCTTGGCGATCTTGTACACCGCGTTGACGCCCTTGTCCGGCATCGAGCCGTGGCAGGATCGGCCGGTGCACGTGACGCCGATCTCCATGCGTCCGCGATGTCCGCGCAGGATGCAGCAGTTCGTCGAGTCGGTAATGACGACCGCATCGGGGCGAATGCCATCCTCGTTGATGATGTACTGCCAGCACAGGCCGTCGCAGTCCTCCTCCATGACGGTGAAGGTCATCAGCACGCAGTACTCGGAGAGGTCGAGATCCAGATCGCGCATGATCTTGGCTGCGTAGACCATCGCCGGGATCGCCCCCTCCTGGTCGCCCGCGCCTCTGCCCCAGACCTTGCCCGCCTCGACCTTGCCCCGGTAGGGATCGTGCTTCCACTCCGCCCGGTCGCCGATGCCGACGGTGTCGACGTGGGCGTCGATGGCGAGGAGCATTTTGCCCTTGCCCGGCCGACCGACCATGCCGAGGAGGTTGCCCATCTTGTCGGTCCAGATGCGGTCAAACGCACCGGTCGCCTCCATCTCCCGGCGAATCCGCGCGATGACCTCGCCTTCCTCCGCTGATTCCGAGGGAATAGCGATCAGGTCACGCAGGAACCGGACCATCGCCTTCTCGTAGGTCCGGGCTCGCTGCAAGTACGGATTTGCCGGCTGGCGCTGTTTCGTGCGTGTCGTCATGGGGGGGCTGTTGTACCACGGCGAGCGCGTCGGCGAAACGGCGGGCTTGTCGCGGCGGGGCGGCGGGGCGACACTACCGGTGATGACACGCACCCAGACCCCGTACACACTGTCATGCACCGTCAACGGATCGCCCGTCGAGATCGAGATCGACGATGGCGACCTGACGCTGCTGGATATTCTGCGCGACCGCCTCGGCATCACATCACCCAAGAACGGCTGTCAGCCGCAAGCCCAATGTGGGTGCTGCACGGTGCTCGTTGATGGCAAGCCGGTGTTGTCGTGCGCGATGAAACCGCATCGCGTAGAGGGCAAGTCGATCACGACGTTGGAAGGGTTGGAGGAGGCGCAGCGGGAGCAGCTCGCGGAGAGCTTCGTCGAGGCGGGCGGCGTGCAATGCGGGTACTGCACACCGGGGATCGCGATGCGGGCCGTGGTGCTTGTCGAGAAGACCCCAAGCCCCAGCCGGACGGAGATCACGAAGGCGCTTCGGCCGCACCTGTGTCGCTGTACGGGATACAAGCAGATCATCGACAGCATCGAGCGCTACGCCTCGTCCCAGAAAACGGTGTCGGATACCGTTTTCAGAGGGGAGACGGGGACGGACGCTGTTGCCGAGCGTGGGGGTGTGGGGGTGAGCGTGCCGAGGTATCGGGGGCGGGAGGCGGTGCTGGGCGTGCGACCGTTCGTTGATGACATGCGCGTGGCGGGCATGTTGTTTGGCGCGCTTCGGCTTTCCGATCATCCGCGGGCGGTGGTGAAGCGCGTTGATACGAACCGGGCGACGGCGCTGCCGGGCGTTCATCGCGTGTTCACCGCCGCCGATGTGCCCGGTGATCGGTACGTCGGGTTGATCGAGCGCGACTGGCCGATCTTTATCGCCCAAGGCGAGGTAACGCATTGCACCGGTGATGTTATCGCAGCGGTTGCGGCCGACACGGTGCAGATCGCTCGTCGTGCCGCGGCGCTCATCGACATCGAGTACGACGTGCTGACACCCGTCACCGACCCACACGAGGCGCTCCGTGAAGGCGCGCCGCTCGTCCATCCCGAGCGCACAACGAACCTGCTCAGCCGATCCGTACTGAAGCGCGGCGATGTCGAACAGGCGTTCGTTTCGTCCGCTCACATCATCGAGGACACGTACCGCACGCAGCGCATCGAGCACTTGTTCCTTGAGCCGGAGTCATGTCTCGCGGTTCCCCAGGATGATCGGCTGCACGTCTACACACAAGGCCAGGGCGTGTTCGACGACCGACGACAGATCGCGTCGATCCTCGGCGTGGACACATCGCGCGTGCATGTCGAACTGGTCAGCAACGGCGGGGCGTTCGGCGGGAAGGAAGACCTCTCCATCCAAGGCCAGACCGCACTCATGGCGCATCTCTTGGGCAGACCCGTCAAGATCACGCTCACGCGCGCCGAGAGCTTCTGCATCCATCCGAAGCGACATCCGATCGAGATGGCATACAAGGTCGGCTGTGATGCGGATGGCAAGCTCCTAGCCGTCAAGGTGCGAATCATCGGCGACAAAGGCGCGTACGCATCCGTCGGCGCGAAGGTCGTCGAGCGAGCGGGCGGCCATTGCACCGGGCCGTACCGTGTGCCGAGCATCGACATGGAAGCGCTGGCGGTGTACACGAACAACCCGCCATGCGGCGCGATGCGAGGCTTCGGCGCGAATCAAGCGGCATTCGCCATCGAAGGGATCCTCGACCGCCTTGCGGAGAAGGTCGGCATCGACGGCTACGATATCCGCGACCGCAACATCCTTGAGATGGGCGATGCGTTCGCCACCGGTCAGGTGCTGAGCAAGCCATTTGGTTTGCGAAGGACGCTCGAAGCGGTCAAGGGCCAGTACAAAAACGCGAAGTACGCAGGCATCGCATGCGGGATCAAGAACGTCGGCATCGGCAACGGTATGGCGGACATCGGTCGGGCTGCGCTGACGGTCGAGGATGATCGCACGGTGCACATCCGGACGGGCTTCACCGAGATGGGGCAGGGGCTGTTCACGGTGTGCATCCAGTTCGCGGTCGAGGCGACGGGGCTGTCCGCCGATGCGTTCACCGTTTCGACGGATACCTCCCAGCGGCTTGATTGTGGGCAGACGACGGCGAGTCGAGCGACGGTGCTGGCCGGTCATGCGGTCACCGCGGCGGGCCGGGCGCTGCGCGCTGAACTCGACGCCGGGCGAACGCTTGCCGATCTGATCGGCCGGGTGTTCCACGGCGAGTGGATTTGTGATGACACAAGCCCGCTCGGGACGGACATGAACAAGCCCGGCGGGCCGAAGACGCACATCACCTACGGCTACGCCACGCAAGTCGCGATTCTCGACGATGCGGGCACGCTCGTGAAGATGATCGCAGCTCACGATGTCGGTCGCGTCATCAACCCGACGCAGCTTCGCGGCCAGATCTACGGCGCCTTGCACATGGGGATCGGTTACGCACTGACGGAGGACTTCCCGGTGGACGGCGGGATCATCCAGGCGAAGGGGATCAAGGACTGCGGTGTGTTGCGAGCGGACCAGATGCCTGAGATGGAGCTTCACTTCATCGAGACGGCGGACCCGGACTGCCCGTTCGGCGCCCGGGGTGTGGGCGAGATCGGTCTGGTGCCGACCGCCCCTGCGATTGCGGGCGCGCTATACAGGTACGACGGCGTCATTCGGCGCAAGCTGCCGATGCGCGATTCGTCGGCAGCGCTAGCGATCACGAACCGCAGCAGTACGAGGTAGGGGAGCTGTTGAGTGCCGGCGATCGCCATGTGCGTGCTGTTGATTCTCCTGGGGACATCAGTATCCGTTGCTGCGTGCGGGTCATGGAGCAACGCGGAACCGGTCGACTTGCTGAATCCGCCGGGTCAGTCGCGGCAAACTGTCGCTACGATGTGCGGCAGCGATGGATGAGAAGCCCACAACAAAATCAGGAGTTGACCCGATGAGGAGGCGACACAAGATTGCGGTGATCGGTGCCGGTATGGTCGGTGCGACGTGTGCGCACCGCGTTGCTGCCATGGAACTCGGCGATGTCGTTCTCGTGGATACGCCCGAGCGTGAAGGCGTGGCGAAGGGCAAGGCGCTCGACCTGGTTGCCGCCGCCACAATCAAGCGATTCGATGCGAGAATCACCGGGACGGCTGACTACAAGGACATCGCCGACTGCGACGTGGTCATTCTCACCGCGGGCATGCCGCGCAAGCCCGGCATGAGCCGTGACGACCTCATCTCGGTGAACGTCAAGATCGTCAAATCAGTCAGCGAGAACATCAAGAAGTATGCGCCGAACGCGATTGTCATCGTGGTGAGCAACCCGTTGGACGCGATGGTGTATACGTGCTGGAAGGTGACCGGCTTTCCCACGCATCGCATCATGGGGCAGGCGGGCTGCCTAGACACCGCCAGGTACCGGGCGTTCATCGCGATGGAGCTTGGCTGCTCGGTGGAGGATGTGCAGGCATTACTGATGGGCGGGCACGGCGACGACATGGTGCCCCTGCCTCGCTACACATCCGTGCACGGGATTCCCGTACAGCAACTCCTCAGTGACGAGAAGATCCAGGCGTGCGTCGAGCGGGCGAAGGTCGGCGGCGGCGAGATCGTCGGCCTGATGGGCTCAAGCGCGTTCTACGCACCGGCGGCGGGCACCGTCCAGATGGCGGAGGCCATCATTCGCGACAAGAAACGCATCCTGCCCTGCGCCGTCTACTGTGAGCAGAAGTACAACGTCGGCGGGTACTTCGTCGGCGTCCCATGCGTTCTGGGAGGCGGCGGCGTCGAGAAGGTCGTCGAGGTCGAGTTGAACGAAGAGGAACAGACGCTTATGAAGAGCTCGGTCGAGCAGGTGAAGGCACTCGTGCAGGTCGTATGTGACACGTTCCCCGAGCTTGCGTAGTCGCGGCGATCCCGTCAACTCGCGGGCCGTCGGCGAACAGAAGGCGGCCGACGCGGTACACTGTTCGCCATGCTTGAGACTCTGGAACAGATCAAGGCCGACGGCCTGACGGCGCTCGAATCGGTGGACTCGGATGACGCCCTGGAGGCGTGGCGCGTCGCATACCTTGGGACCAAGGGCAAACTCAAGGGCGCGATGGCCGGTATGAAGGATGTGCCCGTCGACCAGAAACCGCTTGTCGGCAAGACGATGAACGAGGTCAAGTCGGCCCTCGATGCGGCGTTCAAGGCGCGGCAGGCGGGGCTCGGCGGCGGGGGCGCGGCAGTGACGACCGGGCCGATGCTCGACGTCACGATTCCAGGTGAGCCTTCGCCGCTCGGCCGATCGCACATCATCACACGCACCGCACAGGACATCATCGAGGTCTTCGCGCGCATGGGCTTCGACGTGGCGGAAGGGCCTGAAGTCGAAGATGAGGATCACAACTTCATCAAGCTCAACATCCCGCCCGAGCATCCCGCGCGTGACCCGTTGGACAACTTCTACGTCGATCGCAACACGTTGCTGCGGTCGCAGACCTCGACCGTGCAGATCCGGGTGATGGAGAAGACCCAGCCGCCGATCAAGATCGTCGCGCCGGGCCGCGTGTATCGCCCCGATGAGGTCGATGCGACGCACTCGTTCATGTTTCACCAGATCGAAGGGCTGTACGTCGATCACAACGTGACGATGGCGGATCTGAAGACCGCACTGTTCCAGTTCGCCAAGGCGTACTTCGGGCCTGAGTCTGAGATTCGCCTCCGGCCGAGCTTCTTCCCGTTCACCGAGCCGAGCGCCGAGATGGACATGAAGATGCCCATCAAGGGTGAAATGCAATGGGTTGAGCTGGGCGGCTGCGGCATGGTGGACCCGAACGTCTTTGAATTCGTCGGCTACGATCCCGAAGAATGGACTGGGTATGCATTCGGCCTGGGGATCGAGCGCATCGCGATGGGCAGGTACGGCATCCCGGACATGCGGCTGCTCTTCGAGAACGATGTGCGATTCCTCGGTCAATTCTAAGCCACGGCCGCGCGTCGTGGATGTATGACCTATTGCGAGAGGTGTATTGCGATGGCCGATCAACCAGATCAACCAGATCAAGCTCCGACTCCTGATCTTCCGCCGATGACCCCCGTGACGCCTGACTCGCCTGCCGCGACGACGTCGGTGATGACGGAGTTGCCGTCGAAGTGGCCGAAGGTGGTCGGCGTTTTGAGCATCGTGTTCGGCTCGATCGGCGTGCTGTACTGGGGTTGCTGCAACATCGGAGGCGGAGCGGCGGCCACCGTGGTCCCGCAACTCCTGGCCAACAACCCCGACGCACAGAATGTGCCGATGGTGGACAGCACCGGCGTGTATGACGCTGCGTATTTCGCGGTCGGCGGCGCGAATGCCGTATGGGCTCTCGTGCTGCTGATCTCCGGGATCATGCTTGTCAAGCGGAGCCGAAACGCGCGGTTCTTCTCGATGTTCTGGGCTGTGTTGAAGATCCTGCTCCTCGTCGTGTCAGCCTATGTCGCCTATGGAGTCGCCGGAAGAAACGCAGAGGCCATGCGCGTCTACATCGCTGAGAATCCGGATCTTCCTGGTACAGGGATGATGAAGATAGGCGCGGAGGTTAACCCGTGGATCGGTGTGTTGATCGGTGTTGCGTATACGCTTCCATATCCGCTCTTCCTCCTGATCTGGTTCATGCGAGGTAAGATTCGTCGCGAAACCGCGGAGTGGTAGACATGCACGCCGACGCGCCGCCGACCACGCTCCCGCCCTCGATGACTGTGAAGAAGCGACCGATCTGGCCGACCGTTGTCGGCATCATCCTCATCGCGTTCGGCGCGCTGGGGCTGTTCGAAGGCATCGTCGGGGCGATGGTGGTGTTTATGTACCCGACGGATCTACTGCGGGAGGGTCCGGGCGGCGACGCGATGGCGGAGATGCTCAAGTCGCCCACCTACTACGCGATGGCTGCCGTCACGGCTGTGATTTCATTGATCGGGTTGTGGGGCGGGATTCTACTCCTGCGGCGACGATCGGCCGGTCGAATGGTGCTGCTCGTGTGGGCTGTGATTGCGCTCATCCAGGTGTTGCTCGGCGCCGTCTGGCAGTACATCATGATGCGCGACATGATGGGCGCGATCGTCGCCGAGATGGGCATGAGCGCTCAACAGCAGGCGATCGTGGACGGGATCGTGCAACTCTTCGGCGTGTTTATCGTCGTTCTTTCGGTCGTGTTGAACTTGGCGCTACCCGTGTTCACGTTGGTATGGCTGAATCGACACAAGATCCGCGAGCAAGTTGCACAATGGTAGTGCGTCGAAGCTGAACCTCGCCTTTCCAGGCGAGGCTGTTATGTGTGCTCATAGCCTCGCGTGGAAATGCGAGGTTGTCATGTTAACCGTTGCGCAACATCTTGCGCAGAACCGTGTGCAGAATACCCTCGTTGCGGTAGTACTCGACCTCAACGGGTGTATCAATCCGGCAGCGAGTCGTAAATGTGACATCGCCGCCGTCTTGCCTGTGAGCGGTCACCTGTATCTCGCAGCGAGGTTCAAGCTGGTCGGGCAATGCAATATCATAGACTTCGCTGCCATCCAGGCTGAGCGACTCGGCGGTCTCATCATCGGCGAACTGTAAGGGCAAGACACCCATGAAGACGAGGTTGCTGCGGTGGATACGCTCGTACGATTCAGCGATGACCGCGCGGATTCCAAGCAGGTAGGTACCTTTCGCAGCCCAGTCGCGCGATGAACCCATGCCGTAGTCTTTGCCGGCGAGCACGACGAGCGGCGTACCGTGCTCCTTGTAGTGCATGGCGGCGTCGTAGATGGGTTTGACTTGCCCGTCGAGCAGGTCGGTCGTCCATCCGCCCTCGGTGCCCGGTGCGAGGTGGTTGCGCACGCGAATGTTACCGAACGTGCCTCGCGTCATGATGCGGTCGTTGCCGCGTCGTGATCCGAAGCTGTTATAGAGCGATATGGGCACGTCGTGTTCGGTGAGGAACATGCCGGCGGGGCTGTCCGGTTCGATTCGACCTGCCGGGCTGATGTGATCGGTCGTGACCGAGTCGCCGACCTTAACGAGGCAGCGAGCGCCGCTGATCTGGCGGACGCCCGGCGCTTCCGCGGGCATGTTCTGGAAGAAGGGCGGATGCTGGATGTACGTCGAGTCAGCGGGCCAACTGTAGATATCGCCGGTCGGCGCGTGGATCGCTTTCCAGTCGTCACTGCCCTCTGTGATGTGCGCGTATTGCTCGCGGAACTGCTCGGGCGTGACCGTCCGGGCGACCGTCTCGCGAATCTCCCGGGCGCTGGGCCAGAGATCCTTGAGGTAAACGTCTTCTCCATCGGGCGTGGTGCCGATCGGCTCGGTGAGCAGGTCGATGTCAACCGTGCCTGCGATCGCATAGGCGACGACGAGCGGCGGGCTGGCGAGGTAGTTCGCCTTCACATCCGGATGCACGCGGCCCTCGAAGTTGCGATTCCCCGAGAGAACGGCTGCGACCGTCAGTTGTCCGTCCTTGACGGCTTGGTCGATCTCGGGTGGCAATGGGCCGGAGTTGCCGATGCACGTCGCGCAGCCGTAGGCGACGGTATGAAAACCAAGTGATTCGAGATGCTGCGTCAACCCGGCCTGATCGAGGTACGACGTGACGACTCGACTGCCCGGCGCGAGGCTCGTCTTGACCCACGGTCTGGGCGTCAATCCCTTCTCGGCGGCGCGCTTGGCGAGCAGACCCGCGGTGATGAGCAGATCCGGGTTCGATGTATTCGTACAACTCGTGATCGACGCGATCGCCACGGCGCCGCTTGTCAGGTCGAACGTCTCGCCAGCCATCGTCACTGTCGTGTGCCGGGGTTGCGCCGCATCCTCTTCGAACACGCGCACGCGCTGATCGCGCCACGCCTGCTTCATATCGGCGAGCGAGATGCGATCCTGTGGGCGCTTCGGGCCGGAGAGGCTCGGCTCGACAGCGGAGAGATCCAGTTCGAGCGTGTCGGTGTACTCAGCCTGCAGCGCATCAGGCGACCGGAACAGGTGATTGGCCTTGCAGTACGCTTCGACGAGTGCGACCTGATCTTCGGATCGGCCGGTGAAGCGCAGGTACTGGATCGTGATGTCGTCGATCGGGAAGAAGCCCATCGTTGCGCCATACTCCGGGGCCATGTTGGCGACGACAGCACGGTCGGGGAGCGACATGGACGCCAGCCCGTCGCCGAAGAACTCGACGAACTTGCCGACGACGCCCTTTCGGCGGAGCATTTGCGTGACGGTGAGGACGAGATCCGTGGCGGTGACGCCTTCGCGCAGCTCGCCGGTGAGCTGGAATCCGACCACCTCGGGCGTGAGCATGTAGATCGGTTGGCCGAGCATGACCGCCTCAGCTTCGATCCCGCCGACGCCCCAGCCGACGACGCCCAGCCCGTTGATCATCGTCGTGTGGGAGTCCGTGCCGACGACCGAATCGGGGTAGGCGACCGTTGTGCCGTCGATCTGTTTCGTGAGGACGACATCGGCAAGGTATTCGAGGTTGACCTGATGGATGATGCCCATCGACGGGGGGACGACGCTGAAGTTGCGGAACGCCTGCTGCCCCCACTTAAGGAATTCGTAGCGTTCACGGTTACGCTGGAACTCCTTTTCACCGTTGATCGTCAGGGCTGTGGCGGAGGCGAACGCATCGATCTGGACGGAGTGATCGACGATCAGATCACATCGCACTTGTGGGTTGACCAGGCCGGGATCGCCGCCCATTGCCTGCATCGCGCTGCGCAGCGCTGCAAGATCGACGACCGCGGGAACGCCTGTGAAGTCCTGGAGGATCACGCGCCCGGGCATGAACGGAAGCTCCGTCTGCCCCGGCGACTTCGCATTCCAGTTCGCCAGCCGCGACACGTCATCCGCCGTGATGGTGAAGCCGTCCACGTTGCGCAGCATCGCTTCGAGCAGAACGCGGAGGCAGTAGGGCAGCGTTTCGACATGGCCGACACCCTGGTCGATCAGCGCCCCGAGGCTGTGGTAGACGTACTCACCTCCAGCGGCGTTCAGCGTTCTCTCAGCGTTGAAGGGATTGGCGGACATCGTGAGCGATCTCCTCGCGTGTGTTGGAAGTGGGGGTCCGCCGGAGCGGATTTCGCCGCGCTCAACGTCGTGGTGTCGTGGGGGTGGGTCAGGCGTTCTTCCACTTGATCGAGCAGCCGGTGGCGAACGTCTGAGGGCGCTCGATCGGCTTGCCTGCCGAGAGCGCCGCCAAGGCATCGCGGAGAGGCCGATCGGTCACGTGGTTCGGATCGTTCCAGTTGTCATCGACACCGCCTTCGTAGACGCACACGCCGTCGGGCCCGAGCAGGAAGATCTCCGGCGTGCGTTCGACGCCATACGCCCGCGCGACATCTTGCGTCTCATCGAAGAGGTACGGGAACTCTGCGCCGTGTTCCCGGGCGAAGGCGGGCATCTTGTCGGGGGCATCTTCGGGGTATGTCCGCGGATCATTCGAGTTGATGCCGACGAACCGGATGTCCGGGAACTCCGCATCCAGCGCGACGAGCCTGCCCATGTATGCGACGACGTATGGGCAGTGGTTGCACAGCCAGAGCACGGCTGCACCCTTGCCTGATGCGAGCAGTGATTCGAGCGACACCGCGTTGCCATCCTGATCTTTCAACTCAAACGGCGGGGCTTTCCTGCCGGGTGCGAGCTTCGTCATGTTGACCTCCTGGCGTGTGTGGATTCACACGTTGATCCGCACCCAGTGTAGCGATCAGCGCATGAGAAGACCCAGGGATCTGAGCCCCTGGGTCTTCGTGCGGATGCGGAACGGTGTGTTGTGTGTTACTCGTCCTCTACGAGCTTCCGCAGCAGCTTCTCGATGCGCGAGAGCTTCTTGTCCAGCTTCTTTTCGAGATCATCCAGGCGGGCTGCGAGCTTCTCGGTGCGCTCCTCCAGGTCAATCTTCCCTGGATGCGGGAGATGCTGGGGCGTCATGATCCGGATGTCCATGTCGCCGTGGGCGTGCTGGAGATGCTTGATCGCTTCCTCGATCCCCTCAATGTCGAGGTCAATGTCGAGGTCGTCGAGCGCTTCGAGTTTCTCGATCCAGACGGCCTGTGGCATATCCATCATGCCCTCGATCCGCTTGATCAGGAACTCGCGCTGAGCCTCGCCTGCAGACCCGAGCGTCATCTCCCTCTGGATCATCTTGGAGAGTTCAGCTTGACCCATGACGTCCGGGTCCCATGCTTCGAGCATGACCACAGCGACGGTCGGCTCGCCGCTTCGGATGAGCTTCAGCGTCAGCGCATCGCCCGGGTCCATGCCCTTGAGCGTCTTGGACAGAAGCCCCGTGCTCGCCGGGCTGGCGCCCTGCACGGCGGTGACGATGTCGTAGACCTGAAGCCCCGCCTTGTCTGCCGGCGAGCCTTCGTGGACGATGTTGATGATGAACGCAGCCTTCGGGTCGAGGCGCAACTGGCTCGCCAGGGCCGGGTCGATCTCGTCATCCATGATGACGCCAACCATCACGCGCGGGGGTTCATAGTCAGCCTCGCCCGCCAGCTTCAGCGCCAGCGTCATGTGCTCGCCCGGCTCGCCGATCATGACGCGGCTGCCAGCGGCGCCGTGCATGTGCTTCTGGAGAAGCTTCGCCTTGAGTTCGGGGGCTTCGACCTTCTCGCCGTCGACCCAGATCTCGGTTTCGTCACCGTCTATCTTGATGGTGACGGTGCTTGTGCTCTCGACGGTGGTCGTGTCGGTGTCATCCGCGGATGCCGACCCGGCGATGAGTATCGCTGGAATGGCGATTCCGGCAACGAGCATCCTTGTCATGTTTCTCATGGTTCAAACCTCGCAAAAAACGGTGTGATTGGTGCGTACAGAAAAAAAGACAACGTGCATTGCGATTCTCATCACAGCGCGTTCTCAATAAACCCATCCGTCGTCGTGGGGATGCGCCGCAGGAGAAGCCTGCCTTCCTCATCGACGTATGTTTCGTACCGTGGTCCCAGGTGGATGCGCTCGTAGATCGGCCGAAGCATCAGGACGTCCGTACCGGTCTCGGTCTCCAAGGTGTTGAGGACTTGCGGTTCACCTTGGCCGACCACGTGGTCGAACTGAAGGTAGCTGCCGAGCACATCCGCAGGGCTGGCGACGAACCTCGCCTGCTGCGCGGGGCTGTTACCGTTGACCTGGGGTTGGGTCGGCGCCTGCCCATTGATCCACCACGCGAGCGCGACCGCCGCCGCTGCCGCCCAGCCTCCCCAGCTCGGCCAGCGGATCGCGGCGCTCGCCTGCTGCCCGTGCGCAGCGAACGCCTCCGCAGGCAGTTCGAGCGCATCCGCCGCCGTCAGCACAGGCTCCAGCGTCTTCTCGACCACCCGCTGCGCCGCCTGGGCTTCCGCCAGCGACCGCCAGAGCGATCCATCCGCCGCCGCAGCGCTTCGGAACATCGCCCAATCCTGCTCGGCCGCTTCATGATCGACGATTCGGCAGATCAGGATGTCGATGGCCAGCGACCGCTGCGCCGCTTCATCCTGTTCGCGCGTAGCTCCGGGGTCCTGGGGGTCCTGGGTGTCGTGTGGGTTGGTCATGGCTGGGCTCCCGTTGATGTCACCGTGCCGACGACGTTTGCCGGGAGCGACTCGCTGAGCTGCTCTCTGAGCATTCGGCGGGCACGTGCGATCCGCGTCTCGACCGTCGTGATTGGCACACCCAACACATCCGCGATGCAGCGGTAGCTCATCCCCTTCACCGCACGCAACATGAGCGGTTCACGATAGTCCACGGGCAGCTCCGCCATGTGCTGCAAGACCTCCCTGTACAGTTCCGACCGCTCAGCCTGGTCGCCCATGTCGGGAGCCTCCACCGCCTCACCCTCTTGTCCCACCAGTCGGAGCGTCGGCCGATCGCGCCTCGCTGCGGTCCGCGCGATGTTGACGGCGACCCGCCGAAGCCAGGGCCGAATCGCCTCCGGGTCTTCCAGTGTGCCTATCTTCGCCACAAGTGTCATCGCCACCTCCTGGAGCAGGTCCGCCACCTCGACGCCCCGCGGACGATGCGCTGTGAGCACCGCCGCCAGCCATCGCCGGTGTTCATGCCACACCAGCGTCAAAGCCTCCGGGTCCCCGCCTTGCGCGGCCTGCACCGGGTTCTCCGCGTGGCCGATTCTCGGCTCAGCAGGGTCCATGTCCATTGCTTCTCCAGACGCCGTTCACCCCGGCTCCAGTCACGAATTGCTCAACTTCTTTCCTGCCGTCATCATGCATGGCGGGATTCCTCCTTGGAACCCACTGATCCGTTCGATGCAGGCGACCCGGCGCCGCGTTTTCGGACCACCCCGCGTGGCCGCGGCGCTGCCGACCTTATGGAAGTAGACCGACCCGTATGAAGCATATGAGCCTCAAGCACCATGCCATGTCGTTCGGCGACCACCTTGAGGAATTGCGTCGCAGGCTCATCATCTGCCTCATCGCGCCGATTCCTTTCATCATCGTCGGGTTCTTCTTCGGCGAGCCGCTCATCGAATGGCTCTGGGAACCGTGCAGGCGCGTCCTGGAGGCCCACGACCTGCCCAACCAGATGCAGGTGCTCAGCCCGACCGAGGCATTCGTCATCTGGATGAAGGTGTCGATCATCCTCGGCTTGGTCATCACTTCACCGGTCATCGTGTACCAGACATGGGCGTTCGTCGCGCCAGGACTCTACGCACGCGAACGACGCTTCGCCTATGTGCTCGTCCCGATGTCCGTGGTGCTCGTCGCGGCGGGGCTGATCTTCCTCTACACCGTGCTGATCCCCGTCAGCATGAACTTCCTCATCGGCTTCGGCAGCAAGTTCGAGCCGCCCGAGCGAGTCGTCGAGGTGACGCCCAACACGGATGTCTTCCCACAAATACCGGTCGTCGGCGTCGATCCGACAAACCCGGTCGAAGGTCAGATCTGGTTCAAGGTTCCCGAGAACCAGTTGCGGATCGTCAAGTCCGGCCGTGTGCTCATCGCGCCGTTTTCGGCCAAGACGTTGCTGGCGCAGCAGATCCAGCTTCACAAGTACATCAACATGGTTCTGGTGCTGTCGCTGGTGTTTCCGATCGCGTTTCAGCTCCCGGTCATCATGCTCTTGCTCGGGTGGAGCGGAATGGTCGAGCCTGACGACCTGGCGCGGATTCGCCGGTACGCCGTCTTCGGCTGCGCCGTGGCGGGGGCGATCCTGACGCCTGCTGATCCGTGGTCGATGCTGGCGCTGGCCGGGCCTTTGTACCTGCTCTACGAGTTGGGCATCCTTCTGATGCGTGTGCTGCCCGCCTCCCGCGTGGCGGAAGGGTTCGGCGGTCGGGACAGTGACGATGGCAAGGATGTGACATGATGCGCCTCCGCAGGCATCGCGCGCTGCGGCTCGCGCTGCGGGCACGCAACGGGGAGCGCCGGACGGCCACCGTGACCGACCGTCGCATGATGCGGACCGCCTTGCGTCTTGCTCAGAAGGCAGCGGACGAGGGCGAGGTGCCCGTCGGTGCGGTTGTTTACCGGGGCGATGGTGACGATGCGGAGATCCTCGCCGAGGCGCACAACACGCGCGAGGCGAGGCGCGACCCGGCCGGTCACGCCGAGATAACGGTGATCGCCGCCGCCGCCAAGCGCATCGGCGACTGGCGACTGACCGAATGCACGCTCGTCGTCACGCTTGAGCCGTGCATCATGTGTGCAGGCGCCATCGTCAACGCCCGGCTCGGCAGGCTCGTCTACGGCGCGCACGACCCCAAGGCGGGGGCGGTCGCGTCGCTGTACAGGCTTTGCGAAGACCAGAGGCT
The DNA here is from genome assembly GCA_023135165.1 of Phycisphaerales bacterium. GTDB lineage: Bacteria > Planctomycetota > Phycisphaerae > Phycisphaerales > JAGLTS01 > JAGLTS01. Next base: position 36,795 of record JAGLTS010000005.1, on the reverse strand, counting down.
CAACCACCGCATCACGCCCATCGGCGGCCTCATGGCTCGGCACGCCTCCGCGCAGCTCAAAGCCTTTTTCCGCGAGCGCCGCCGTGTCCGCAAGCAGGAGCGCCAGGCGGAACGATCATGACAGCTCCGGCGACTTCGGCGGATGAGCGACCTGCCAGCGCCGGCCGGGACGGTTGCGCGGGTCGGGCCGAAGCGCCAACACGCTCGGCAACACAAACACCGTCGCACACCACGTCAACACGAGCGCGATGACCATGACAAAGCCGAGCGACTGAATGCCCCGGTGCTGTGCGGTCATCATGCATGCGAAACCGATCGCCGTCGTGATCGTCGTGAGCGTGACGGCCCGCCCCGTGCCCCCCGCTAGGCCGCGCGGCCGGTCGTCCGGCTGCATCAGCCAACGATGCACCGCGTGAACGCCCGCATCGACACCAAGTCCGAGGATCAAAGGCATCACCATCACGTTGGCGAAATTCAGCGGCGTATCGGTCAAAGCCATGATGCCGAACGTCCCGACAAAGCCGAGGCAGACGGGCAGCATCGCGGTCAGCGCATCCCATGCCGATCGGAAGTCGATGACCAGCAGGATCAGAATCGCGCCCGCTGCGTAGATCGCCGCGAATAGGTACGAGCGTGTGATGATCCGCGTCGATTCGTAGATCTGCACAGCCGGGCCCGTGGCCTGCGGCGCAGCGTCGAGCACCGCTTTGACGAACGGGTCGAGCTGCTCCGGTGACAACATGCTGCCTTCGCCTTGCGTCGGATATGCGCGCAGCAGAAGCGACCCATCCGTTGCGACAAACTCATCGCGCAGCGAAGCGGGCAGATCCTCGGGCGTCGGAAGCGGTGCGCTCGCCAGCAGGTGCAGCGGGGCGGGCAGCGCGGCGAGCAGGTCGCGTTTTGCCTGCGCCTCCTCGGGGAAGAGCACACCCGCGCCGCCTACGTGGTCCACCTCGGGAAGCGCTGTGAGACTTCCCGTCAGCCGACGCGCCTGGTCCACGTTGCCCGCGATGACCACAGCATGCCAGAATGAACGCGCATCATCATCGAGCAGCCGCCGTTCCCACACGACTGATTCAAGCCCATCCGGCTGCAGCTTCAGCACATCCGGGTCGTAGCGCACGGTCGTCGCTGCGTATCCCAGCCCGGCGAACACGATCGCGGCGACGATCACCGTCGTGCGTGCATGGCTGGTCAGGATCGAGAGCTTGCCCCGCATGAACGGCCGGGCTTCGCCGCCTCGCCGCGCGCGAAGACGGCGCTCGGGATGCGGCATCAGTTGCAGGAGCGCTGGAAACACCGACATCACGGCGATGGCGCAGAGGATCACGCCTCCCGCTGCGATCAGACCCATCTCAGCGATGCCTCGGAAGTCCGTCAGGCCCGTGGCGACGAACGCGGCAGCTGTCGTCAGCGTCCCCGTCAGCACGCCCGGCCCGATGCCGCGGAAGACCTGTTCGACGGCAGGCCCGAGGTGATCGTGGTCCGGGTGGATCAGTTCCAGTCTTGCGATGAGGTGAATCGCTGTGTCGATGCCCAGGCCGAGCAGGATCACCGCGAAGACGACCGACAGGAGCTGCAGGTGCCCGACGACGATCGTCAGGTATCCAAATGACCACGCCACGCCCACGAGAAGCGAGACGACCGCCAGGATCGGCACGGTGACGCCGCGATACACGACAGCCGCAAGGAGCGCGATCAGCAGCAGCGCCGCGACAGAGGCGAACGTCGAATCGCGAATCGACTGGGCGCTCTCATCCATCTCCATCGCAGGCACGCCCGTCACGCCTGCCTCGATGTGCGCAATCGCCGGATCGCTGCGCACCGCCGTCAGGTGATCGCGCACGGCCTCAAGGAGCGCCTCGTCGGTCCGTGCGGCGGCGCCGTCGACCTTGAGCAGGATGTATCGGCCGGTCGCGGTTCGCAGGTGTTGCCATTCGGTGTGCTGCGCATCGGTCAGCCCGGCGCCGCCATCCGCGACAAGTGTCTCGATCACCTCAGTCGGCTGACTCAGCAGCAGCCCCGGCGGGCTCTCTGCGGTCGCGAACCCGTTGTTTACCGACGCCACAAGCGCATCGCTGCGCAGCCGATTCGCCAGCCGATCCGCGAACACCTCCGCCCCGTCCTGCGAGGCATCGACAACGACGATCAGATCATCCCAGTGCGGGAACGTCGTCTTGTATGCTGCGTATCGCTTCTGCCAGTTCAGCCCGGGATCGATCAGATCCGACCGATCCGTATGGAACTCAAGCCGGTTGGCTGTGACCGCCATCGCGGCGACGGCGAGGAGCAGCGAGCAGACGACGATCATCCTCGGTCGACGTGTGGCGAAGTGCGCCCAGCGCGTCAAGATGGCATAGCGAACGAGCATCCGCTCAGGGTCTATCCCCCGAATCGAGCATCGGAAAGGCCGCGGTGGGATTCGAACCCACGACGGGCAAAGCCCAGCGGATTTGCAATCCGCCCCATTAGTCCACTCTGGCACACGGCCGACATCGAGCACCGGCTCGATACCATCAACGTACGCGCAGCAGATCCCCAAGTCAATGGTGAGCCGCTGACAACTGAGCCGCCGGGTCGATGCGGCCGGACGATGCTCGTCGTGTCCCATGTGAGGCTGACGCCATGCCGTGCGACGCCGTATCATGCCCGGCATGAGCAAGAACCCCTACCAGCAAGATGTTCCGTTCGAGCCTTGGCAGCCCGACGCCGCGCCGCTCGACGCGGTTCAGGGGCCGCCCCGCACGAGCAAGCTCGCCATCGCCTCGGTTGTCTGCTCGCTCATCTTCTGTTGTCCGATCGTTCTGCAGGTGATCGGCATCTTCCTTGGGATCGTCGCTTTCCTGACGATCGGTGCGTCGAGGGGCCGGCGCAAGGGCAAGGGCATCGCCGCGGCTGGGATCATCCTGGGCCTGCTCATCACGATCGGGTGGTGCCTCGTTATCTGGTTCGGCTGGCTTGTGATGCGGGGCATGTACGAGACGGGTGGGCAGTTCATCCAGGCCGCCATGTCAGGTGATGTGGCCGGTGCCCGTCAGGTGCTCTCGCCGAACGTGCGCGCAAACGTCACCGACGAGCAGATCATCGCATTCGGTCAAGAGCTGAATGGCGAGTACGGCGACTACTACAGTTGCGGCATCGACCTGACCGACCAGGCAAGGCAGCGCGCCGGGCTGGCGATGTTCGGACAGCAGCCGGGCACCCAGGTGGTTCTCACTCCGGCCATGGTTCAGTTCTCGCAAGGGACCGGTTACGCGGTCCTTGAGATGGAACCTGACCAGAGCGGCGGGCTGGCGATGACGATCAGCGGCGTCGTCTTCTACACCGACGACGGCAACGAGATCCGCTTCCCGCCGACCGGAAGCAACTGACGTGATCGCTGCACCGGTGTGATGCCGCGCCTGTTGATCGCGGTCGGAATCAGTCGAGTTCGTCGAGTTTCTCGCGGGCGGTGGCTGCGTAGTCACTGTCGGGATACTGCTCGATGATTTCGAGCAGTTTCGCCTCGGCCCCGGCTGCGTCACCAGCGTCAAGCAGATTCTCGGTTTCGCTCAGGAGCTTCTCACACGCCAGACGGATGCGTCGGGCCTGGCGCTCGGCGATGAAGCCGGGGTCGGCTTCCAGATCATCGAGGATGTGCTTGGCCCGGCGAGTGCTGTTCGCGGATGGGAAGCGATCCAGAATGAAGCTGAGCTTGCGATGCGCGTCGATGCGCCGACCGGCAGCGATCAGGGCCTCGGCACGCGCCAGAGCGCGGTTCACGCGAGCTTCGTACGCTCGGCCGGCCTCCCGCCGTGCGAGCAGGTCGCTGTGCTCCATGCGATGAATGTCATCCTCAATCGCCTGGCCGATCGGCAGCCCGGCATACTTGCGGGCCAGCCGTTGCAATGCTGCCGTCGCCTGTCGTCGCGCCGATTCGTCGTATCCCGCCTGTTTAACAAGCGCTCGCACATCATCCAGTTCCGCCTGCCCCAGCGGATCGAGCTGCTCAGCGATGGCGCGATACCGGTCGCCGATCTCCTCGAAGTAGTCCGCTGCATGCCGATGGAAGCCCCGGATCGCCGAAACCGCCTTCTCCGGCTCACCCGCGTCGAGCAGCGACTCGGCGCTGGCCAGCGCCGACTCCGCTGCCGCGCGCTCGTCGCTGGTCAGCGGCGGGTAGTCCGACAGGAGTGAGTCGGCGTTGATCTCACGCATGCCCATGAAGATGTCTTGGGCCGTGCCCTCGTATCGGTAGAGCACACTGCCGTTCGGCGCGATGAGGTAGAGCGTCGGGACCGAGCTGATGCCCCATGTGTTCGCCATCTCCGCGCCGCTTCCTTCACGGTCGTAGAGGACCGAGCCGGTGAACTCCGCCGCCTGGAGACCTCGTCGCACATTCCGATCCTGGCGGAGCCCGTCCGCCGCGATGACGAGAATCCTGGCCCTCAGATCGGCGATGAAGCCGGACTGCTCCCCGCTCTCCGGCATCTCTATCAGTACCCAGAGCGCCACCAGGGCGGTGATGCAATCCTCATCCCGCGAGACCCAGAAGAGGACGAACACAAACCGGCCGCGCAGATCTTCGCTCGTGATCTCTTCACCGTTCATGTCGGTGTACGAGTACTCCGGTGTGTCCCCGACCGACACATCCGCCCGCAGCGATGGAGCGGCGAGCGTGCAGACGGCGAGCAGAGCAAACAGGCGATATAGGCACGAACGTCTCATGGATCGAATCCTCCGCGTCAGCAACCCCCAACAACCCCCAACACCCCCCAACCTCGGCTGACGAACCGAACGGGCGGGTCCGTGCATGATACACATGCCGGCGAGCCGTGCTGCGGAGTTGTGCATGGACCTCAGCCGTGCCGGGCCGGGTTCGGGAGGCGATCAGGTCGTGCAACTCGTGTAAGATGGATGTGTATTCCGGAGAGCATGGGAGCCGACTCATGAGCGAGACAGAGGCCGTGTGGTTCGTCAGATCGACCGATGGCGAGGAGTCCGGTCCGCTGACCGAGCAGGAAGTGCTCGCGCGGTGGAAGGATGGTCGGCTCACGGGGGCGACGGGCTGTCGCCGGGACGGTGAGGATGACTTCACGCCGCTGCGCGAGGTCGAGCCATTCGCCTCGGCGATTCAGGCGGAGCAAGCAGCGGATCAGGCACGACCCGAGCTGGAACAGGCGCCGGACGAGCCTGCCGATCCAGTCCAGCCGGCTCCCGTTCGTCGGGTCGATCCGCATTGGGTGTCGAAGGGAGCGACGATCGCCGCCGCGGTGATTGTCATCATCTCCATCGTCATCACGGTCCTGACGCTTCCTGGCCGATCACCGACCGGAGATGCTACGGATACAGCCCAATCTGACGATGCTGTGCCGTCGCCGAACACCGTGGTGCCGGCGGATGAACAGCCTGTTGTCGATCCGCGTTCCGAGGAGGACTGACCAAGGGCTGATAACACAGGCACGTCAGCCGTTCCATTCAGGATGCGGCTGTGCCGTATGCGTCGTCCGCCGATTGGCGCTCTTCACATTTGTGTGTCTTCCCTTACGTCTAACCACTGGCGGGCGTGCTGCGGTTGAAGTACAACGCTCGTTTGTCGCTCGCTCCGAGGCGCCGCGAAACCGGGCGATCGAGGCGGCGTGATGTGTCTGTTCAAGCTCCGCTCCTTTGTCGAGGCGCCTGCCCGGACAAGCTCACGACAACTGAGTTATTGGCCGATTCTCATCCAGCGGCTGGTATGCGGTTCTGAAACCAGCGCAAGGCGAATCGACCCGTGTCTCTTCTCACTTGGAGAGCGTTCCAATGGCCAAACAAGACGGTAACTCGCACCCCGGCGCACCGCGCGATGAACACTCGACGATGGTTCACGAACACATCGTCGAGATTGTCAGCGACTCCGGCGAGGGCGCGCAGAAGTGCGGTGTCACGTTCGGCACCGTCAGCGCCAAGATGGGAAACGGCGCGTGGACCGTTGAGATCATTCCCGCTGAAATCAAGCCGCCTTCCCGATCCCGCGACGGGGCCAGCGGCATCCGCATCCGACTCGGCGATCACGAAATCACCAACATGGGTGATGCAGCCGACCTTGTCGTCGCCTTCAACGAGCAGGTGCTCTACGGCCGAATCGGGCAGGGCGCCTACCACGAAGGCACGGTCGTCTTGCTTGAGAACAAGTGGGCGAACGATCCATCGCCACAGATACGTCAGGCGTACGCGGATGGCGTCGCGGATTTCCATGACCGCGGTTTCGTCGTCCATGAACTGGCGATGGAAGAGGCATGTCTGGCGCACACCGAGAACCCGAAACTCGGCAAAAACATGTTCGTGCTCGGCATGCTCTGCTGGATTTATCAGCGCGATGTTGAGATGACGCTGGGGGAGATCGCTGCGATCTTCAGCAAGAAGGGCGAGCAGGTCATTTCGTTGAATCAGAAGCTCATGCAGGCGGGCGTCGAGTTCGCGCGTGAGCGTCTCACGTACTGCTTCAACGTTCCTTGCATGGATGTGGATCACGAACTGCTCGTGATGAACGGGAACCAGGCGGTCGGCCTGGGCGTCATGGCTGCGGGCATCGAGATGGTGTCGATGTACCCCATCACGCCCGCCACGAGCGCTTCGCACTACTTGGCGGCATCCATTCAGAGCGTGGGCGGGTTCGTCCACCAGGCGGAGGATGAGATCGCCGCTGTCGGATTCGCGATCGGCTGCTCCTACGCGGGGAAGACGGCATGCACGATCACTTCCGGCCCGGGGTTGGCGCTGAAGATGGAGTTCATCGGTCTGGCAGTCATGGGAGAGATTCCGTTGGTCATCGTGGATGTGCAGCGTGGCGGCCCTTCGACCGGCCTGCCCACCAAGCCCGAGCAGGGCGACCTCATGGCAGCGATGTACGGCTCGCCGGGGGATTCGCCCAAACCGATCATCGCCGCCGCCACGATCGAGGAGTGCTTCCATCTGATCATCACCGCACGGACGATTGCCGAGGCCTTCCGCACGCCGGTCATCGTGCTGACCGACGCCGGGTTGGCGACGGGCGTTCAGCCGATTCCCAGGCCCGAGCCGTGCGAGGAATGGCTCGCGCCGCCGGTCGATCAGTCGCCGTGGAAGCAGGGCGTCCCGCCGTACGACTGGGATGAAGAGACGGGTCTTTCGCCCCGGCCGATCCCAGGTCAGCGCGGCGGCGAGTACGTCCTGACGGGCCTGGCGCACACCGGTCAGAGCAAAGTCGCCTACGACCCCGCATCGAACATCAAGGGCCTGGAGATGCGCAGCCGCAAGCTCGCCGCACTGCGGGCCACGCTCAAGCCGCCGAAGATCCACGGGGACGACGAAGGCGATCTGATCGTCGTCGGCTGGGGCTCGACGCTCGGCTCAATCGAGGAGGCGGTCGATCGGGCGCGTGCGGACGGGTATCGCGTCTCTTCGCTGCACATACGCTTCCTTTGGCCTCTCGAACCGGGCCTGCGCGACATCTTCATGCGGTTCGACAAGGTGATGACGATTGAGCTGAACTACAGCGACCCGCAGCACGGGCTGATGATGGAGACGCAGCCCGGTCGGCCGCCGCATCTCGCCCTGATGTTGCGAGGCAGGACGAGGCGCGACATTGACTACTGGTCCATCTGCCAGGGCCTACCCTTGCGGCCGGGGCAGATCCATGAAGTCATCATGGATCGGCTGCACGGTATGGGCCTCACTGGGAACGAGCCGCAGCCGGTCGAAGCTGCGATGGGGAGCGAATCATGTTCGGGCTAAAAAAAGACTGGTCGTTGGATGTTCTCCCCCGTTACTTCACGCTTGAGGACTACGAGGGCGCGATCGCGCGGTGGTGCCCCGGTTGTGGGGATCATGCCGTCCTCGCCGCCGTGCAGCGGATCTGCCGCGACGAGCAACTTCTGCCTGAGAAGACAATCATCGTCTCCGGCATCGGCTGTTCGAGTCGATTCCCGCACTACATGAAGACCTACGGGTTTCACGGCCTGCACGGGAGGGCGCTTCCCGTGGCCTGTGGCGTCAAGGCGCGACGCCCGGATCTGCATGTGTGGGTCGCCACCGGAGACGGCGACTGCTGCTCCATCGGCGCCGGGCACTGGCTGCACGCCGTACGCTACAACATGGACATGACCGTGATGCTGTTCGACAACAACATCTACGGCCTGACCAAGGCGCAAACCTCTCCGACGAGCAGGCCCGGTCAGCGGACCAACACCCACCCCTTCGGCGCGTGGTTGCCCCCGCTCAACCCCACGCTCGCCACGCTCGGCTTCACCAATGTTTCATTTGTCGCCAAGACCGTCGATTGGAACCCCGTTCACCTGCATGCGACGCTCGATGCCGCGTTCAAGCACAAGGGATTCAGCTTCGTCCACATCCACCAGCGTTGTCCGCAGTACACCGCGAAGATCTACGAGGCGATGCAGCAGGACCCGTCGACGATCCTTCTGCTCAATCACGAGAACGGCATCCAACTGGATCCTGCGGTGGCGGGGATGTACGAGCATCAGATGGCGCACGACCCGCTGAATCACAACGAGGCCGTCGCCCTCGCCGGCCGGGAGGATTTGCTCCCCATCGGCATCTTCTTCCAGAATGAGAGTCGGCCCAGGTACGAACAGGTCACGACAATCGGGATGGAGATGACGACCGAGGAGAGAATCGCCGGGCTCAATCGGGAACTCGATCGTTTCGCGATCTGATAGGAAACCATGCAGAACACTGACGAAAGCACGGCGACGGCCAGCGATGCAGCCGGCGAACTCGTCCAGGGCGAGATGATCCCGCCGGCTGAGGGGCCTGATGACACGCTCTCGGACTGGGCCGACACGATGCGAGATCGTGCCGAGCGAGCCGGCGTGCGGAGCGTCCTGCCCGTCCTGCCCACGCCTCCCGCGGATGTCTCGGAAAAGCAGGTCGCCGAATGCCTCCACGCCATTCGGCGGTTCCATCGAGGTGATCCGGGTGAAGCCGGTGCGCTCCGGACGCCAGGTGATGATTGCATCCCGGCTCTGCTGCATCCTTTTCGCGATGCCGGTGCTGTTCGGCATGAGTACCCGCTTTTTCTTCGGCCGCTGGATTCGGTGGAGGACGATCGGCTGTTCATTCCCCTGTCCGATTTGCTCAGTGAAGTCGTCGATCGCATGGCGCCGGAATCGGAGGATGCCCGCATCCTCAAGGACAACCTCCACCGGCTCGAAAGACACGTGCGGGAAGCGATCAGGAGCGTCGATGCGCCCGTCAGCGCCTCGGAGGCGATCGATCAGGCGGGGCAAAGCACCGTCGATGAGCTGGCCCTCAGCGAGGAAGGCGCCGGGCAACTGCGTGATGACCTAGCGAGGCTCCAGGATGCAATGCCCCGGGGAGGGCGGCTACTCGCCCTTGGCATGCACGCACCCCTGCACCTGTTCCTGCACGCTGCCCGGCACCGCGCGATCCCACGCCGTGCTGCGCTGCGCGACAAGGTGAGTGACCTTCGCACCAAGCTCCACGATTTGCTCCTCATCGAGTTGGGCAAGACCCCCGAGGGGCGCCAGGTCGGTGTCATGCTGCGAATGGTCGGGACAGCCGGCGCATCGCACGTCGATCCCGCGGCGCTGGCGCACGTGCTCGGCCCATCGCGCGGCGTCATGCCGATGGACCCGGACCGTCGCCGGCGCGTCGTGAACGGCATCGGGCTTTTCGAGAAGTTCCTGGCGCGCGAGGATCAGAGCCTGCTCATCGTGGTTCACCATGAACGGACCCCGGCAGAGAGTTCTGCGGACGACGTTGAGTGGAGGCAAGCAGGCGACGAGGCGGCCTGCGCCGCGGCGGCGGAGGTGTTTGATCGGGTGGCGGAGCACTATGCGAGGCTCTTCGGCGCGATGCGCGTCGCGGAGCTGGAACTCGCAAACGCCTACGAGCCGCTTCGTCACGACCCGCTGCTCGAAGCGTTCGACTGGGAAGCCTTCTCGCGTGAGGAACTGCTCAGCCTGCCGCCCATCCTGGCGACTGAATCGGTCGAGCACATGGGAGGCTCAGGCATGCTCTGCCTGTCAAGAGTCCTCCTTTCCGCCCGGCCGATTGACGTGATCGTGTCGGTTCGTGCCGCGATGAACGTCGGACTCCCATCGGAAGGTGATCCGCTGCTGGGCTACCGTTTCGAGCTTGGTTACATGGGCGTCAGCCATCGCGAAGCCCTGGTGAATCAATCCTCCGCTGCTCGCCCGGAACACCTGCTCGACGGCTTCCTGCGAAGCCTTGACGCGACGCGCACATCGTTGCATGTCGCCGCATCTGGACTGCTCATGGATGGTGAGCACCCGCCGCTCGGCACGTACCTCCACGGCGGAGCCGCCATCGAAGGCCGGGCGCATCCGTTCTTCCACTACAACCCCGAAGCGGGCACCTCCTGGGCACGCCGGCTGGATTTCTCAGGCAACCCCCAAGCGGACGAGGACTGGCCCGTCTACGACCTCCCCTGCCGCACCCCGGCCGGTGAAGAGCAGGTCATGACGGTTGCCTTCACCTTCGCTGACTTCGGTCTTGCCGAACCTCGCTATCGAGATCACTACCGCGTCATCCCTCCGGCATGTTGCGGCGACGAGTTCATCACAGTTGATGCGTACCTCGCGCTGCCGGCCGACGAAGCGCTGTCGCGAGTTCCGTACGTCTGGGCGATCGATGGTGATGGGCAACTCCACCGCCTCGTCATTACACGCCGCCTAGCGTTTGCCTGTCGCGACCGCCTCAGGTACTGGCGCACGCTTCAGGAACTGGCGGGTGTGCGTAGCGAGTATGTTCGCGCCGCCGTTGAGCAGGAGAGGGAACGCCTCACGGCGGAGGCGGAAGCTCAGCGCCAACAGCTTGAGGAGGCGCACGCAGCCGAGATCGAAACGGTGCGAAGCGAAGCGGCGAGTGAGGTCATGGAGCGTCTGGCGCAGTCGCTGCTGGGCGTCGATGTGAATCAGCTCGCGCCGCTGGCCGGGGCGTACGGCGCCCCGGGGATCGCCCCGGCTTCTCCTGATGCTGCCCAGGCGCAGGCCGACGACGCTGAGCAGGCTCAAGCGCCTGCCGAATCCGAAACGGATGACGATGACGGCCCGGACGAGCCGTGGATCACCAGCATCCTCTGCACGACCTGCAACGACTGCATGGATATCAACCCGCAGGTCTTCGTCTACAACGCGAGCAAGCAGGCGGTCATCGGCGACGCACGGGCGGGCACGTTCGACCAGATCGTCCGGGCAGCGGAGAAATGTCCCAGCCGATGTATCCATCCAGGCAAGCCGCTCAACCCCGATGAGCCGAAGCTGGACGAGCTTATCGCCCGAGCCAAGCCGTTTAACTGACCTCCGCTACGTGCTCCGCACGCGAGTGAACCAAAGGACCCATCGTGCTCACCCTGCTCCTGGCCACAGCGATCATGACCGGGCTGGGGGTATTCTTCGGGATCGGTCTGGCGGTGGCGAACCGTTTCCTGCGGGTCGAGGAGGATCCACGGATCGACATCATCGAAGAGATGTTGCCCGGCTCGAACTGCGGCGCGTGTGGCGAGGCGGGCTGTCGCGCCTTCGCTGAGACGGTCATCGACGGCGCGCACGCGCCGAGCGCGTGCACCGTCTCCAGTCCGGAGGGGATCGAATACATCGCGGCGTTCCTCGGCGTGGATGCAGGCAAGCAGGAGAAACGCGTGGCGCGTCTGCATTGTGCGGGCGGTTTGAGCCAGGCCCGGCAGATCGCCGAGTACGAGGGCTTCAAGACATGTCTGGCGGCGCACATGATTGGAGGCGGCGGCAAGGGATGCGCGTGGGGCTGCCTCGGCCTCGACGATTGCATGGTCGCGTGCACGTTCGACGCCATCCACATGAACGATGAGAGGCTGCCCGTCGTTGAACCTGACAAATGCACCGCATGCGGGGACTGTGTTGACGCCTGTCCGCGCGACCTCTTCGAATGCTTGCCGATCTCGCATTGCCTGATCGTGCAGTGCAAGATCCCGCTCGAAGGTGAGCAGGCCCGTGCGATCTGCCGCGTCGCGTGTGACGGATGCAGCCGATGTGCTCAAGATGCGGCGCCGGGGTTGATTCAGATGAAGGACAACCTGCCTGTCGTGGACTACGCAGCGGGCGGGCCAGCTGCGCCGGAAGCGACGTATCGTTGTCCGACCGGCGCGATCCAGTGGGTTGAGTTCAGCCAATTCAGTCCGCGCGCATCCGCCTCTGTCACGGGAGCGAACCTTGACTAGTTTCGCCGCTTCATCACTGCGACTGCTTCGTCGGCTCCTGCAAGGCCTGCCGGATGACCAGTTCGCCGCTGCCGGCCGGGCTGTCGTATTGGATGGTCTTTCAGCGGTTGCCTTCACCGAAGCGCGGATCAGCGAATCCGCTGCCCTCGGCGCGACGTACCCCGCAGCCGTCGGCGCTCGGGCGTGGGCCAAGCAGCAGGCGAGACGTGATGTCAACGAGTTTGGCAGGCCGCTCACCAGCGCGAGCGCCGATGACCCCCGCGCCGCACTGGCGACGGCGCTCGGCATGGCGATGTCCGGCCGGCGCACCGCGTGCTTTCTCTCCGGTCCCGACATCACGACCGGCAGCGACCTGCTCGGGCGAGCCGCGGGATCGCACATCCCGCTCGTCGTGCACCTGGCCTGCCGCGCGCAACCCGGCCATGCACAGGCGATCGGCACCGGCCATGAGGCGTACCACGCCGTCGCGGACTTCGGCTGCTTCCAACTCTTCGCAACGAGCGTGCAGGAAGCGGTGGACTTCGCGCTCATCGCACGTCGCGTCGCAGAACGCGCCCTCGTGCCCGGCATCGTCGCAATGGATGGCGAGCAGACGGCGACCGCTGCGCAGGATGTCCTGTTGCCTGACGAAACGCTGTTGCGGTCATTCCTCGGTCAGCCGTCCGATCGCATCGAGCCGCCGACCGATGCACAGCGAATGCTTCTGGGCGACACGCGCCGTCGTGTGCCTCGGATGTATGACCTGCAGCGCCCGATGATGCTCGGCCCGTTGCAAGGCCCGGAGGCCTGGGCGCTTGGCGCGGCGAGTCAGCGCGTGTACTTCGCCGATCACGTTCAGCGCTTCTTGTCCGAGGCATTCGATGAGTTCGCCCAGCAGACCGGTCGGCGCTACGGCCCGGTTCTCGAACACGCGCTCGATGATGCACAGACCATTCTGGTTGCGCAAGGATCGGCTGTCGAAACCGCGATCGCCGTCGCCGACTCGTTGCGCGAGCAGGGCAGTGCCCAAGTGGGCGTACTCGGCGTCAGGCGCCTGCGACCCTTCCCCTGTGCGATCATCGCCGAGCGGTTGAGTCGCACCGGCGTCGTTGCGGTTCTGGAACGTCTTGACGCGCCGCTCGCCGGTGATGCGCCGCTCATGCGCGAGCTGCGCGCCGCGTTGCATGCGCGGGAAACCCGCACAAGGCTTGTGAGCGTCCCCTTCGGCATGGGTGGCTTGCCGCTTCGCGCCGCTGACCTCATCGCCCTCGTCGACGCGCTGAAGAACCCGGACCGTGACCGCATCCACCTCGGCCTGAACTTTATCCGCGACCACAGCGACTATCCGAAACAGCAGGCTGTGATCGACGCGCTGCGCCGCGCTGATGGCAGGCTCGGCGAGCTGGGCCTTCGCAGCGACGAGCAGCCGCCGGATGTTCGGCCGAACGGTGCTGTCACCGTCGCAGTCCATCGTGCAGCCGGCGGCGAGCATGAGACATTCGCAGGCGAGGCCGCGTCGATGATCGCGGGCGTGCTCGGTTGTCATCTCCGCAGTCGTCCCGCCCTGACTTGGCAACGTTTCGGCGACCCGTGCGCGGATACGTTCACCTGCGCCGACTCACCGCTGCTTGATCCGGGTGATGACGTGCCCGTGAACATCGCGGTGATCGCAGCCGATGCCATTCACCCGCGCATGGAGGTAACGCAGCGCCTGGTGGATGGCGGCGCGGTCCTTCTTGTCAGCGACAAGGCTTCGGATGAGCTTTGGCCCACGCTGCCCGCGAAACTCCGCGACGACGCTGCAAACGGTCGAGTCGCCATCCACATCGTTCAGATCTCAGCCGATTGCGATGCGTCGCATATCAACGAAGCGCTGCTCGGAGGGCTTGTCTCACTGGTCAACGGCGCGATGCGTGCGCCCGGAAGCATCACCACCGCCAAGATCCGCTCGAATCGTGAAGAAGCGCTCGCGGAACTGTCACAATCCGAGCGTGATCGGCGTCTCGATGTGATCGACCTTGCCTTCGAGTCCATCACGCGCGTGGAAGCCGGCGACATGCCTTTGCCGCCCGCTGACGACCGGCTGCGCGAGGCATCCGCACCGCCCGCCGTCCGCGAGTTGACCGATTCGGACATGCCGGTCGCATCGCTGCCCCGGTTCTGGGATCAGGTCGGCGTGCTCTACCGCGATGGCAAGGTGGACCAGCTCACAGCCGACCCGTGTCTTGCCGCCGGCGCGGTTCCGCCCCTTTCCTCGACGTTCCGCGATGTGAGCGATGCGAGTGCGATGCTGCCGGTCTTCGATCCGCAGTCGTGCGATGGCGATGGCCGGTCATGGACGAGTTGCCCGGACGGCTCGATCGCGCCGCTCGTCATCTCCGCCCGCGCGCTTCTTGATGCAGGCATCACGATGGCGTCCGAGAGGGGCAAGCCCGTCGATGTGCTTGGGAGCATCGCGGGCAAGATCGCTGGGCGTGTGAACAGGATCCTCGCTGCGTACCCCGACGCGCCGACCACAGCCGGCGAGCTTTTCCGCGCTGCATTCGATTCGCTGATGGACAAAGAGGACGGTGTTGATCCTCGCAAGGCGACGCTGGCGCCGGCGCTTGATGCGGTCGTCAATGAAGTCGGCGAGTTGCCCGTGGTGAGGACGCCGATCTTCTTCGATGAGCCGGAGCGAGCCTCGCGCGGCACGGGCGAACTGTTCTCGCTACTCGTCAATCCCGATGCGTGCAAGAACGCGACCGCTGCCATTGATGCGTGCAAGGGGCGAGGCCTGCGTGCTGCCACGAAGACGCCCGAGCTTGTGCACATGCAGCGCCGTCTGTGGAGTCTTTGGCAACGCCTGCCCGACACGCCGGGCACGACGATCGAGCGCGTTCGCACGCACCGCGATGTCGGCCCGCTCGCCGCCATGCTGCTCTCGCGCCACTGCCTGCTCGCGATGGCGTCGGGCGACGGCTCGGAAGCCTGCTCGGGCGCACGCCTGGCCCTTCGTCATGTGATGGCTGCTGCCGAGTATCACCTTCAACCTCGCCTGCAAGAGCATCTTCAGCGGATCGAAGCGCTGCAGAAACAGCTTGCTGATCGCATCCACGATGTGCTTGCGGGCGCGCTTCCCGAGCATGATCTGGACGCCTTGGCGGGTGGGCTTGAATCACTCGGTAAACGCGAAGTGGATCTCGCGGCGCTCTCCGGCGCCGTCGGCGATGCGGTCACAGCCGGTCGCGTGGATGGTGATCGCCTGGCGCGCCTGGTGGAAGTAGCGCGAGGCCTGGCCGACCTGCATTGGCAACTTACGCAAGGTCCGACCGGCGCTGGGCGGGCGCGAACGGGCATCACAATCGCCTCAGGCTCGGTCGCTGCGTGGGCGGGCGTCTTCCCTCACAACCCGTTCTTCAGCCCGGTGGTCATCGACGCAGGCGGCGATGCGGGCGAACTGGCGCGAGGTCTGATCGAAGGTCAACTCGAACAGGCGATCGCGGGCGTGCGACTCATGCGATGGGCTGAGGTTGAACTGGATGATCCGCACAGCGCCGCGCGCATGGCTGACAGCCTCAAGCGCCTGCGATATGCCGACCTCACGTTTGAGGAGCGAAGCCTCTGCCCGCCCATGCTCATCATCGGCGACAGCCGGTCGCTGGCCGGTCAGAACCTGTCACAACTCATCGGGCTGCTCAGCACCGACCTGCCGATCAAGATCGTTCTGCTCAGCGACATCGGCGGCGGCGCGGATGATGCGCTCCGCGTCGAATCGCTCGGCGCATACGCATCCGATGAAAGGTTCGACATCGCCCTGCTCGCGTTGCTCTCACGCACCGCGTTCGTGACGCAGGTGTCGCCTGCCGACGGCGCGCATTTCGCCGAGAGCGTTCTCGGGGCGCTTGCCTTCACCGGTCCGGCGCTCGTTCACATCCATGCGCCCAGCCCGGAGCGCCACGGTTTCGCCCCTGAGCGCTTGATCGCCCAAGCGGAGCTTGCCGTCGCATCGCGCGCGTTCCCGTTATTCACCTACGATCCATCGGCTGACGGCGTGTTCGGCGCTCGGCTGGATCTCTCCGCCAACCCGGATGTCACATCACGCTGGCACACCGACGCCGGCGCTGCGATCACGCCCGCGCATTGGGCTGTCACCGAAGCGCGTTTCTCGGATCACCTTCGTCCGCTGACGACAAACGACCCAGCCCCGATGCCGATCACCGACTACCTCTCGCTCAGCGTGCATGATCGCGTCGCAACGATGCCGGTCATCACGGTCGATCGCGAGGGTGAACGGATGTCGCTGCGCGTCGCCCCGACACTTGCGCGCGATGTGCAACGGCGTCTTGAGTTCTGGCGCACGCTTCAGGAACTGGCGGGCGTCGTCACTCCGTTCACGGAAGCCGTGCGAGAACAAGCTCAGCGCGATGTGGCGCAGGCGCACGAGGATGAGATCACCACGCTCAAACGCGAGTACGAGACGAAACTCGCCGAGCTTCGTGCGCAGTACGACGCCCAGGCCGCCCAACGCGTGACGAGCGGCCTCATGGCGCTGGCCGGTTACGCGCCGGTGGCCGCGCAGCAGGGCGAAGGTGGCGCCGAATGACCGCGGGCGTGCTCGGCAGAACATTCCGGCACGGCGTGCACCCGCGAGAGCACAAAGAAGGCACCGAGGATCTCGCGCTTGAGCGCATGGGCTTCGTGGACAGATACATCCTGCCGCTCAGCCAACATCTCGGCGCGCCGTGCAAGTCCGTCGTCGCCGTCGGCGAAACCGTTACGCGAGGACAACTGATCGCGGAGCCGGGCGGCTTCGTCTCCATGGCGCTGCACAGCCCCGTCGACGGAACCGTCGCCGCCATCGCGATGCGCAGGCACCCGAACGGACAGATGGCCCAGTCCATCGAAATCCAAGCCGATGCGTTTTCAACACAACGCATGTCGGCCGCGTCGCCGGTGGACTGGCGATCCCTCACGCTCGATGAGTTCATCACGCATGTTCAACAGGCCGGCCTCGTCGGCATGGGCGGGGCGGCGTTTCCGGCGCACGTGAAGTACAAGCTGCCCGAGGGTAATCGCTGCGAACGACTGCTCGTCAACGGCTGCGAATGCGAGCCTTACCTCACCTGCGACCACCGCCTCATGGTCGAACAGCCGGATGCGATCATCCGCGGCGTCGAGATCCTCGCTGAAACGCTCGGCGCGGACTCATCCACAATCGGCGTCGAACTGAACAAACCCGAGTCGATCGAGGCCCTTCGGCGGGCTGTCGGTGATCGGGGCAGCATCGACATCGTGCCCCTCAAGGTGAAGTACCCCCAGGGTGCGGAGAAGATGCTCATCAAGGCGGTCTGGGGCGAGGAAGTGCCCGCAGGCAAACTGCCTCTGGACCTGAACATCGTCGTCAACAACGTCGGCACGATGGCGGCGCTGGCGGACTACTTCGACCGGGGCATCCCCGTCATCGAGCGGGCGCTGACCGTCGCCGGGCCCGGCGTTGATCGGCCGGCCAACCTGATCGTCCCCATCGGCACGCCGGTGCGCGATGTGCTTCGCCGGTGCGGGCTGAACACGCAGGCGCGGCAGGTCGTGATGGGCGGGCCGATGATGGGTACGTCGCTCGCATCGCTCGATGTGCCCGTGCTCAAGGGAACAAGTGGGCTGCTCGCGTTCACCGAGGATGTCATCAACCACACAGCGGAGTACGCCTGCGTGCGTTGCGGGCAGTGCCTTGAAGCATGCGGCAACTTCCTGAATCCCTCGCGCTTGGCCAGGCTCGCGAGTGCGGGTCGGTACGATGAGCTTGAGAAGGCGCACATCATGGATTGCGTCGAGTGTGGCGCGTGCACGTACACATGCCCATCCGGCGTGCCGATCGTGCATTTGATCCGTGCTGCGAAAGGGATGATGCGAGCGCGAAAGGCCAAAGAATCATGACGCGGCGCGATCCACGACTGCTTCTGCAATCGGCGCCGTTTCTTCGCCGCGGTATCACAACGCCTCGCCTCATGGTGGATGTGCTCATCGCGCTTGTGCCGGTCGTGCTCGCCGCGGTGTACTTCTTCGGGCTGAGCGCGATCCTCGTCATCGTCGCGGCGACGGCGGGCGCGGCGCTCACGGAATGGGTGTTCGGCCCGGATCGGCGGCGCGGCGGATCGCTCACAGATGGCAGCACGATTCTCACCGGCGTGCTCCTGGGCTTGTGTCTGCCGCCGGGCATCGCGTTGTGGATGGCGTTCCTCGGCGGCGCGGTCGGCGTCGGGCTTGGCAAACTCGTCTTCGGCGGACTCGGCCAAAACATCTTCAACCCGGCGCTCGTCGGTCGGGCCTTCCTCCAGGCGGCCTTTCCCACCGCCATCACGACGTGGACGCAGCAGGGCGCGATTACCGAGCTGCTCACGATCCGTCCCAGCAACTTCGCGCTGCCCTTCATGCAGGCGCCCGCTCCCGCTGCCGACGCTGTCGATGCGATCAGCGCCGCGACGCCGCTTGGACTCATGAAGTTCCAGAACATCCCGACCGGCGTCGAGCAACTGCTGCTGGGCAACACCGCGGGCTCGCTCGGCGAGACGTGCGCGATCGTCATCATCATCTGCGGCGTCATTCTCGCCATCCGTCGAACGTTCGACTGGCGCATCCCTGTTTCGATCCTCGGCACCGTCGCCGTCTTCTCGACGATCGTCTGGCTCTTCGATCGCACGGAGTACCCGTCGCCCTGGCTGATGCTCTGCTCGGGCGGGCTGCTCTTCGGCGCGGTGTACATGGCGACCGACCCGGTGACATCGCCGATCACGCCGCGCGGTGCTTGGATCTTCGGCCTGGGCATCGGGCTGCTTGTCGTGCTCATCCGAATCTGGGGCGGGCTGCCTGAAGGCGTGATGTACGCGATCCTCCTGATGAACGCCGCGACGCCGCTGATCGAGCGCATCGCGCAGCCGCGCGCCTTCGGCCGGGGGAGGGCTGTGGCATGACCGAGGTCCAGCTCACCATCTCAGCAGGGCAGCAACCCAGCCAGCCGAGCAGCCTGCGCCTCGTGTTGACGCTCGGCATCGCGGGGCTGCTGTCTGGCTTTGCGATTGCCGGCGCGTATCAGATCACCAAACCGATCATCGACGCCAACAACGCACGGGCGCTCGAAGCCGCCGTGTTCAAGGTCGTGCCCGGCTCGACGCGAATGCGCAAGCTCGCGCTGCGTGACGGCCTGCTCGTTCCCGTCGCTGGTGATGAACCCGTCACCGACCCCGTGGTGTACGGCGCGTATGACGATGCGGGCGATTTTCTCGGCTATGCCATCGAAGGTGCGGGATCGGGCTTCCAGGACATCATTCGCCTGCTCTACGGCTACGACCCGGTTCGCCGGTGCGTCATCGGCCTGGAGATCCTCGAGAGCCGGGAGACGCCCGGGCTGGGCGACAAGATCTATAAGGACGCAGCATTCCAGGCGAACTTCGAGGCGCTCAGCGTCGAGCCGCCGATCGTCGTTGTTAAGGACGGCCGGGATGCGGACAACGAGGTTGATGCGATCACCGGTGCGACGATTTCATCGCTGGCGGTTGTGAAGATCATCAACACGGTGACCGGGGCGTGGCTACCTGATCTCCCCCCCCCGGGTGAAGAACCCCCCGCGCCGCCGGCTGAACCGGATGCGCCCGAGCAAGAGCAGCAGGGAGGTGAGCGATGAACACACCTCCCGATCCGGGTCGGCTCTACCGCGAGTTCGCCAAGGGCATTTGGAAGGAGAATCCTGTCTTCGTCCAGGTGCTCGGCATGTGTCCGATGCTTGCCGTGACGAACAGCGCGATCAACGCTGTGGCGATGGGCGCGGCGACGGCGTTCGTGCTCATCGGGTCCAGCTTTCTCGTGTCGCTGCTAAGGTCGTTTATTCCCAAGCAGGTTCGCATCAGCACGTACATCATCATCATCGCCACGTTCGTGACCGTCGCGGACTTCACGCTCAAGGCGGCCGTGCCGAGCGTGCATAAGGAACTCGGTGCGTTCATCGCGCTGATCGTCGTGAACTGTCTGATACTCGGCCGGCAGGAAGCATTTGCGAGCAGGAACAGCGTGCGCCTCGCCGTCGCCGATGCGATCGGTATGGCGGCGGGCTTTGCGTTTGCGCTGCTGTGCCTTGGCGCGACGCGCGAGATCCTCGGCTCGGGTTCGCTCTTTGGGCACTTGCTCTTCGGCGAACACTTCGAGCCGTGGGTCATCATGGTGCTTCCGCCCGGTGGGTTCATCATGCTCGGCGTGATCCTGCTCTTCTTCGGCTTCCTCCGTGAACGAAAGATCAGAAGGCGAACCCGCGTTTCAGAGGAGGCTGCATCATGAACAGCAACCTCGTCTGGATCTTCATCAGCGCGATGCTCGTCAACAACTTCACGCTGTACTATTTCCTCGGCCTGTGCCCGTTCTTCGGCGTGTCCGGCAGGCTCAAGACCGCATTCCGCCTCGGCCTGGCGACGATCTTCGTCATGGTCATTACGTCGTTGTGCGTCTCGTTCCTCAACGCTTTCATCCTGCCATATGCGCCGTACCTGCGCCTCATCAGCTTCATCGTCGTCATCGCCAGCACCGTGCAGTTCGTCGAGATGGTCATCAAAAAGCTCAGCCCGGCGCTCTTCCGCGCGCTGGGCATCTTCCTGCCGCTCATCACGACCAACTGCGCGATCCTGTACCTGGCGATTTCGCAGACCAAGGCGGACTACTCGGTGATCGAGGGGCTGGTCTTCGCGGTTGGTGCGGGCGGCGGGTTCACGCTCGCGCTCGTCCTCATGGCGGGTCTACGCGAGGAAGTCGAGCTGTCGAACGTGCCCGCAATGGTGAAGGGCACCGCATTGAACATGATCATCGCCGGCATCCTGTCGCTCGCCTTCATGGGCTTCGCCGGCCTCTTCAGCGGTACGTGAACAGCACAATGGAATCCGAACAGGTCACCGCGTCGTCTCGGTTTGATCCGCTGCGCGCACATCACAACCGCGCTTGGCGAGGCGGGGTTCTTCGGGCAAGTGCGCTCACAGGAAGCGAACCCCGCGTTGCCACGCGGGGCTGTGATGGGATGATGCAATCTCATGTGTGACGAACTCGGTTAGGATTTCCTCCGCTGCGCGCACGTCACAGCCTCGCCTGGCAAGGCGAGGTTCTCCGGGCAAGTGTGCTGACTGTGATGAGATGGCGCGCTCTCGTGTGTGGTGGGCGTGCGGATGGGCAATCTCATCACGACTGTGGTGACGAAGAAAAACCCAGGGAAGATTCTCCCTGGGTTCTTGTGAGTGACTTGAGATACAGGCTGCTCAGCTCAGGCCGATGAGGTCGCTGATGATGGCGCCGAACTTGACGATCAGACCGGCGAAGACGACCGACACGATCGAGATGAGCTTGATGAGGATGTTCAGCGATGGGCCGGATGTGTCCTTGAACGGATCGCCGACGGTGTCGCCGACGACGGTGGCCTTGTGGTTGTCGCTGCCCTTGCCGTAGATGATCGTGTCACCTTGTCCGTCGGCAATGAGCTCCTCAGCACGGAGCAGCAGGTCGGTCTTGATCCCTTCCGGGACGGTCTTGAAGTTACCGGTGCTGTCCACAAGATCCTGCGCGGTGGTTGTGCCGAGCGACTCGATGAGCTTCTTGGCGTTGTCCCACGCCCCGCCCGCATTGGCCATGTAGATTGCGAGGGCGAACCCGGAGGTCAGCCCACCCGCGAGCAGGCCCATCACACCGGGCACGCCGAGCACCAAGCCGACCGCGATGGGCACGATGATCGCCAGGCAGGCCGGGATGATCATCTCCTTCTGTGCGGCGGTGGTGGAGATGGCGACGCAGTTGGCGTAGTCGGGGTACTTGTGGCCGTCAAGCTCGACGCTGTGAGGCCACTTCTGCGGATTGGCGATGTCCTCTTCGCTGAGACCCTGCTTGCGGAAGCCCTCACGCATCTTGCCGAACTGTCGCCGTGCCTCGACCATCATCTTGTTGGCAGCTCGGCCGACGGCATCCATGGTGAGTGCACAGAAGAGGAACGCGAGTAACACGCCGGAGAACATCCCGCCGAGTACGAGCGGGTTCATCAAGGTGACGTTGTAGAACGTGAGCACATCACGAAGCGATGCATTCCGGCTGGCGGAGATGTGCAGCGTGGCGGTCTTGCCGTCACCGTAGGGGACGACGGCGGACCATGCGTCGATTTGCCTCTCTTCGCCGGCTGCGTCCTCGGTCGGGTGAATCGTGATCTCGTCGCCCTTCTCGATGCCCTCCCTCGCCGCGGCGGGCACCTTGTCCGCGTTCATCCACATGCCCGCGTCGACGTACGTCCCATCCTCATCGCCGGGAAGCACGATGGCGAACTTGCCGTACCCGGTGTAGAAGGCTGTGGCTTCATTGACATGGACGGGGTTCTTCTCGATGTACTGCTCCGCCTGGCTGACGAGTTGAACCTGCACGATCTGTACATACGCGGCGAAGAGCGCGAGCGCCGTCAGCGCTGCGGACCCGATGGCGAACCCCTTGCCCGTCGCGGCGGTGGTGTTGCCGAGCGCATCGAGCATGTCGGTGCGTTGGCGAACCTCTGGCGGCTGGCCGGTCATCTCGGCGTTGCCGCCCGCGTTGTCAGCGATCGGGCCGTAGGCGTCGGTGGCGAGCGTGATGCCGAGCGTTGAGAGCATGCCGACCGCAGCGATGCCCACGCCGTAGAGTCCCATGAGGAAATTGTCGCCTCCGCCCGCGAAACTGAAGGCGGCGATGATGGCGACGATGATGGTGAGAAGGCTGGCCCACGTGGACTTCATGCCTTCCGCGATGCCACCGATGATGACCGTCGCAGGCCCGGTGATCGCCGCCTCGGAGATGCGCTTGGTGGGGGCGAACTCATACGACGTGTAATACTCGGTCGCGTGTGCGATGACAAGCCCAGCCGAGAGGCCTGCCACGATCGAGCCCCAGATGCCGAACGGGTTGACCGGTGTTCCGTGGAAGATCCACCACAGGAGTCCAAGCCCGACAAGCACGATCAGTCCGGATGCGATGTAGACGCCCTTGTGCAGTCCCTTGAGCAGTTCAGCAAAGCCCGCGTCTTCCTTCGCCTTGACGGAGAAGATGCCGACAAGCGAGAGCAGGATGCCGATGCCCGCGAGTGCGAGCGGTCCGACGACGAGCTTCATGCCCATCGTGAACACCGTCTCCGAGGTGTCGCCGGCCATACGAACGACGCCTGTCGCCGCCGCAGCGCCGAGCGCCATCGTGGCGAGGATGGAGCCGTAGTACGATTCGTAGAGGTCCGCCCCCATGCCCGCCACGTCGCCGACGTTGTCGCCGACGTTGTCCGCGATCGTCGCCGGGTTGCGCGGGTCGTCTTCGGGGATGCCCGCCTCGACCTTGCCGACGAGATCCGCTCCGACATCCGCAGCCTTGGTGTAGATTCCGCCGCCGACACGGGCGAAGAGCGCCTGCGTCGATGCGCCCATGCCGTAGCTGAGCATGATCGTCGTGAGGATGGGCAGCGAGAACTCGGTGAACATGTTGAAGATGAAGAACCACGCGCTGACGTCGAGCAGTGCGAATCCCACGACGACCAGCCCCATCACCGCGCCGCTACGAAACGCAACGACCAGACCCGCGTTGAGCGACTGCTTCGCCGCGTGTGTCGTCCGCGCCGAGGCGTTCGTCGCCATCTTCATCCCGAACCAGCCGCACAGGCCTGAGAACAAGCCGGCGATCGGTACGCCGACCATCGACATCTTCGGCTGCAATCCCAGCCCCACGCTGATGATGCCGAGCACGATGACGAGCGCGATGAAGACGAAGAACACGACCTTGTACTGCCTTGTGAGATACGCCATCGCGCCCTGACGGACGGCGTCGGCGATCTCGATCATGTTCTTGTCACCCTCGGATTCCTGCATCACCTTCTTGGAGAAGAAGACAGCCATGATGAGGGCGAGGACGGCGCCGATCGGCGCGATGTAGTACGCCGGGTGCAAAGCCTGGGCGGCAACGAGACATGGATGAGAGGCGAGGTCGCTGATCATGGCAGAAATCCTCATGCTCACGGGGTGGTGTGTGTGTGTGTGTGTCGGAAACCGGCATGTCGGGCATCTAGCAGCCGATCATGTCACCGGTGGTGGGGCATCGCCGAATTGCACGGCGCGAGGTCGGTTGTGGTGCGGTATCTCGCGGCGAGTCGGAGCATTCCGCGAGACAACCCGTCGGGGTATCGGCGCAGCGGCAGCGGTCAGTGCTTGACGCGCCGAGGTCTGCCGGTCCGTTCAGCGGCGACGCGTTTGGCGTTCTTGCGCGCGGCGCGGCGGGCACGCTCGGACGGCTTTTCGTAATACTGGCGCTTCTTGATGTCCTTGATGAGACCTTCCTTCTCGCACAGCTTCTTGAAGCGCCGCATCATCTGCTCGATGGACTCACCGCCGCGCGACTTGATCCTGATCGACATTGGTACCTCTTCTGTTTGGTCCTTGATCGTGTACAGTGGGCCTGAGTTTTGAGCAGGGATCATAGCGAAAAGCGAATCGCTTCGCCCATGCCGGGATTCTCCCGACCGAAAGGGACCGATTCAAGAGCCGCCGATGCCTGTCCTGGTTGATACATACAACGTACTCCACGCCGCCGTCGGCACCGCTGCGGAGCTGGCGGACCTGGATGTGGCCGAGCTGGCCAGGCTGATCGGGGCCGGCCGATTCGCACGTGACGGCGTGACACTCGTCTGTGATGGCATCACCGCCACGGGTCGCGAGCGCATCAGCGGCGTGGACATCGTCTACGCCGGGGCGGGCCGGGACGCTGATAGCGTGCTCGAATCGCTCATCGCCGAGTCCACCGCACCGAAACGCCTGCTCATCGTCAGTTCGGATCGACGGATTCGCAGGGCTGCTCGCAAACGCCGGGCGAAGTCGATGCCGAGCGATGTCTTCCTCCGCCGCCTCACCGCTGACGCAAGGGCCAAGAAGCACCGTCCGAAGCGAGATCCGCCCTTCGTCCACGATATCCCACTCGATCGGTTCAGCGTGGCCTGGTGGATGGAGCAGTTCGGCCAAGGCACGCCGCGCGATGCCGAGTCGGGAGGCGCCGGTCGCCGCAGCCTCTCGCCTGCAGACCGTCTTGGTGAGACGCTGCACGTTCCCGCTGACACGCCTGTCACGCCCGCCCCTGCGAGCAAGCCCATCCTCCCGCCGGGTGAGCAGATCCGCATCGACCCGGAGCTTGCATCGCTGCTGCGCGATGCATCGATCCACGTGGACCCTGCCGACCTTGACATGCGCCGCTGGCTCACCGACCGGGATGAGCGCCCGATGTGACGCTGCGGTAGAATGCCCGCACCGCCCATGCACCTGGTCCGACTCGTTCATCTTGCGTTCACCTGCCTGCTCGCAGGCTCTCTCCTTATCGGATGTGAGCTTTCCAGCGATCGCCACGGCTGGTCCGGCATCGAGGCGCCCTACCTCGCCACCGGTCAGCTCGCAGCCGAGATCAGGCGTGATCCCCCAACGGTCGCCGCAGCCTTCACCGAGACCATCCGCGCCATGGGCTACGCTGTTATGTCACACCGCGTCACCGCAGGCGAAGCCAAGATCACCGGCAAGAGCGCGGACCGCACCGTCCGCATCACGATCACCAGGTGCCAAGGTGGAAGCCGCGTCGTCATTCAGACAGGCTTACTCGGCGATGAGGTCATCTCGCGCGACATCCTCGACGGCGCACTGCAGCGCCTCGGACTCTGGTAACCCCCACACCCCCACAGCCCCACAACCTTGAGCGAAGCGAAATCCGCCCGTGGCGGACCCACCGTCCCCATTCATCCGTTCGCCCGGTCTCGTGCAATCTGCTCTAATCCAGGCATGGCTACGCGCGCGACGATTCGATACAGCGGAAGGGTCCAAAGGCGTCTTCTTCCGCGCTACAACGCAGTCCATCTCACGCGGCCACGACGTTACCGGGTGGGTCCGCAACGATCCGGACGGCTCGGTGCTGCTTGTGGCGGAAGGCAACGAAGGCGAAGTTGAGGCTTTCCTCGACAACATCGACGAGGCTTTGTCCGAGTACATCCAAGATCGCAGGATCGTGAAGGATCCCTCCGAGCGCGAGTTCGATGCCTTCGATATCCGCTTCGCGTAGAAGCGCCGGCTCCGCATCAAGAAGGACGTCCCCCAAGGTGTCAGTGGCCGCTGTTGCCTGCGCCGAAGTCAAAGGTCATGCAGTATCCGGTTCGCCACATGGGGTGCGTTATCTCGCAGCGGTGCCCAATGTAGGAATGCGGATCCTCGTCTGTCTGGGCAAAAAGCAATCGCGTCAATTCGGCGTGGCGAGCAAAGACAGACGAGGCAGAGTCTTCGATTCCACGACCCAGCATGACGAGCTTGGGCGTACGAGTGAAGCGAGTCTGCCATCTATCGGCCACGGAAGTAGCAAAATCCGGTCTCCAGAGGTGCACATCCAGACCAGCGATACTGCACGTGGCCAGATCCTGGTGCAGGTACACATCGAAGAGTAAGTGGCGCACCGGGAAGTTCACCATAGCCCAGGTCTCTTCTGCGGCTGGACTCTGCGTGCGCGGATGTGGCGTCACGGCTCGGCTGGCCAGCATCAGATCGAACGGCTTGCCACAGTTCTCGCCGTCCGCATCCACTGACTGCACCAGGAAGGCGCCTGGCTGCTTGGAGGAAATGAGGGGCAGGGGGCTCGATGTGAACTCGGGGATAACGACTTCGGGAGTGCTGCCGGATTCGATGGCCCGCTCATCAAGGTGTTCGAAGCCTCGCGCTAGGCCGCTGATACCTGTTGCCTGCGCCTTTGAACCGCAGTTGGGCGTTGAGAAGTTGTGAATGACCAGGGGTACGGCGTCGGGGCGGGCTCGATGACCGACCAGGCCGTAGGCCCGCGAGACGATGAGGCGATCTCGGTTCTTCGGGTGCGGGCGGTAGGCATAGATGGCTACCCAGACCTCCGAGTAGCGACCGGTGAGTTTGGCGGCGGACTCGAAGAGTTGCCGGGTGTAGGCATCGAAGCGACCGACAGAAGCAGCGGTGTCGAAGAAGGCCTCGCTCTCGCTGGTCAGGGGGGTGGCACTGAGGCGACCGACTAGTTTGGTCTGGCTCCCGGCCAGCCGATGGATGAGACGCTCGTACCCATCGATCGCAGCCTGTAGGGAAGCCAGAACATCGTCGGAAGGCCGGTCGCCTTGGAGATCCCGAGCGGCGGCGACGATCTGGCGCAGGCCGGGGATGCCGGGCAGGCGACTAATGATCTCGGGCCCCTGAGAAGGCTCGCGGGCAACGGAAACAGCTCGTTGACAAGTGGTTCGGTCGAGTTGGAGGTGCCGGGCCAGGCCACTGGCGGTGCGTGCCTCGACGGGCATGTGGGCGAGAAGTGAGCGCAGCTCGCCGTGCATGCGGCGGGCGGCCCGATCGGCGATCTGGAACTCCTCAGTGCTGAGCGGGCCACTGCCGGATTGCACGCTCGTCCCAGTCATAACGCCGGGCATCCTAGCAGTCGCCACCACGCGGGGTATCTGAGGATGAATCGAATCCGTTGGGGAATCTGTCATGTTTTTGCCGATTTTGCTTGACTGATCCGAGTTTACCGTTCAGAATAGTTCTGAACTAGTTCTGAACAGTGTTCTGGTACAGTATACCACCGAATCGAGCCCCCGCAACACCTCCCACAACATTCTCAGAGGAGAAACACCATGCTTCGCAAGTACAAGTACACCGCCCTGATCGCCGGCTGCCTGGGATTCACCGCCCTTGCCTCTGCTGAAACCATCGTCACTTTTGACGGATACGACGCCCAGGGCTGGGAAGGCCCACAGGGATACGGCGGCTACACCGTCATCGAAGAGACCGGCGGCAACCCCGACTTCAACATGCACACCGTCTTCCACGACTTCGGCATCACCTACGCCAATTCCACCAACGCCGACTTCGTCCAGGATCTGTCCGGCTACGACGCCGTCACCTTCGGCCTAGACATCCAGGTGCACGAACTGGGTTCCTTTGGCCTTCCTACGCCGCGGCCCTTCCTCGTCGAACTGCGTGACTTCGATAGCGCTCAGGGCGGCTATCCCTGGGCCTCCGTCTGGTACGAGTTTGCCTGGATTGATGCCGACAACTACGCCGACTGGACCACGTTCTCGGTGACGATCGACGATCCCACCTCCACCGATCTGCCCGCTGGATGGGGCGGGGACGGCGATTATGATCCCAACACCTACGAGCCGTGCCTGCCCCCAGGCGTAACCTTCGCCGACATCCTCGCCGGTTACGATGAGATCGCCTTCACGACCTTCAAGCCGGGCTGGGGCTTCTCCGACTCGGACTATGACGTTCGGCTGGACAACATCTTCATCAACGCTGTCCCCGCGCCAGCATCCCTCTCACTACTCGGCCTCGGCGCGTTGGTGAGCCGTCGCCGCCGCTGAACGCTGACTACCGACCCCGTCTCCTACACCAACCGCCCGCTCCCGACCGCGGGCGGTTGGTGCGCGCCGGCAGCGCTATGATCCTCTGCCACCCCCCTTGGGAGAAACGCATGGCTGACGATTTCGACAACGCCTACCGCCAGACCGAGCATGTCTATGGCGAAGCGCCGGACCCGCTGCTCGCAGCGCATCACCAACACATCCAGAAAAGCCTGCTCGGCGATGAGGACATCTCGCGCGACATCCTCGACGGCGCACTGCAGCGCCTCGGACTCTGGTAGCCCCATGTCGCCCGTTCGCCCGGCTTCGCGCAATCTGCTCTAATCCAGGCATGGCCACGCGCGCGACGATTCGATACAGCGGAAGGGTTCAGGGCGTCTTCTTCCGCGCTACAACGCAGTCCATCTCACGCGGTCATGACGTCACCGGGTGGGTCCGCAACGAAGCGGACGGCTCGGTCCTGCTCGTTGCTGAGGGTGAGGATCGGGCACTCCAGGCGTTTCTCGACGAGATCGCTGACCAGATGCGCGGCAACATCACCGATGCCGACATCACGCATCAGCCCGCAACGGGCGAGTTCACCACATTCGAGATCCGCGGATGAAGAACGCCGGCCCGATCACCATCGTCTCCGGCCTGCCTCGCTCCGGCACGTCGCTGATGATGCAACTTCTTGACGCGGGGGGTATTCCGGTGCTGGCCGACGCCATCCGCGCCGCTGACGATGACAACCCGAAGGGGTACTACGAGTTCGAGCCTGTCAAGAAGACCAAGACGGACCCATCCTGGCTCGATCAAGCACCGGGCAAGGTCGTCAAAATGGTGCACCTGCTCCTGTACGATCTGCCCGCCGACCGCAGCTACCACGTCGTCTTCGTGAAGCGCGACTTAGCTGAGGTCGTCCGCTCGCAGCGTGTCATGCTCGACCGGCGCGGTCAGGCAGGGGCGAAGCTGCCCGATGAGAAGCTCATCGCCGTCTTCGAGTCGCAGTACCGCAAGATCGAGGCGTACCTTGCGGACAGGCAGAACTTCCACGTTTTGCAGGTGAGCTACAACGACCTCATGCATGATCCCAGCCCGGAAATCGACCAGCTCAACGCCTTCCTGGGAGGCGACCTCGACACCGCTGCTATGCGCCGCGTCGTCGATCCGGCGCTCTATCGGCAGCGATCGTAAGAATCCGCGCAGACGCCGAGAAAACCGACACGCGCGGCGAGTCCGTGCGGTTCGCAACGAGCTATACTGGGCGATTCGATTGAGACTGGAACCCCCCCCGCGTATGGAGATCGAAGCGCGATGGCTGACACGATCCGCATGACCGACCAAGGCCTGAATGTCCCAGACGAACCGATCATCCCCTTCATCGAGGGCGACGGCACAGGCCCCGATATATGGAACGCCTCCGTGCGCGTCTTCGACGCAGCCGTCGAAAAGGCCTATGGCGGGAAACGCAAGATCGCCTGGAAGGAAGTCCTCGCAGGCGACAAGTCGCACAACGCGGTCGGCTCATGGCTGCCCGATGAGACGCTCGACGCTTTCCGCACCTACCTCGTCGGAATCAAAGGCCCGCTCACCACGCCCGTCGGCGGCGGCATCCGGTCGCTGAACGTCGCACTTCGGCAGATCCTTGACCTGTATGTGTGCCTCCGTCCCGTCCGTCACTTCGCAGGCGTCCCAAGCCCGGTGAAACGCCCCGAGCTGACCGACATGGTCATCTACCGCGAGAACTCCGAGGATATCTACGCCGGCATCGAGTTCGAGCGAGGCTCCGACGAGGCCAAGCGGTTCCTGGCCCTCTTCGCTGAGCACTTCCCGGATATGTTCAAGAAGGTCAGATTCCCCGAGACGACGGGTGTCGGCATCAAGCCCATCTCACAAGAGGGGACCGAACGCCTTGTCGCAGCGTCGATCGACCACGCGATCAAGTACGGCAGAAAGAGCATCACGCTCGTCCACAAGGGCAACATCATGAAGTTCACCGAGGGTGGCTTCCGTGATTGGGGCTACCAGACCGCCCGTGAGCACTTCGGCGCGGTGGACTTCGAGGGTGGGCCGTGGCAGATCATCAAGAAGGGCGCCAAGATCACCGCCGCCGGCGCCAAGCCTGCGATGGGCCTTCATGCAGGCGACATCGTGCCGCACGACATCCTCATCAAGGATGTCATCGCCGACGCTTTCCTCCAGCAGATCCTCACCAGGCCGGCTGAGTACGACATCATCGCCACGATGAATCTCAACGGAGACTACATCTCCGATGCGCTCGCTGCATGTGTCGGCGGCATCGGCATCGCGCCGGGCGCCAACATCAACTACGACACCGGCCACGCCATCTTCGAAGCGACGCACGGCACAGCGCCCAAGTACGCAGGCCAGGACAAGGTCAACCCCGGCTCGCTGATCCTGTCCGGCGAGCTGATGTTCCGCTACATGGGTTGGACCGAAGCCGCCGACCTCGTGATCCAAGGCATCGAGCGAGCGATCACCGCGAAGACCGTAACATACGATTTCGAGCGTCTCATGGAGGGCGCGACGCTGCTCAAATGCAGCCAGTTCGGCGACGCAATCATCAAGCACATGGCCTGACGCCCGCACGGATAACACAAACCGCTTCGCGTTCAGTTTAGCCGCGACCCAAAGGGGAGCGCTTACATAATGCGCAAGCGGCGTTGTCCCGCAGCGCATCTCGCACCCCGCCCCCGACTCCGCAACACAAGAAGCCGGACTCTGCGAGTCCGGCGCACCCCCAAACAGCGACACGCGCCCGCCCGCACAACCACATAGCCCGGCCATCCTGGCCGGATTCCCCCAGTCGTCACACCAGCGCCCGCAGTCGGTGATGCGTGCCGCCCAATGTGCTTATCGCCTTCCCTCGCCCCTGCCTCACGCACGAGTCAAGCTTGCGATTGGTATGAGAGCAAATGCCCAGGTTGGCGCATCAAGAAGGGACGCGTTACAGCGTGAGTGCACCGCGCTCTCATCTCTCATCCCCGCCGTGCCGGTCACTTCCTGCGTGGCGGCTCGCCGTGGCCGCGCGTGCCCGTGGGACGCGAGCCGCTGCTCGTTCTGGCGCTGGCAGCAAAGGACAGGGCGCGTCTGCGCTCGTCGAGTTGCTCTTCGAGCTCATCTGAGATCCGTGTGCCAGAGTCTTTATGCCTAGTTGTGTCCTTGTGCCTGTGCATGGCTGATCATCGAGGTTATTCGGGGGCCGATCCACTTCGGTTTCTGCAAAAAGCGGAGGTTTTTCGCCATGAGACGAAAGAAAGGCGCAACGGATGGGTTGCATCGACCACACCGAGAGACTAGATTCTCCAGCAAGTCGGGGTCTGATGATCCGAGAATGCGATCATCTGTGGTGAGGGCCCGGCCGGACAGATGGGCCAGTGGAGGATCCAGTCGATGTGTCTGACGCTCTTGACGTCGCAGCCGAACGCGTTCACCGTTGATCTCCTCGGAGAGTATCTCTTCCCCCGCATCGACGATCAGGGGGACACGCGCGTGACAGAGGTCTACGACCTCTTCATAACTCCGACCGAGGATCTCGAGGAGGTTACCCTCACATGCATCTCTCCCCATGATCTGCTGGGTGCGGACGGCAGGCTGTGTATCAAGACTGACCACATTCCTGGTGTGGACGGCATCACAGATGTGGCATACGAGAGGCCCTTGGGCTACGGCTGCGAGTTTGACGCGACAGAGAACGTATTCACGGCGACGATTCGGGACACGACGGAACACTTCGGTCCACTAGAGATAAGCCTGTCAGCCAGAGTTGCAACGCCAGCGGTTAAGCTTCCGGATGCGGCGAACGATGAGGCTGTGGTCGCTGTCATGCGAAGAGTTGGGACTATCTTCCAAGTTCATCTCGATGGGCTTACCGCAGGCCAGATGTCTATGGTGCGGTTGATCATCAAGCCGCGATCGCTACTTGGTCTTCAGGAGAAGCTGCCGCTGGAGCCACGGTGGACACGAAAGCCCACACGGTGGAAGCAGCAACTGAGCGTCATCGGACCTAGGACGAACCGTTACAATGTCGAGAGTCTCCTTCAGAAATGCCAGTCATTGGCCGAGATGTGCAACTCGGCAACTTGCTTGCTAAGGCTAGTCTCAGCGAGTGGCCACGAGGTTGTTCGGGCAGAGACGCATCGTATTGTTGTTGTCCTGCCCCAAGAGCTCAAGATCGTCCAGGACAGCTGTTTTGGGTGTGTTTGGCGCACTGAAGCGCAGTCTTTCTCGGATGGTCGTCAGGCCCTTGAATGGTGGAGCGGGACAAGGAACTACTGGCCCGACGACAGCCGGCTTGTGGCACAAAGGGTCTGGCAGCAGTTGAGCGAATGGTCGAAGGACAACCCAAAGCCAGTAGAGTCTATGACGATCGCACTTGACATTCGGCAGGAGAACTCGGCCTTGATACTGGACGCGCTCTGTCGTGCGGGTGGCGCACTGTATGTGGACCGGGCGAAGGGCCTGTATGCGCCTGTGGAGCTGGCGGAACACGAACAAACGGAGATGTTCGACAAGGTTCAGGCGGATCCGCAGGTTCGGGAATATTTTCGCTGGACCGGGTATCAGATTGAATACTGGGTAGAGTTCTTCAGTGCCGAACCGTGGATACGGTGGTGGCACCGAAATGGTCCGATAAGTCTCGCGTTTCTGGCTCTCCTGGGTGTGTTCTTGGGTCTTGTCTCAATTGTCCTGCACTTCATCTGAGCCCACCGATGCGAGGAAGGTGCGTTTGATTGCCCTCGGCATGTGTCCGATTCGTGGCGGAAAGGGACTTGCGGCCAATGAGAAACGAAGTACGATTACTCAAGAAAGACGTGGAGAGTTCATCGGAGGATTCCAGAATGGTAGAAGCACGAACGTCAGAAGCTGTACGCGCCCGGGATGAACATGAGGCGAAGCGTAGCGAGGACGTCTTGGCTGGTTTGCGCAGCAGCTTGGATGACCTCAGACGAGCACTCGCGAGGGCGGCAGCCGATCGAACGAATCACAAGATGCCCCGAGAGCATCAGTTTTCACGAACCACTCCCGTGGCAGCTAGCGAGCGGTGATGTGGACGCTGTTTTTCGAGTTGCCAAGACCTTCGCTCGCGGGTTCCAGAACGGGGTTTGACTGCGGCCTTGTGTCTGCGGCGGCACCGCGCCTAGAGTTCCCATCCTGCGTCCAACTCATTCCATTGCGACAGGTCGATTGGCAGTCTGCCGGGGTTGAGGCGCCAGGGGAAGATCGGTTGGGGGAAGGGAGTGTGGGCGTAACCAAGTTTGGGGCGAAAGAAGGGGATGAAGGGCATTAACTGGATGTGCGTCTGTGGAAGTGTGCACGACGAGCATCTACAGCGGCGAGGTTCCTTGAGCGCAGGTTTCCAGAACATCCAGGAAATCGCGATCGTAGGTGCTGGTTGTGCATTGCACATTCCAAAGGGCTGAGCTGCGCACAGCGTCATGTGCTGCGTGCTGGCCTAACCATTCAGCCGAAGCCGGGTCCGCCGAAGCGCCGGCGTCCGCGGCGCGACTCAAGAGCGCAATGGCATTCCTCTCAAGAAACGCGCGATTGCTGCTCTTCCCCGGCGGATCATCCGCTGCAACCCACAGCAGCGGCATATCGCCGATGTATGCGGAAACGGCCGCCTCGACCTGTCGCTCCGCCGCTCGGGCATCGCGCGATGCTGGTGAACGTCCGCCCCACGTGTTCAGCGAAAGCTGCACATCACCGCTGCTCAGAAGAGCGCCCCCCACGTGCCGGCGAAAGATCGACCCTCGATGGTTTCCGTAGCCGGCGGATGTTCCCTTGTGCTGGCGCAACCGGTTCCATAACGTGGTCCCCGACCCCGCCGATACGGCATGCGTGCCCACACGGACAACACGCGGCGTGTGTCCGTCGCCTCGATGCTCCCCATCCTCGAAGAAGAAGTAGACGCCTTGGCTCGGCCAATTCATCCTGCCGGTGCATTCCTTCAGACATCGCTTGCCGATCCGTTCTTCCAGCGAAGCGAGTATGGCATAGAATCGCTGACGATCAGCCTCCGCAGTGATGTGACTCTCATGCATCCTCTGGGTTCCTTACCCGACTGAGGAGGGACGGCTGTGAAGACCTCTCGGCGAGGCAACCCCGACGCCCTTGCTTGACACCACTTATACCGGGCAGGGTGCCTACATGAAGCCGGGGACCGTCCATGTGGACGCTGCGCACGGGCGACGCCTGCGGTGCGCACCGGTCGAGCAAGACACACGCGATGCGCTCCGGGGCGGCGGTGCGTGTTGGCGACGACGCAGCGCCGCTGCCGTGCGCGCGCGGTCCCGATCGGGCCTGCTTTTGCCGCTCAAAACCGATCCAAAACGGCCCCAAACCGATCCAAATCGCGTCAAAACGCGCCGAAACCGTCCGAAACTCGCCCGAAAACGTAGTCCGATAACACGTTTTCCGCGATCTCGTGCGCACGGGCCTGGCACGACAACCTACCATTTCCCTCACAGACCGGGGCTGTGTAGACTGGTCCAAAGCGTCAAGGAGAGGTGACAGGTGGCGAGCGAGGCAGGCAAGTTCATCCGTGTGCGAGGTGCCAGGGAGCACAACCTCAAGGCTGTCAATGTCGACATCCCGCGCGATCAACTCGTCGTCATCACCGGGTTGTCCGGCTCGGGAAAAAGCTCGCTTGCGTTCGACACGATCTTCGCGGAGGGGCAGCGCAAGTACATGGAATCGCTGTCGTCGTATGCGAGGCAGTTCCTCGAACAGATGCAAAAACCTGATGTCGAGGATATCGAAGGACTTGCGCCGACGATTGCGATCGAGCAGCGACACAGCGGACACACGCCGCGCTCGACCGTGGCGACGACGACGGAGATCTACGACTACCTGCGCCTGCTCTTCGCGCGCTGCGGCACCCCTACGTGTTGGGAGCCGGCCAAGACGAGCAAGAACGGTCGCGTGACCGCGCGCTGTGGCCAACCGATCACCGCACAGTCGGCCACGCAGATCGTGGACTCGATCACGAACATGCCGACCGGTGCGAAACTTCTGATCCTTGCGCCGGTCGTTCGCGGCAAGAAGGGGTTTCACAAAGACATCCTCGAATCGTTTCAGAGGCAAGGCTTCATCCGTGCCCGAGTGAACGGCGAAGTCGTCGATCTGCGCGATGCGCTCAAGGAAGGCGGCGATAACCCGCTTAGCCTGGGACGATACGAACTGCACTCAATCGATGCGGTCGTCGATCGCGTCATCCTCAAGGACGATTCGCGCTCTCGATTGGCGGATTCGGTTGAGCTTGCGCTGAAGCTCGCGGATGGGCTTCTCATCGTGTCGCGCGAGACGGAGGATGGCACGTGGAAAAACCATCTTTTCAGCGAGAAACACGCATGCGCGGAGCATCCGCACTGCGCGATCGAGGAACTCGCGCCGCGGCTGTTCTCGTTCAACTCGCCGTACGGCGCGTGCTCGGCATGCGGTGGACTGGGTGTCGTGACGCGCTTCGACCCGGAGCTTGTGTTGCCCGACGATTCGCTGAGCCTCAAGGCGGGGGCGATCGCGCCGTGGGGTAACTCCCGGCCGGGCGCTCGGTCGTGGTTCGCCAAGAGGCGCAGGCGGTTTTGCCGCGGTTTCGGCGTCACCGAAGGCCAGGCGATTCGTGATTATCCCTCAGCCGTGCGGCGCATCTTGCTACACGGCACCACGCCCGCGGATCGCAAGAGTTACGGCCGCAAGTGGCAAGGCGTGATGGATGAGCTGTACAGTTGGTGGTCCAATACGGAAAGCCATGCTGTGCGCGACTGGCTCAGCGGCTACATGGATCAGTCGCCGTGCGATACATGTCAGGGCGATCGGCTGCGCATCGAATCGCTCAGCGTGTTTCTCACCAGTGATGAACCGCTGCGCGATGAACAGCTTGCACACCGCATCACCCACGGGCTTGATCGCGATCCGCAGCGCTTCAACATCTCGGATTTCACACGGTTGACGATCACCGAGGCGCAGCGCGTGATCGGCGGGATTCGCCTCACGCAAGAGCAGCAACAGATCGCGGAACCGATCCTGCGCGAGATCATCAGCCGACTCGGCTTCATGGTGAGCGTCGGGCTGAACTACCTCTCGCTCGACCGCAAGACCGCGACGCTCTCCGGCGGCGAGGCGCAGCGGATCAAGCTCTCGCGGGAGTTGAGCAAGCGGGCCACCGGGCGCACGCTCTACGTGCTCGACGAGCCCAGCGTGGGGCTGCACGCCGCCGACG
>JAGLTS010000049.1 GCA_023135165.1 Phycisphaerales bacterium | reverse complement strand
TCGCCGCATAGATGCAACTCCTTGGGCTCGCCCGGGGCGAAATGGGGTGAGCGCGCCGAGCGCGCTGTCAAGCGCGGGGGCGCGCGTGCGCCACAGGTAATGCTGCGCGATGTTCACGGCGCTTCGTGGGGCGCTGGCCAACCCGGCCAGCCGATCGACGAGATGCGGAACCGTTCCGTCGTAGAATACATCGCTGTCAGCGCCGAAAACCTCGGGATACGCGAGGCGACGAGGCAACAATGGAAAGACGCCGGCTGCCGCTGCTTCGACAGCACTCAGGCCGAAGAACTCGTGGTCGGCTGTCGATACGAAAACATCCGCATCGAGCAAGGCAGCCCGGTATGCCTCGCGCGATGATTGATATCCCCAGCGGTCGATGACATCCGCGAACTCAACTTGGGCGCAATCGAATACGTCGGGGATGTCCCTGAACTGCTCGCCGATCACGCTCAGACGAAAGGCGATGCCTCGCGTGCGCAGTTCTCGCATCGCGGCGAAGAACATCTCGGGGTTCTTGTCGTGCTCCCAGCGCGCCGCCCAGAGGATTCGCATCGGGCCTGGCGCACGCTCGCCGCGCGGTGGGAACGGCTCGATGCCCGGCGGTTGGATGAATGACTTGTCGCGGATGCGCTGCACCGCGCCCGCTGGTTGTTGATCGGGCATGCGTCTGACGAGATCATCCAGCGCAGCGAGAAACGAGTCCATGTGGAACCGCGAGTTGAACCAGACTTGCGCCGCGGCGAGTGCGGTCGTCATGTTCGTGAAGGCGAAGTGCAGATCGCGCGGCTCATCACCGCGGACCGGATAGGTGAGTTGGTTCTCGTGGAAATACACGACGGCAGGTAGCTGTGCGACCGCGGTCGGGGCGAGGCCTCGGAACTCCGCGAGGTTGAGCATGTCGGAACAGAACACAGCGTCGAACCGTTGATCTTGCGGGGATAGCTCAGCGAATGTGACTGCTGCATGGCGCATGCGCCACTTCCAATGGTGCGCGGGCAGTGTGAGCAGATGCCAATCGTGTGTGCTGTGCGACATCCAGCCATCGAGGAACGCCCGATGGCTGCCGCTGTAGTACGGTTCGAGTGCAAGGATGCGCATGGGAGTGTGGGACGTCAGCGTAGCGTGGACGGCGGTACACTGCGCATGATCAGATGTGCTTGCTGAGAGAGTCTCGCGATGAAAATCCGCTGGAAGATGCTGATCTTGCTCGCTGGCACGGGGCTGCTGCCGTTGGCGCTGATGACGACATACAGCCAGACGCGCGGTCGCGAGCTCGGCCTGGAGCTGGCGGAAGAGGCGCGTGGGGTCATCATCGATGCGGCCAAACGTGAGTTGCAGCAGATCGTCGACACAAACGGCGAACTGCTCTGGCAGCAAGGGGAGACGATCACGCTGGGGGTTCGCATGCAGGCGCGCGAGGTCGAGCGCCTCCTCGCGTCGCCGCTGCCGAATGACCCACGGATCGTCCCCGCATCCCGCTTCGACGATGAGAGCGACCTGCCGGCCGGTGCGATCCTCTCCAGTATGAATCTGGAGGCCGACGCTGACGGCGCAGTGCGGTCGATGTACATCAGCCGTGACACACAGGCGTATCACCTTGCGCCGGGCGTGCGGCAATCCGACGTGGCCGATGACATCGCCAGGCTGGCGCCGATGACTTCGTTGTACGCATCGCTGCGTGAGGATCTTGATGAGCATCTTCGCTGGCAGTACACAGCACTCGAATCAGGCGTCCACACCACGTATCCAGGGCACGGCGGATACCCCGCCCAGTTCGATCCCCGAGTTCGACCGTGGTACATCGAAGCAAAAGAGGTAGGTGCGGACACATGGAGCGTGGCGATCGTGGATGCGACGACGAGGCAGGTGGTGATCCCTGTGGTTGCGCCGGTGCATGACCGCGACGGCGCCTTCGCGGGCGTGACCGGAGCGGACGTTCCACTCGCCGATCTTCTGCACATCGTCGATCTTCCGGACGAGTGGCGGGACAGCGACGATCAGACCGGAACGCAAGTGATGGTGTGCATCCTTCATCCGCGTGAAGAGACCGGCGAGATCGGCCTCGGTATCTGGCTCTACCAGGGCTACGGGGCGGCAGAGCTCACGTGGGATGTGCCGATCGACTTGGCGTGGTTCGAGGCGGATGAGCCGGACGAACAGGCAGCGCTTGTCGAGGATCTTCTGCGCGAACAGCAACGCCTGCTGGACGGCCTGCCGCCCGGCGAATCCACCGCGCGCCGCTTGCGATACAACGGGCGCGACTATTTCTGGGCACATCGGCAATCGGCGGAGTATCCGGAGGTTCTGATCGTGGTGCTCGTGCCGTACGACGAGGTCGTCGAGGAGGCGGTGCTGGCCGAGGCGGCCTTCCGCGCGCAGGTCATCAAGCAGATGGGCATCATGCTGGGCGTGGGCCTGATCGTGGCGGTCGGCATCGCAATCGCAGCGCTCGTGACATCACGCATGATCACGCTGCCGGTCCGCAGGCTGGCAGCCACGGCCCGGCGAGTCGCGGAGGGTGATCTCTCCGCACGCGCGTCGCTTTCATGCCATGACGAGATCGGCGATCTGTGCGCAGCGTTCGACACGATGGTCCCGAAGCTGCGCGATCGAATGCAACTCCGTGAGTCATTAGCGCTGGCGATGGAGGTGCAGCAGAACCTGCTGCCTTCCGCGCCGCCGACGATTCCAGGGCTGGATATCGCCGGGCGGAGCATCTACTGCGATGAGACGGGCGGGGACTACTACGACTTCCTCGATCTGGCCCAACTCGGCCCGGGGATGCTTGGCGTGGCGGTGGGTGACGTGACGGGGCACGGCATCGCGGCGGCGCTGCTCATGACGACCGCGCGGGCGCTCTTGCGAAGCCGGGCCGACCTCCCCGGAAGCCTCGCGGACGTGATGACGGACATCAACCGCTACCTCGCCGAGGATACGCTGCAGGGCCGATTCATGACGCTCTTCCTGCTCGTCATCGACGAGCGTCGGCACACCATCCGATGGGTCAGCGCGGGCCACGACCCCGCCATGTGCTATGACCCGGCGGCGGATGAGTTCGATGACCTCGAAGGCGAGGACATCCCATTGGGCATCAATGGCGACTGGCGGTACCACGAGGCGACCCGCGACATCGACGGTCAAGGCCGAGTCGTGGTCATCGGAACGGATGGCATCTGGGAATCGCGGAATCCGGAGGGCGCGATGTACGGCAAGGCCGCGCTACGGGCGGTGATCCGCAGCCACGCCCTTCTGTCAGCGGATGAGATCAGCCGGGCAATCACGGATGATCTGGCGGCGTTCCGAGGGGCGGGAATCCAGGAAGATGACGTGACGCTGGTCGTGGTGAAGATGCTCAGCGGGTGAACGAGGCCCATTGCGTCGTCGTCATGCGAGCCTGCGGGATGCCTCGCCGGGTCGTTGGCGGTAGACTGGTCGGCATGAGAAAGACGATTCGCACACGGATGTGGATGAGAATGGGTGTCGTGACGGTCGTTGCTGTGCTCGCGGGCTGTCAGGCTCCGCCCGGGCCTCGCCTTATCACGCACATTCCAAGCGGCCGAATGTACTACACGCTCAGCGATGAGATCGAGACGCTTGGCCGCACGCAGCAGATCCACTTCTACGATCGCTCCCGCAAAGTGCAGGTGACGCTACTCAAGGAGAACGCACAGGTGGAGGAGATCTCCAAGGTGCGGTACAACCAAGCGGTGACGCGCATCAACGAGTAACGGCGCAGCCCGGCCATGGGCCGGAAGCGCGTCCGGGCTGGACAGCCCCGGTGACGTTGGCCACGCAGCATGAGACCCTCGCAGGATTGTATTGACATGACCGGTTTGAAGAAGAAAGCAATAAGCGTGCTTCTGCTCGGCGTCGTGCTCGCCGCGACGGGATGCAGGGGGTACTTCGAGATCACCGACCCGAACTCCGGCCGGCTGTACTTTACGCACAAACAGAAGATTGAAAAGGACACGGGTGCTTTGGTTCTGCGCGATGTCCTGCGCGACATCGATGTGCGGATGGAGGAGTACGAAGTGCGCGAACTGACCCGCGGCCAGTACCGCACGGCAACACGGTCGCTGGGTCGGTAGCAAGCGTTCGCTTCGCACCCCACGACCTTGAGCGCAGCGATTACATCGTACCCGTGAGCTTGCGAACGGTCATGTCAAACGTGCGCACCATGTTCGCGCGCATCGCGTAGACGACGAGACCGTACCCGGCAGCGCTGATGGCTGCGCCGATGACGAGATTCACACGCGCAGCGCCCAGGCCGCCGGACTCGACGGTCTCGAACAAAGCCACAGTGGGATCGACGACGGCATACATCATCGTCGCCGGGCTGATCGTGGCGAGGATCGTGCCGATGATCGGAATCTCCTTGCCGCTCTGGAAGCCGCAGAGGCTGAGCACGCCCAGACCGACAAAGACGACGGCGACGGTCGCGACGACCGAGCCGATCGTGCCCTTGCTCTTGAGCGACCACTGCAAACCAATCATGACGCACAACGCGACAAAAGGCGGAATCGTGAGAGGCGCGACAACCACAGCTTCGGGGAGTACGACCCACACCGGACCGGTCCCCGCGCCGGCCACGCTCGCCGGCACCATTACGCCGCCGACGCGCCCCAGCCCGCCTGCGATGACGTAGCCCGCCGCGAGCATCAGCGTGACAACCGGAACAAGCGTCATGGGAAGCAGGTACGTGAACAAACCACGCAGCTTGCCGCCCAAGTACGTCTTGGGCGTGATCGACGACGTCAAGAGCAGATCCAGCGTGCCATCCTCCCGCTCGCGCGAGACGGCGGTGGCTGCCATGTTCAGCGTAGCGAGGACGACGATCGTCAGCTCGGAACCGGCGACCGCCAGCAACGTGTAACGGAAAGGTGTGTGCGCAAGCCCGCCTGTGTGATACGCCCAGAGCATGACGGCAGCCGCCACTAGGCCGACAGCGACAAACCCCCATCGTGCGAGTGCACTGGCCAGCGTGTTGCCGCGAGCGTGCGCCTCGCGCCACGCCACCGGATTGTTCCAGACACGGCGAGGCGGGCGCGTTCGGCCGCCTTTACTCCCCAACCCGAAGAGCCGGCGGTACCACGGCACCTGACCGGTGCGCGATGCGATCAGACGAAGTGAGATCGCGGAGAAGACCATCAAGACGATGCTGCTAGCGCCCGTGAGCCAGCAGTACGTCCACACAGGCGAGCCGAACCATGCGCGGCGCAGGCCCGACATCGCTGCCAGTTCCACCGGGCCGGGGACGGCGTAGCTCGCGGGTTGGAGCAGGACGCGAAGGGCGAGGAACGGATTCAGCGCGGTCATGAACGTGACGTTGCTGGTCCCCGCTATGACGTTGATGACCGCGTCGAAGGCGAAGGTCACAGCCATGTAAATCACGACGCCGGCATAGAAGATGAAGACCGCCCGCCTGCCGCCCGTCCGCGTCACGCTCAGCATCACCGCGATCGACCCGACAAGCAGCGCCGAGCAGCCCGCAATGGCGTAGCTGAGGAAGATGGAACGCCCCGGCACGCCGCCGAAGTACTGCGTCACCGCGAACAACGGCAAGCTCGACGCGAGCAAGGCAATCACGAAAAACAGCCTGCCGAAGAGATTGCCGAATACGATCTGCGCGGCGCCCAAAGGCGTCGTCAACATGATCTCCCACGTTCGGGGACTCGACTCCTGCGCAATCGCCCCCGCCATGAAAATCGGCGTGAGCAGGCAGATCAACAGAACCTGTAGATAGCTCACCCACTGGAAGCTCTGTGCCCCAGCCGCTGCGAGATCCTGGTAGCTCAGGTCCGAGCCCGTCGCCGTGCCGAGAAGCGAGAAAAGCAGGACGAGAATCAGGGCGGCGAGATAACCCGACCGGATGTAAAGATGCCGAACACGGCGCGACCCACCCTGCACCAGCCGCACCGTGATCGGGTTGGTGATGACCAGACGCAACAGCCAATTCAGGAGGACGGGCATGGGAAGTCATGCTAGCGGACGGCATAGGCGTGGGCCAATGGACCAGAGACGGAGCACGGCCGGCACCGATAGCAGCGTCCAGCCCCCGCACGGGATGCCAGCGAACCATGGACGGTGCATTTCCCTTGACCTTTCGGCGCCTGTATCCGATACAGGAGCCATGCATACAGCTCTTTCGATGTTGGCTGCGGGACGGACGCTGAGCGAGCCGGAGGCGTTCGATGCGTTCGAGACGATCCTGGCGGGTGAGGCAGATGATGCGCAGATCGCCGGGCTGCTGAGCCTGATTCAGCTTCGCGGAGTCACCGTCGACGAGATCGTCGGGGCGGCTCGGGTCATGCGCAGCCATGTCACTGCGGTGCCGCATCATCTGAGCAATGTCGTGGATACGTGTGGGACGGGTGGTGCGCCCAAGACGTTCAACGTCTCAACCGCCGCTGCGATCATCGCTGCCGGGGCCGGGGCCAAGGTCGCCAAGCACGGCAACCGCTCACGCACGGGACGGGGGTCGGCGGAGATCCTGATGCAGCTCGGTGTCAACGTCGATGCGCCGCCGGATGTCCAGGCGCGATGCCTCGAAGAGGCGGGCATCTGCTTTTCGTTCGCCATTCA
This sequence comes from Phycisphaerales bacterium, assembly GCA_023135165.1. GTDB lineage: Bacteria > Planctomycetota > Phycisphaerae > Phycisphaerales > JAGLTS01 > JAGLTS01. The sequence goes on along the minus strand of JAGLTS010000049.1, from coordinate 93,739 downwards.
TCATCACCCGGCGATGAAGTACGCAGCCGGGCCTCGCAAGAGCCTCGGCTTTCAGACGATGTTCAACATTCTCGGCCCGCTCACGAACCCAGCCGGCGCACGACGACAACTCATCGGCGTGTATCAGCGCGAGCTGGCCCAGCCGATGGCTGAGGCGCTGCTCCGGCTCGGAGCGGAGCGCGCGATGGTGGTTCACTCCGATGACGGGCTTGATGAACTCTCCACGACCGCGGTTACGCATTGCGTGCATGTTGAAGCCGGTGATCTTCGATCGGAGACGATCGACCCGACAGCGCTGGGCATCGCGCCGCCGACCAATGGGCTGGCGGATTTGCAGGCAACCGATCTGGACGATGCGAAGCGCCGGATCGACGGCATCCTTTCAGGCGATGACCGGTTCGATCACGAGCGCGACATGGCATGTCTGAACGCTGCCGCGGCGCTCGTGCTCGCCGGCGTGGCGGACGACCTTGCGGATGGGCTGGACAAGGCCCGGCGCGCGATCTCCGAATCCGCAGCACTGGACATCTTGCGCCGGCTCGTCCATGTCTCACACGGACGCTAAGCACCGCTGGGTGCAGCCGAAGTTCGTACACCGCCCCGCATGTTGATCGCCGGGACACAGGTGAGCACGGATTCGCTGCACCACTCCGCATTTGGCGCTGGACTCTCGGGCCGGAGCGGCGCATCATGCATCAACATGAACGTCTGTCCTGACCTGTGTGGGAAGCAGTAGACAGAAGGAGATCCGCCATGATTTGGATCAGTCCGCGAACGCACATTGATGCAGCGGTATCGTTGGCGGTGCGGCGACGTCGCAGGGCACGTGGCCTACATCGCTGCTTCTTTGTGGTCGTGATCGCCGTGGGTGCGGTGTTCTTCGGCGCGACCGGTGTCAGTTGCACAGCACCACTGACGTCTCAGCGCCATGCAGACACGGCCCGTGCCAAGGCGCCGCGCGCGCCTTCGGTGGCGGTACTCGTGCCGCTGTCCGGACGCGTGGGCTTTGAGATCGGTGAGGTTCCACTGAGGAGGGCTCTGGACGAAGCCATCGGCCTTGCTGAACACCCCATCGTCGTACTTCACTGGATCGCTGCTGGCGAGGGTGATCCGTGGGACGCAGTGAGGATTGCCGAACTCTTTCAGGAGTACGCTGACCAATGCCGGATCGTATCCTGGGTTCGACACACGTATGGTGCGGGGGGGATGGCGGCGTTGGCCTGTGACGATGTTCTGTTCGAGCCGGATGGTCGTTTCGGGATGATCGTATCTATTTGGGCGGTGGGGTGTTCCCCAAACGATGCGAGAGTAAGAGCAAACATCGAGGCAGTGTGCAGATTCGCAGCTCTCACGAACCGCCCGCAGGAATCGCTACTTCGGTTCGCGGGCATAGAAATCGGGCCATCGGCCACGCCTGCTGACATGGGCTTTGTGTGGCGCGACGAGATGTTTGGTGAGGGCGTCGCTGCACGATTCAGCTCCGATCTCGTCCTTCCCGTGATTACCCCTGCGACTCTTCTGGAGCACGGACTCGACGTTGGCACGGCGGCGACATTCACGGAGCTTGAGAGAGCGTTGGGACTGGATGCCTGTCTGTGGTCGTTTGAGATCGGCGAGCGCATCATGACCGAATGGGCCGACACGGTTACGCGGACCGAGCGCGAGGTCGTCTGCCTGCTCGGTGACTTCTACCTGCTCCTTGTGCAATACGAGGAGGCAACGACGACGCTGGAACGCGCACGACTCCGCGATGAGCTTGGAGAGTACCTGGCAGAGGCGGAAGCGTGGATCACGACTGCGCCGGATCTCGCAGCGCGGCACGGGCTCAGACACGACGTACTTGAGATGATGCGTCGTGTGTGCAGTGAGGACAAGTAGCGTCCGCGTCGATCCGCTATCGTGATATCCGGGACAGCCATGGCGATTGCTCACGTGTGCATGCAGTGTGGTCGGGATCTGGGGCGCTGTCGTCCGCTGCGCGATCCGTACTATCACCTGCCGATCGTCATCTGCCCGGACTGCGGCTATGCGTGTGTGCGCCAGCTGCACCCGATCCTGCGACTGCGCCGCCGCGAGCTTCGCTTGCGCGTGTCGCTGCGCGTGCTCACCATACAACTGCTGTGCCTGCTGCTTCTCGCCTTGGCCAACTGGAGCGGAGCCGAGTTTCTGCTCGACTACATCAGCTACAGCCAGCCGATCGCCTACCTTCTCCACGCGGACCCATTCGTGCTCGTCGGATCAGGGCTGATCATTCCGCTGCTGACAGGTATCTGGCTCACGGTCGCGTTCCCCCACTGGAAGTACGGCATGCAATGGGTCGCATGGGTGCTGCTCATCGTGATCCTGATCTCTCTTGATCCGATCGTCGTCCCGAGTATCAAGCACCTCATCCCGAACAGCGCAGAAGCGCCATGGCGATCAGATGTGCGGTTCGCGGATGCGGGCAGCCAACTCGCCGCCTTTGGCGTGATGCTCGCCGTATCGCTCACGGGAATCCTGCTGGGCAAGATGATCCTGCTCGTCTATGTCCAGCATCGGTCGATCCTTTGGTGCAAACGCCGTACTCGCCTTCGCAAACAGAGACTTGGAAGATGACAACCGAACTGCCGCCACAGCCGCCCCCCCACCCCTCGTCATCACCGCCGGAAGGTGAGCCGGCTCGCCCGGATGAACGTGTCTCAACGCTCATCGGCGATCGGCTGTGCATCAAATGCGGGTACAACCTGACGGGACAGTCGGTTGTTCGCGAATCACACTATCAGATGCTCATCGTGCGTTGCCCGGAGTGCGCGACCGTCGCATCGCTGCAGGAGTATCCGATCCTGGGCGTGTGGGCGCAGCGATGGGGGGCATTGCTCGCGGCAGCGTGGCTCGTCTCGCTTCTAGCGTCGTTTCTGATCGTGTCGCTCATGCTGTCGACAGCCATCGACTCGATCGCATACTCAGCGGCCTGGCCACTCGGGTTTGAACTTGAGCAGCGTCAGACGGCCTGGCAGGCAGATCTACCGCCGACACAGAGCCCGTCTCCCAGCTACGATGGAGAACTGAATATCACTTGGTGGCGAGCGCAGAACAGGCCGGAACTTCTCGCGGAAATGGGCGGCTGGACGGAGATCGCCGATTGGTCCGCGCTGTTCGGCCTGGGATGGGTGCTGGCGATTGCCATCCCCGCAGGCATCCTCTGGTCTGCTGCGATGCTGCATCTGCGACGGAATTGGGTGCTTCTGGTCACCGCGGTGGCGACCGGCGCACTCACAATTCTCTTTGTCGTGAGGGAGTACAGCTACTACTCATACTGGGGTGTCATGGGGAAAGCGGTGGAGATGATCGGGCCATACTTCAGCGCGATGGCGTTGCTCTTTGCGATCGTGCCGCTTGCGATCGGCGTGTACTTCGGTCGGCCGCTCCTGCGCGTGATGCTGCGTGCGATGCTGCCGCCGCGTCTGCGTGGGCCGTTCGCGGTGTTGTGGACGGCCGAGGGGCTGAACCCGCCCGTGCCCGGCGGCGGGGCGATACGCACTGCCCGCTGACCCGCGGACCGAACGGAGTCGCCTATACTGCACCGGCTGATGACAGCGCGGTTGGGTGGCCTGTCACCCATACGGAGCACGTGTATGCCGCCGCATCCACTTCCCTTTATTCTCGTCGCGGTCGGGATCATCGTAGCGGTGCTTGTGACACTCGCGGTCGTTGCGTCGAAACGATTAGCCGAGAAGCGTCGCGCGGAGATGGATGCAGCCATGCGCGATGCCGGCTTCGAGACGATCACCGATCCTGAGCAGTCACCTCGCCTTGACTGGGTCGGGTCCATCAAGGGACTGTCCGGAGGCACGCGCAACATCACAAACGCCTGGGCCGGCCTCGTCGATGATCGCGACATCGAGCTTGTCCAGCACCGATACGTCATCAGCACCGGCCAGACGACGCAGGTCATCCTGCACCGCATCGCCGCGGCGCCGATGCCCGCGCATTGGCCGATCGTGCGACTCTCAGCGGAAAACGTCTTCACGAAACTCGGCGCAGCGTTCGGCCTGCGGGATGTCCAGGTCGAGGATGAGAAGTTCAATCAGCGCTGGCGGATCAAGACCGATGACGCGGAGTTCGCGCAACTGCTGCTCGGGCAGAGCGTCCAGGCCATCCTGCGCGACGCCCAGCCGGGCCAGTCGTGGATGGTGACAGCGGGCAGGCTCATCGTGATCGAACGTGGGAGGTTCGAAGCTGCGCATCTGCCCAGGATGACCGAGATGCTCGTGCGCGTCGCTGATGCGATTCCACCGGAACTTGCAGCATGGGAGGCGCAGGAGACGCACGAGCCAAATGATCTGCGATAATCACCGGGGAGGCGCACGATGGAGATAAACGCGGACACTGGCAAGCTGTCGCACGTGGATGAGCACGGCAAGGCGAGCATGGTTGATGTCGGGCACAAGCCGCCGATGCGCCGTCGGGCTGTGGCGACCGGTCGATTCATCGCGGCGGAGACGACGCTCGATGCGATCTTCGCCGGGACGCTCCCCAAAGGTGAAGCGCTGGCGACAGCGCGGATCGCAGGGATCATGGCGGCGAAACGGTGCGATGCGCTCATCCCGCTCTGTCATCCGCTGCCGCTCGACGCTGCGGGCGTGGACTTCGTGCGGGGTGAGGGCTGCGTGAAGATCGAAGCATGGGCATCCACGACGGCGAAAACAGGTGTGGAGATGGAAGCGCTCACCGCGGTGAGCATCGCCGCCTTGACGCTCTACGACATGACCAAAGCGGTGGACAAAAAGCTGCGGATCGAGGGCATCACGCTGGTTGAGAAGACCAAGGAGCCGGTGTAGGCGGCGAGTTTCAGCGGGATACCCGGAGCTTCGGCTGCCTGCGCTCCGGCGTGAGCGTCGATGTCGCGGGATGTCAAGCGAGAGATGGAACCATGGTTGGAATGAGAGCGTTCATCGTCGTCTTCCTGCTCATGCCGCTCGGCCACGCGCTCATGATGGTGATGAACCGGACGCTTGACTCCGCCCTGGGGTGGGGCGTTTTTGCACTTGGGCTGGTCGGCATGGGGTTGCTCATCACCACGCGATTCCTGCGGTCCGCCGGCTGGCAGAGCTTCCTCGGCGCCTTGGCGGGCGTCGTGCTCTGGACCGCTTTCGTCGAGTATGGCCTGTACTTCGGCGCTCAGGCTCTCGATATTCCAAGGGTCGATGGCACGGCGGGCGAGTACCGCATGATGCAGCACACGTGGGGTTTTCTCATCCTCCTCGTCCTGTACCTGCTCTTCCACGAAGGCGTCCGCTGCAACCTCTTCGTCTGGCTGCGGCGCACCTTGCATCTCACGACCGGCCCGGTCGTCAGCGGCAAGGTCACGAACTACGGCCCGAGGACCGCGTTCGAGATGGCTGCCGTCCTCTGGTTCTTCTACGTTTTGCTCCTGATCCTGTACGACGAGACGATCCTCGGCGATCACCACCCCGCCACGTACGCCTGTCTCTTCTTGAGCCTCGGCGGCGGGATCTGGCTGCTCTATCGCCTGTGGGGTATCAAGGACACGGGCCGCGCGATCCGCTACTCGATCCCCACAGTCATCGTTCTGTGGAATGTGGTCGAGATTCTCGCCCGCTGGAACGTCTTCACCGAGCCTTGGATCAGCCTGAACGTGCCGGTGATGAGCGTGATCGTGCTCGCGTTCATGGTCGGCCTGGGCATGATCGTGCGAGACCTTCGCAAGCGCAAGCCGGCCGCCCGCTGAGGTCGATCCATCCCGAGCAGAAGACGCCCGGTGCCACAATTGGCGACACGTTGATGACTCCGGGACACCGCCGTGGATGCGCACAGGCCCGGCTGTGCTGGTTCGTGCGGGTTGTGCGGGTTGCGCACCAGGTTGGACATCCAGCGATTCCCGGCCGAATCGTGCGCACGGATCGCCCGGTTTTGTGTTATCGGACTACAGTTTTGAGCGAGTTTCGGCCGGTTTCGGCGAGTTTCGGCGCGTTTTCGATCAGTTTCAGCGCGTTTTGGGTCGGTTTTGAGCGACATTTTGAGGTCCGCTCGGGACCGCGCGCGCATTGGCGGGGATGTGTGGCGAACAGCCGCAATGCCCACAATGGCGCGCACACCGTGTGCGATGCGCAGCCGGTCCACCGTCGTCGGATTTCGGTGCGCTCAACCGATCCCCAAAGCCCAGGGAAAGCTTTCCCTGGGCTTTTCTCATCCTCCCGCACCCTCACACCCCCACACCCCCACCACCTCCATCGCCCGCATCGTTCGATGGCTCCGGCGGGCAGGAGCGGTGGGGTGAAAACGGTATCCGACACCGTTTTTTTTTGCTCACTGGGCGGTGGTGACAGCGCCGATTACAGCACAGCCTGACGCGGCCACGGCGTGTCCATCGCCTCAGCCCAGATTCGGCCGACGCCGTCGATGGAAAAGAAATCCTGGAACACATGGAGCCAGTAGGCGCCTGTGTCAGTGAGTTCGACGCGCTCGTCATCAACCCGAGCCAGCCCAAGCGCCGACAGAACACGCATGAGGCGGCCGTACTCGTGGTCGAAGGGTACGCCGAATCGTTCCGGGAACGCTGACTTCCGGAAGTGGGTTTCGTAGAGCCGCCAATACAGCCATCCGGCCATTTGCATTTTCTCTGATAGTTCAACCGTGAGCGCGATGGGGAGTTGGCCGCGCTCAAGTGAGCGGATGTACGCCGGCACGCTAAAGGTGTTCAGGTAGAACACGTCCCGGAGATACGAACCGCCGCTGGCGCCGAGGCCGAGATAGAGCGGCACCGTGACCGAGCAATACGCCGGCACTTGGTCGCGCGTGAATGCCCACACCGACGTTCTGCGGAAACCGGTGTTGTACAAAAGCGACTCAAGCGAACTCAACATCCTTCGTCGTCGCAACACTTCGAGGTGGCCGGGGGTTGCTGAGCCGTTCGTTTGCCCCCACGTCGTGTGAGGAAACGTGAACACGGGGTAGGCGGCGATCTGATCCACGCCGAGATCGACGAGCATACTGCCCGTCTGCGCCACCTCGCTGACGGTCTGTCCCGGAAGCGCGAACATCATGTCAGCGTTCACGCAACGAAACGGCCTCGCGACGGCCCGCTGAAGCGTCTCGGTGACCTGCTCGACCGTGTATGGTCGGCGCAGCGCCCGAAGATGGTGATCCTGCAACGCCTCCACGCCGATGCTCAGGTGCTCGACGCCGAGATCGACGAGCATGGACAGCGCGTCATCAGTCAGATCGTTGGGGTGACTCTCCATGTGGATGGAGCAACGCATGTTGAATGTGTCATGGATGTGCTTAAGGATCGTCCCCAACCCGTGGCTGAGCATCGTGGTCGGCGTCCCACCGCCGATGTAGAAAGATGACACCGGCCGATCGCCAACCACGTCAGCGTACAGGTCAATCTCCGTGAGCACGGCACGCCGGTATCGTTCAGCCAACTCGGGACGGTACAGCGTCTTGTTGTACGGGCAGTAGGGGCAAATCTGCCGGCAGAACGGTAGATGGAGATACAACCCAAGCTCATCGACGTTGTTAAGGCCACGATCAATCTGCGGAAGACGATGCTCGAGCACCAGGTCTGCCTCGCCGGTCAGTCGTTTGCGAGCCCATCGCCGAATGTGAGTCGTCAGGTTCACCACAGTCTCTCTGCCCGGCCGGGCGCGGCAAGAGCTTCTTCAACGAAACTCGCCGGCGCGTTGACGAACGCTAACACGCTGCATTCTGTCTGCGCCGGTCCCTCCACATCCTATCGGAATCGTACTGTGCGTGATTGCAGGTCTATCCGCGGTCCGCTTCGCGTACTGCTTGGCAGAACTCGGCCATCAGCGCTGGGTTCTTCACGCCTCGCGCTGTCTCGACGCCGCTGGAGACATCCACCGCCCAGGGCTGAACGGCGTGAATCGCATGCGCGACGTTCTCCGCCGTCAACCCGCCCGCTACGATCACCGGCTTGTCGATCTCATCCATCATCGCTGCCAGGGCATCCCACTCAAACGCCTGTCCCTGCCCGCCCGTTGAGCCGTCGACCAGCAGCGCATCGACCGCATCACAGGCGTTCCATCGGCGGACCTGTTCAGCATCGAAGACAAACCCTCGGATGATCGGCGCGCTTATGCTGCTGAGCTGCGCTTCGGTTTCGTTGCCATGCACTTGAAGCCAGTTGACCTGCGCTGTGATGGCAGCATGCTCAGCGGCGCGCGGCGACATGTTCGCGACCAGACCGACGCTCTGCACGAACGGCGGCATCGCCATCGCGATCTCCGCAGCGGCGTCGGGCGTGATATGACGCGGCGATGACTCGACAAACACCAGCCCGATCGCATCCGCACCCGCCTGAATCGCGGCGGCGGCGTCATCCAAGTCGCGGATACCGCAAATCTTGATGCGCGTGCGGTGATTCATCTGCGCGCTTGTCATATCAGGCAAGCTCCTTGAGCACTTGTTCCGCAAGATCGTGATGTGCGCCGGGCCGAAGCGCATCACGTGCAGCGGTGAGTAGCTCCCGCGCACGGCTCGGATTGGAAACGTATCGCGCGTAGATCAATCCAAGGATGAGCTTGATCTCAGCAAGCTCGCGGTACGACGCGTATCGGCTGAGGAACAACTCATACGCTTTGGCAGCGTACTGGTGATCGCCATCCGAGAAGAACTGGTTGGCGAGATCGAGTTGCATCTGCTCGCTGAAGACGACATCCGAATGTGCGTGGAGCAGTTCGCGGTACTTCCCTGCTGCGTCAGGCAGCTTGTGGTCCGTGATGAGTCGTGCGATTTCCGCGCGAGCCTTGTCGAGTGCTTCCTGCTGCGGCGTGCGTTTCTCGGTTTGGGCGATTCCGGTGCGTGACGCATCACGTCGCCACGGGCTGTCGCCCTTCGCCGTCGCCGCCTTGAACCGTCGTCGCCGCCGCGCTTGTTGCCACAGCGACACCATGTCATACGGTTCGCGCGGCAGCAGTCGCGCCCAGAGCAGCGCCATGCCGACGACAAAGCCGAGCACGTTGCCTCCCAGGTGAGCGCCGTAAGCAACCCTGCTCCCGCCCGAGCTGAGCGAGCCGAACAGGTCTCGCGCGAACGAGATCCCGATGAACCATAAGCTCGGTATGTGAAACCACGTGATGATGATGAAAACCCACAGCACCAGCACTTTGCTGCGTGGGAAGAGTGCGAGGTACGCGCCCGTCACCGCGCTGATCGACCCGCTCGCACCGACCACCGGGTTGTCGCTGAACATGCAATGCGCAAGCCCCGCGAAGACGCCGCCCGCGAGGTAGAACGCGAGGTAGCCGATGCGGCCGAGCCTGTCCTCCAGGCTGTTGCCGAACACCCACAGGAAGAGCATGTTGAACCCGAGGTGCCAGATATCCTTTTGGTCGTGCAGGAACTGGTACGAGACGAACTGCCAGAGCTTCGGGTCCGTCGGATGCAGCGACAGGTCGGTGAAGATGCTTATCGCGAGGCGAGGGTTGTTCTGCTGGATCAGGACGAGCACGAGCGCCGCGACGATGTTGGCGACGATCAACGCGTAGTTGATCACGATCGGCGAGCGGATCGGCCTGTCAGTCTTCAGCGGGATCATCGGCGGGCCAGTGTAGCACCGGCGAACCGGGTCGCCGGCCGTCGTCGCAGGCCCGCGCCGTCGCAACTGACCGTTCGATATGTGCGGGAGGGCGAGTTCCGCGAATCCGGCGCAGCGTCGTTGTGCGAATCCGCATGTCGCGAGCTACTGGTTGGGTCCACCCGTGGCGGACTCAAGGCTGGGAGTTGGGCTTACGGAAGACGATCGCCGGCCCTCGGTAGAGCTTGCGGAATCGCTCCATCGTCATGATGTGAATCCCGCTCGGGACGTTCACCGCGACGTCGGACTGCTCGGGGATCGGGTTGCCGATGATGACGTACTCGCGCATGTCTTTGGGGAAGTGATCGAACCAGCTCGTGGCGAACTGGAAGAGCGGCACGCTTCGCTGATTCTCAGTGGGCGCTCGGCCGTCATCCGGCTGAAAGACATCCTCTCGGTCCGGCGGGTGGCCGTAGATCACAACCATGTGCAGCGAGCCGATCCCGCTCTTGAGCGGCGCGAGGATGGGCAGGCTGAGCGTTGCGAGGTTTGCCGCAGCGTCGGCGTCGAGCTTAACGAGGTCGACCTGGATCTCGGTGTCAGCCAGATGCGTCCGAAGCCCTCGTACAGCACGGATGACGGTCGAGCCTCTCGTGACCCTGGTGTCGGTGAGACGGATCATCTCGGCTTCATTGATCGGCTGGTCGATCCCGTGTGCGAGCATGGCGGTCGCAGCAGCAGCAGCCACACAGGCGTCGCTGCTGTACTGCATGATGACCCCGCCGTGTGCCGCTGCATGGATATAGGGGTCTTGGATTGACTGTTTGCCGAGCGGGTAAGGCAGGATCATCCAGAGAGCGTTCCAGAGGAAGTAGACAAGCGCAAGTGCGATCAGCGGTGGCCCGGCGCGTTGGGCGCGTTTGTCGGTGCGGTGTTTCCAGACCAGCCCGATGAACAGCATGAACGCGGGCACGTTGGCTGTTCCCTCGATGTACACGAGGATGTCCAGTGGAACGATGTTGAAGTAGAGCGTGGGCTGGAGGAGTCGCAGGCTCCATCCGACGAGCAGTATGACCGACGCAACCATGGCGATCACCGCTGCTCGGCCGCCGACCTTGCCGAGCTTGCAGCCCACCGCCAGCATCGCAAGTGCGAACACGATCTGGCCACAAAACCAGAAAACAGACTCGCTCATGATCCTCCCGGTGGAGTATACCCGTGCATTCGGGCGCTCGTTGCGACTGGGTTGGCCCGGTCGATCCCGTACACTGCCCGCATGCGGATCATTGCAGGCACATATCGAGGCAGGGCGCTCACTCCGCCGCCGGATCTGGGGGCGGCGCGCCCCATCACCGACCGCGTGAAAGAAGCCCTGTTCAGCATTCTGCGCGAGCAGTTCGAGGATGCGAACGTCGTCGATCTCTTCGCGGGGACGGGCACGGTCGGGCTTGAGGCGATCAGCCGGGGCGCTCGAAGTTGTCTGTTCGTCGAACGTGACAAGCAGATGCTGCGGATTCTGGAGGAGAACATCAACCGGCTCGGCGCGCAGTCGCAGGCGAGGGTGTTCCCGGGTGATGCGCTCGGCCCGGCCTGGCTGGCGCGCTCGGCGAAGCCAGTCCGCATCGTGTTTCTCGACCCGCCCTACGCGATGAGTGAAGACAATGTCGGCCGGGCGAGACTCACCGCACAGATGAGCCGAATCGGCGAGCTGGTGGAGGCGGATGGGTTTGTGATTCTCCGCACGCCGACGAAGCTGCGAGCGGATCTGTCGGTTGAGGGTCTCGATGGTCCGGAGACGCGGGTGTACGGCTCGACGGCGCTGCAGATCTACGCTCGGGTGAAGGCTGATCCTTGACGCCTGACGACGCCGCGGATCTCCATGACAGCGAGATCGGACAGCGCCGCTTCAGGAGCCAGGCCTGTCCGCGCGAGCAGTTCATCGAGCGGCATGGCCTCTTCCAGCGCCTGGTACAGCGTGTGCTGCGTCTCGCTCAAGCCCTGGATTGTTACGGAATCAACTGATTCGGAGTTCACTGTATCGACGTCGGTCGGCCGTTTCGACTCGGCGCTGAGCGCTCCTATGAGGAGCGGCGACGCGACCCGGCCCAGACTGTCCATGATGTCGGCAGGCCCGGTGGTGAGTGCGGCGCTGCCAGCTCGGATGAGTTGGTGGCAGCCGTCGGATGTCGGCGAATCGACTCGACCCGGTAGAGCGAAGACCTCGCGCCCCATGTCGGCTGCCTGGCGCGCGGTGCTGAGCGCGCCGCTGCGCTTCGCCGCCTCGATGACCAGAACGCCGAGCGACAGGCCGGCAATCAGGCGGTTGCGAGGCAGGAAGTTCTCCGCGAGCGGCGGAAACCGCATGGGCAGTTCGGAGACGATCGCACCGTGTTCTGCGATCCGGTCGAAAAGCTCAGCATTCTCGGGCGGGTACGCGCGCGAAAGCCCGCAGCCGAGCACGGCGATCGTCCTGCCCGCGTGGCGAAGCGCTCCTTCATGTGCCGCGGTGTCGATCCCCCGAGCGCCGCCTGACACGATCGTCAGTTCGCGCTCAGCGAGCAGGCCGGCGAGGCGTGCCGCCTGCTCCCTGCCGTAAGCGGTGCATCGGCGCGAGCCGACGACCGCGAGCGCCAGGCAATCACGTTCGATGAGTTCGCCTCGGATGTAGAGCATGGGTGGTGGATCGTGAATGCGCGCGAGCAGTGGCGGGTAATCCTCATCACCGAGCAGAACAACATGGGCGCCAGCGCGTCGGATCTCGTCACGCTCAGCGTCGGTGTCAGCCTCGCGCATGGCGCGACAGATGGTCTGGGCTCGCCCGTGTCCGATTCCACGGATCGACGCGAGTTGGCCAGGCGCGGCATCACAGATCGCCTCGGGTGTCTCGAAGTGGGTCAGGCACCGCTGCACGAGCGTCGGCCCAAGGCCGGGCGTCAGCCGAAGACGAAGAGCGGCATCGGGGATGGCATCCGCGGATCGCACGAGATCAGCGTACCGTGAGGATGGTCCGCTGTCAGTATCGGTTCGGTGTTTGTGCGTGTTACCCGACCGTTCGGATCATCAGGGTGGGCAGTGTCTCTACTGCTCGCCCCGCATGTCCTCGCGATGGCGTCTGAGCTGCTCACGCTGCGTCTCGGTCACGTACTTGCAGATTTGATCGATGATGAACTTCTTGTACTGCGGACTGTGACTGAAATCGAACTGCATGCCGAGGTAGATCGCCTGGGTGCTGTCGATGTGCGTGTGGGCGAGCCGGGCCGCGACGCCGAAGGGTGTGATGATGACGGGCGGGAGTGTCATCTGGAGCCAGAAGTGGCGGTGATTGCTGACCACGCCGTTGCACTCGGACTCGACTTGCAGTCCGATGCCGCCGCCACCGATGTTCAGTAGCGTGCCTTCGATGTTCGGCCCGACCTCTGGAAGCACGGGATGGGCGTCGGGCAGTTTGTCGCCGCGCAGGAGCGCTTCGCTGGACATCGACATGCGGGCGCGCGAGTCCTCTTCCGCAGCCCAGATCGTGGCTGCGTCGAGCACCGGGTATGCGAGGACGGTCGGCAGCGATATCGCGACGGTCGAGACACGGTAAAAGTTTCGCCGCTGACATCTCTCGACCTTGGTCGGCCAATCAACACGCATCGCGATGATCTTGCGCCGCTCGTTGAGCGTGTACCGGACGTGATCTGTGATCCTCGTCTTGAACATCCAACGGTTTTGCCCGATGGCCATGATGGCGACGAGGTCGATGCCCTCATCCATGTGGATCGTCTGACCCAGTGCGGAGGGCTGTTCGATGAGGATGCCATCCTCTTGGAGTTCGAGCAGGCGCACGCGCCAGATGAGGCTGCTGCCGCTCTCGTCGAAACCGTCAGTGCTCGTCGTGTGCGTAAGGTATCTGGGGAGGGCGATCTCAAGCGATCCATTCCGCTCACACAGTTGCTCAAGGCTCTTACGCCAGTTCACAGTTCGCGATCGGACAGCAGGCAATGCCTTCCTCCTGTTCAGAGCATGCGAGGATGCTGTCGCTGGTATCGACTGGAGAAGGGCTGGTCTTCACCGCACGCGGGGAAGGACGCTGCTTTCAGAGCCTCAAGGGCGTGTCATGCCGATCAGATGCGCCTGCGTGTCCACAATCGGCCCATCAAACCCCGATAATTCGCAGAGCAGCGCGATCTCGCCGAGCGACCAGATCCGGTAGAGCCGGTCGGCCGGTCTGATCGTGTCATCATCGGGCATAACCTCGCCGCCGTGCCGCAGCGCGATCACGTTGTCGCCGGGCTGCCAGATGAGCTGCATCGAGCCATCCTCCGACACGCCCGTCTGCCAGAAGCCCTCAGCGACCTCCCGCCACAGTTCGTGGCAGAGAGCGTCGATGTGGAACACGCCGCCCGGCATGAGCAACGCTCGCACGCTTCGCATGAATCGGCCGGCCCGGCTGGTGTCGTGCAACAGCAGGAATGTGTTGCCCAGGCACAGGATCGTCTCGAAAGCGCCCTCGAAGCGCGCGGGCCAATCACCCGAGAAGATGTCAGCCTCAAGCAGTTCGACGTTCGCATCCGGAAGCTGTGCGCGACACGCATCCAGCGCCAAGCCGTCCCAATCGACGCCGACAACGCGGTGGCCGGACTCGACAAGCGGGACGAGCACGCGACCGTCACCGCAGCCGAGGTCGAGGATCCGCCCACCGACCGGCAATCGCCGCAGCGCCGCGATCTGACGCTCGTGCTGCTCCGGATCGAGCGGGAACCAGTCTTCGTGGCGGTCGGTCATGGTGGTGAGCGGTGCATCTAACGGTATTGGTCAGCGGTGTCGCGGAGGTCTTCTTCGCTGCGGTGTGTGTCGCGCCCGGATCGCATGAAGATGAGCACAACTTGGTTGTCAGCCGGGAGCAGGAAGTCGCCGGTTGTCTGCGTGTAACCCTGCTTGCGCGCGACAACGCCGATCTCGTACCGCGCCAAGCCCGCAAGCGGCAGCTCGATGTTCATGCTCATCTCGCCGAAACCGTCGGTCACAGCCGTGCCGATCGTCTGTCGGCCGAGGCTGTTTGGATCTGACGTGATGGCGACAGTGACGTTCGCGATACCCGGATCTTCGAGCCTCGGATCGTCGCGGGGGACGATGAGAACGAAGCTGACATCCGCTTCGATGACCTTGGCGCGCAGGACCGGGCCGGCGCACCCCGGCAGGGCGAGCGCGCCAAGAAGCAGAAGCACAGCGCCGAGCCGGCGCGCCGAAGCGAATCGAGTGTGAGGTTGTTTCATCGCGTAACTCCTGCGAGCGCGTGGGCAACGGGATCAGACCGGGCGCAAGTCCGAGGCCTGTGGGAGATCCTTGAGCGATGAGAGGCCGAACACCTCAAGGAAGCGCTGTGTGGTTCCATAGAGCATCGGCCTGCCGAGTTCCTCCGCGCGTCCGACGATCTTGACGAGCCTGCGTTCCATCAGACCTCGCAGCACCTCGCCGCACGCGACGCCGCGGATCGCTTCGATGTCGGCACGGAGGATCGGTTGGCGATAGGAGACGATGGCGAGCGTTTCGAGGGCTGCCTGTGACAGCCTGCCTTCGTTGCGCGTCTGGCGGACCTTGACGAGCGTCTCAGCGAACTTAGCGAGCGTGCGGATCTGCCAGCCGCCCGCCACGCGCTCGATGCGGAACGACCTGCCCGCATGCTCGTACTGGTTGTTGAGGTCGGCAATGGCTGCGTTGATCGCGTCGCTGCCGCCATCTTCGACGCCGATGTCGAGCCACTCCGCGAGCTTGCCCGTGGTGGCGGGCTTCTCCAGGCTCAGGAGGACCGCTTCGATGCGCTGCTCAAGCTGCGCCTCATCATCCGGGGCATCCGTTGTGGGTGCATCGTCATGTTCGTCGGGCTGGTTGGGCTTCTCTTCGATCGCAACACGCTCCCTGCTCATGGTGGATTCCTGGGTCATCACCTGTGCAAAGTACACGAAACGCCGCGCGATGGAGAATCATGCATCAACATACCGCGCTGGTGCTCGGGCGTATCGAAGCGAGCCGCGGCGTCCTCGCCAGCGGTCCCCCGGCGTGACTACGCTCTGGCGCTACTCTCACAAGGTGTGGGTGAGGGTGAGTACCGCAGCACCGCATCGGCAAGCAGCGAGCGGATCGCCTCGATGTACGGCCCACAGCAAGCATCGCGCGCATCGTCATGCCCCGCGCCGGAAAGCTCGACGAATCGGCCTCGCTGTGCCGCATCGGCGATCGCGCGCCCGTCATCCGCTGAGCAGACCCGATCTTCGCTCCCGTGCAGGATGAGCAGGGGAACCGACAACTCCGCAGCGTATCGAGCACAATCGAGCCGGCCCGGTCGACCGAACGCCAGGGCGAGGTAGGCAAGGGAGAGTCGGCCAGCGACGCGCCAGGGCTGGCCATGAATCTGGAGTATTCTCCGGGCGGGCTGATGAATCGTGCGCGACACACCCTCAGCGATGACACCCGCCAGGCGCGTGTCACGGGTCCGTGCAGCCGCTGCGATCGAGACGCCCGCGCCCATCGAGGAGCCGCAGAGCACAATCGGCCGATCGTCGAAGTCAGGACCGGCGAGCGAATCGAGCAGTCGCAGCAGGTCATCCGGTTCGGTCGCGCCGAGCCTGCTGATCCCCTTGGCATCGCCGTGGCCCGGCATGTCCCACAGGACGACTCGGCCGACGTGAGGTAAGAGCAGCACCGCAACGGGCAGGCTCGTGACGCGCGATTCCCCCCAGCCGTGCGTGATGACAACAGTCGGGCCTTGCGGATCGGCATCGTTGTGAATCGTCCATGCGGGCAACTCACGCTCACGGACGCCTGCGAATGTGAACTCGTCGAACCGGGGCGGGTCCGAGCTGACTTCGCCCGGGTCGCCCGGCTGGTTGTGCGCCACAGCCCACGAGTACGATCGGCGGGGCGGGTGGATCATCGCGCTGATGAGTCGCCACGTGACCAGCAGGATGCTCGCAACCAGCCCGACCCCGAGCAACGGGGCGATGCGGAGCAGGTCATGGGCGCTCGGCACAGGGAGGATCATGTGTCCATCTTCCCGCAATGCGCGGCAAAGGCGAAACGGTTGCGCCCCGTCCACAACATGACCGGGCGTTGCGCATGCAAGCCGTGCAGTCTACCGTTGGTTGGACCGAACCGCCGGGCCTGCTCTTTCCGAGACTCGTTACGACCGTGCTCCCTGTACAATCGTCGCGGTTCAGTGTCGTGCACATCATCACATATACGGGAATGGCAAAGATGGCGAAGAAGACAATTGCGTCAACCGATGTGGCTGACAAGTGCATCCTGATGCGCGTCGATTTCAACGTCCCCCTCGACGGAAAGATGATCACCGACGATCGCAGAATCACGATGGCGCTTCCCTCGATCAAGGATGTCCTGGAGCGGGGCGGTCGCCTTGTTCTCATCAGCCACCTCGGCAGGCCCAAGGGTGAGGGATACGAGGAGGCGTTCACGCTCAAGCCCGCTGCGGATCGGCTCGGCGAGTTGCTCAGCCTGCCCGTCATCTTCCCCAGCAAGGACTGCGTCGATGACGATGCAGCCGCGGCGGTACGCAACCTGCGCAACGGCGAGGTCGCGCTCCTTGAGAACCTCCGCTTCCACAAAGGTGAGAAGAAAGGCGACACCGACTTCGCTGCGAAGCTCGCTGCCTACGGCGACATCTACTGCAACAACGCGTTCGGCACGTGCCACCGCGAGCACGCATCCATGGTGGCGGTCCCACGCGCGATGGAGGGCAAGCCTCGCGTCTGCGGGTCGCTCGTTGAACGGGAGATCCAGTACCTGAGCGATCTGCTCGCCGACCCCGTCCAGCCGTTCACAGCAGTGCTCGGCGGCGCGAAGGTCGCTGAGAAAATCGGCGCCATCGAGAACCTCCTGACGGGTGACACGATCCATTCGCTGCTGGTCGGCGGCGCGATGGCCTACACGTTCCTCGCGGCGCACGGCACGCAGGTCGGCGACAGTCGCGTTGAACACGATCGGCTCGACGACGCCCGGCGCATGCTCGACCTCGCCGCAGCACACAAGTGTGATCTGCTCCTGCCCGTCGATCATCTCTGCGGGCGTGAGTTCAAGAAGGACACCGAGATCAAGATGTTCGTTGGCGGCATCGAACCGGATTGGATGGGGCTTGACATCGGCCCTGTGTCGCAAGGCCTGTACGTCGAGCGCATCAAAGCGTCGAAGACCGTCATCTGGAACGGTCCGATGGGCGTTTTTGAATGGCCCGCCTTCGCGACCGGTACGCAGCAGGTCGCCTCAGCCTGCGCTGAAGCGACAATGAACTACGGTGCGGCGACGGTGATCGGAGGCGGCGACTCCGCAGCGGCGATCGAGAAGTTCGGCTTGAGCGACAAGGTCAGCCACGTCTCGACCGGCGGCGGCGCATCGCTGGAATTGCTCAAGGGCGCGAAGTTCACCAGCTTCGAATTGCTCGACAATGCATGAGCAGAAAGCCCATGGAAAGCTTTCCATGGGCTTTGAGTTGTGTTGCGCTTCAGACCATCGCGCGCCGCGCGATCGGCGTCAGATGATGTGGATGCCGTAGTCGGTCAACTCATCGAAGATACCGGGATCGTCGAGCTTGTTCAGTTGCGTGGTGACCCCTCCCTCGCGCCGGATGTATAGCCTGATCCTGTCAGCGGCGAATCCGAAGGGTGTGCCTCCGTTGTCCGGATTGACCGACCCGATGCTGATCTTGCCGATGTCCCACGCGGCGACAATGGAATTGACGAACGAGAACGCGCCCGCCGGCGGCTTGACCGTGAACTTCCTGATCGCCTGCTCGCTCGCGAAGTCGCCCGCGACATCCGGGAGATCGGTCACGGCATCCTGAACGCCTGCGAAGATCATGCTATCCGTGATCCCGCCGACGGTGATCGCGCCGATACTCCCGACCGTGCGGATGACGGACCCGGTGAGCCGACCGACGACGGTCATCTTCTTGAGCGACCAATCGACCGTCGCGTCCGAGAGGGTCATGCTCGCCTCGAAATCGCCTTTGGATGTGAGCTTGGTGATCCACGGTGCGGTGATTTGGTCGGGCGTCGCATCCTGATCGAGCCAGCTATTCACAAGCAAGCTCTTGATGGGCATGTCGGAGGTGAGCGTCAGGTCAAGCACCTCGTCGAGTTTGATCTTCGTGCCGAGCGCCGGATTCGCCGCAGCCCCGATGCTGATCAGGTGCTGGTCAGCAACATCGTCGAGCTGAAGCTTGGCGAGGCTACCCGTGACGACGAGATCGCCGCCGAGGTCGGTCGTCTTGGCGGTGAGCGCCTTGAGCGATCCGTTGACGGTGATGTCGCGAACGACGACGTTGCCCGCCCCGCCCTTGGTCTTGACGACAAACGACGAGTTTGCATCCGTGCCGGTGAGTACGATGTCGGCAGTGTCCTCATCGGGCAGAAGCTCGCCCTCGCCGTTGCCCTTGATACTCATCGTAATGGTCGTGCCGTTCTCATCGACCGCGGTGAACTTGACGTTTCGCCGGCCGTCGAACGTGCCGAACTTCCACACCACTTCGCCCGTGCCGTCGGTCACAGCGATGTTATTGTCTTCATCAGTCTCGGCGATGGCGCCATCCGCATCAACCTGTGCGAGGATGTAATACGTTCCCGGCTCGATGTCGGCAGCGATGGCGACTTTTGCGTTGAACTTCTTGGACTTGCCTGCCGCGAGGTTGACGTTCTTGCTCACGGTCGCCATGAGTTCATCGTTGCCGTCGAGCGTCTGATCGTCGGATGCGTAGAGGTTGACGCGCACAGCGCCCCGCGCCGTGGCCGTCCCGTTGTTGGTGACGATCACGGTAACCTTGCCCTTGTCGCCGGGGACGATCTGCTCGGGCAGTCTGATGGCGCCGAACTCGCCGACGAGATCAACGCCGGCCGGCTGGCCTGGGATCGTGTCAAACTCGGTGTCCATTCCGACAAATGTGGCGACGAGGATGTCTCCGCCGTCCGGTGTCGTGTCGGTCACCGCGTAGGCGAAGATGAGTTCAACCTCATACTCGTGATCCTGCGTGAGCGCCACCGGGCCGAAGGTCGTGGTGGACGTATCGTCGAACATCTCATTGACAACGTCGCTGTCCGCCGTCTCATCCTCAACCATGAACACGATCGTGTTCGCGTTCGCGTCGCTCAACACATCCCAGGTGAAGGTCGTCTGAAGCGGAACGTCGGTCGCGTCATCGACCGGGTTCGTCAGTTCAGGGATCTGTGTGGGAATGGGAAGCGGATCACCCGAGCCGGGCAATCCAAAGAGAACCTCGATCTGCCCGTTCGGCCCGGTGACGAAGTCAAAGTCGAGCGTGTACATGCCGTCGCCATAGTTGGCCAGATCCGCTTGATCTTCGCTTTCAATTTCAAGATCCCACTCCTCGTCGCCGGCCCACTGGTCCATGTCGGTGATGGGAACGACCGTTCCGTTCGGCGTCGTGAGTGTGATGCCGTTGAGCAGGCCGACCGCGTCGAGTTCGACGCTGCACATGAAGATGTACTCAGCGTCCGAGCCTGGGCCGTCGTAGAACTGACCTCGCACGACCTCGATGTCTGTGACATGGTCGAGTTGCCCGTTGAGCAGCCGACGATCCTCCAGCCGTTCCAGCGCGAGCGGGCGCTGCGAGCCGGACCGGGTCAACGCGCTGCGCCACCCCGTCAATGCAAGACTGTTGGGGCGAACCCGATCAGTCGTTCTTGTCTTGGGAAACAACATCGCCGAATACTCCTACGTGGCGGTCGGTAGCCGAGGCACACCATCAGCACACCCACTGAACCGACGGGACAGTCCATCCACCCACCAGATGACACAAAACCAGTGTAGTATGTCTGAATTGCACAGGAAAGGGCGTGAAATATCCCGAATTATCTGCGAATCGTCCGGCGCAGACACGCACACGACCGGCGTGGACCATCCGCACAGCCGTCGGGACTCGATCCCAGTCCCTGCTTCGCAAATGCGCTGCGGTACGACAGCGGGATACGGGCGCTCGACCCGATAACTGGCGTCGAGCGTAGAATCGGCGAAGCGAGGTCACCAATGCTCGGCCTGAAGCGAAAAAGACGACAACGCCTGCGACAACGCCCGTTCCCCGAGCAGTGGCGCAAGATCGTCGAACGCAACATGCCGCAATACACGATGCTCGCCGGCGACGACCAGCGAGAACTCCAAGGCCTCATCCACATCTTCCTGCACGAAAAACGCTTCGAGGGCTGCGGCGGACTGACGATCACCGATGAGATTCGCATCACGATCGCCGCCTACGCATGCCTGCTCCTGCTGCACCGCGATACGGACAACTACCCCTTGCTGCGATCGATCCTCGTCTACCCCGGCGACTATGTCGTGCACGAAGCGGAAGAGCAGCCGGATGGCACGGTGATTGAAGAGACGGATGAACGTCACGGCGAATCATGGGATGACGGCGCCATCGTGCTCTCATGGGATGAAGTTCGCCAGGCGACGGACGGCTGGAACATCGTGCTGCACGAGTTCGCGCATCAACTGGATGCTGAGTCCGGCGAGACCGATGGCGCACCGATGCTCTCGGACCGGTCGATGTACGACACGTGGCCGCGCGTCTTCAGCACCGCATACAAACAGTTGATCGACGATGTCAAGCGCGATCGGCCGACGCTCTTGGACCCATACGGCGCCGAGGAGCCAGCTGAGTTCTTCGCCGTCGTCACCGAAGCGTTCTTCGAGCAGCCGATCGACCTGCGTGGGCATCATCCGGAGTTGTACGAACAGATGATGCGGTTCTACCAGCAAGACCCAGCAGCGTGGAATCGCACATCGCCCTGATGAAGTAGAGCCTGGACGAAGAACCTCGCCTTGCCAGGCGAGGCTATGATGTGCGCGCAGTGGGCGAAACCGAGAAGGGGCAACTTCCGATCCCTCCGGGCGGAACGCCTGACCCTTATGCGCGTTTTCTGAGATGGCGAGCCAAGCCCCATCCCAGCCCCGCGTGGCAACGCGGGGTTCGCTTGACCCGCTGCGCATCTTGTCGTCATGGCGTGGATACGCACGGCCCGGTGAGGTAAGGTGCGAGCATCGTGCTGCGGAACAACGGATGGGCTTGGCGAATGAGATGTGCAGCTCGGAGCTTGATGATCGCAGCGGCGGCATGTGCGCTGTCACTTGCGCTGACCGGGTGCAACCCCGATGTGCCGATGAACCCTTCGTTTCCGCTGACTGTCGCCGATGCGGAGGCGGATCTTGACAGGATGGCCGAATCGCCCATTGCGGCGGACCGGCCGATCGTTGTGGCGGGTGGGTACGCCGATCCGGGCTTTGTGCCGGGCCTGCTCTCCAGGCGGATGCGGGATCTCACCGATGACGATGCGGTGACGATTCCGGCGCAGTTCTTCCTGACATGTTCTTTCGACGCGTGTCGTGATCGGCTGATTGATGCGGTTGAGCGGGCGGCGCCTTGCGATGATCCGGCGTGGACGACCGAAGTGGACGTGATCGGCTTCTCGATGGGCGGGTTAGCGGCGCGGTATGCGTCGCGTGCGCGCGATGATGGAGGCAAGCGGCTGCGCATCGCCCGGCTCTTCGCGATCGCATCACCGCATCGCGGCGCCCGCACAGCCGGTCTTGCCCCGCTTGATCCACGGGCTTGCGACATGCGCGCCGGATCGGCGTTTCTTGCGGATCTTGACGAATCACTTGCGGGCGAGGAGTACGATCTGTGCTGCTACGTTCGGCTTGGTGACTTCATGGTGGGTGAGGCGAACGCGGCACCGGCGGGAGATCGGCCGTGGTGGGTGGCGAATTGCCCGTTGACGATGGCGCACATGGGCGCGTGGAACGACCCTCGCATCTTGGCTGACATCGCCCGCAGGCTTCGCAGTGAGCCGCCTCACACAACGTATCCACCCGCGCCGTTGCCGAGCGATGTGCCCGTCAGTGATCCATGAGGATCAGGTCCGGCTCGACGATCCTGCTGCCTTGCGCATCGACGACGGCGGTGCGGTAGCCCGGTCGAAGCGCGGCGGATGCCCACGACCCGTCCGGCGTCACCGCGATCATCGCGACCTGTTCGGTCAGCTTTACATCGAAACCGTCAGCAACACGAACAAGGCACGCGCGAAGCGCATCGGTCGGCGCATCGCCGAGCCGCATGCGCTCGACTGCAAGAAACGATGCACAGACGCCCATGATGAGTTCGCCGTTTCCCGTCGCAACCGCGCCGCCGACGGCAGGGTCAACGTACACGCCGTGCCCGATGATGGGTGAATCACCAACGCGCCCGGGCAGTTTGTAAGGCATACCCGCCGTCGAGCATGCGCCAGCCAACACGCCACGTGCGTCGATGGCGAGCACGCTGATCGTGTCGTGATGCTTCCAGCGGCGCTCATCGTCTCGGTTCGAGGCAAGGCCGCTGTCGCGCGACTGGTCGATGGTGCGCGGGTCTTCCTTCCACCGCTCGTACGCATCGCGGGCGGTATCGCTGAGCAGTTGCGCCTTCTCAAACCCTTCGGACCGCGCGAACCGCTCCGCGCCGAGACCTGCAAGCATGAAATGCGGTGTCCTCTCCATCACCTGCCGAGCAATCGACACGGGATGCAGAAACTCCCGCACAGCACACACAGCGCCGGATCGCGCCGGCGACAGCATAATCGCGCCGTCGAGCGTCATGTCCCCGGATGCGTCAGGCCGACCGCCGAAGCCGACCGAATCAACCTCGGGGTCTTCTTCGACGACACAACAAGCCGACTCGACCGCATCGAGGCTCGGCCCGCCGTCGCGCAGCGCGGGCCAAGCTGTGTCGTTACCGCGCTGACCGAACGACCAAGTTGAGAGGAGCAAGGGACGTGTCATCGGCGCTCCTGGCTGTCCACGGGTTGCGAACTGCTCACGGGCTTCTCCGGAATCGGCAGGAAGCTGACGGCTCCATCCGCGCGGTCCACACCGACACTGAAGTTCCGCACCGCGTTATTGGGTGAGTCGGGAGGATCGAGCCAGATGCTGTTGTCCTTGCAACCGAGCATACCTTGCGCCGCTGAATCATCCGGATCGTCCGATGTTGGCTCGTCATCCAACGGCAGAAGCAGATGGCGTTTCGCATCGGGTTGCGCGATGCCGTAACTATCATCGCCACCGACGTCGAGGAACAGACCGACGGATGTGGTATCCGCGAAGTACGTGCTCACGCCATCGCGTTTGAGCAGGCGCGACTCGTCGTAGCGCGCCAGCCCCGGCCGATTCGCAGCCTGGCCGAGGTATTCATCGTTGCCGCCGATGTCGATGAGCATGGCGACGCTGCGGTTGATGGACTGGCCCAAGCCGTTGTTCTCGATGATATAGCGGTCGTCTCCGCCGAGGTTGGCGAGGATGGCGATGGTGAAGTCGTGGCCGAAGGCGAGGCTGTTGGTTGCGTTCTCCTCAGCGACGTGCAGGTCATCGCCTCCCTCGTCGAGCAGCACGCCGATGCAGAAGTGCGCGCCGCTGGCTTGCGACCAGACGACGCCGTGGTACGCATCGTCGCCTGAGCCGTCGTAGAGCGCGCCCATGCCGAACCAGTAGCCGCATCCTTGTGACCAGTTGCCGGCGATGTACTGGTCGCTGCCCTCGACGTCGATCAGCGCGCCCAAGCCGCCCGCCCAGCAGTGGCCATCCGCTCCGTCGCCGCGCCGGCCCATCGCGCAGCCTTGCGCGTTCGACACACTGACCTTCTCGCCGGAGTGATACGACGGCCGACCGGTCACAGCCGCATCGCGCACCGCTTCGTACCAGTCGTTACCCATGCGATCGACGAGCACGCCGACGCCCGCGACCCCGCCCAAGCCCTGGCCATCCGCATGCAGTGTGTAGTCATCATCACCCGCGATGTCCATGAGCAGCCCCACGCCGAAGTACCCGCAGCCCTGGCTGGAGTAGCGCGCGAAGTAGTCATCGTTGCCTGCAAGGTCGATGCATACGCCGAGCCCGAACTGGCCGACGCCTTGTGCGTGCGTTTCCGCTGAGTATGTGTCATCGCCCGCCACGTCGAGCAGGATGCCGATACCGCACATACCCGCACCTTGGGTAGTGCGCCCGCCGAGGTATACATCGTGCCCCGCCATGTCGAGCAGGATGCCCATCGGTCGAAGCGCCGTGCTCGCCGCGACGCCGCCTGTGTAGGTGTCATCGCCGCCGAGATCGACAATCAGCCACGCATCGTCTCCATCCACGATGTCCGCGCCGCTGCCCGTGATGCGGACCCACCCCTGCGGCGCTCGCCAGGAGAATGCAAAGTCCGGCGGATCATCCAACTCGGCAAGCTGCTTCCTTGCGTCATCGAGCGCCTGCACGCACTTGAGCCCCGCGTACCACATGCTCGCCTCGTCGAAGACGCGAGCAGCGTCGTCGAACTGTGGGCAGTACTCGAGCGCATCAACTTGCTCCACACCGATGTCCAGGCGCTGCGCGATGACCACCCTGTCCGCAAGCGGCACGTTGCGCAGTGCGAGATGCGCCCATCGATCCGCATCGAGCAGATTCACGATCAGTTCACCCAGGATCGGTTGCGCATCCGCAGGGATGACCGCGACAGCCTCGGCGAGCTTCTGCTTGGTCTTGGGGTAGGGTGACTCATCGCCGAACGTGACGAACGTCGTCGCTCGGTCGGCAGCGTCGTACATCCGCAAGATCGCTTCGACCAGCGGCGTCGGCTCGGCTGTGAGATTAGCTGAGTACGACCGGTTGCCGCCGTACTTCGGCTCGATGCCCAGCGCATGGACAGCGCGGAAGAGCATGCCCGCCGACTCGCGGCCCTCGTCGTCGAGTGTCTCCGGGTCGAGCAGCATGCGCGCGGACCGGCCCATCGTCCGTGTGAACGGGATCGTCGCCAACGGCTCGGCGAACAGGTCGTCGAAGAGGCGCAGCTTGTAGGGGATCTGTGCTGGGAAGCGCGCCCAGTAGCCCTTCGGCCGCCAGCCGAGGTCCGCTCGCTGAAGGCCGACCGTCGCCAGCGCTTCATCCAATGCGTCGCCCTGTTCCGCCGTCGCTGTGGGACACAACAGCGCGGCAATCGTCAATCCGATTGTGATGGTGATGCGTTTCATACGGGTCTATCTACCGTACCGGCGCGTGCGGGACAAGCGTGGCCGGGAACCCCGCCTTGCCAGGCGGGGCTGTGATGTGTCGGTGGTGGTGGGCCGGCACCGACCGCGCGCGGTACGATGTTGGGCGATGGATAAACCAGCGGGCAATCTGTTGCGTGATCCGACGGCCGGGGTCGTCTGCCATATGCCCGATGATCGGTTCATTCCGATCCGGGCGTGCGACCTTGTCAGCGCCGTGGCGGAGGATGACCGATTCGGTGACGACCACGAACGCCTGCGCGAAGTCGCCCTGGCTTTGCAGGATGTCATCGATCAAGAAGCGCTCGCGTTCAGCAGGGCGATCACAGACTGCTACGCTGCGTTCAATCCTGATCGCGACACGATACCGCTTTCTCAAGACGGCGCGACGGACAAGTCGGCTGAGCAGATGCACACGTGGATCGAGTACGTCTTCGAGAAGGCGAACTTCGAGCAGCTCGACGATGTGGAGATCGAAGAGGCGATTCATGCTGCCAACACGCAGGGCTTGCGCGTGCGTCTTCGGCCGGAGCTGATCGAGGAGATGTCGCTGTGGGTTCGAGGGCGCAGCACGATGCAGCGGCGATTCCGCACATGGCGCCATCCGATCCGCGGCGTGGAGCGCGAGCTTGTCGTCTACCGCAGACTCGTCGTCATGGCTCGGCTCCACGACGATCCGAACATCTCGCTCAAGCTCTTCAAGGACATCCCCATCGCCGACCTCGAAGCGCTTCTGCCCCACGCGGAAGTGCGGATGAGCTGGTTCGATCGCTTCAAAGCGTTCGGCGGCGGCGCGGGCGCTGCGGGTTCGCTCGTCGCCAAGCTTCTCAAACTGTTCACGACCGTTGTCGTCGCCAGTCGGCTTATGTGGATCCTGCTCGCGGGCTTCGGCCTGATCTGCCTCCGCGCGATCCTCGGCTACCGATCCACACGCCGTATGCGCGATTCGCAGCGCACGCAACACCTGTACTACCAGAACCTCGACAACAACGCGGGGGTCATTCACACGCTCATCTCGATGATCGCGCAGGAAGAACTCAAAGAAGCGGTGCTCGGCTATGCGTTTTGTCGAACGGAATCGGATGCGATTCACGGCGAGGCTGATCTGGCGCGCGTGGTCAACAATTACCTGCGTGAGCGGTTCGACGCGGATGTGCAGTTCGATGCGCCCGATGCGATCGAGACGATCACTCGGCTGCACCTGTGGGCCGACGCTGATGAGCTCAAGCCTCTTGAACCGGATCAGGCGGTGCGCCTCTTGCAGCGACATTGGCGCACTCGCGCATCCCGCCCTTACCACGAGCAGATGGCGTGCCGCAGCGCACCTGAGTGACTCGGCGCGCAACGCCGTCGCCTACTGTGATGGACCATGCGTTGCGGTGTGGATGGCCTTGAGCCGGGTGAGCAAGTCGCGCATCGCATCCAGGCGCAGCATGTTCGATGCGTCGCTCAGCGCAGCGGCCGGCTCGGGGTGACACTCGATGAACACGGCATGCACACCCGCAGCGACGGCGCTGCGTGCGAGGAGCGGAGCGCGCTCGGGTCGGCCGCCGCTTGTCTCTGAAGCGCCGGGCAGTTGTGTCGAGTGCGTGACATCGAAACAGACGGGCGGGCCAAGTTCCAGCAGGTCGCCCAGCCCGATGAAATCGTTGACGAGTCGGTGGTAGCCGAAGAATGTGCCTCGCTCGATGAGCAGGATGTTCTCGCAGCCCGCCTCGCGCAGCTTGCGGATCGGGCCCGCCATTTCGCGCGGCGAGACGAACTGGCCTTTCTTCACGCTGACCGCACGGTCGTGTTCGTGTGCCGCCTGCGCTGCCGCGACCAGTAGATCGGTCTGCCTGCAAAGAAATGCGGGGATCTGCAGCAGATCGACGACTTCGGCGACCGGCCCTGCCTGGCTCGGGTCGTGAATATCGGTGGTGACGGGAACATCCAGTTCGCGCCCAAGCTGCGCGAGCATGTCGAGTCCGTCGGTCAGGCCGGGCCCGCGCGGCGAGTCAACCGATGAACGATTCGCTTTGTCGTAGGACGCTTTGAAGATGTAGCGCAAACCAAGGTCCGCGCACACGTCACGAACGTGCAACCCGATCCGCAGCGCAACGTCATACGACTCGAGGACGCAAGGCCCGGCGATGACGATGAGCGGATCAGATGGGCGGTCGATCCGGTGCGGCCCGATAAGGCATGTGTCGGTCATGCCCAGAAGCGTACCGCAACTGCTACATCCGGGACAACTGCGCATTTGTGCATCACCTCGGGTCGGCCGTGCGGAAAGGACTATGCACAGGGCGTTGTCCCGCCCGATGACGAGATGGCCCGGCGTGCGGCGCCCGACGCGTTTGCCCGCCCGTGGCTGCGAGGTGCCGTATGGGACACATGCCGCGTGAGCTTGAAGCGTTTGCCGAGAAGGTCGTGACGATCATCGCGCGCACCTTGCCCGACATGCATCTGGAGCTTTCAGGCCCGTGCGAGGTGTTGCTCAACGGCAAACGGCTGGACCTCACCAATGTCTATCGAATGGTCAATCAAGCGCCGGACCACGGCGTCGAGATCGTCGAGCAGTACCTGGACCACATCATGACCGGTGAAGCGGTCGCATCCGCGCCGTTGCCGCTCGACATGGCGCGCGACCGGATCATGCCCCGCATCCAGCCGGTGAGCATCTTCGACCATCTGAATGAGGAAATGGTCGCTTACATCCCGTTTGTGAACGACACCGTGGTTACGTTCGTGATCGACCTGCCGCAAATGACGGTGAGCATCAGCACCGAGCAAATGTTGCGATGGGGGCTTGATGCGGATGACCTTGACGAACTGGCCCGCGCGAACTTGGCGCGGTATGCGCCGAACCTGTCGCTGCGCGTGA
The DNA here is from genome assembly GCA_023135165.1 of Phycisphaerales bacterium. Taxonomy (GTDB): domain Bacteria; phylum Planctomycetota; class Phycisphaerae; order Phycisphaerales; family JAGLTS01; genus JAGLTS01. Next base: position 65,268 of record JAGLTS010000049.1, on the reverse strand, counting down.
TCAGTTCCGATGAAGGCGGACGGGCTGCGCTCTTCGACGGTCAGGATGGATACGACGCTGCTCGGCTGTTGCTCGGCGCGTTGTATGGCACGCTCGCCCCGGAGCTGGGCGGCGACTTCCTTGTCGCCACACCTTGCCGGGATGTGCTCGTCGCGTTCACGTGCAAGCCCAATGAGTTCGTCGATCGCTTGCGTCACCGCGTGGACAGCGACTACCGCAAGCTACCCTACCCGATCACGAATCGCATTTTCTACGTGACGCGCGACGGCATCGCAGGCAACGCCGCAGCATAGCGAACCGAACACTGAAAACACGACGCGGGCTGCAGCGACGGTGACACAGCCGAACCGCTACTGCTTGATATCTACGGAGGTCCGCGGTTTACCGATGATCCAGCCACGGCACGCCGCCGATCGTGGACATGGGCGCGCATGAGGTCGGGTTTTTCCTGGATGTGGTATCATGAGATTGGGGTCGTAGGTCAATCAAGATTCAGCGACGTGTTCGTCTGAGGGGCGGGCAGATAGATAGACCGATAACTAAACCGGCAGTCTTGGACTGCGTTCACCATATGAGGTGCGAAATGACGCGAGCAGCGGCGCTTGGAGCGGCGGTTTTGTGGCTGGTGACGGTCGGAACTTCGACCTCAACGCGTGCGGACACGGCCACAGTCTCCTTCCAACAGGGCGTGAACGGCTATCTTGCCACGGTCGATACGTTTCTCAAACAGGCCGCGCCCGGCACGAGCTACGGCGCCTCGGGTGTCGTAGAGTGGGACGGTGATGACGCGGGTGGAAAGAACTTCGGTCTGCTGCGGTTCGACGACATCTTTGGCAGTAGTCCGGACCAGATCCCGCCGGATTCGATCATCCTTGGTGCAACACTCACGTACGAGGTAACCAACCCCGGCAACAATGCCACGGTCAACGACCTGCTCGTAAACTGGACAGAAAGCACCACCTACAACACGTTCGGCGGTGAGGCCGGCGTGCAGGCCGACGAGTACGGCGCGGAGGTCGGCACGGCGGCCGGCGGCGATGGAACGCAGACGCTTGACGTCACCTCCAGCTTGAGCGCCTGGTCCAGTGACCCGACGGCGAACATGGGATGGATCTTTCGCCCCACCGGCGGAACCAATGGGGTCGAATTCCGCAGCAGCGAGTACCTGGCGGCGGCCGCGCGGCCAGAGTTGCAGGTCACCCGCCTCCATCTCGTTAACGAAATCGGCATCCATCCTGAGACCATCGACACTGTCGCGGGCAGCGCCGACATAGACGTCATCGTGGCGATACCGCCCGGCAGTAACGATGCGGTCCCGGTGCAGGTTACGTTGACAACAGACGATCCCAACGTCGCGGTTCCCGTCGGGGCGACGGGCGGCGCGCTGGCGATCACGTTTCCAGTCGGCGGCGCCACCCACCAGGCTGTTAGCATCGACATCGGGCAGTCAGGCGGCGCCACAATCACGACGAGCAACGACGCCGGGCACGACGACACCGTGCTAACGGTCAACGTCGCGGCAGGCGCGATCTCGTTCGATCCGGTTTCCCTGTCCAGCCTCGTGGGCCTTGATGTCGCCGTCCAGATCTCAATCAGTCCCGGCAGCAACGATACGCGTCCGGTCTTGGTGATTCTGTTCACCGACAACGCCGCGGTGGCCGAACCCGCCGGATCGTCCGGCGGGGCACTCTTGATCACGTTCGCCACCGGTGCGTCCAATGAGCAGATCGTTACGATCGATGTGGGCGACGAGGGAGATGCGACTATTACGACACTCAATGGCGGCGGGCTGGACGAAGCCGCGCTCCCGGTCCACGTGTTGACCGGTTTCATGTTCAGCACGACCTCGGACATGCGCAGTTATACAGGGCCGGGCCAATTCCCGGCGGTTCTAGACGCGGTGACAGCCACTGGCGGGCCGGGAGTCTTCATGGTCTGTCCGGGCGACGTCGATCCACCGCAGAACGTTGACGCGGCGATCGACGCTGAATTTGGCGCCGACTACGACTGGTACCCGGTTGTTGGCAATCACGAGGCTGAAACGCCGGCGGACATGACGTGGATCCGCAACGAGTTCGCAAACCTGCCTTACATTGTCAACGGTGGCCCGTCCGGCGGTGTGGAGACGACCTACTCTTTTGAATACGGCAACGCACATTTTGTCGTGCTCAACGAGTACTACGACGGCGTCAGTGATGTCGGAACCGACGGCGACATCGTGCCGGAGCTCTACGCCTGGCTCGAAGACGATCTGGGCGTCAATACGAAGAAATGGGTGTTCGTGCTCGGCCACGAGCCGGCCTACCCGCAGCCCGACATGCACTGGGGCGACTCGCGACACATCGGCGACAGTCTCGACCAATACCCGGCGCATCGCGATGCATTCTGGGCGTTGCTCGACGCCTATAACGCCACGGCGTATATCACGGCGCACACGCACCGGTACTCCCGATACCTCCAGGACGACGTGTGGCAGATCGACACCGCTCAGGCGCGGGGGACCGGGCAATACGATACGTTCCAGCGGATGCTGGTGGGCGAGTGCGAAGTCGTGCTGCATGTCTATCGCTCGTTGGAAGGCGGGACCTTCCGGCTGGTCGACACACTGACGATCTACGATCAATGCACCGGTGACCTCGACGGCGACGGCCAGGTCGGCCTGGCCGACCTGGCAATCCTGCTAGCAAACTACGGGACAAACAGCGGCGCCATGTACACCGACGGAGATCTGGACCGCGACGGCGACGTAGACTCAGATGATCTGGTTGCGCTGCTGCTCGTGTATGGCAGCGACTGCTCGTGACCGAGCGCCGGGTGCGTGTGCGAACTCCGCGGTGCTGTTGTCCGGGATTCCGATGGACCAGAGCGTGGTCGGCTCGGCGGCGCGTACGGGCTGGCAGGCCAGAACAAGCACTTGGTGAGTGGCTTCATGGCATCCCTCGCTGTGTGGCAGTGGCCTGCGGGTGGGTGGTGAGGCACCAGAAGAACAGTACCCACCCAGAGCAAAGATCATGAACGTGGTGGGATACGAGGCCTGACGCTACCGCGTCGTGTCCTAATACTCATCCGCACCATTAAAGCCGCCTCACGATAGTAAGAACTCAGCAAGCCGCCAAGGCGCTCATGGCAGCGCACTGGCCCAGCGCGGGGTGCTCGGACTACGATGACCATCTTGCTCTCACCGTTGACATCGGACTAATGCTCTGTCAGGATTGAGTCTTCGGGTCATCAGGACGCTTCACGGCTGAGATCGGACTCTTCAATAATGAATACAAACCACGGCATTGCTCTCTGGATCGCCACGCTCTTGACATGCACATCGGTTGCAATGGTTCCGGATTCCCAAGTGCCGCCAGTGGCGTCGCCGCAGGAGTCGATCCCGGTTCCTCGCCCGGCCCAACTCACGTGGCAGGAAGCGGAACTGGGCATGCTGATCAGCTATGAGCTGCACACCTTCAATCCGGGTCGTTACAACCAGCCACGAGCCAGAGTGACGCCGATCCCGGACCCCGATCTGTTCAACCCGGTCGAACTCGATACCGACCAGTGGGTCCGCGCTGTCAAGGCCGGGGGTGGGCATTTCGCCATTCTGACCGCCTCTCATGAGTCGGGGTTTCGGCTATGGCAATCCGATGTGAATCCCTACTGCCTGAAGGCGGTCCGGTGGGGCGATGGAAAGCGAGACATCGTTGCCGAGTTCGTCGCCTCCTGTCGCAAGTACGATATCAAGCCGGGGATCTATATGGGGACGCGCTGGAACGCACAGCTCGGAGTCTACAACTTCAAGGTCACGGAACGGTCTACGATTTCACAGGAAGCGTACAACCGGTTGATCGAGCGGGAGGTCGAGGAGATCTGCACACGATACGGTGAACTGTTCGAAATCTGGTTCGACGGCGGCGCCTACGGCCCCAGGGATGGCGGCCCGGATGTGTTGTCGATCGTCGAGAAGCACCAACCGCAGACGTTGTTCTATCACAACTATCAGCGGGCAGATGCGCGCTGGGGCGGCAGCGAGTCGGGAACCGTTCCCTATCCCTGTTGGGCGACCATGCCGTTCGACGGATACGAGGGACACAAGAAGGTGTCGCACGCGAACGGTTTTCGACTGCTCAAGATCGGCGACCCTGAGGGGCAGGTGTGGTGCCCGGCCATGTCGGATGCGCCGCTTCGCGGCCATGGTGGGCACGACTGGTTCTGGGAACCCGATGGCGAGCAAACAATCTACCCGCTGGATCGACTGGTCAGCATGTACGAGCATTCGGTCGGTCACAACTCGACACTTATCCTCGGCATCACTCCCGACACACGCGGGCTTCTCCCCGAGGCGGATGTGAATCGCCTGGCTGAGTTTGGAAATGCGATCCGCCGGCGCTACGCAATCCCCACTGCATCGGTCTCCGGAACCGGAACGGAATCGACGTTGAAGTTCGATGCACCGACGACCGTTGACCGGCTCATTCTGCAGGAGGAGATCCAGCAAGGAGAACGCGTCCGGGAATACCGCATCGACGCTTGGGTGGATTCACGGTGGAGAGAGGTGGCCACCGGAAGTTGCATCGGCCACAAGCGGATTCAGAAGATCTCCCCGGTCACCACGGACTGCCTGCGACTTGTCATCACCAGCGCAACCGCCGAGCCCCGGATTCGCAGCTTCGCCGCCTTCGCAACAGAAGTTCCGCCCCCCTCTTTCGCCGATCGGCTGGAGTGGGTAGGCCTTGCGGTCCACTCGCCCGGTTATCACGTATGGGGCACTTCTCCGGTGATCAGTGACGACGGGAAGGTCCACCTTTTCGTGGCGCGATGGCCAAACAACGGGCCATTCGATCGCGGCTGGAGACACGATTCCGAGATTGCCCACTATGTCGGCACATCCCCCGAAGGTCCCTTCACGTTCTCCGACGTGACTCTGAAGGGCACGGGGGAGGACACCTGGGACCGCTACGCGCCTAGCAATCCCCTCATCAAGCGCATCGACGGGAAGTACGTGCTCCTGTACATCGCCAATCCCGTGGGGGTCACGAAAGGGATGGGCGCTCACCCCCGCACGCAACGCATCGGCATGGCCATCGCGGAATCTCCGGAAGGTCCATGGGAGAAGGTTGGCGGAGATGGATTGGTGCTAAGGCCATCCGATGACCCCGAACACTGGACAGCGAACGCGTCGAATGGAGTGGTCAATCCCGCTTTTCTCAAAGCACCTGACGGACGGTACTTCCTCTACTACAAATCAGCCGGTGCAAGGATGGGGGTTGCCATCGCAGAGCATCTTGAGGGGCCCTACGTTCACCAACAGGAATCGGTCACGAAGAACGAACTCCCCATCGAAGATGGATATGCCTTCCAGTGGCAGGGGCGTATCCACCTGCTGACGACTGACAATCACGGCTTGATCGAAAGGGGCGGTGGCATTCTCTGGTCTTCCGAAGATGGTCTGGTTTTCACGCGACGCGAGAAGGGGTTCCATCTTGTTCAGGATTACTTGCCGAAGGGCTATCCGTTGAAGCCGCGTCGCTATTACGGACAACAACGCAAGTTCGAACGACCCCAGGTATTAATGATCGACGGTGATCCGGCTTATCTCTATCTCCCGACCGGCACACAACTGGACGGTCTCTCAGGCACCACATCGTACATACTGAGATTCACGGATTGAACGAACCGCCTTCGCCAGGGGATATAGAGGATTGACTGTCGGCACCATGCCCTGCAGAACGACCGTCAGAGGAAAAGATTGTGATGAGATACTTGCCTTTGTTCTGGATGACCCTGCTCCTGCCTCCCACCGTGTCAGCCTGCGTGGGTGACGAGCCGGAGCCCCCCAACATCGATCGATTCGCCGCCCAAGGCATGCGATTTACACAGGCCTTAGCAGGGCGCCGGTTTGCACCCCAACCCGAGCCAGCTTACTGCTCGGACAACACACCGGGCATACCTCTCTGCGCTCCAACCGTGGCCACGACCCGATCCGCACCGATGACGTAACGATCTCGCGGATACTCAACGACGCCGGCTACGCCACTGCCGGTTTCGGCAAGTGGGGATGCGGGGGGCGGAGTACCTCGGTGCGAGCGTTCGCGCCCCATCCGTTCGCTGAACCAACATAGTGATGATCCGTTGGAGCCGACGATCGTGGTTGTCCGTATACCATGATAGAGATCACGATTCGAGACCGAGGGCAGAATCTCATGACGCTCTTGCTTGCAAACTCGCTGTCACCTGTCATGTGGCGCACGCTTGCGCTGCTCCTCGTCGGCAATGCGATCATCGGACTGATCGAGGGAGGCGTGGTCGCCCGCGTCTTCCGCTTTCCACCGGTTCGCACGATCGTTCTGTTCATCGTTGCGAATTACTGCTCGATGGGGTTCGGCGCGATGCTGTTTGGCGTTGGTGAGAAGCCAAGCCCGTTGCCGGAGATGCTGTTCGATATCCCGTTGCATCACGCGGGCGCAATCCTCTGGATATGTGTGGTGATCTCGTTTGCCGTTTCGGTCGTCGTGGAATGGCCATTCTGCTGGATTGCCTCGCTGCCAACGAAGGCGCCGGTTCATCGTTCGATGCTTGCGGTGCTTCTTGCGCAAGCTGTCTCGTATCCGCTGCTCATCCTGCTGTTTGCGGACAGTGAGAACACGATCGGCGACGATGTGGAAGTCGCGACGCTGCACGATGTTGTCCCTGAGTCACTTGATGCAACCGTGTACTTCATTGGAGCGCATGACGGCGCGGCATACAGCGTCGACCTGGACGGATCGGATCTGTCTCTCATGCAGTCCATCTGGGCGACTAATCGCTACGACGTTCTTGGCTGGCGGCCGCCTTCTGCGACGGGCGCCGAGAGTTGGCAACTCGTTTTCGACAGCCGGGATAGGAACGAGGTGCTGCTTGAGAACCCGGATGGTCGCTGCGAGGCGTTTCGTTCGTCGTATTCTGATGATGTTGTACGTCATGGCTGGTGGCTTGGCTCGACGGGTGTGGCAGACCTCCGACCTCCAGATGCTCGAGATTGGGTGCCCGATCCGGGAGGCAACTGGGGCATGCAAGTCACACAGGAGTCAACACAGCAGGAGGTGCACATCACCTTCGACACGCCCTTTGTTTCGTGGTGGGGCCGATGCGTCACGATCCTCCCGGGTGACATCGTGGTGTTCGAGCTCGGCCAGCAGGTCTGCGTCCTGTCTCTTCCGACGCGCAAGATCGCCTTCCTCGCACGTGGTCGGGGGCCCGTCGTACTTCTGCACGAGGCTGCGATCGGCGGCAACTAGCCCAATGAGATGCCGCTCTCAGCCCCATCGACGGCGGATCGCGAAACCCTTGCGAATCCATACGTACCAAACGACAACGCCGCCGAGGTCTCTCGACGGCGCTTCTCGTGAACCGTCGGGCCGGCCGCGTTTGCAACCGACCGGGTAATAGTGCGGGCGCAACCGTCTTCAAGTAGCCGCGGAAGGGCTTCAAGCCGCTGGAAGGGCGAAATCGGGCACGAGAGCCTGCCTCGCTACGGTCAACAGGCGATCGCCAACAGCCACCCTCATTGTTCGGAGGCCAAGAATCGGGCAGCCAGAGTCGTCGAACGATGGCCGCTCCCCAAGACCACGGAGGATCTCGCGCCGGCGGGAGACGACGATGGGACTGGCGAGGTCGAAAGGGTTACCGGAGCAGCATAGAATCCCGAAAGATCGTTTGGATCTTCACGATCCCGATCGCCTCGGACACCTGTCATGAACGTTCTCCTCGTCTCGCCCACCACGCCCGACACGTTCTGGAGCTTCCGGCACGTGCTTCCGCTCCTCCGTCGCAAGTCCGCCTTCCCCCCTTTGGGTCTGCTCACGGTGGCGGCGATGTTGCCCGCTCAATGGCGGTTGAAGCTCGTGGACATGGATGTCACCGACCTCGAGGACGCTGACATCGACTGGGCAGACTGGGTCATGCTCTCCGGCATGATCATCCACACGGACTCCTGCCGGGTCGTCGCCGCGCGGTCTGCGGCCAGAGAGAAGCCGGTGATTGCGGGCGGGCCGCTGTTCACGACCGGGCACGAGCAGTTCCCGGAGATCCCGCACTTCGTGCTCGGGGAGGCGGAAGATGTCATGCCGGGTCTGGTCGCGGACATGATCCACGGCACCGCGCGCGATCACTACGAGTCGCCGCGAAAGCCGGATGTGACGCAGACACCCGTTCCTCGCTGGGATCTCGTCCGGTTCAAGGACTACGTCACGGCGCCCGTGCAGTTCTCTCGTGGCTGCCCGTTCGATTGCGAGTTCTGCGATATCCCGGTCATGTACGGCCGGACACCGCGCGTGAAGGCCGCGGAGCAGGTGATCCGCGAGCTCGACGCTCTTATCGAGGCTGGCTGGCGGGAGTCCATTTTCATCGTTGATGACAACTTCATTGGCCACAAGACCAAGGCGAAGGCGCTACTCCGAGCGATAATCGCTTGGCGGCGTGATCGCGCGGTGCGCATTCCGTTCTTGACGGAGGCGTCCTTGAACCTCGTCGACGACGACGAACTGCTTCGGTTGATGGTGGACGCCGGCTTCAAGAAGGTGTTCGTCGGCGTCGAGACACCGATCTCCGAAAGTCTCGCCGAATGCGGCAAGGTCCAGAACACGGGTCGTGATCTCGTCGCCGCAGTCAAGAAGATGCAGAATGCCGGGCTTGAGGTCATGGGTGGGTTCATCGTCGGGTTCGATAACGACCAGCCGAATGTATTCGAACGCCAACGGGCCTTTATCCAGGAAACGGGCATCGTGACCGCGATGGTCGGGCTTCTCAACGCGCTGCCGAAGACGCGCCTGTTCACGCGCTTGAGCGCGGAGGGCCGCATCCTTCAGAAGACGACCGGCAACAACCTCGATGCCGTGCTTAACTTCGTATCGCGGATCGATCGCGACGTGCTGATTGACGGGTATCGATCGCTCGTCAATCAGCTCTATGCACCGAAGCCGTACTACCGTCGCATCACGACCTTCCTGCGCGAATACCGACCCAACGGCCCCCGAACACGCCCAACGCACGGCAACGTTGCCGCCTTCGTCAGGTCACTGTGGATCCTTGGAGTGCGCTCGCGCGGCCGCCATGCCTACTGGAGCTTTCTCGTGCGATCGCTGTTGTTGCACCGTCACAAGTTCGCCGAGGCGATGAGCCTGGCGATCCTCGGTCATCATTTTCGCAAAGTGGCCGAGTCACTGTGAGGGCTTGCCGGATTCGTTCATCTCCATGGCCTCGCGGGTGGTGCCCTATATTTAAAAGATCCTCAGCGTGATACCCCAGGCCAACAGACCGATGGCCGCGATGCCGGTGGTGGAAGTGCGCAAGCAAAAGGGAGCCAGCTGAGCGGGTGAATGCGCACGCAAAAGGGGTTCACGGCAATGGCCGAGATCCGTTGGAACAGGTGATGGCGCCAAACTGCGGAGAGGCCAAGATGGATGCTGACGGATGCTGTCAGTGGGCGTTCAAACCCGGCCATTGATGGGCAGGAGAGGTCGTCAATCTGGAGCCAGAGCGGACTCCTCGCGGCGGAGGCGATCGCAGATCAGAGCGGCGAGCATGGTTTGCAGGCGGCGGGGATTGAAGCGCAGGCGTCAAGCTGCTGCTGACCTCGTCGAGCACAATGGAGCCGATCCCAGGAGAGGATCTCCTCCGCTGCTCCACGACGGAGACGAGACCGTGTCGCCAGCCGTGTGACAGGCGCAGTGCCTGCTCTGGGCAGCCGGGCGCACTCGCCACACAGACAGCATACGGCGGAGCTACCGGCACGCCTATACAAGCCTGAACAAGCCTGGCCGATTCGGCGCAAAAGAAACGGCCGTAACGCCTTATCTAACTGTTACTTATGCAGATGTCGCAATCTCCGAATTCGGCAGAATGCGGCAAAACGCGGCAAACTAGGACGCGCCAGCACGCCCAAAACACGCCCAGTGATGGCGACCACAACGCTTACTGCGGTGGCTCACCCGCGCACGTCGGTCACGATCAGCAACCGTTTCTGGATGGGCACTTGCGAGGTCACCAGCGAGCAATTCGCACGCTTCGACGCAACCCACGACAGCGGCTACGACGATCAGCGTTGGAAGGACCATACAACGCCCGGCTATCCGGCAAGTCTGCCCGATCAGCCGGCCGCCCGCGCGGGCAGCGCGACACCGTTGAGCTTTTGCGATCTCGATATGGACTTCTCGACGTTCGCTAACATGGCGGACGCGTCGGCAACCAAGCTGGTAGTGGAAGGAGTGAATCCACAGCCGATGGAGAATCCCGGCCCGCATGTTGACTACTTGCCCAAGGATGCCCGTTATGACGACGGGCATCGAATCGTCGCCCAAGTTGGCGCATGTAGGCCAAACGCCTGAGGGCTGCACGACATGCACGGAAACGTCGGGTTCCGAATCACGTGCCCCACTGACACGGCCACGAGCAGTCGGTAGATGTCGCGCGCCTTGAGTCGGCGTGCGCTCGTTGACAAGTGCTCCTTATGAAGAAGCTCGCCAGACAGCTTGACTGCGTCCTGATCAAACCGGCCGGTCCGGACTGTAACATGGCCTGTCGCTATTGTTTCTACCTGCCCAAACATCGGCTGTTTTCCGATTCACCCGTCCATCGCATGAACACCGACATCCTTGAGCGGACCGTTCGGCAGCTCATGCAGCACGGCGGCCCCAGCGTAGTTTTCGCGTGGCAGGGCGGCGAGCCAACACTGATGGGCGTCGAGTTCTTCAAACAAGCGGTGGAACTGCAAAGACGTCTGGGCCACGCCGGTCAAACCGTTGGCAATGGTTTGCAGACAAACGGTCTGCTCATCGACGACGGTTGGTGTCGCTTCCTGCACGAGGCGCGGTTTCTGGTCGGGCTCTCAATCGACGGTCCGGAGCCCGTACACGATCACTACCGCGTCAAAAGCGGGGGCCAGCCGACGTGGAAGCAGGTCGTAAGCGCCGCCAAGCGTTTGCTCAAAGCCGGCGTGGAGGTCAATGCGCTGACCGTAGTCAACGATCTTTCGGCTCAAAGCCCGCGGGAGACTTATGCATTCCTCAAGGATCTGGGGCTGCGCCATATGCAGTTCATCCCGTGCCTTGAGCGTGATCCGCAAGAGCCGAATATCCCGGCCCCGTTCTCCGTCTCACCCGCGCAGTATGGCGCGTTCCTGTGTGAACTCTTTGACTGTTGGATGAACGACTTCGAAGACGGTCAGCCGACCACCTTTGTCCGCTGGTTCGATTCCGTCTTCGCCGCCTATGTCGACGTACCGGCGCCTGAGTGCACACTGATGGCTGAGTGCGGCACTTACCTCGTCATCGAGCACAACGGCGACGTGTTCTCCTGCGACTTTTACGTCGAGCCGGAGTGGAAGCTCGGCAATGTGCTCAGAGACAACCTCGTCGATCTGCTCAACTCGCCGCAGCAGGCGCGGTTCGGGCGGCGGAAGGCGGAGTTGGCGCGCGCCTGCCACGAGTGTCGCTGGCTGACGCACTGTCGCGGAGGTTGCCCAAAAGAGCGTCTCGGCGTCGCGCTCGCGGCGCAGCCCAGCCACCTTTGCGAGGCGTATCAGACGTTTTTCCAACATGCGGATGGTCGGCTCCGCGCGTTGGCCGATGATTGGCGGCGCGACAGGCTCGCGCCCGTAGCGGCGCCCGGATTTACGAGCCGCACCCCCGCCGCTGGAACTCGACCTGGAAGAAACGACCCCTGTCCCTGTGGCAGCGGTCGTAAGTACAAACGCTGTTGCGGCGCGAGTGCGTCCCTGACGGATAGCGGGTAGAACACCATGCGCAGAATCACTACAACCAGACGTCAGTTCCTCAAAACAGCCGGCCTCGGCGCAGCGGCGGCCACTGTCGCCCTGCCCGGATGCGCCGCGTTCAGGCGCCGTGATCCGGCCGCACGTCGGGGGCGGCCGCCGAACATTGTCATCATCTTCACCGACGATCAGGGCTACGGCGACGTCGGTGTTTACGGCGCGAAGGGTTTCGAGACACCGAACGTGGACCGCATGGCCCACGAAGGTGTACGGTTTACGGACTTCTACGTTGCCCAACCGGTGTGCTCAGCGTCACGGGCGGCGCTGCTGACCGGCTGCTATCCAAACCGCATTGGCATCTCGGGTGCGCTGGGACCGCGATCCAGGATCGGCATCAGCGACACCGAGATGACGCTGGGCGAGCTGTGTAAGTCGCGCGGTTATGCGACGGCGGTTTTCGGTAAGTGGCATCTCGGCTATCAGCGCGGGTTCCTCCCCACGCGGCACGGCTTCGATGAGTTCCTGGGTATACCCTATTCCAATGATATGTGGCCGTTCCATCCGAACTACGCCAAGTTCCCGCCAGGAACGGAGGAGCGCAAACGGGGCTATCCCGATTTGCCTCTGATTGAGGGCGAAGAAATCCTCGACTCCGAGATTACGGCCGAAGACCAGGCACGTTTCACATCGCAGTTCACCGAGCGGGCGGTGGGGTTCATTAAGAAGAACCGCGAGCGGCCGTTTTTCTTATACATGCCACATCCGATGCCGCACGTGCCACTGTTCTGCAGCGAAAAGTTTCGAGGCAAATCGGAACAGGGACGCTACGGCGACGTGATCATGGAGATCGACTGGTCGGTCGGCCAGATTCTCAACACCCTGCGCGAGTGCGACCTCGACCGAGACACGCTGGTGATCTTCATCTCCGACAACGGGCCGTGGTTGTCGTACGGGAATCACGCCGGCGGCGTCGGACCGCTGCGCGAAGGGAAGGGCACGACCTGGGAGGGGGGCGTCCGCGTGCCGTGCCTGATGCGCTGGCCTAGCAGGATTCCGGCCGGGCAGGTGTGCGATGAGCCGGCCATGACCATTGACATCCTGCCGACGATCGCGGAACTGATCGGTGCCGAGTTGCCCACGCACAAGATCGACGGTAAGGACATCTGGCCGTTGATGGCAGGGAAGGTTGGCGCCACGTCGCCGCACGAGGCATTGTATTTTTACTACCACAACAATCATCTCGAGGCGCTGCGGTCCGGCCGGTGGAAACTCGCGCTGCCACACAAGTATCGCAGCCTGGCCGGGGAACCTGGGCGGGACGGCCAACCTACCGCTTACTCGCAACGTGAGTGCGGACTCGAGTTGTATGACTTGAAGACGGACATCGGCGAACGACACAACGTGGCCTCGCAACACCCAGACATCGTTGCGCGGCTTCAGGCGTTGGCAGAACGGGCACGCGACGACCTGGGGGACAAACTCACCAATCGGACAGGCAGGAACGTGCGGCCACCAGGGAGGATCAAAGAGGCCCCCTCGCCATGAGTCACAGACCTTACACTCGCCGCGACGTACTCCGCGCTCTCGGCGCAGGAGCGGCCACTGTCGCCCTGCCCGGGTGCGCCGCGCTGAGGCGCCGTGATCTGGTCGAACCTCAAGGACCGTCGCCGAATATCGTCTACATCCTCGCCGACGATCTCGGATACGGTGATCTGCGTTGCCTGAACCCGGATTCGAAGGTTCCCACGCCGAACATGGATCGTCTGGCCAGCGCCGGCATCTGTTTCACAGATGCACATTCGCCGTCAGCGGTCTGTACGCCGACGCGTTACGGCATCCTCACCGGGCGTTACTGCTGGCGGACGCGGCTTAAGAGCGGCGTGCTGTGGAACGGCTATGCACGGGCCCTGATCGATCCGGGTCGCGAAACCGTCGCTTCGCTGCTGAGGAAACACGGCTATCACACGGGATGTGTCGGCAAGTGGCACCTCGGTTTCGACTGGGCGAGCACCGACGGCGCGCCCGTGACGGCAAACAACCACGATAACGTTGATTTCGGTCGGCCCGTCACGCGCGGCCCCGGCGACTTGGGTTTTGATTATAGTTGCATCGTCCCCGCGTCGCTGGATATGGATCCCTATTGCTGGATTGAAAACCACCGTGCGGTGGAAATACCTACTGTGAAGGACCCGGGTTCCAAACGCGTCTGGTCGGGTGGCAAGGGCTTCTGGCGCACTGGCCTGCGTTCGCCGAGCTTTCAATTCAACGAAGTGTTGCCGACAATTGCGAAGAAATCCGTCGACTACATCGGCGAGCGCGCCGCGGACGGCAAGCCGTTCTTCCTCTATGTCCCCCTCGCCTCGCCGCACACGCCCTGGGTGCCGAACGAGTCGTTCCGCGGCAAGAGCCACGCGGGCATATACGGCGACTTCGTGCATGAGACTGATTGGGCGGTCGGCCGGATCCTCGACGCGCTCGACCGGCACGGTCTCACTCAAAACACGCTCGTCATTATGACCTCGGACAACGGTTCGCATTGGCCGGTCAAACAGATCGAGCAGTACGACCACCGGGCCAACCACATCTACCGCGGCCAGAAGGCGGACATCTGGGACGGTGGGCACCGCATCCCCTTCATCGCTCGTTGGCCCGGTCGCACGCCACCCGGCACCGTGTGCGACGACACGATTTGCCTGACCGATCTCATCGCAACAAGTGCGGCGATCGTCAGAACGAGGCTGCCGGACGACACCGGCGAGGACAGCGCCAGCCTCTTGTCGCACCTGCTTGGCAAGAAGGTCGGCCCGATTCACGAGGCGGTCGTGCATCACTCGTTACAGGGCGTGTTCGCAATCCGCCAAGGCAAGTGGAAGCTCATCCTCGGGCGCGGCTCGGGTGGTTTCACGGAGCCGGCCAAGATCGAGCCGCGGGAGGGCGCGCCGATCGGCCAGCTATACAATCTGGCCGACGATCCCGGCGAAGCGACCAACGTGTACGCGCGGCACCCGGACGTGGTGCAGCGGTTGACCAAACTGTTGGAGCAGTACATAGAGCAGGGTCATAGTCGCCCTGCCAGAGGATGAACGATGCAATCAGGACTTGATCGGCGGCACTTCCTACAGCTTTCCGGCGCCGGAGCGTTGTCTACCGCGTTGTCCGGGTGCATCGCCGCCGCTCGGACCGGCTCGGAAGCTCGATCTCGGCGCCCGGATGGCCGGAGCTCGAAACATCCCAACTTCCTGATCCTGTTCACGGACGACCAGCGCTTCGACACCATCCGCGCCCTGGGCAACAGTGAGATTCACACGCCCAACATGGACCGCCTGGTCCGGCGCGGCGTCACGTTTCGCAACACCTATGTCATGGGCGCGCATCACGGGGCCGTCTGCATGCCGAGCCGGGCCATGCTGCTGACTGGTCGGCACTACTTCAACCTGCCCCGCAGCGTGAAGAAAACCTGGGATGTCCCGGCGGCCGAACAGGGCAGTTGCGGGTTTCCTACTTTTCCCGAGCTGCTGTGGAAGGCCGGCTACGATACGTTCGGCACCGGCAAATGGCACAACAGCCGCCAGCTCTTCGCCAGAGGCTTCACGCACGGCGGAAACATCTTCTTTGGCGGAATGGCCAATCACCTGAAGACCCCGGTGTACGACTTCGATCCCACCGGCGAGTACCCGGAAAAAGAGAAGCGCGTTGGCGAGAAGTTCTCCAGCGAGCTCTTCAGCGACGCCGCGATCGATTTCCTCGAGCGCCACTCGGGTGACAACCCGTTCCTGATGTACGTCTCCTACACTGCGCCGCACGATCCGCGGATGGCACCGGCCGAATTCGCGGCAATGTATCCGCCCGAGAAGATCAAGCTGCCGCCGAATATTATGCCGGAGCATCCCTTTCCGATCGGCGACCTGCGTGTTCGCGACGAGAAGCTGGCGCCGTTTCCTCGCACGCCTGAGGTTGTCCGGGAACACATTGCCGCTTACTACGCGATGATCACGCACCTGGACGCGCAAATCGGCCGTGTTCTGGAGGCGCTGCAGGCGAGCGGCGAAGCAGACAACACCGTCATCATCTTCACCAGCGACAACGGCTTGGCGGTCGGACAGCACGGGCTGCTCGGCAAGCAGAACATCTACGAACACAGTTCCCACGTGCCGCTGGTCATGTGCGGCCCGGGCATCCCGCAAGGCCGACGCTCCGACGCGCTCTGCTATTTACACGATGTGTGCCCCACCATCTGCGACCTGGCTGGTCTGCCGATTCCGGCCTCCGTGCAAACGCACAGCCTGCGACCGTTACTCACTGACGCACGGGCCAAGGTACGCGATTCCATATTCCTGGCATACTCAACAGACGCCCACCGGAAGGTGGAGGGCGTTCTTCAGCCGCGCGGCGTCCTGCGCGGCGTGCGATCCGGGCCCTGGAAGCTGATCAGGTCGGAATACGACGGACATCGGGAAACACTGCTGTTCAACTTGCGGGAAGACCCGTGGGAGATGCGCAATCTCGCACACGACCACACCCAAACCGACCGCGTCGCGCGAATGACGCGCCTGCTGCACGAGTGGAGCAAACGCAGCGGAGACGCGGCATCGGGCGTTGGCCAAACGGGCACGCGACGATCTGGGCGACAAACTCACCAATCGGACAGGCAGGAACGTGCGGCCACCGGGGAGGAGCAAAGAGGCCCCTCGCCATGAGTCACAGATCTTATACTCGCCGCGACGCGCTCCGCGCTCTCAGCGTGGGGGTGGCCACTGTTGCCCTGCCCGGGTGCGCCGTGTTAAGGCGTAGTGATCCGGTCGCACCTCAAGACCAGCGGCCGAACTTTGTCTTTATTCTGATTGACGACCTGGGCTGGAACGACCCGGCTTTCATGGGGAGCGACTTTCATCAGACGCCCCACATAGACCGGCTCGCGCGGGACGGTGTGGTCTTCACCAGCGCGTACGCCAACGCACCCAACTGCGCTCCATCTCGGGCCTGCATCTTGTCCGGGCAGTACCCGCCGCGGCACGGGGTGTATACGGTTGGCTCGTCCGCCCGGGGCTCGGCCTTCCGCCGCAAGCTGATCCCTATTGAGAACACCGCGGCGCTCGCCCCGGACCATGTGACGCTGGCGGAAGTGCTCCACGCCGCCGGCTACGCCACGGGGCACGTGGGCAAGTGGCACTTGGGCGACGACGAGACCGGACCAAAGCCTCAAGGGTTCGACGTCAACGTCGCCGGGAATCACGCCGGTCATCCCAAGAGCTATTTCAGCCCCTACCAGAATAAGGACCTCGCAGACGGGCCCCAGGGCGAGTACCTGACAGATCGACTGACGGACGAAGCCCTGCGCTTCATCGAGGCGAACCGCTCGCGGCCGTTCTTCTTGTATCTGTCGCACTATGCGGTGCACACGCCGATTCAGGCGAAGTCCGATGTCGTCGCGAAATACAAACGAATCCAAGACGCGAACCGAGCTACTGGCACCAATACCCGACACCAACATGCACGCTACGCGGCGATGATTGAATCCGTGGACGACAGCATCGGTCGTGTGCTGCGCCAACTCGACGAGTTACAGCTCGCCGACAACACGGTCGTGATCTTCTTCTCCGACAATGGCGGGCACGGTGGTGTGACGAACCAGCGCCCGCTGCGGGGCGCGAAAGGGATGCTCTATGAAGGGGGCGTTCGCGAGCCGATGATCATTCGCTGGCCCCGCATGACCCAGTCCGGACGGCGGTGCGACGTTCCCGTAATCGGCATCGATCTCTTCCCCACGTTGCTTGAAATCGCAGGCGTCGCCAAGCCGCCCGAGAAGCTGCTCGACGGCGTGAGTCTCGTACCACTCATGCGCGGCAAGGCGTCGCTGCCGCACCGGGCGTTGTTCTGGCACTTTCCGTGCTACCTGCAAGGCGATCATCCGGACAGCCATGACCGCGGCTGGCGCACGACGCCGTGCGGCGCTGTGCGGGAAGGCGACTGGAAGCTCATCGAGTACTTCGAGGGCGGCGAACTCGAGCTGTACAACCTCGCGAACGACATTGGTGAACGCAACAACCTCGCTGCGAAGAGGCCGGAGAAGGCGCGCGAGCTGCACGCGCTGTTGCGCAACTGGCGCCGCCAAGTGCAGGCGCCTGTGCCCGTCAAGCGAAACCCGCTCTACAAGCCGGAAAGTGAGGGGACCCCATGACCACGCCGTGGATGCAGCGTGAGTTCCTTCGGCGAGCCGGCGGGTCGGCGCAAAGCTCCCGAAGCCAAACCCACAACCCCAAGCGGGGAAGAGTGGGTGTTTTCTGTTCGAGGTCGTTCAAAGAGGAGTGTCTACCGTGACTCGACCAGCCTACACTCGCCGTGACGCGCTCCACGTGCTCGGAGCCGGGGCGGCATCCGTTCTTCTGCCGGGATGTGCCACGACTGGTCGGCGGGAGCCTGCGGCGTCCGGCGACCGACCCCCGAACATCATCTTCATCATGACCGACGACCACTGTGTCCAGGCCATGAGCTGCTACGGCAGTCGGATCAACACAACGCCGCACATCGACAGGCTGGCGCGCGAGGGTATGCGATTCGAGAACTGCTTTTGCACCAACGCCATCTGCGCCCCCAGCCGGGCGGTGATCCTCACGGGAAAGCACAGCCATATCAACGGCGTTACCACCAACGCCCATCGATTCGATGGCACGCAGACCACGTTTCCAAAGTTGCTTCAGCGGATCGGGTATCAGACCGCGATGATCGGTAAGTGGCATCTCAAGAGTGACCCCACGGGGTTTGACCATTGGGATGTTCTGATCGGCCAAGGGCCCTACTATAACCCAACGATGATCCACAACGGCGAGCGGCGTAAGCACACGGGCTACACGACGGACATCATCACAGATCAAGCGCTGGCGTGGCTCAAGAACGGCCGTGACACCCAGCGGCCGTTCATGCTCATGTGCCAGCACAAGGCGCCGCACCGCAATTGGCAACCCGGGCCGGATCATCTGGCGTTGTACGACGATGTGGACATCCCGGAGCCGCCTACGCTGTTCGACGATTGGGCCGGTCGAGGCAGCGCTGCCACGCAGCAGGAAATGACGGTTGCGCGACATCTCAGCGACTTCGATCTCAAATTCGACCCGCCCGGCAACCTGACACCTGAGCAGCGCGCCGCCTGGGATGCGGCATACAACCCGAAGAATGACGCGTTTCGAGAGGCGCATTTGTCTGGCCGTGAACTGATTCGCTGGAAGTACCAGCGCTACGTGAAGGACTACCTGCGGTGCGTGGCATCGGTCGACGACAACATCGGCCGGCTGCTGGACTACCTTGATCGGACCGGTCTGGCGCGGAACACGATCGTGATCTACACCTCGGATCAGGGTTGGTACCTGGGTGAGCACGGCTGGTACGACAAACGCTGGATCTACGAGGAGTCGCTGCGAATGCCACTGCTGGTGCGTTGGCCGGCGGTTGTCAGGGCCGGCTCGGTGAACCACGCTCTGTGCCAGAACCTGGACTTCGCCGAGACCTTGCTCGATGCAGCCAGCGCGACCATCCCGGCCGACATGCAGGGCTGCAGCTTGCTGCCTCTATTGCGAGGACGCTCGCCGCAGGACTGGCGGCAGTCCATTTATTACCACTACTACGAACACCCCGGCGCTCACAACGTGCATCGCCACGAGGGTGTCCGGACCGAGCGCTACAAACTCATCCATTTCTACCGACTGGATGAGTGGGAACTCTATGATCTGCGCAAAGACCCGGACGAAATGCGGAGCGTCTATGCGGACCCCGCCTACGCCGACGTGGTGGCGAAGCTCAAGACCGAGCTTGTCCGCCTGCGCAGGCGCTATCAGGTAACTGACGCAGCTGATCGGGAGTACGATCAACTCATCGAATCGCGGAGGAAGGGAAAGGGATAACATGTCCGAGTCACGATCAGCTTCCGGATCGGCGCCGCGTCGAAGCCGACGGCAGTTCATTAAGGGGGCCGGCGCCGCGGCTGCGGCGCTGGCACTGCCCCGGTCAATATTCGCGGATGAGAGGCAAGCTCGTAAGCCGAACATCATCTTCATCATGGCCGATGATCTGGGCTACGCGGAGTTGGGTTGCTGCGGCCAGCGGAAGATACGCACGCCGAATCTCGACCGGTTGGCTGCCGAGGGTGTTCGTTTCACGCAGTTTTATTCGGGCAGCACCGTATGCGCCCCGTCGCGCTGCTGCCTGCTGACGGGCAAGCATACTGGTCACGCGTACATCCGGGACAACGGCGAGCTGCCGACCGAGGGCCAATGGCCGCTCCCGCACGACACGCCGACGATTGGCCGCATGCTGCAACGCGCCGGTTACGCTACAGGCGCGATCGGCAAGTGGGGCCTGGGCGGCCCGGGCTCGACCGGCGAGCCGAATCAGCAAGGCTTCGATCACTGGTTTGGCTACCTCTGTCAACGGCAGGCGCACAACTACTACCCCACCTACCTGTGGCGCAACGGGCAAAAGGTTCCGCTTGATAACCCCACTTTCTCAGCTCACCAGCGTCTGGACGGCGTCCCCGATGCCCCGGGAGGATTCGATCGCTTCAACGGATCTTCCTATGCCCCAGACTTGATGATTAACGAAGCTCTGGAGTTCGTACGCGAAAACCAGAAACGCCCGTTCTTCCTTTACTACGCCACGATCGTGCCGCACCTGGCGATCCAAGTCCCCGAAGATTCGCTCGCCGAGTACGGGGGCAAATGGCCCGAAACGCCCTATCTCGGTGATCGCGGCTACCTGCCGCATCCGACGCCGCGCGCGGGCTACGCCGCGATGGTCACACGCATGGATCGTGACATCGGCCGCCTGTTGGACTTGCTCGAAGAACTCGGCTTGGCCGACGACACGCTGGTCATGTTCACCAGTGACAACGGCGCTACCTTTGATATTGGCGGCTACGATCCGGAGTTCTTCGAGGGAACCGGCCCACTGCGTGGACACAAGACCAACCTGTATGAAGGCGGCATCCGCGTGCCACTGATCGCTCACTGGCCGGGACACATCCGACCCGGCACGACCACCAGCCACGTCGCCGCTCTCTGGGACGTGCTGCTCACACTTGCAGAGGTCGCGGGCGTGCAACCTCGGAGCGACACGGATGGCGTCAGCTTCCTGCCCACGCTGCTCGGCCAGTCCGCGCAGAAGCAACATCCGTATCTCTACTGGGAGTTTCGCAGCGGCGGCGGAAGCCAAGCGGTTCGTATGGGCCGCTGGAAGGGCCTTCGGCGCAACCTTACCCGTCAGCGCAACGCGCCTATCGAACTATACGATCTCGAAACCGACATCGGCGAAACGAAAAATCTGGCGGATCAGCATCCGGAGATCGTTCACAAGATTGCGCGGATCATGCAGTCCGCCCGAACCGAGTCAGAGCACTTCCCGCTGTTGCCGCCGCCGCCGCCTGCCTTGTCTGATCTGCCGACGATTCCCAAAGACAACTGGCGGCTCGTGCGCGTCGACAGCGAGTCTGATTTCAACGGCATGATGGGTCGTTTGGCGTTCGACGGTGATGAGTCCACTCACTGGCACACACAGTGGAAAGACGCCCAACCGGATCATCCGCATGAGCTGGTCATCGATCTGGGCCAGCGCCGCGAGATTCAGGGATTCCGTTACCTGCCGCGGACCGACGGCGGCGTCAATGGTACGATTCGCGAATTCGAGTTCTTCGTGGGGGATGATCCCGACCGCCTGGGGCAGCCAGTCGCGGCGGGCCGCTTCGCCTTGGCCACGTACGAGCAGGAGATCCTGTTCGCGCGGACAGCCGGGCGGTATATCTGCATTCGCTCACGTTCGGAAATCCACGGAAAGCCATTCGCCTGTATCGCTGAGCTCACGCTACTGGGACAATAGGTTCGCTACCACGCAACCGGACTCGCGAGTCTTTGGGAGGCGACGCATGCAACGATCACTACTCGTCATGATAACCGTTCTGACCGTGATCACATTGTCGGCACAGGCCGCCGATCTGCGCTGTCACTGGCCGGAGGGTCTGACGCGAACTTGGATTGGCCCCGAATACTATGCCAACCGTCTCCAGGACTGGCGGATCAACGACGGGCGACTTGAATGTGTCGAAGCCCGGCCGGCCAATCCGTTGCGCGTAGTACACCTGCTGACCGCCGAGTTGAGGCCCGAGCCCGGTAAGCTCACGATGAATGTCCTCACCGGTGTACTTGAGCCCGATCGGCCACGGTCGTCGAATGCGTGGGCGGGCTTCTTGATCGGTGCCGGCGGACGCCACGTTGACTATCGTCTGACCGCTCTCGTGCATCACCGGCCGGCTGCGGACGGTGGACTACTTGCAGTCGTCGATGATCTCGGCCGGGTGAGCTTCCGCGACAACGAAACCAACGTGCATGCCGGCAACCTGTGGACCATCTCAGGCAGGCTCCGCGAGCACGAACTCGCGGAGATTCCTGCCACCTCTCGCCAAGATGTGCAGTTGGGCGACACGCCTCCGGGTGAATTTGAATTGTCCCTGACAGTAGAACCGCGGCAGGGGAGGTACACGTTACTGCTCTCCGCCACCGAACCCACTGAAGGGCGTGTCGTGAGCCAAGCCGTCCTCGAGAATGTGGATCCAAGCCTGGTCGACGGCGGCGTTGGTCTGGTATCCCACCTGGGACCGGAAGGCGGCGAACTCGGACATTGGTTTCAGGATTGGCGCGCGGCGGGCGGCAAGGTCGAGTTGCACCCGGAGCGCACCTTCGGCCCGATTCTCTGCACGCAATACACCCTCAGTCGTGGCGTACTCAAGCTGACCGCCCAGATGCCGCCGCTAGGCTCGGGCGATACACGAACCGCGGAACTCCAGATTCGACCTGCCGCCAACGGTCCGTGGAAAACCGTCTCAACAGGACATCTTATTGCAGACAGCTACACGATTCCGTTTCGCGTGGAGCAGTGGGATGCGCATCGCGATATACCGTTTCGCGTAGCCTACAACTTGAAGACGGGATCGGACACATGTGAGCTCCACTATTGGTGCGGCACCATCCGCAATGAACCGGTTGAGAAAGACGAGATCGTTCTGGCTGCGTTCACCGGCACCAAGCATTTCACCGGCGATCTGCAATGGAACCACGAGCGCATCTGGTTTCCGCACAAGGAGCTCGTCGCCGCGGTTAAGCACCACGACCCCGACTTCCTGTTTTTCTCCGGCGATCAGGTATACGAGGGTGACATCACCGGCGCGCAGCGCAGTCCGCTTAAGAAGGCCATGCTCGACTACCTCGACAAGTGGTATCGCTGGTGCTGGACGTTCCGCGAACTGACGCGTGATCGACCTTGCGTCACAATCCCCGACGACCACGACGTCTACCACGGGAACATCTGGGGCGCCGGTGGCCGGGCTGCCAAGCGCCCGGATGATGGCGGTTACATCATGCCGCCCGCCTTCGTCAACATGGTCCAACGCACCCAGACCAGCCACCTACCCGACCCGGTGGATCCCAAACCGGTCGCGCAGGGCATCGACGTTTACTTCACGCGTGTCGAGTACGCCGGCCTCAGCTTTGCGGTAATCGAAGACCGGAAATTCAAATCCTCGCCGACGGTCATGGTTCCCGAGGGCCGCGCAGTAAACGGGTTCTTTCGGAATCCTAAGTTCGACCCAGTCGCCCAGGCAGACGTGCCGGGCGCCGTGCTGCTGGGCGAGCGTCAACTGCGCTTCTTGAATGACTGGGCGGTCGACTTCAGCGCTGGCGCATGGATGAAAGTCGTCCTGTCGCAAACGCTGTTTGCCAACGTTGCCACACTCCCGGAGAAGGCCAACAGCGACGCGGTCGTTCCCGGGCTAAAAGTGTACGATCCCGGCGACTATCCGCCCGACGATCGCCCTGTCGCCGACGCGGATTCCGGGGGTTGGCCGCAGTCGGGCCGTAATCGCGCCCTCAGTACGATACGCCGCGGCTTTGCCCTGCATGTTGCTGGCGATCAGCATTTAGGCAGTTGCGTGCAGTACGGCGTTGACGGCTGGAACGATGCCGGCTTCGCGTTCTGTGTGCCGTCGATTACCAACGCATGGGCGCGCCGCTGGATGCCCGCCGAGCCCGGCGGCAACCGTGCCGCAGGGATGCCCCGATACGCCGGACAGTATCGCGACGGCTTCGGCAACTACGTTTGCGTGCACGCGGTCGCCAACCCGCATAGATCCGGCCAAGAACCTGCTCAGCTGTACGATCATGTTCCAGGATATGGGATTGTGCGGTTCCGTCGAGCGACACGAGAAATCGTCATCGAATGCTGGCCACGTTGGGTGGACCCGTTGGCGCCCGACGCCGTCCAGTACCCTGGATGGCCGATCACTCTTCACCAACAGGACAATTACGGGCGCGTCGCCAGCGGCTACTTGCCCGAGATCGATGTGCAAGGTCTTCAAACGCCGGTGATCCGTGTCGTCGCCGACGATACTGGTGAAGTGATCTACGCGCTGCGTATACCTGGTTCACGCTTTCAGCCTTGGGTGTTTCGACAGGGGACGTACACGGTCGAGGTGGGTGATCCCGACGCCGGGCGCTGGAAACGGCTGCGTACGCTGCGTTCAAGCAACAAGCCCCAGGTCTCCATCCGCATTGTGTTCGATTGAGCGCGATGCCCATCGGAAGCACCGCCTTATCGGAGGATTGTCCATGAGGGGACAGTGTGCGTGACCATCGGCCATCCTGGCGACCGCGTTCTGTCGAGAAACTCAGCCAACATCGGATAGTCAGCGTTTGATCCGCCGGCCACGTTGACATATCTCTCATCCACCCCTCGACATGGACTGAGGGCACCACGGCGCGCAGGCCGCAACCGGAGCGGTCCGACGAGGTATGTGGATGTAAAGTACGACTTCGTCCACTAGCCCGCTCCCTTCGCCGTTGAGGAATGACACATGCTTCGCACACTACATAAGTACGTCATCGTGTTTGGAATCGTCCTGCTCTCGGTCATGATTGGACAATCCGCAGTCGCCTGTTCTGGTGACGATGAAGCCGCAGCCATCCGTATCGCGAAAGCGGTCGAGGCGACGACGATTCACCGGGACACATGGGGCGTGCCACACATCACCGCCGACACCGACGCCCACGCTGTCTTCGGCTTCATGTACGCCCGCGCCGAAGATGAGTTCTACGCGATCGAACGCAGCTTGCTGACGATGTCCGGTCAGGCTGCGGCTGCCTACGGAGAAGCGGGCCTCGCCGGCGACATTCTGATGCACGCGTTTGAGATTCCCCGGCGCGCCCAGGCGGAGTTCGAGGCTATCCCCAAGAGCGTGCGCGCACTCTGCATCGCCGCAGCTGATGCGCTGAACTTCTATCTGGCGAACAATCCCGATGAGGAATGTGCGCTGCTGACGCATTTCGAGCCATGGTATTTCCTTGCCTCTGACTACGGGATGCACATCGGCTACCTCTCTTTGGCGCAAACCGGAATCGAAGGCGCAGACCTCCTGAAGAGCGCAGATCCACGTGCCGTTGACGTGCCCGACGGCTCCAACATGTGGGCGATCGCGCCACAGCGCACCCGCGACGGACACGCCCTGCTCTTCATCAACCCCCACATCCCCATCCACGAAGTCTACGAGGGGCATCTGCGCAGCGACGAAGGCTGGAACTTCTCCGGCGGAACCGCCTACGGGAGCAGCATATTTCCCATGTTCGGCTTCACCGAACACCATGGGTGGAGCTTCACCGTGAACTATCCCGACATCATCGACGTCTACGCCGAGACATTCGACGATCCAGATAACCCGCTTGCGTACCGATATGGCGACGAGTATCGCATGGCCAAGGAATGGACAGAGATCATCCGCGTGAAGACTGAAACCGGCATGGCCGCGCGCGAGGTGACGCTGCGCAAAACGCACCACGGACCGATCCTAGCAGAACGTGACGGGAAACAGTTAGCCGTGCGCATCGCTGGGCTGGAGCGATCCGTTCCGATGCTACAGAAGTACGAGATGAGCAAGGCACGCAACTTCGCTGAGTTCAAGAAGGCCGTATCGCATGGATCGATTCCGTTTCACAACATCATGTACGCCGACGATCAAGGAAACATCTGGTACGTGTACAACGCGACGATGCCCAGGCGTGACGATCGCTTCGACTGGTCCCAAGCAGTCGATGGCAGCGACCCCGCGACCGAGTGGCAAGGGTATCACCCGATCGACGAGTTGCCCCAGGTGCTGAATCCCGCCAGCGGCTGGATGCAGAATTGCAACTCCTCCCCGTTCACGACGACGGTGGAGGGCGGTGGCAATCCCGACCCGGCGAACTTCCCGAAGTATCTTGGCCGCGATGGCGACGGTCCGCGGGTGAACATGTCACACCGAGTTCTTGCATCCGACGACAGGTTCACTCTCGCGGACCTCGCCCAAGCTGCATTCGACACGCACGCGTACGAGGCCGACAAGTGGGTTCCCAAGTTCATAAAGGCCTGGGAGGCTGTGAAGGATGACGACTCCGACGAAACACGCCCAGCAGCGATGCATGAGGTGATCGACGAACTTGCTGCGTGGGATCGTTCGCTCGCGCTCGACTCCGCCGCCACGACCATATTCATGTTGTGGTACGAGACGAACTACTCTCACCTCGCCGCAGCTTCTATGGACGACGCGGCGTTGATCGAGTCGCTTGGCGCCATTGTCAGTGCAGTTGAGAAATCGGCAGGCACGTGGCAAGTGCGGTGGGGTGATGTGAACCGCCACCAGCGCAATGATCTGCGGGTCGGCGAGGCGAACAGCGACGACCGCGCCAGCCTACCGATAAGGGGTGGTCACGCGATCGCCGGCGTCACCTTCACCTACCTTGCTCGGCTGGCGCCGGGCTCGACGAAACGGTACGGCTTTCACGGCCATTCCTATGTGGCGGTCGTGGAGTTTGGTGACACAGTAAGCGCTCGCTCTATCCTGCCGTTCGGCAACAGCCGTCACCCCGATTCACCGCACTACTTCGATCAGGCCCCGCTATACGTCGATGGCGCGTTCAAGGAGACGTGGTTCACCCCAGCCGCGATCAAGGCGAATCTGGAGCGCTCATACCATCCAGGGGAGTGATTGCAGGCTCGGGGCTTGGCGAGCTACCGCTGCAGTCGTATCACGGAACCCGCCGAGTTTCCGCAGTCGTTCTCGTTGTCTCCCCCGTCTCTGGCAGGATTACTGCACCCCTTGTCACACCAGGGCATACGCACACACACGTTCTCCTCCTTGATAAACAGGTGCACCCAAGATCCGAACTCGCGCATGCCTGCCCAGCACTGCCCACGCCTGCCGGTCGAGCACCAGATCTCTGTTCCCAGCCTCTCAGTAGCCGACCTTCCAGGTAATTCCCGGCGGTCATTTGCAAGTTCTTGATTCACAACAATTTGCAGGCGCTGACCGTCGTGTTATGAGTGGCTTTGGGCTCAAAATCCCGAAGTGCCTGCCAGTCAATCGCTTACATTCAACTCCTGTTCTCGCAGAACCTTATCGAAGAGTGAATCTACTCTGCATGTCAAGCATGTTCGGCACCCAAAAGGGGAAGAATAGGGGAAGTCAGAGGTGCCTGTGCTTCGATGATTGGCCCTTCGCGCGCGTGATCCTGCTTTGGCTGATCAATGGAATAGAACTGAACCAACCCTCGGCGGATTGCATCACCGATGCCGGTGAGCAGCCTGACCGAGACAGTCAACCGGTGACTGCGGCGGTCCATTCCGATTACCGCTGTCGATCGGATTGGCGGCGTTCACCGGGCTGCCACCCCAAGCTGAGCCATCAATCAGGCGTGATTCGATGCGCCATAATCCAGCTGGCCTTTGTCTGCTCGCCATTCGATGCGTCGGATGGAGTTATTGCCATGGACAACGCGACGCGTCGGGCGGGTGTTGAGCTACAATGACCATGCGCGATCTGCGCCATTGTGTTCATCGCACGTGTCTCGGGAGGATCATGCATGACCATGGTCGCGAGGAATCTGATCCCCGCCGCGGCGTGGACCTTGACGTGCCTGTTGACCATCGGCGCCTCCGCCTTCCCACCCCCGGAAGTTGGTGAGAACGAGATCACGGATGCACCGATCCGGGTGTTGCTGCTCAGCGGTGCGAACAACCACGACTGGAAGACAACGACCCCTTGCATCAGCCAGATTCTCGAAGGCACGGATCGGTTCGTGGTCGATGTGCTTCAGCAGACGCACACGATGACGGCAGCGATGCTTGCCGGATATGACGTGATCGTCAGCGATTTCAACACCTTCATCGGGCGATACAAGGATCCGCGCGATCCGGGCTGGACGGACGCCACGAAACGCGCATATATCGAGTTCGTGCGCCGGGGCGGGGGCCACGTTGTGGTGCATGCCGGTTCATCATCGTTCTATGACTGGCCGGAATACCAGGAACTCGTGATCACGAGCTTCCGGGTCGGCCAGACCGATCACGGCTCGTATCATGCGTTCCCCGTTCGTCTGGACGTGCCTGATCACCCGATCACGCAGGGGATGAGCGCATTCAGCACGATCGACGAACTCTGGCACGAGGCGCCGGTGCCTGCTGACGCAACCATCCTGGCCTCGGCGTTCTCTTCAAGAGCATCGCGAGGCAGCGGGCACTACGAGCCTATCGCAATGGTGAAACCGTTCGGCAAGGGGCGAAGCTTCACGCTCCTGTTGGGGCACGACACACGATCGATGGAGAACAAGGCGTTCCAAACGCTGCTCGCGCGCGGGACGGAGTGGGCTGCGACCGGTGACGTGACGCTCCCGGTGCCGGAAGTCTGGCCCGGCATTGACGTCAACGAACTCACGACGTCGGAAGATCCGCTGCGCTGGCGGCGCGGCGACGGCACGCTCGCTTTGACTGAGAGTGAGCACGTCATCTGGCAGTTCAACTACAGCGCGAAGACCGGCAAGCCGCACTTTCATCCCATCTCGTTCGGGAAGGGACCACCCCTGACCTTGAATGGCCCGCTCGATCACCCCTGGCACCACGGCCTGTGGTTCAGTTGGAAGTTGATCAACGGTGTGAACTACTGGGAAGAAGACCGCCTGACGAACCGGGCCGAGGGATGCACGTCATGGACCGTCGCTCGCCTCACCACCGAGGAGGATCACACGGCTCACATCGAGATGGACCTGACCTATTACGCCACCGAAGCAGAACCGGTGTTGATCGAGCGGCGCGTGATCGACATCTCAGCACCGGATCCGGACGGCGTCTTCCACTTGGACTGGACAATGACGTTCACCGCCGTGCAGGACGTTTTGCTTGATCGGACGCCGCTCCCGGGTGAGCCCGGGGGCAAGGTGTTCGGCGGCTATGCGGGCCTGTCCGTGCGCTTCGCGTTGCTGATGCGCGACCGGCGCGTGATATCCAGTGATGGGCCGGTGACGTTCGAGGATGACCGCTATCGTTCGCGAGGCCGCGCCATGGACTACACCGGAATCGTGGGGGATGTGGGGGACGTGGGGGCTGAGCGTGCAGGTGTGGCCATCCTCGATCACCCGGAGAACCTCAACGCGCCGTCCCCATGGTACGTCATCAAGGGACCGGTCATGAGTTACTTCAGCCCAGCGGTGCTCTGCTACGGACCGCACCGAATGGCCGCAGACGAGCGCATGACACTGCGGTATCGCGTGCTTGTGCACGGTGGTCGGTGGGATGAAGAACGACTGATGGCCGAGTCCGAGCAGTTTGTCAATGAGATCAAAGACTGATGGAGGAGTTGAACGTGAATAACAGCCGCAGAGAATTCCTAAAAACGTCCGCAGCCGCCACCGGCGCGATCGCGTTTCCGATGATCGTTCCTTCCTCCGTGTTCGGTGCCTCAGCGCCATCCAATCGCATCACGATTGCCAGCCTCGGCGTCGGCTCTCGCGGGAACGGCGTCCTCGGCGGGTTCATGCGCGGATACAAGGACGTGCAGGCGCTGGCGGTATGCGATCCCTTCCGTTCACGGCAGGAGAGCACGAAAGCGGCCGTGGATGAGTACTACGGCAACACGGATTGCGCCGCTTATGAGCGGCACGAGGACGTGCTTGCGCGCGACGACATCGATGCCGTGCTCATCTGTTCATGCGATCACTGGCATGTTCATCTGGCTGCTGCGGCTGTTCGCAAAGGCAAGGATGTGTATGTTGAGAAACCGCTCAGTCCGAGCCTTGCCTGGTCCCAGAAGCTCCGCTCGCTCGTCACCGAGCGCGGCGCCGTTTTCCAGTACGGCACGCAACAACGATCCGACGCGAAGTTCCGACGCGTGTGCGAACTCGTCCGCAACGGATACATCGGCGAGATTCAGCGCGTCGAAGTCTGGTGCCCGGACGCTTCGGCCGACTGGAAGGACTTCTCCGTGCCGCGCTACGGCTCAACCGAGCCGGAGCCCGTGCCCGACGATCTGAATTACGAACGCTGGACCGGCCCGGCACCCTTGAAGCCGTACAACACCGATCGCGTCCGGCGTGAAGGATCATTCCACATCTACGACTACTCGCTCGGCTTCCTTGCCGGCTGGGGGGCGCACCCGCTGGACATCGCGCAGTGGGGTCTGAACATGGACCACACCAGCCCGGTCTCCTACGAGGGCACTGGAACCATTCCCACCAAGGGGCTGCTCAGCACTGTGGAGGAATGGGACGTGCACTGCACGTATGCGAACGACGTCGCGCTGCGTTTCATGTCGTTCCGGCTGGCCAAGCCCATCGTGACGACGTACCGCCAGCGGTGGTCGGATCACGGCACGACGTTCTTCGGTAGCGAAGGTTGGATCAGCGTCGATCGCAGCGGAATCGAGTACAGCAGCCCCCCACTCGCGGAGGTTGAGCTCGGGCCTGATGATGTGCGCTTGTACAACAGCACTGCCCACGACCGCAACTTCCTCGATTGCATCAAGAGCCGCAAGCCCACCGTCAGCCCGGTTGAGGTCGCCATTCGATCCGACACGATCAGTCACCTGTCGGATCTGTGTATTCGATTGAACAAGCCGATCAAGTGGGATCCGGATCGCGAGCAGGTCATCGACGACGATGCCGCCTCGCACCTGCTGCAGCGCGACATGCGCGCGCCGTGGAAGCTGTGACCTCGCCTCGTTCGCCCTGGCAGAATCCGTTCGTCGAACGCGTAATTGGATCAATCCGCCGGAATTGCCTCGACCATGTCATCGTCCTCAACGAGGCACACTTGTATCGACTCCTTACCGAGTATTTCGACTACTACCACACCACTCATTCTCACCAACCACTGGATCACAATGCTCCACTTCCCCGGACTTTTGAACTCCCTGAGCACGACCGAGTTGTTGCTGAACCAATTCTCATCGGATTGCATCACCGATACCGGCGCGCGACCTGACTGAGGAAGCCCATCGGTAACTGCGGCAGTCCATTCCGGTTACCAGCTGTCGGGTGCGCTGTTGCTCGGATTGACGCCGTTCGTCGCGCTGTGACCATGAACTGAGCGATCAATCAGACGATATTCAACACACCAAAACCCAGATGTCCGTTGTCTGCTCGCCATTCGAAACGCCGGATGACGTATTTGCCAGGGACAAGGGCGATGCCGCGCGGTCGCTGATCGACTTCGAGTTATTCCGGATCGACGCCGACATCAGCGAAGAGCGGGATGTCTTCGCGGGAGAACCCGATCGTGTCGAGAGCCTGATGCGTGAGTTGATCGAAATGGCCCGATCGGTGAATGCGAGCTGCAAGTAGGCTGCTCGCCGACCATCGAGCGCACGGGAAGGAGGCAGCATCCGACGGCCGGCACGCGCAGGCGGAAGACCATTCAGTTCGTTCAGCGGTGATTCAGATGTTCGGTGATCTTCTGAAGCAAATCGCGTGCATTCGGGTTCATGGATGCGCGGTTTGGGCTCCGTCAGGCTGCAGCGGATCGTGCGCTTTGCAACTCACTGAGGGGTCGGTAGACTCGGCCGCCGAACCGCTACGATTGATTCTGGAGCCGCAGGATGTTATCGACACTGACCCGCCGCGCGTTCCTGGTCCGTTCCACCACAGTGATTGCCGGCCCAACCGTTCTTGCCGCCGCCGCAGCGGGTCGGCGACCGGAGCCGAGCGAGCGCATCACTTTCGGTTTGATCGGATGCGGGGGTATGGGCAACGCCAATCTGAGATCGTTCCTGGGCAAGCCCCAAGTGCAGGTACTCGCAGTGTGCGATCCCGATCGTGATCGGAGGCTCGGATCAAAGCGAGCGGTTGAGGAGCACTATGCCGGGCAAACGACATCAGGTCTTTATGGTGGTTGCGATGACTACAACGATTTTCGTGATCTGCTTGGACGCAAGGACATCGATGCGGTGATCATCGCGTCGCCGGATCACTGGCATGGGCTTCACGGGATCATGGCGGCAAAGGTGGGCAAGGATATTTACGGCGAGAAGCCACTTACACTGACCATCGCCCAAGGTCGCGCCATGAGCGACACGATCGCCCGTTACGGCCGGGTCTTCCAGACGGGCAGTCAACAGAGAAGCGACCGGCGTTTTCGATTGGCGTGCGAATTGGTGCGCAACGGACGGCTCGGCCGCATCCATCACATTACATGTCATCTGCCTCCCGGAGCTTCCACGGGCAACCATGTGCCGAAAGCCGCGCCGGATGGGTTCGACTACGAGATGTGGCTCGGGCCGGCCCCGTGGGCGCCGTACTGCGACCATCGTACCCACTATGACTTCCGGTACATGTTCGATTACTCCGGCGGCAAGCTCACCGATTGGGGTGCCCACCACATCGACATCGCGCAGTGGGCTTTGGGGATGGAGAAATCTGGCCCCGTGCGGGTCTCGGGGGTCGGAGAGTTTCCGAAGGATGGACTGTGGGATACCGCGGTCAATTACAAAGTCACGGCAACATACGAGAACGGAGTCGAACTCATTGTCACGAGTCACGACTCCACGGGAGTCGAGATTCTCGGCGATGAGGGACGTCTGTTCGTGAAGCGCGGTCATATCGAGTCCGAACCATCTTCACTGCTACAAACTCGCTTCGCGCCCAATGAAATGCGCCTGTATCAATCCGACGATCACCATCAGAACTTTCTTGACTGCATCCGGTCCGGACGGGAACCGATCGCTCCGATCGAGGACGCCCACCGGACGATTACGATCGCTCACCTCGGGAACATCGCGATGCGCCTGGGAACCGAAATCCACTGGGATCCCACTTTGGAACGGGCGATCGGCAACGATTCGGCGAACCGGATGCTTGGGCGGGCAATGCGTTCGCCATGGCGGCTCTAGATCACGGGTCTAAACAAGTAAACGGAGACGATAGAGTGTTCCTTATAAGGTGCGTATGTCTGTTGGCCCTGCCTGCCATGGCCTGTACTGGCGTGACGACCGACCGGTCAGACGCTGACATAAACGGTGATTACATTCTTGCCTGGCAGGTCGCCGGCCCATACAAGTCTGAGGGCGAGGATGGCTTGCACATTCTGGATATCGCTTTCATACCTGAAACTGTTCCGGATCACCCCTCCATCGTTTGGCGAGATCAGTATGCCGATGATTCGCAATCGCCGGGGATGGTCAAACTGAGCGAATCGCAGGACCCGGGGAACTATTGCACATTCGCTCGCACTTGCATCGATAGTGAAGCAGATCAGACCGTACAGCTCCACATCAGATCCGACGATGGTGTGAAAGTGTGGATCAACGGCGAACTCGTATTTGAGACCGTTGCGAACCACGACTTGATGTCCGGTCCGGACGTTGTGGATGCTCCACTAAAGCGTGGCTGGAACACGGTGATGTTCAAAGTGGGTCAAGGTGCCGGCGACGGATCATTCGCTTGTATGATCGGCGATTCTTCCGGAGATCCGGCGAAGGGCGTCCGGGTGGATCCACATCGATTGTCCGGAGACCGACCGCATGATGCGATTTCGCTTTTTGACGGATCCTCCAAGGATGAGTGGTGCACGCGCGACGGACGCCCAATTGACTGGTCAGTTGATGATGGTGACCTTGTGATCGAGCCGGGGGGCGGAGATGCCGTCACGCGCGAACTCTTCGAGGATTTTTCACTGCATCTGGAATTCATATGTCCGGACGCGCCCGAAGCAACAGTGGGACAGGCGCGCAGCAATAGCGGCGTCTACATATTCGATTCCTATGAGGTCCAGATCCTTGACTCATGGGGTTTACCATCGGCCCCTGATGGTTGCGGTGCGCTCTACCGGCTTTCACCACCGAACGTCAACGCATGCGCCAGGCCCGGCGTTTGGCAGACCTACGATATTGAATTCATCGCACCCCGATGGGATGAGATGGGTAAGAAACTCAGCGACGCTCGTGTCACCGTTGTGCATAACGGAGTTCTCGTCCAGAATGACGTTCGCGTCGGCGGTCCGACCGGTCAGGGGCGGCCCGAGCGCCCGGGGCTCCGCCCGATTGTCTTGCAGGATCATGGCACTTCCGTGCGATTCAGAAATATCTGGATTGTTCGACACCCCTCGTGGCGGGGGCCGGAAGCTCCCGGCTTCCAAAATCTGTTTAACGGGCAGAACCTCGACGGCTGGATGCGCCTCGGAGGAGAGGCGGAATACAAGATCGAAAACGATGTGATTGTCGGAGAAACCCGGCCGAACCAACCCAATACGTTCCTTTGCACCAAGCAGAAGTACGAAGATTTCGTACTCGAACTCGAATTTCGTGTGGATGAAGAACTTAACTCCGGTATTCAGATCCGCAGCAACAGCAATGCTGAGTATCACAATGGAAGAGTACACGGCTACCAGGTCGAGATCGATCCGTCCGAGCGGGCATGGTCCGCGGGCATCTATGATGAATCTCGCCGCGGCTGGCTCTCCTCGCTCGATAGGAATGAGCGGGCGAGAAACGCGTTCCAACATGATGACTGGAATCGATTGCGCATCGTGGCCAATGGACCGGTGTTCCGTACATACCTGAACAACGTTCCGGCCGCCCTGTTGGTGGATGGCACGACGCAACGCGGTTTCATCGGTCTACAGGTGCATGGCGTTGGCGCCCGAACCGACCCGCTGCGCGTAAGTTGGCGTGATATTCGGATTCGCGAGATTTCGCCGGTGAACCGTCAGGCCGATCAAGAATGAACTCGACACCTTGAGAAAGAGGAAGCCCTGGATGATCCGTTGCTCCAGAGTACGCATAGCTTTCTTACTTGGCGGATTACTCGTTGTGTCAGTGATCGCCGCCGATTATGTCGGGAACGAAACGCGTATGACCGCACGAATCACCGGGGGTGACGAGCAGGTCGTGTTGGCCGAGTTGGGACATCCGGTGCTGCAATACAATGCCCGCACCTTTGATTTGCCGGAGGAATATTTTCAGAACGTTCAAGAGTCGAATCGTCGTTACGCAAGGCCACGAAGCGGATATGTCCACCCGCTCTACGGACCTGACGATGAGGAATTGACGCTGGATTGGAGTTTGGATCATCCGCATCACCGCGGTATCTACTGGGCATGGCCGGAGGTGCAATTTGCGAATCAAATGGGAGATTTGCACGCGCTTCAGGTAGTTTACTCGCGGCCGGTCGGCGACCCGAAGCTCACCAGCACGGACGACTTTGCACGCGTGAAAGCCCACAACCTCTGGCTGTGGGAGGACGAAACTCCGATCGTATTTGAGTCTGTGACCATCACTGTTTATGCCGCTGCGGCTAACGGTTCTCGCTCGATTGATTTCGAGTTGCGCTTTGAGGCTCTCGTCGATGGAGTAACGCTGGCTCGCCGTGATACCGATACCTATGGCGGGCTTAACACTCGCCTTGCCCCGGTAAAGAATATCGAGTTCAAGCGGCACGCCGATCCCGACGGTGCCAAGCCACAGCGTGCATGGTCACTCGCTCGCGGCACTTGGCAAGGCGGAAGCAATGCGGCGACTCTGGCCATCCTTGAACATCCGCAGAACCGCGATTACCCCGGCGACTGGATCACCTATGAGTATTTGCCGTGGTTCCAGCCGGCCTTTCCAAAGGCGGGAACACGGCACGCATTGCACCGGGATCAACCGCTTGTTCTCCGGTATCGCTTTCTCGTAATCCCCGGACAGGCCAACGATGAGTCGTTGAATAAGGCGTTTGACGCCTATGTCCAATCCACTCTATCCAAGCTCGAATCGAATTCAGAAAGGGAGGTTGAGTGATGGCCGTTACACGACGTGATGTTCTCAAGCGCGGGGCCGCCGCCGCCTTGGCTGCCCCGGTATTCATCCCCTCGAACGTCTTGGGACGCGGGGACCGTGTTGCTCCCAATTCGAAGATCCGTCTGGGGCTGATTGGTGCCGGGGGCATGGGATCGGCCAATCTTCGTCAATGTCTTGTCGATGCCGGAACGATTCTGACAGCAGTCTGTGATGTGCAGAAGAAGCGTGTCGAATCCTGGCAGACCTCGCACCTTGATATAAATGGTTACAGCGACTATCGCGAACTGCTGGCCGACCCGAATGTGGATGCTGTGATCATCGCCACGCCTCCGCACTGGCACTGCTTACAGGCCGTCGATGCGGCCGCGGCAGGCAAGCATATCTTCCTGCAAAAACCCATGACGCTTTACCCGGCGGAGTCAATTGCCGTCCGCAACGCCGTGCGCAAACATGGCGTGGTGTGTCAGGTCGGCACGCAGATCCACCAGAGCGCCAACTACCGGCGCGTTGTAGATTGGGTTCGCTCTAGACGACTCGGTTCCATTGGTCGGGTCGAGACCTTCTGGGGATGGAACATGGGTAAGAACGGTATTGGTGCCGCGCCGAAGGAGCCCGCGCCCGACGACGTTGACTTCGACATGTTCTGCGGACCGGCTCCGATGTGCGAGTTCAATCGACTGCTGATTCAAGACGCGGCGATGCACTGTTCATTCTGGGATTACTCCGGCGGCTGGACCCCGGGCATGGCGCCGCACATTATCGATCTGCCCATATGGGCCATGGAGCTGGGCCTGCCGGAGAAGATCAGCGCCATCGGCGGCCGGTACATCCTGAGCGGGGATGGTGACGCCCCCGATACTCAGGACATGATCTGGCAATACCCCAACCTCACCATGCGGTGGCACTTCGCTCAATTCAATCACCACGGTTACGAGTTCGGTAGTGGCACCCGCGCGCTGGGCATTTACCTTCACGGGCTCAATGGAACGTTGCGCGCCAACTACGGCGAACGTGAGATTATCCCGCAGACCAGCGAACTGGATCCCGCGGTTGAGCCGCCCAAGGTGACGTCCGATGGGACCGTCCACGAGCACGAATGGCTCACATGCATCCGCGAAGGCAAACAGCCCAGTTGTAACCCCGAGTACCATATCAAGATCGACTTGCCCATAACGCTGGGTAACCTCAGCTACACGCTCGGGCGTACCATCCATTTTGATCCGGCCACGGAATCAATCGTCGGTGATGACGAGGCCACTCGCCGAGCCATCCCAGAATACCGCGATCCATGGAAATTCCCCCAGGCGTACCTCAATCATCAGTGATGAAGCTGCGTTGGGATCACACATTTGTGACTGTGCTACAGAGAAGTGGTCCCTCGGGAGAACTCCTGCGGCGCCGATAGCGGCCGCGTGTCGCGGTAAAGCGAATGGGATGCCGGCTCATCCTCGATCACCTGTTCAAGATCAAGCTCCCCGTCATGTTCCATTTCCAGGCCGAAGGCTAATTCGTTGGAAGCGATGGGGTTCTTCGCACGGTCAAACCTGGATTGGCTTGCTTCCCAAAAACTGATCCAGCCCGCCTGTGGCGGATGAGAGTCCCGATGGCTCCCGGCAGGAGACACGGGAGACACTTCGATGAAACGAAAGTGACACCCACCCGAACAGATCATCACGAGGTTGCGTGAGGCGTTCTACTACGCTCGACTCCTTCATTACGTCCGGGCTGGTCTGCCCGATGGCACGCCCATTCGTAGCGGAGGCAATGGAGTCCGGGCGATCCGGGAAGCCGATGAGATCATCATGTGGCTTGTTGCCACCGACTATCACCCGCTCGTTCTGCATGAGGCCGACTCCCCGCTCGCGTGGTTTAATGAAGCGCTCGCAGGCCAGGAACTTTCGTTCCGGATCCTGCCGTATACACTGAACGGGTACACGCCGGTGTGGCAGCCGGAGAGGATATGGCCATAGCGGCCTCCGCCGAACAGGGAACGACCTCGGATACGTCCATGATCATCGAATCCCATGCCTTCGCCCGTATCGGCCTGATCGGCAACCCCTCCGATGGGTATGGCGGGAAAACGATCTCCACCATTCTGCGCAACTTCCAGGTGACGGTGACGTGCGAGGCATCGCTGCGCCTGGTCATTGAGCCCTGCGCTCGCGATCGGATGGAGTTTGATGGGATCAACGCGCTTGTGGCTCACGTGAACCGCCACGGATACTACGGCGGCGTGCGGCTCATCAAGGCGACGATCAAGCGTTTTGCAGAGTATTGCCGTGAGCAGGGGGTGAAACTGGACGAGCGAGCGTTCACGATGCACTACGAGACGAATGTCCCGACGCGCGTGGGCCTGGCGGGATCCAGCGCCATCGTGATCGCGGCGCTTCGAGCGCTCATGCAATTCTATGATGTCACCCTTCCGGGTGCGGGGGCGGATGCGGTGTTGCCAGCGCTTGCGCTGAGTGTTGAGGTTGATGAATTGAAGATCCCTGCCGGTCTTCAGGATCGCGTGATTCAGACCATTGAGGGCGTCGCGTTCATGGACTTCGGCCCCCGGAATCCTCACAGCGCATGGGAGAAGCTCGATCCAGCGCAGTTGCCGCCGTTGTTCGTCGCGTACGACGAGGGGTTGTCGGAAGGGACGGAGGTTGTGCATTCCGGTCTGCGGAGCCGCTTCGATCACGGTGATGCGAAGGTCGTCGAAGGGATGCAGCGCTTTGCGGAGCTGGCACAGGAAGCGCGTGACCTGATCGTGGCCGGGCGAGGGGATGAGATCCGCCCGCTGATGGACGCTAATTTCGACCTGCGCAGTCAACTCGTGTCGATCGATCCGGGCGCCCGGGCGCTGGTGGAGACCGCGCGCCGGCAGGGGGCGTCGGCCAAATTCACCGGCTCGGGTGGGGCGGTGG
This sequence comes from Phycisphaerales bacterium, assembly GCA_023135165.1. GTDB lineage: Bacteria > Planctomycetota > Phycisphaerae > Phycisphaerales > JAGLTS01 > JAGLTS01. The sequence goes on along the minus strand of JAGLTS010000049.1, from coordinate 26,519 downwards.
TCGGCATCTACGATGGTGATCCCCAGCGATACGAGCGCCTACGGAGCGCCTACGCCGCGATCGGCGCGACGGTGATCAAGCCGGAGATCTGCTAGCCTGTACGGGATGATGAGCGACGAAGCTGGCCGACAGCGTCCACGTATCCGCAAGGCGGTCATTCCCGCGGCCGGGCTGGGCACGCGCTTCCTCCCGGCGACGAAGTCGATGCCCAAGGAAATGCTGCCGATCATCGACAAACCGGTGCTGCAGTTTGTCGTCGAGGAAGCCGTCGCCAGCGGCATTGAGGATATCCTCATCATCACCGGTCGTGGCAAGCGAGCGATTGAGAATCACTTTGATTTTCATCCACAACTCGAAGCGATGCTGCGTGCGACGGGGCGCGAGGAACTGATCGATCAGGTGCGCGACGTGGGTGATCGCTGCCGAATCTTCTACATCAGACAACGTCGGCAACTCGGCCTGGGCGACGCCGTGGCGCTGGGCCGCGAGCATGTGGGCGATGAGCCGTTCGCGCTGCTGCTCGGTGATACGATTATCGACCCACAGACGGGTTCGCCGCCCGGTCTTCGGCAACTCATGGACGCGTACGAACAACAGCCGGCGACCGTCGTCGCGGTGCACGCCGTCCCCGACGACTGGGTGAGCCGATACGGCATCATCGAGCCGGCTCGTGAATCGACGCCGATGCAGAATCTCTCGCGCGTCGCACGTCTGGTGGAGAAGCCCGAGCCCGGTGAAGCGCCGAGCAATCTCGCGATTGCCGGGCGGTACATCCTTGCACCGCAGATCTTTGAGTGCCTTGATCGCATCCATGTCAGCGTGGGCGGCGAGCTGCAGCTTACCGACGCGATTAACCTGCTGGCGAGCGAGCAGGCCGTGTACGCCCTGGCGTGGAACGCCAAGCGCTACGACATCGGCAACCGGATTGAATACGCCAAGTGCTTCATCGATCACGCGCTGCGGCGTCCCGATACCGCCGACGCGGTGCGTGCTCATATTCAACAGGCGCTGGCGTCATCCGGTGACAGCCCGGCGTAGGTAGAGGGAGGATTCCGAATGCGAAGTTGGTGCATCACACTCATCCTGGTCGCGTTGTGTTGTCTCTGGTCGCTGTCAGGCTGCGAACGGCAGGATGATGCGACGGTGATCCGGCTCGCCCACGGGCTGCCGATCACGCATCCCGTCCATAAGGCGATGGAGTTCATGGCCCAGCGCCTCGATGAGAAGTCCGCCGGCACGATGCGCATCGAGATCTATCCCGGCGAACAGCTCGGCACGGAACGCGAATGCCTGGAACTCATGCAGATCGGTGGCAGCATCGGCATCACCAAAGTCTCGGCCGCAGTGATGGAGTCGTTTGCTCCGGCTTATGAAGTGTTGAGCCTGCCGTACATCTTCCGCGACGAAGCGCATTGCTGGGCCGTGCTGGAAGGTCCGATCGGACGGGAGATTCTCGACTCCGGCGAAGGCGTCTCGCTGCGCGGCCTGTGTTTTTATGACGCGGGCAGTCGCAGTTTCTACAGCATCAATCGACCAATCCACGAGCCGGCGGACCTTCAAGGCCTGAAGATCCGCGTGCAGGAGAGTCCGACTGCCAAGCAGCTCGTCAACACGCTCGGCGGCTCGGCGACGCCGATTCCGTGGGGCGAGTTGTATAGCGCGCTGCAACAGGGTGTTGTCGATGGTGCGGAGAACAATCCGCCGTCGTTTTACCTGTCGCGCCACTACGAGGTTGCCCGGTTCTACACGCTGAACGAACACACGTTCGTGCCGGACGTGCTTCTCGTCAGCGCACACACGTGGGAGAAACTCACGGCCCAGCAGCGGACGTGGTTGCAAGAGGCGGCCGATGAGTCATCGGCGCATCAGCGCGTGCTTTGGAAGAAATCCAGTGACGAGTCGCTGGCCGCGGTCGAGGCGGCGGGCGTGCAGATCATCCGGCCGGACAAGAGCCTGTTCGCTGAGAAGATCGCGCCGATGCTCGAGCAGTATCGGGACGATCCGGAACTGGCGGCACTGCTGGATCGCATTCGGGACACGGAGGTACAGGGGGAGTAGGCCCGCGAGGTTGATCGCTTGATGCACGAGGCGCACGCAGCGACGCAAGGTGTGAGATCAGTCGCCGATCGTCTGCTCGGCTGGGGACTCGTCGCGCTGATGGGCATCGCCGTGCTCAACGTGCTATGGCAGGTGTTCTCGCGTTACCTGCTGAACAGTCCAAGCTCATACACCGAAGAGCTTGCTCGCTATCTGCTGACGTGGATTGCGCTGCTCGGGGCGGCCTATGCGGTCGGTGGGCGGGCGCATCTTGCGATTGATCTGCTCCCGGCGAAGCTGACCGGCGTTCGACGGTGCGGGCTCGCGCTCTTCATCAATCTGTGCATCTTCCTATTTGCGCTGCTTGCGCTGGTGATCGGCGGCGTGCTGTTGGTGGACGGAACACTCGAATCAGACCAGACCTCGCCCGCATTCGGCGTTCGCATCGGGCTTGTCTACGCGTCACTGCCGATGGCGGGCGTGATCATGATGTTCTATGCCGTGTTAAATGCCATCGATGACGTGGGCGCCTGTCGAAAAGGAGTGTCAGGCCAGCCGGCTGAGTCTTGACGAGATGCACACAACGGAAGCGATCATCCTGTTGGGGGTCTTCGCCATGCTGCTGGCAGTGGGGGTGCCGATTGCGTTCAGCATCGGCTTGAGCACACTGGTGACGATGCTGCTGCTGTTTGATGTGCAGATGGCGCTGACCACGATGGCGCAGCGCATGGCGACAGGTGCTGATGCGTTCGTGCTGCTGGCGATACCGTTTTTCATCCTTGCCGGGCAGATCATGAATCGGGGGGGCATCGCCCGGCGGATCATCGCCTTTGCGCGTTCACTGGTTGGGATGTTCCCGGGTGGGCTGGCCTTCGTGAACATTGTCTCAGCGATGTTCTTCGGCGCACTGTCGGGTTCGGCGGTCGCGGCGGCCTCGGCGATCGGCGGCGTGATGTCGCCGCACATGGATGAGGCAGGTTACGACCGGGGCTTCAGCGCCGCAGTCAACATCACCGCATCCACCACCGGTCTCATCATCCCGCCGAGCAACGTGCTGATTGTCTACGCGTTTGTCAGTGGCGGGTCGATTGCGACGCTGTTCATGGCCGGGTATCTGCCCGGCCTGCTTGTCGGCGTGCTGCTCATGGCGGTGACGGGCATCATCGCAAGGCGGCGCGGCTATCCGACGGCGGGACGCATTCGCGTCGGCGAAGTGTTGCGGACATTCCTCGCCGCGCTGCCGAGTCTGGGGCTGATCGTCGTGGTGATCGGTGGAATCATTGCCGGGGTGTTCACCGCCACGGAGGCGGCGGCGGTGGCGGTGTTCTACGCGCTTGTTCTAGCGTTCATCTACCGCGAACTCCGGGCGGGGGACCTGTCGAAGATCCTGCTCGAATCGGCGCAGACGACTTCCATCGTGCTCCTGCTGGTCGCCACCTCGATGTGCATGTCGTGGGTGCTCGTGCTTCAGGATGTTCCGCAGAGCATCACCGAGGCGATCATGGGCATCAGCGCCAACGAGATCGTCGTGCTCGCGTTGATGAACGTGATTCTGCTTGTGGTCGGGACGTTCATGGACATCACGCCCGCCGTGCTCATCTTCACGCCGATCTTCCTCCCCATCGCGACGAAGCTGGGCATGGATCCGACACACTTCGGGATCATGATGGTCCTGAACCTGTGCATCGGCCTGTGCACGCCGCCGGTGGGAAGCGTGCTGTTCGTCGGGTGCAGCGTGGGCAAGGTGTCGATGACGCGAGTCGTGCGGCCGATGCTCCCGCTTTACATTGCGATGATTATCGCGCTGCTGCTGGTGGCGTACATTCCGGCCATCAGCCTCTGGTTGCCGCAGTTGTTAGGTGAGTAGGCAATGCAAAAGAGCCGGACACGCATTGTGTCCGGCTGGTTGCTTTGGCAGGTGATGTGCAGCTTCACACTTCCTTCGGCACAACGTACGGCTTACGGTAGTCGCGCGTGAGCAGGCGATTGGCATCACGATCACCAATGAAGCGCTCTTTGGTTCCGTCGAAGCGCACGTCATGCCCGACGCGGTAGGCGATGTTCGACAGGTGCGGCAGGGCGGTGGAGATGAAGCCTTCCTCGATATCGCAGGTGAGCTTGCTGCAATCACCGGCCCGCACCGCGCTGATGAAGTTCGCAAAGTGGCTGCCCCCGCCGGCTCCCGCGAGATCGGACGGATCGGCGTATTCCTCGGCGTTCTCCGAGTTCGGCCCCGGCTCGTTCTTGCGCCCGAAGTACGTCTTCCAGTTGCCGCCGTCCAGGTGCATCCAGCCCTCAGTGCCGTAGAACAGGTTGCCGATGCGGATGCCGTCTTCGTGGTTCGTGTAGAGGCCGCGCACTTCGAAGTACAGGAGCTTCCCGTCGGCGTACTCGAGCGTTGCAGCCTGCGTGTTGGGCGTCTGCTGATCGGAATCCCACGCGAAGTACCCGCCGGACGACGAGATGCGCACTGGATGTTCTGACTCGTTCAGGCCCCAGCGTGCGATGTCGAACTGGTGGGGGCCCTGATTGCCGATGTCGCCGCAGCCGAAGTCCCAGTTCCAGTGCCATTCGTAGTGAAATCGATTCCGGTTGAACGGGCGCTGCGGGGCGGCGCCGAGCCAGAGGTCGTAGTTCACGCCGGCGGGTACGGGGCCGTCGGGATGGCGGCCGATGGAATCGCGTGGCTTGAAGCAGAGACCACGGGCCATGAACACTTCGCCGATCCCGCCCTTGTGCAGGAACCGCATCGCGGCGCGGACGGACATGATCGACCGGTTCTGAAATCCGACGGCCACGATGCGGTCATACCGCCGCGCTGCCTCAACCATCTTCCGGCCTTCCCAGATGTTGTGGCAGCAGGGCTTTTCAACATACACATCCTTGCCCGCTTGACACGCCCAGATCGTCGCCAGCGCGTGCCAATGATCAGGCGTCGCGATGACCACGGCATCGATGTCCTTGTCATCGAAGGCGCGTCGAAGATCGGTCTCCTTGCCCGGCGCAGCGCCTTGGATTGCTGCCAGTTCCGCGACGCGGTCGGCGAAGAGATTCTCATCCGGATCAACAAGCGTCTTCACGTGCACATTGGGGAGCCCGGCGAATCCTTTGGCCAACTGCATCCCGCGGCTGCGAATCCCGATGACGGCGATGTTCATGCGCTCGTTGGCGCCGAGCACGCGGCGCGGCACGGGGGCCGTCTGTCTCGTGGGCGCAGCGCACGCCGTCAACGCTCCGGCGGCGACCAAGCCCGCCGTAGCCCGGGAAGTGTCAGCGATGAACTGGCGTCGCGTTGTGTTCGTGTCAATGTCAGACAATGCTCGCTCCTTCATTGTGATCTACTTCAAGCCGGCCATCTGCTCGCGCAGCGTTCTGACCGCGGTCGGCAATTGGTTGGCAAGATCATCCCATCGACACTCAATCGAGATCTCGCCGGAGTACCCGACATCCTTCAGCGCCTGGAGGTACGGCCTGAAGTCATCCCCCTCGACACCTGGCGCGGAGCGCTTGCGCTTCTCGGCAATGTGCACGTGCCGGATGAGCTGCCCCCCGGCGCGGATGTGCTCTGCGGGCTCGTCCATGCGCAGCATATGGAAGATGTCCGCAAGCAGACGAATGTTCGGATGCTGCGCTGCTTCGACGAACTCTGCGCCCTGCGGGACGGTGTTGATGAAATTCGTCTCGCCGGTATTGAGCGGTTCAATCACGATGATGACTTCGCTCGCCTGCGCGAGCGGCGCCATCTTGCCGAGCAGCGCTGCGAACTGAAGCTCCGCAGTCCTCCGGTCGAACCCCCCTGGGATGGATCGCGCGCTGCTGGAGCCGAAGACAATGTGCTTGATGCCGACGCGCGTGGCGCGTTGAAAGGCCACTTCGGCGTAGGCCAGCACGGCGGCGTGATCCGCATCGGGCCCCACACATTTCAGCGAGCCTGGAAGGAAGCCGTTGGCGGCGCGCACCGGCAGGGGAGATTCCTTCACCAGCCTGAAGTTCGCTTCAAACGCGTCGTCCGGCTTGTCGGGGATGAGCAGCCCGCGCACGGATGCTTCGACGTATGTCGCGCCGGCCTTGTGCAGTATCGGCGCATTTTGAATCGAGGTGCAGACGCCGATCTCCGGCGAGAAGGCAGCAGTGTCCTTGACGTCATCAGCGATCGCGCACAGCGACGGCCAGATCGCCGGCATCACAGCGCTGACGCCGACAGCTTTGCAGAAAGCACGGCGTGATGGGCTCGGTCGCTCATTCAAGGCTCGCTCGCTTTCTTCAGGGCCATCGTGGTGGTGGCGTATTTCGTGAGCATGTTGGGCACTTCCCACTCCGGCAATTCGCCCGCTGCCTGGTACTTCAAGAACCGTTCCATCACCTGCGCGAAGTGTGCTTCGTGTCCGACGCGAAGGGTGTCGGGAATCGTGATGCGCCAGCCGCTTTCGGTTGGTACATAGGCAATGCCGGCGTACCGCGATTGCAACTCGGCGATTGCATCTCGCAATGCGGCTTCCAGCGCATCGGCATCGACATTGCCGGTCGGCTCGACGTACAGTTCCGGCCGGTAGTGCTCCTCCTTGCCTTGCCGGATGACGATGTTGGCGCGTGAGCCGCGCATGATGGAGTAGTGCGTATCGCCGGCGCCCTCGGGGGCTTGGAACGCCCACTCGACGGTGACGCGCGCATGCACGCCTCGGATGGTGTACTCCATCGTGCCGTTGGCGTGGCACGGCAGGACGCTGTGCACGTTGAGCTCATCAAGCAGAAACTCGGGGAACTCCGGCTGCCGCGTGACGTGCTCGTACTGCTCGCGCGTGATCATCGTCGGCCAGCGCTTTGCGCGGAGCATGGTGATGTCGCGCTGCGCGTCGATGATCTGTTCAGGAAAGCACTCCCACATGACCAGATCAACCAGGTGGGTGGTGACGTCGACGATTCCCTCACCCTGCTGCGTCGTGTCGAAATACCAGACCGGCCGCTTGATCGGATTGCCGGCGACATGCTTGAAGAAGTGATGCACACTGTGCTTAACGACGGCCGGCTCATCGAGCGATCCGGGCAGCAGTTGGCCAAACACCGCTTCCCGGTGCATCAACTCTTTCTGCAGGATTGTGGTGATCTCGCTGCGCTCGGTCATCACGTCATAGATGAGCGAGCCGTTGCGCTCAGCGGCGTCGAACGCCTCTCGGAGCGTGGCCAGCCCTTCCGCGTCGATGCACATGGGCTTGTCCGCCAGCACGTGCAGGCCGGCTTCAGCGCAGGCGTTGATGTACTCAGCTTTTCGCCGATTCTTCCCGGAGATCACGACGACGTTCCCGGGGCGCTCGCGCAGGAGGCGCTGGAGGAAGTCGTCTCCCGTATAGACGCGCTCCTCCCAGTGCGTGGGAGATTCGCTCCGGCCATTGAAGCCGTCGATGCGTCGCCGATGATCGTCAACGTCTGGCCCGGGCGGAGCGTACACGTGGACGATCGGTGCCACGGCATCGCCGTACATCCTCTTCTGCACCAGCGCCGCGTGGAAGTGCCCCGGGTCAAGCGTGATGAGTCGGACGGGCTCAACCTCATCGTCGGCACGGATCGCCCTGCCAGGCGAGGGCATACACGAAGCCATGAGGACAAGTGCTACAGCGCCGGACATTACGGGTAATGATCGCCACAACACGACGGCATCTCCTCCTACGCTCTGTGCGCCGACGACTCCGGTGGTCACCGCATGAAGGATTCTTACCAGTCCAGTATAGAACCTCTCAGCCTGAGATGTCTGAATGGCAGCGGCAGCAGCGACCCGTTCCGTTCCAAGACTAGGCCGAGCCATGACTGCAGGCGATGCGTGACGCTGTAAGAGCGCAACGGTCAGCTTCCTTGGTCGGAATCGGAGCATTCCGACGAGAGGTAGGATGGACGGATGTTCAATCCACCACTGCAGACATTGCTGCCGAGCTTTGGCGGGCGGGGCAGCCAGCGCCAACTTGGCGTGACCAATGACCCGCGAGAGGAGAGTGAGGCTCTCCGAGAGCTTCACGACATGCCGAGGTTCCCATTCACCGAGCCAGCGGGGTCGCTTTTCAGCCAAAGGCGAGACGCTCGGTTGTCACTCGGCTTCCAATCTGTGCCGCGTCGTCACTCCGTATACGGTCCTTCGGTGATACCGACAACTGGTCGCTCGGGAGATCGACGCAAGCGCAATCGGTGATCCAGGTCGACCTGGATCGACGGGGGGTGCTTCGGGAACCGGCTGCTCGCATGAATGTCGAGAACGGACGTGGGGCAATTCGAGACCAACGGGGCACTGGCGAATCTCGGACACGAAGCAGTGGTTGACCGTTCGCCGGATCCTGACGGAACATCGGTTGATCCAGCCCGAGAGCGATCGCGGAATTACCGGCAAGCGTAGACACGCCTACACACGCCTGGCGTTCTTGGCGCAAAAGAACAGGCCAGCCGTAAGTGGCTGGCCTTCCACGCGTTAGCGAATAGCGGGGGTAGGATTCGAACCTACGACCTCCGGGTTATGAGAGGCGAGCGAGAAACGGCCGTAACGCCTTATCTCACTGGTACTTATGCAGATGTCGCGATCTCCGAACTCGGCAGAATGCGGCAAAACGGGGCGCACCGGCAAGCTCAGGGCAAGCCCGCGGGACATCGAGTTGCGGCGACTGCAGTGAGGCGATATGGGCTGATGCGGACGACTGGGCAGCCGACATCACAGCAGCGGGATCGCTTCCTCTGGACGCGGCACGGGACCGTCATGTAGCCGCAGCCCGACACCCCCGAATCCGCAGCGGCGCTTCGTCAGGCCGCCCTCCACACACCGGATGCAGTTTGCACCAGGGACAAGTGTGCTATCCCGGCCGCACTATCGCCGCCTGCGGTCATCCCGACGTTCCGCTTCCATGGGTTATGCTTCGGTAACGGCCCTCTTCACAAGAATCCGCTGCACCTGTTCGTCGAACGGCCTGCCGCACTCGGGGCAGTTTGGGCCGGGCGCACCGATCAGGGGGTAGCCGCAAGGGACGCAGATAGGGACTCCACAGTCGAGAAGCTCGTGCCGAAGGAGCTCTGGAACGTAGCGTTTCATCCATACGTTCCCGAAGAACGCGCCTGCGATGACCAGCACCACCAGTAGCGGTGGAACGAACCAGATCAGTTCCGCGCGGCTCGGCAGCCGAAACTGCGGCTGAATTGCGCCAAACACAGTGGTCGCCAGCAATCCGAGCAGAACTACTAACGCTACGGTTTTCGCGACCGCCACCCAGAACGGTCGGCGCAACATGATTTTGGACATGGCCCGGCGCAGAGCGTTTCGGCGGTCCCTGGCGGTTGGAAACAACTCAAGCTCCGGGTGCCCTCTCGCCCAAGCACTGTCCACGTAGAGAATGGCGCGCCAAGTCTGTCGAAAGGGATAGCTCAGTGCACGCAGCAGGCCCGGTTTTCCCAGAACACCCTTGAGATGTCCGGCCTCTTGGTGCGGGGGCGATTCCTTCTCAGTCATTTATCCTGACCTCCAGCATTCCGGCGATCATCCAATCTCCAGGCACAGCCGCAGTCAGGGCAGACGGTGGCTCCATCCTCAGGATCGATGGGCAGACCGCAGATGTCGTAGCCGCAGTGCGGGCAGCGGAGGTGCCCAAGCATGACATCACCAATGCGACGATGCCGGGCTTTTCTGGCAATCTCCCAGAACCACATGGGTGTGCAGCAGATAGCCAGGTAAGGAACCAGACTCCCGATGAACTTGATAGAAGTAACCGGCATTTCGCAGTTATCAGATTCCGAAACGCGATCATAGACGAACGAACCGCTCGATTCGACCGAAACGACCTCTCTCGCAGCGATTTGTGCCTGCGTGGCTGCTCCAGCTCGCATCCATCCAGACGACCGTGGATGTCTACGGGCACCTTGTGCCGGGCTCGAACCGCAACGCAGTCAACCGACTTGGCGACCCGGAAGATCAGCCGCTGAAGCTAGTCGGCTCCGCGGGTTGAGCGAGCCACGCGCGTGCGCGCGAGGAATCTACCGCGGCGGGCTCACTCCAGAGAATGCGAGCCGCGACCACGATCGCGTCGTTCGCGGTCAGCCCCTACGCTTGTCCGTCGCTGGAATGCAGCCTGTGATCCAGGAGGGTACCTCGCTCAGGCCATCAGCTCGCCCAACCATGATCACAACCTCCGATCGAGAGACCCGCCGATGAGGCGGACTTGGCCTTCTTCACCGCCGCAGTCGTATCACAGAACCCGCTGAGTTTCTGCAGTCGTCCTCGTTGTCTCCCCCTGTCTCTGGCAGGAATACTGCACCCCTTGTCGCACCAGGGCATACGCACACACGCATTCTCCTCCTTGATGAACAGGTGCACCCAGGATCAGAACTCGCGCACGCCTGCCCAGCACTGCCCACGCCTGCCAGTCCTGCGCCAGATCTCTATTCCCAGCCTCTCAGTAGCCGACCTCCCAGGTAATTCCCGGCGGTCATCTGCAAGTTCTTGATTCACAACAACTTGCAGGCGCTGACCGTCGTGTTATGAGGGGCGAGCGAGAAACCACCGTAACGCCTTATCTCACTGGTACTTATGAAGATCCGGGGATCTCCGAGTTCGGCAGAATGCGGCAAAACGCGGCAAACCAGGACGTGTCAGCACGCCCAAAACACGCCTGGATATGGATCTCGACAATGACCGGAGGTCAGCGTTATGGAGGGCACATGCGCCCCCTACCTTCCGGTGGCCTGACGCCGTTCGCGGCGGCATTTCCGGGCAGCGCAGTGAGTGAGCACCGGTTGCAGCAAGGAGGGTGAACGCCAGACGAGTCGCAATTCCTGGCGGTGCCACCGGATCACGGTCTCAGGTTGCATGATGACGATGCAGCGATGCCATTGTGGTCAGAGGCGTGACAGCCAGACCCAGAGGATGCGATCGGACTGACGGAGGCGGGGGCGCTTGGCAGAGCGTCGGAGGACAATTAACTGATGCTCGAGTGCAGCGATCTCGAGCAAGAGAGCCGAGCGGGGGAGCAGTCGCGGCGGGAGGGCTGCCACGAGGCCTCGATCCCAGTGTTTCGCCCCCAACGACGATTATTGCCTTGCATCTCGTGCCTCCTCGGGAGAGAATCGCGAGAAAGCCATGATCGGCATCAGGGTCATCACGAGCGCGGCAGTAGTGACAACGGTCCTGCTGCTCGGCGCCGCGTTCCTTTGGCTGGCGCCACCCGAGGACGAGACGTCCAGCGGTGTCGATACGCCGCTCGCCGGTCAGAACGCGACGTCGAATGAGCCTGGGCGCGACGAGCTGGCGCGCGAGGAGTGGTCGCCGCCTCGGCCGGCTGCCGCAGACCAGCGCGTCGAGGATCGCCACGAAATGGTCCGGCGGCAGATCGCTGACCCGCCCGACATACGCAAGGCGGTCGCCGATGAGACAGTGCTCGAGGCATTGCGCACGGTGCCTCGTCACGTCTTCGTGCCGGAGAAGTTGCGCAACCGCGCCTACGACGACACGCCTTTGCCGATCGGTCACGGCCAGACTATCTCGCAGCCCTACATCGTGGCGTTCATGACCGAGGTGCTTCAACTTGAGCCCGGCGACCGCGTGCTGGAGATCGGCACGGGCTCGGGCTATCAGGCCGCCGTCCTCGGACAACTGACCCCCAATGTCTTCACGATCGAGATCATTGAGCCGCTCGCAAAAACTGCAGGACGCGTCCTGAAGGAGCAGGGATACACAGACATTAAGTGGAAGCACGGCGATGGCTACTACGGGTGGGAGGAGCACGCGCCGTTCGATGCCATCATTGTGACGGCTGCTGCCGGCCATGTGCCCCCTCCACTGTGGGAGCAACTCGCGCCCGGCGGGAAGATGGTGATCCCCGTCGGCGGGCGGTACGAGGTGCAACGCCTGATCTTTCTGGAGAAGACTCAGGAGGGTGAGCGCCGCTCGCGCTCCCTTATGGCGGTCAGGTTCGTGCCACTGACGGGCGATCTCGGGGAAGACGAAGACGATTAAGCGACAGTCCGGCCATCACCGCACCTGACCGTGACGGAGAAGGGGACAGAAACCAACGGTTCCCGTACCATCGCAGCGCCGCTCCCGTGGTTATTGAACTGCCGTGTCCTCCGCCCCTTCCATCCCGCGGCTCGCCTGGATCACGGCGTTCGTTTCCGTCGCCGTGCTTGGCTTCGAAATCTCCCTGATGCGCATGCTCCTCATTGCGAGCTGGCATCACTTCGCGTTCCTGATCATCAGCGTGGCGCTGCTCGGCTTTGGGGCAAGCGGCACGGTGTTGTGTTTGACGCGCCAGTGGGTGCGACCTCGTGCCGACGCGGTGTTCGTGGGACTATCGCTGCTGACCGCCTTATCGATGCCCGTTTGCGTCGCGATTGCGCAGCTCGTTCCGGTCGAAGCCCGCGTCCTGCCGACGCTCATGTTCCAGCAGATCGCCTGGTGGATCCTGTTCTGGATCCTGCTCCAGATTCCCTTCCTTCTCGGGGCGACGGTGATTGGCTTGGCGCTGATGCTCGCCCGGGAGCGTCTGCCCTTCGTCTATGCCTCCAATCTCGCGGGCAGTGCCGCCGGCGCGCTCATCGCCACCGGCGCTATGTTCATCGTCCCGGCGTCCTGGTTGCCAGCGCTGTTCGGCGGGATCGCCTTGCCGGCAGCGCTCGCAGGCCCACGCGAGAGGTGGCGCTTGCGACTCGGCCTCGTCGTTGTCCTCTCCGCCGGCGTCGCCGTCTGGCTGGCGATCGATCCACCACGCATTCGCATGGATCCGACGAAGTACGGTGTCCTCGTCGCCCAGTTCGAGCGACAGGGATCAGCGCACCGCGTAGGCCTCAGTCGGAGCCCGCGCGGCCGTGTCGAGATTTACCGCGGCTCGATCCTCCACGAGTTCCCCTTTCTCTCGATGGAGGGCATGCCGCCACCGATCGACGCGGTCATCATCGACGGTCACTGGGTGGGATCGCTTCTGCACGCGCGCACGCCCGACGAGGCTGCGGTCGTCGACTTGACTCTGATGGCAGTGCCGTACGATCTGCTCCCGCCGGAACCGCGTGTCCTGTTGCTCGGCGAGGTCGGAGGCGCGAACGTCTGGCTTGGCGCGCGCCATGATGCATCCGCGATCGATGTCGTCCAACCAAACCGCACGCTGGTTCGACTGCTCGGCGACCGAGACGTCGGCTACGGCGCCGCGTTCCTCGCGCTACCGCAAGTTCGCCTGGTGTCCGCCGATCCGCGTCACGTGGTCGAGCATCCGCCGGCGACCTACGACCTCATCCAACTCGTCGCCCTGGAGGCGATGACGGCCGGCTCCGGCGGCCTGGGCGGCTTGATGGAAGACCACTTGGCCACGACGGAGGGCTTCGAGGCCGCTTTGTCAGCGCTCGCGCCAGACGGACTGCTTTCGACCTGCCGTGGGATCCAGAGTCCGCCACGTGACAACCTGAAGCTGTTCGCCACCGTCGTCGCGGCGCTGCGGCGGTTCGGGATCGACCGTCCGCAGGATCATCTCGTCGTCGTTCGCGACTACCTTTCCGTTGTCACGCTCGTCAAGCGATCACCCTGGTCCAACGACGACATCGAGCGCGTGCGGCATGTCTGCGAGGAGCGATCCCTCACGCCGGTCTGGTTCCCTGGCATCCGCGATGACGAACTCAACCAGCCGGATATGCTGGACGGTCCGACCGGAGAGGCAGGAGACTGGTATCACCACGCGATCCGCCGTCTGTGCTCTGCGGACGCGCCGGGGTTCATCGAGGCATGGCCCTTCGACATCCGGCCCCCGACCGATGAGCGGCCGTTCTTCCTCGACTTCTGCCGGATCCGATCTATCGGTGCGCTTCGCGCGACGTTCGGCGATCTCTGGCTGACCCGCGCCGATACCGCCTACCTCTTCGTCCTGGCCGCCGCCGCGTTCATCGGGTTAACGGCCCTTGTCATGACCCTGGCTCCGCTGTTGATCGTGCGAAGCGTGCGGCGCGCGCCGGACAAGACGGTCACAGCTCTCTACTTCGGCGCGATCGGCCTGGGCTACCTCCTGCTGGAGATGGTCATGCTGTCCCGGCTCACCCGTCTGATCGGCGACCCGGTGCATGCGGCGTCGATCACGATCACCGCCTTCCTGGCATTCTCTGGGCTGGGCAGCCTAGTTGCGCAGCGCGTCACCGGAGCGGGCCGCCGCGCGGTTGCGCTGACGATCGCCCTGCTGATCGTCGTTGCGGTGATCGACCTCCTTCTGCTCGTTCCCATGTCGATCGATCTGGCGGGGGGAGTCGCCCTGGTGATGCGCAGCGTGGTGGGGGTCGCGGTCGTGGCGCCGCTGGCGCTCCTCATGGGTTTTCCCTTTCCCCTCGCGCTCACGCGAGTCGATGCGGCGGCGTCAGCCCTTGTTCCATGGGCGTGGGGAGTCAACGGGTTCGCGTCGGTGCTGGCGCCACCGCTGGCCATGGTGCTCGCGATGACGGGGGGCTACCACATGGTATCGATCGCTGCCATCGTGTCCTACGCCGCGGCCATGGTCCTGTTTGCTCGTCTCCCGCGCTGACTCATGACGGCGTTTGTAGTCTAAGGAGCGCGAGAGTTTGAGAAGTGTACCTTGTCCCTGGCAGTAACTCTGTACTCCTTGCCGAATCACGACTTACGAGCAGGCCCATTCGGCCTCCCGATGGAGAAAGCTGCTGGCTTTCTGGCGATGTTGGAGCACGGAATGCCCATCCTGAGAGCAATTTGGATCGTCATTCGATCCCCCGGATGGAGTTTTCACCAGGGACGGGTCCCTCCAAAGCGGACACCGACTACACCGACGACTCCTGACCTCCGGATTCTGAGAGGAGTGATGCCAGACCGATCGCGGAGCTACCGGCAAGCGTAGACACGCCTGGCGTCTTTGGCGCAAAAGAACAGGCCAGCCGTAAGTGGCTGGCCTTCCACGCGTTAGCGAATAGCGGGGGTAGGATTCGAACCTACGACCTCCGGGTTATGAGAGGCGAGCGAGAAACGGCCGTAACGCCTTATCTCACTGGTACTTAGGGAGATATCACAATCCGCCAGCGCGGCAGAATGCGGCAAACTTGGACGTGCCGGCACGCCTGAAACACGCCTAGGCAAGAGGCGCAGTCCGCTCACTACCCGGTGGCCGTTTCGAGTCCAGTTCGGGGAGCTTCACCCATTTGGCCGAACTTCCACGGCCAGTCCAGTTAGCGGAAACGCCCGAGAGCCCACGCCCTCGGGCGTTGTCGTAATCCGTTGGTACCAAAGGCTTACGGGCCTCTCGCCGTACCCTGGGGCGCTCTCGGGTTCGCGATCTGCGGACTGGGGTCCGAACCGGAACGTGTACGTTCCGTTCCGTTGGCCGAGGTTCTCGCCGCGAACTCTCAGACTCTCTGTTGAACAAACCGCTGCCGTTTAGCAGACCCGTCCAACTCGAACCCTGCAGCGAAATCGAACTCGCTGAGTGGAAGAGGCAGAGGAGTTCCCCCGCCCGTCTGGAGTTCGGGCGACCGAGCGGACTTGAGGACGAACTCCACGAATCAGTCCGGTGGACCGCTTCAATAAGATACTGTTCGACGCCATTCACACAAACGCGTTGTGCCTGGAGGTTCAGCTGCGTCCTGGATTCTCCGGCGGCGTTTTGGAGTGGCGGGTAAACTAGTAGCTCAGGAGATCAGCATGAACAGTACAGGACATGCGATAGTCCTCGGCCTATGCCTTGGAATGGCTGCTTGTTGTGGTTCTTGTGCCGGTACAACCCCTGGCGCCACGCCGCACGCGTTTGCAAGGCCAGACCTCCACAGCCAGACGCTTCAGTCACACGATGACGCCGGCAAGCTGGACGGGCGCGCCAGAGCGAAACACCTCGCGCGGACGTATCTGCTCGACATGGCTCATGGTGTGAGGCCGAGCAATCGGCATCCGCGGACGCCCGGCGCCCGCGGGTCGGTCGGCGAAGCAGAAGACGAGTCATTGGAGTTCGCGGTCATACGGAATATCGCGGCTCTTTTTGATGACACTCCGTGGCACAGGACGGATTTGCGCTGCTGGTCGCGCCTCGCCGACGACAACACCGCAGATAGCCGGTTTCTGGCGCAGATATATCTGAAGGAGGGCCAAGATGGCATGTACACCGCCTTGGTGCCGTTCTGGCTTGGAGTCGATGCGCATGAGGGATTCAAGGGAGTCACCGCTGACGTAATCATCGATGTCCTCAATGTAGATTACCCCGAACCGGCTGATGCCGTTGTGATCGATCTGTTGACCGGCGTTCCTGAGAACATAAAGCATCGAGTTAAAGACGGCCGGATCATATTCAGGGATATAACCGTAACGGATTTTCCGCGCGTGATCCGATTCACGTCGCCCATGGTTAGAGGGTATCTCAAGGGAGAGGAGCCCAAGACAGAGGAGGACAAGGTCAGGACGGCACGGACGGTCAGGAGAATCATACAGCAGATAGACAGTTGGACTCCGTTGGCCCAAGGGCAGATCATCGCGCAGGCTGCGGCGGTGCGCCCGATCGTCTCACACGGCGGCTACCATACGCACGGCACGAAGAGGGCGGTCATCTGGACGAACAACAGGGTGCTGTCCGGCTCTTTTGAGATCATTGAGCAGCTCAACAACAGACAGCATCCGGCAACCCAGTCGGTGGTCTATCGAGGATCGTTGGAGGATGCCGGGAAACATATCTGGGGCGGGAACAACCTCGTTGCGGACTTCTCGGATTTCCGCAAGCCAGGACTGTACAGAATCCGGCTCAGATTTGCCCAAGACGTGAAAGAAGTCTGCGACTCCTATAGCTTTCCCATTCGGCCGTTGCTCTATCTCGAGCTGGGGCGGAAGGCCGCCGGGTTTTTGTATTACCAGAGATGCGGAACGGAGATCCCGGGCTGGCACAAGGCCTGCCATCTCGATGACGCGATTATCATGCCCGATGGGCGGGTCGTCGAAGCCACCGGCGGCTGGCACTCGGCCGGCGACTACAACAAATGGATTGGGCCGGCACATTTTGCCGTTCGGGGCCTGACCAATCTGTTCGAGGAGTGTGCCCAGCAGCGTGAGGGCGATCGGAGGGACGGGCTCCCCAAACTGCTCGAAGAGGCGCTGTGGGAAGTGCAGTTCTTCAAGAAGGTGTACTATCAAGGATCGTTTCTATCGATCGTGAACCGCGGTATCGATCCGTGGATGTGGAGCGGCGCGCCGGAACTGGGACCGCCGCGGATAGCAACGCTCGAGCAAATAGAGAAAATCCATCAACGCAGCAGCAAGCCCACGACTCTGTTCACCGCGGCAGCGATGGTGCGGACCGCCCGGCTGTCAGCTCCTTATCAGAAGGAAGTGGACCGCGCAACGCTCCAGATCGCCGAGAGTTGCCACGACATCCTCCGTGAAACGGACCCGAGCCATGTCGGGGACAGAGGTCCTTTCGGCGTCGGCATGGGCGACAGCTTTCTCATGTTCAACGCCGGGCTGCTCCTGCTCGATCTGGAATTGTCCCAGATCACGCACGAGGCTAAGTACGAGCGAGACGCCACGAAACGCGTTGAGGTGATTCTGGCCCTTCGGGGGCAGGATGGCCTGTTTCACACTGACAAGGAAAAAACCGTCAGGCAGCCGAATCCCGATCTGCACTTTTTGGCCCTTTACGAATACATGATGCTCTATCCGGACACGCCTTTCAAGGCGGACATAACGGATGTATTCGCCTCGTGGCTAACATATACAAAACCGCTGCACAACATGTCACCTTTCGGACAGGTCGGTGGATACCGCCCGGATGGCGGGATGAGCAATATCCCCGGCAGGTCCAGCGTGCTGGCAAGAAACGCCTGGATTCTGGCCACCGCCGCCCTGTTGCTGAACGATACCAAATACCTCGATATGGCCGAGCGCCAACTGCAGTGGATCGTGGGTCTCAACCCCGCGGACATCTCGATGATGGCAGGCGTTGGTAAGGGGCCGGGGTGTTATCACAACCGCTATTGCTTTATCGAAGGACACGAAGACGGTGTTGTGCCCGGCTCGATCGTCAATGGTATCAACGCTGGCACCGGCAAGCTGTTCAATCTGGGCGATTATGATACGAGGAACTACGTAATCGCTGACAGACTGCCTGTGGACTACCCGATCGTTGATACCGGTGTGTATGGCTGGACATATGCTTACCACACCAGTGAAACACGGAACTTCACCAATGGCTGGTTCATGCTGGCCGCCGCTCAAGTGGAGAAGGCATTCAGAACATTGCGGTAGTCGTCCCGCCTGCAACCCTCCCACGCCCGCGATAGCACACGCCGTGTTGAAACGGAGGGGTGGGCGTCAGGAACCTTCTCTTGCCTGTCCGAGTTGCTGTTGCGCGAAGGCTGCCAGAAATGCCCGGCGCATGGGAATTGCCACCAGCGTGCAGGATACCGCGTCCAGGGCATTGAAGTCGTAGCCATCTCGTCGTTTGTAATACGCCACCCAATAGGGGTAGTACAATTGTCTCGTGTCCGTGACGGCTTCCAGTTTGGGGGGATTCTTCCGGTGGAAACCATGCTTGACCAGTATCCACTGGTACTCATCCAGGACCTTCGCCATGGCCTTTTCCATGTCGATATGGAAGTCGAAACACGGGGTATCCACCTGTTCCACGAACTCGAACGTCTCCATTTCCAGGAACACCAGATCCCCCAACACGCCGTCCGCGGCGACGAAAACTGACTGCTTGCCGTCTTTCACCAAGAGCGAGAGCTCGAACAGGTAATACGGGAAGTAGATCAGCTCGATTCTCTCAGGCTCCGGCCTGCTCATCGCAAAGAGCAACCCTCTGCGCCTGGCAAATCTGTTCAGGGCAGCATCCTTCCGGACAGCGGGCTTGACAAACATCATTCGTTTTCTATCTCGCCGGAGATACGCTTTGCCCGCCCCTTGAGCAGTGCAATCAGGCCTATCGCCAGGAGGATCACGCCGGCCGCCAGATTCGTCAGCTTTCCGAACATGGTCGGAGGCGCGTAGACGGCGACCACCATGATGATCCCCAGGGCAATCCAGAAGAGCCCCATTACCTCCAGGGGGTTTGGTCCCGAGTCGCCTTTTGGTTTCATGTCTTCCATGGACTTAGCCTTTCAGTGAGTTCTCTGCCTTTCCGGCGAAAGCTCAAGGTGCGGGTACACCTTCTTGCACTTGGACATTCCCCAGGACGTACCAGCCGTTGACAACTTGTGTATCAATGCCCAGGCGGAAGGCCGGTTGTTTGTCGCCGATGCAATGGAACAGGGCCAGAGCCAGTCGAAATGTGCCCGGCCCGGGCCTCGCGAAGGACACCTCCACCTGTTCGTCAACCGGGCCGGGAAGCCAGGAAGCGGGATTGCACTGGTTGGCCCAGCAGACGTCGACCACCTTGTCCTCATCGTTCAGAAGTGCCAGCGCCAAGACACAGGGCACATACACGGGTGCGACGCCCTGATTCTCCCAATGCATGCGTACGATGCCGGCTTTGCCCCGGCTCAGACTTGCCGGATACTGAGCCTCCTTCAACACGAAATGGTAGCCCATACGATTGGCGAGCTTTTCGATCAGCGGGCGCTCGGCCGCGAGAAAGGTCTGCGACTCGTTACCCCATTGACTCATGGCGATGTAGCTCGGTTTTCCTCTTTCAACGCAGTCCACGAGCCGAAAGCCCCAGCTGTCGTGCTGCATGCCATCCCACGCGCCTTGCTTCTTGAGGAACTCATACGAGCCAAAGAACTCGAAGACCCCCGGAGCGTGCCCGAAGGCACGGGCGGTTTCGTGTCCATCGCTGTTGCCGCAGATTCCATCGCGCCGCATACCGATGCCTTGCTCGACGGCCCAGTCGTACACCGCGTCGTAGCGGGTCTCGCCGAAGGGCAGACAGAGCCACGTCCGGCGAAAGGCCTGCTGATGAAACTGGATGTGCTGCTTCAGCACGTCGCTGGAAATCGGCTCACCCTTGAACGGCCAGAGATGCCCCTCGCCCCAGTTGCCGTAGGAGCGAATATCGACGTAGGCAATGTGTGGGTTTCCGTCGTAGCGCTTGCCCAGCGCGGTAACGAATGCTCGAAGCTTGTCCAGGAACACCGGATCGTCGAACACCGGTACAATCTTCTCGCCCGGCGATCCACCATAAGCGCCCAGCCTGGAAAGCTCCACACGCCTGCATTTCGCCCCGGCATTGAAAACCCACTTCGGCGTTACATACGGCTGGAGCGAATGCGAATTGGCGCACATGACGCCGAAGGCAGACTGCTTGTCTACCCCGGCCCACGCCGTGATGAAATCGTCAATGAGCTTCCAGTTGAACTGGCCCTCTTCCGGCTCAATCTCGGCCCACTCAAAACGGTGGTAGCCGGTAGTGCCCAGCATCCGGGTTTGCTCAGACTGGTACAACGGCAAGCCGTACAGGACCCAGCCCTTGCCGGGATTCAGCACCACTACATCAGTCGTCCCGGGGCGTACGGTCACGGTTTCCTCACCGCAGGCCGCCGGCGTATGTGTGGCTCCAACCAGCAAGGCAACCCCGGCCGCCATCGCACAGCACCGTTCGCATATGGAAATACCCCTAACGCAAGATGTGCCAATGGTCTTTCGCATAGATTCTCAGAATCCCAGGTAGATGATTATCTGAACCAGCAGGACGACGACCGCCCAGAGCCTCAGATCCCGCCAGATTCTCCTATCGGGCGCCCCTTGGAAAATGTAATCCTTCGGCCTGGTCAAGGCCCAGATCATCACGGACACGAAGAAGATCGTGCCGATGATCTTGGCCCAGTATAGCGGGATATCAGCGAGCCACTCGGCCATCTTATTCACCTCCCTCGACTCGGCTGGAAAGACTGTTTTGAACGTGTTCATCCTTCATCACCAGGCCATACACGAGCCCTCTCAACTTCTCCAGTGGTTCGGGCTTGGTGAGGAGGCTGACTATGGCGTTGATAATCAGGGCTGCCACAAACGACCACCAGGCCACGTAGAGGAAGTTCATTCCCGTCATGTGCAATGTGACGGAACACGCCACCCCGCCCAACAGCCCGGACAGACCACCCCAGCGGGTCGCCCGAGCCCACATGATCCCCAGCAGGACGGTCGCCAGCGTCGGCCCTTGAAAGAACGTAAGCAAAGTCTGCATGGCCATGTATATGCCTTCGAAGCTCGTGGTGAGCGGCTTGGCCAGCAGCGCGCCCAGGACTACAAAGACCATCGTCAGCCCTCTGCCGAAGTTGAGATAGTGTTTGTCGGGTGCCTTTTTCACGAAGAGATTCTGGTAGATATCCCGCGTCCAGATCGTCACGGCCGAGTTAAGCGTGGAATCAACGCTCGAGAAGATGGCGGCGAGAAACGCCGCGAACACCAGACCGGCCAATCCCGCGGGCAGCATGTTCTTGATCGCCCATGGCAAAGCCTGATCCTTGTCGGACAGCGGTTCCGCGGCGAGCGCCAGAACAAACAGGCCCGGCAGGACGTACAGCAACGGCACGAGCATCTTCAGAAAAGCCGCGCTGAGCATCCCGGCCTTGGCGTCCCACTCGGAGCGGGCGCCCAGCGTTCTTTGAATAATTGCCTGATGACAGCACCACCAGGCCGGCGACAGGACCAATCCCAGCCCGAGTATCATCCCCAGCCACGGGTAGGTGTCGTGGTCCAGCGGGAGGAACAGCCGGAAGTGGTCCGGGTGCTCCACGGTGACTTTTTCAACCAGACCGCCCCATCCGCCGACCTCGTGAAAGCCGATGATCGCGACGGCGAAACCGCCGACCAGCATGATCGCGAGCTGAATCACATCCGTCATGGCGACCGCGGTGAGGCCGCCGGTCACAGTGTAGATTCCCACGACGACCGCCGTGATTAAAATCCCGAGCCAGATGGGCCAGCCGACGTAGGTGTTGATCATCAGGCCGCTGGCCCAGAAGAAAATGGCGAGACAGCAGACGAGAAAAGAGCCCCAGAGCAGGGCCTCGATGACGCGCACGGGCTGGCTATAGCGTTTGCCCAGATACTCCGGCACCGTGTAGGCCCCCGCCCGCCAGTAATACGGCACGAAGAGCAGGGCGGAGATCACCATGGCCGGTATGGCGCCGATCCATTCATAATTGGCCTGCGCGATGCCCACATCGTAAGCGGCGCCGGCCCCGCCGACATAGTCATAGGAGCCGATGTTGGTGCCGATGATCGACATCCCGATCACCCACCAGGTAAGTTTCCTTCCCGCCAGGAAGTAGTCCTCCGACGTGTGGATGAACTTCTTGAAGTACACGCCGACGACGAAGACGCCCACGATGAAGAAAATAACGATGAAAAGGTCGATTCCACTTATCATGAACGCCTCCGCTCTAGCGCAGCTCCCTCAGTGCTTTCTCCACCTGAAACGCCCCCATGATGAACCAGGCACTGTTCCGTGTCCAGTATTCATTGGTGGCGTACGAGTAGGTCCAGCCCCACACGTCCGTATCAAACAATGGATAGTCCGGCGGGACTTCCGCGATCACGAAGTTCTTCGTATCCAGGTCGCCCAAGTAGACCAAATCGCCGTTTCCGCTCTCGATCCCGTTCAATATACCGCCGGGCACGACGCCGTCTTCGCAGCCTTCCATGAAGCTGTAACGGTGGTGATAGCATCCTGGCCCTTTCCCGACGCCCGCCATCATGGAGACGTCGGCGGGGTTGAGGCCGGCAATCCATTGAATCTGCCGCTCGGCCATCTCCAAGTACCGGGGCTCTTCGAGCAGGATCGCTGCGGTCGCCAAGCCCCAGGCGAACCCACCCACGCGCCGGTTGCGGTAATTGCTCTCAAACAGATTTCTCAAACGCCCGTCTTCCTCAACTCCGCCGATCTGGCCGAAGTTGGATACGTGCGCGAACCGCATATTGTAGTCCGCCCAGCGCCTGAAAGTGTTCTTGATGCGGCTGTTCAGCTCACTGGCTGGATTGTGCTTTAGGAACTCATATAGCGCGAACAGATGAAAACGGCATTCCGCATACTTGTCGGAAGTGCGCGCCTGATCGAAGTAGAACCAGCCCTCTTCATCCTGAAGCGCCAGGATGTTCTCTACTCTATTTTTCGCATCATCTTTATACTTATTGTCTTTGCTGATCTTGTGCAGCTCGATGTCCGACATGAGCAAACCCGCCTGGAGCCAGAGATACGAGTTCTGCTTTTCTTCGTATGCGGGCTTTGACAGATCCACCGCCAAGTCAAGCTCATAAACTTCCTCTGCAACGGATATACAACGCTGCGCAAGCTCCTCGTCATACGCGAGCAACAGCCGGCCGGTCCGCGCCAGGCAAGAGCTCGTCCAGCTCAGACCCGGACCCGCCGAATAGCCGTACTTGTACTTCAGCATGTCTTCTTCCAACACGACGCGCGGCGGTTCGGCCTCCGGCGCCCCGAGCCAGGTGCAGACGTCCTCGAAGTCCGACGTAAAGCCCGCGTGGAAGCGGCCGTCCCAGTAGCCTTTGCAGAGGTACTCCGCCTCCCAGGCTGCTTCGTTCAGGAAACGCGGCATGCCGCCGAGCGTTTCATCAAGCTCACGGCCGAACTCGTCCTCGAGCGTCGCCAGCGCCATGATCGAGACGGCTCCGCCGCCGGTCCACTTTCCGTAATCCCCGGCGTCGTGCCAGCCGCCGGTGACGTCAACGCGTGTGCCGTCGGTCTTGATGATCGCGTCCTGCGTATGGCAGGCTTCATGAAAGCCCGGAACCTCCATGCCGCAACGCTGATAATAGAACCAATGCCCGGCCTTGCGCGCCAGATCGAGATAGAGGCTCTTCCTGATCGGAAAGACATAGGAGTCTGTTACTTCCTTTGTCTCGGCGACGCGTAGCCGGATGAAATATAATCCTTCTTCCTTGAAGTCTGAGAAGTCCGCGACGTAGTTGTTGCCCCCCCAGACGTGAGAGCCGGTCTCTTGCAGCGGCCCGCGATAGATCACCGGTTGACGCGCCGGATGCTGCCGGTTGTGCAGCGCATCGATCAGCTCAAACTCACCTGTGAGCTCAATCCCGTTGGCCCAGATCACCGCGTGCTTTACGCCCCTTACGTCATAACCGCCGTGGCACACGATCGGACGCAACGTCTCCTGCGCGATGATCTGATCCGGCGCCAAAGCCGACCAGGAGTCCGTCCTCTGTCGGATTCTTCGGATCGTCCGCGCCTGCTTCAGCCGGTCCTCAATCGTCAGTTCACCCCGGTTCCGCAGCTTGCGCGAGCAGACGTCCAACTCGATGTATTTCAAATGATCGGTAGCCCGCACCGACTTGCAGATGATCTTCTCGCCTTCGAACCTGTAATCGACCTCGCGCCGATCTCCCGTGGACGTATCCACCAGGATGGGGCTGCCCTTGATGAAGAAGTACACCGGGTCGAAAGCCAGAACAACCTCGACACCCGGCGCGCCGGACGGGGCGGTTGTCATCAGGCGGAACGCCAATCTGAGCTTGTCTTTGTTCTGGTAGAGACCCGCCTCAAGCGGTGCGCCATCCAGATCGCGGAAGACCGGCATATCCGCCCGCGCAGCCCAATCCTCGCCGAAGGCCTCGGTGGAACGCAACGTGATCGGTGACGCCTTCTTCTCGACGACAGCCTGCCTGGAATCCTGCGCCGACGTGTAGGAAATGCATCCGACCAGCAGGACTCCAAGAATGGCGCCCGACAGAGAATATCGAGTTCTCATATCAGTCTCCCTTGTCCACGACTCTCCGAGCAAAGCCCTTCGCTATGATCGTTTCGTAGTCGTGACCGACGTCCGCCCGGCACACCGACAGAAAGACGAGATTGCGATTTGACGTATTCACGACGCGATGAGCCCAGCCGGGTGGTGAGTACACGGCGGCCGAAGCCTCCAGTTGCTCTTGCCTCAACTCTCCCGCTCTGTTTTGAAGGAGCACTATGCCGGCTCCCTCCACTCCGATAATCACTTCCGCCGCATCAGGCTCGAAATGGAAGTGTCCCTTCGTAAAGTGAAACTCGTCTCCCACCTTGCCGGGCAGGAGAACCGTGGTGGCGAAGATGAGGTGCTCGCCTTCCGGCGGAACCGGATGCTCGTAGACTTCATAAATAACAGGGTCGTCGCGCGAAAGGATATCCTCGACCGCTTTCCGGTCGGCGAAGTACTCCTTAAGGTCGCTCAGCCGCCGGCATGTCTTCTTGCCGTAGGGTTCTTTGATATTCGGCACCATGGTCATACGCACGCTCCCGCGACGGCACGTCAAACCGGCTATTCCAACTCCCGTAAGGCCTTCTCTATCTGCCCCGCCGCTCTGATGAACGAAGCGCCCTTCGCCAGCGCGTATTCGCTCGTTCTGTACGCATACGTCCAACCCCAGACGTCCGTGTCGATGATCGGGTAATCTATTGGGACTTGCGTTATCACGAAGTTCTTCGTGTCCATGTCGCCCAGGCCGATCGTATGACCCTCGCCTGAAACGATGCCCAGAGTTATCCCGCCGGGAACGACACCGCTCTCGCAGCCCTCCATAAAGCAGTAGCGCGTGTGATAGCATCCCGGCCCGCGACCGACGTCGGCCATCATGGACACATCCGCAGGATTGAAACCGAGAATCCATTGCAACTGTTGCTCCGCCGCTTTCAGGTATTTCGGCTCCTCGAGCAGTCGGGCGGCGGTCGCCAGGCCCCAAGCCATCTCTCCAAACCGTCCGTTGTTCGCGTTGGGCTTGATGTTCCTTATGGTTCCGTCGTCGGCCTTTCCGCCGATCTGACCGAACGATGAAAGATCCGTAAACCGCAGGACGTAGTCTGCCCAACGCTTGAAAGCTTCCTTTATCCGGGGGGTCAGTTCGCTCTCCGGATTCAGCTTGACGAACTCGTTTAGGGCGGGGAGATGATACCGTGGCTCCACTACCCTGGCCGTTCTTGACTCGTCCCTGTAGAAAAAGCCTTCTTCATCCTGAAACGACAGGATGCGCTTGACCTGCCGTTCGGCATCGCGGGCATACGCCTCCTGACCGGTGATCTGATAGAGCTCCAGATCAGCAAGCAACAACCCGGGCATCGGCCCCGGTGCGTCCATCTTCTGACAACGATCGTAGACGTCCTCGGCAACGCCGATGCAGCGTTTTGCCAGTTCCGCGTCATGGGGTGCGATCAGCCGTCCCGCTCTCGCCAGAATCGCACCAGTCATGCATATGGCCGGCCCTTTCGTAATGCCATAGTCAAGCTCCAACGTCTGGGCCTCTGAAACCACGCGCGGCGGTTCGTTCTCCGGCGCCCCGAGCCAGGTGCAAACGTCCTCGAAGTCAGGCGTAAAGCCCGCATGAAAGCCGCCGTCCCAATACGCCTTGCAGAAATAGTCCGCCTCCCAGGCTGCTTCGTTAATGAACATCGGCATGCCCGCCAGAGTCTCGTCGAACTCGTCACCGAACTCATCCTGGAACGTCGTAAGGGCGAATAACCCCATGCTCCCGCCCCAAATCCACTTTCCGTAATCCCCGGCGTCGTGCCAGCCGCCGGTGACGTCAACGCGTGTGCCGTCGGTCTTAATGATCGCGTCCTGCGTATGGCAGG
>JAGLTS010000048.1 GCA_023135165.1 Phycisphaerales bacterium | reverse complement strand
TACAGAGCATGTCGGATACCGTTTTTCGATGCTGCGGAATGGGTCGAGTCGGTCAATGAGCCGGTCATGCCAGCGGAGCTTGACTCCGTGCGCCGCTGCGTGCCCTGGGTCGTCCACGGGGACGAGAGGCGATCGCACGAATCGAACTCCACAGAGCAGGAGGAGCCGGCCAGCTTTCACAAAATAGTATACGCGCTACGACCCCGTTTCCTCCCCGAAGACACCAAGCAGCCAAGGATACACCGATGGCAGAAGGTTTGCGATACGTCTGCAATGGATGTGGCCATGCCATCGAGGCGTGGTCGGACGGTAACCCGTATTACATCGACGAAACCGGAGCCAAGCAATACGCTTACCATCCGGACCATGAACGACTTGACCAGTGCATCGGCAACGACTCCCCGCACCTCTGTCTGTCGTGCGGACATGAGTTCATGATGGACTCACTGGCTCCAGTTTCAGCGTGCTCCAACTGTGCTGCACACAAGCTCGTGCCTACGTATCAACTGGACGGGCAGCCATGCCCATACTGCAAAGCAGGGGTGTTCGTCGCCGACCCGGACTCGCACTGCATCTCGTGATCTGGTCACGCCGAATCAGGGGGAAGAAACGGTGTCGGATACGAATGGCACTTGGATAAGCATCAGCGGCACCGGTTCCTGCTGAGGGATGTCGCGGAGCCGGAGTTCCAGTCACCCGAGCGCCTGGCGAGATTCGCAGCCGACCAGAACATCCTCGTGCGCGAGACGATGCAACGATCATCAGCGACCAAACCGAGCAAGACAGCGAGCCGGCACCGCTGAACGACGCGGGCGATGGAGGTGGTGGGGGTGTGAGGGTGCGGGGGGATGAGAAAAAGCCCAGGGAAAGCTTTCCCTGGGCTTTGGGGATCGGTTGATCGCAGTCCGCCCGTGGCGGACCAACGGCGACCCCCACGCACCACACGACCCCCACGCCATGCGCATCACCGCGGTGATCCCGCCCGCTGCCGTACATCCTCGCCGATGCGCGCGCGATGCCGAGCGAGCCTCAAAATGTCGCTCAAAACCGACCCAAAACGCGCCGAAACCGATCGAAAACGCGCCGAAACTCGCCCAAACCGGCTGAAACTCTCTCAAAACTGTAGTCCGATAACACGTTTTCCGTGAATCCGTGCGCACGGATCGGTCGAGAAGCGCTCGACTTCCAAGTTGCCAAGGATCGGCGCAGCCGGACCTGTGCGCATCTGCACTGCCTCTCCGAGCATGCTGTCAGCGATGGCCAGACGCGAGCTGGGCGAGTCGGCATGCCTTGGATCTCAGGTGCCTGACGCGGCTTCGCCCACTCAAAAACCCCTGCCCGTAAGAGACTTACAAGGCAGGGGTAAAGGGGAACGGAGAGGGTGGGATTCGAACCCACGTTCGCCCGGAGGCGAAACTGGTTTTCGAGACCAGCGCATTCAGCCGCTCTGCCACCTCTCCAACATGTGTTCTCGACCGGCGAGTATACCCGGATCGCCAAGTTGGATCGAAGCCGCTGCGACCGGCCCAGCCTCGGCGCGCAAAGCGTTCAGCATGCAGCGGTTATGCGAGCATGTCAGTCATCGCCGCCGGTCATGGGGACGAACCGGACGGGAATGATTTGCCGCTTGTGCATGGAGCCGTTCGGCTGCTTCGTGTAGACAAGCAAGTGCTGCGATTCGAGGCGTCGGCCGACGGGAATGCAAAGCCGGCCGTCGGCTGTGAGTTGCTCGAACAGCCGCGGCGGGACGGCGACGGGCGAGCAGGTGACGATGATGGCGTCGTAGGGCGCGTGCTCAGCCCAGCCCGCGTGGCCGTCGCCTGTGGTTGCTGTGATTCGGTCGGCGCAGCCGTATGCGTTCCACGCCAAGCGAGCGCGGTCGGTCAGTTCCTTGATGATTTCGATGGTGAAGACGTGTGGTGTGATGTGTGCAAGGATGGCGCTCTGGTAGCCCGAGCCGGTGCCGACTTCGAGGATGCGCGAGGTGCTGGTGAGCGCGAGGGCTTGCGTCATGAGCGCGACGATGTACGGCTGGGAGATGGTCTGCCCCGCCCAGATGCCGAGCGCCTGATCGTCGTAGGCTGAGTTGATGTGCTCGGGAGATACGAACAGGTGCCTGGGCACATCGCGCATGGCGGCGAGGACGGCGGGGTCGTCGATGCCCCGGTCGATCAGGTGTCGCTGCACCATGCGGTCGCGAGCCGATGCATGGACATCGCGTTCAGCGGATTGATCGGCCTGCGCCCGGTGTCGAAAGGATCGAAACATGAGGCTCCTCTCCCACCAGGAGTAGTGTAGGAAGCGATCCGGCCGGCGTCAGGGCGGGGCTGCATCCCCGGCGCGGGATTGCGGGTAGCATAGGTGCTCGACGGTTCCCATTGATGGAGGTTGCCATGACTGGTACGGACATCGCTCGTGTGGAAGCGGCGGCGGCGGCATTCAAGCGTGATTATGACGCGGTGAAGGCGCAGGTCGCCAAGGCGGTCGTCGGGCACGAAGAGGTCGTTGAGGGCGTGCTGACGTGCCTGTTTGTGGGTGGTCATGCGCTGCTCGAAGGCGTGCCTGGGCTGGGCAAGACACTGCTGATCCGATCGTTGGCCGAGGCGTTGAGCCTGACGTTTTCTCGCATCCAGTTCACGCCGGACCTGATGCCCGCGGACGTGACGGGGACGACGATCGTGGTGGACACGGACACCGGCAGGGAGTTCAGGTTTCAGCGAGGCCCGATCTTCGCGCAGATGGTGCTGGCCGATGAGATCAACCGCGCCACGCCCAAGACACAGTCGGCGCTTCTCGAAGCGATGCAGGAGAAGCAGGTGACGGTGGGGGGTGAGACGCACACCCTCAAGCCGCCGTTCCTTGTGATGGCGACGCAGAATCCGATCGAGCAGGAGGGGACGTACCCGCTCCCTGAAGCGCAGCTCGACCGGTTCTTCTTCAAGCTGAATGTTGGGTATTCAAGTCGCTCGGATTTATCCAAGATCCTGGACCTAACGACGGCGGGCGAGGAGCCGGACATCGAGCCGGTGCTGTCGGGCGAGCAGATTCTGGCGCATCAGGAGCTGGTTCGTCATGTGGTCGCGGCGCCTCATGTGCAGGACTACGCGGTGCGTGCAGTGCTCTCGACGCATCCTGACGGTGAGTTCGCAACGCCGATGGTGAATCAGTTTGTGCGGATCGGCGCGTCGCCGCGCGCGGCGCAGGCGCTCGTGCTCGCGGGGAAGGTGAGCGCCTTGGTCGCCGGTCGGGCGAATGTGTCGATGGACGACATCCGTGCTGCGATGCTGTCTTCGATGCGGCACCGCATGTTGCTGAACTTCGAGGGTGAGGCGGAAGGGATCACGACTGACCAGGTGATTGCGAACATCGCTGAGACGCTGCCGAGGGAGGCGGTGGGCGCGGCGAGTGCGTAGCGCCTGGTGGACTTGCGCTGACGCCTTGGCCTGCTCGGGCGTCGCTGCTTGTGTGTGACATGCCATGACGTTTCTGACTTGGCCGATCGCGCTTGTTGCCGCCGCCTGCACGATCCCGCCGCTCGTGCTGCTGTACTTTCTCAAGCTGCGCCGTCGGCCTGTGCAGGTGGCATCCACGTTCCTGTGGAGCAAGAGCGTCAAGGACATCGAGGTCAACGCGCCGTTCCGCATGCTTCGGTTCAGTTGGCTGCTTGTTCTGCAACTGCTGCTGATGACACTCTTGTACCTCGCGCTCGCCCGGCCTGTGTTGAACCTCGTCGGGGTGCCGGCGGACCGAACGATCATCGTGATCGACACGTCGGCGAGCATGCGCGCGACGGATGGATCTGACGGACGGTCACGGCTCGATCACGCCAAGGAGCTGGCGGGCGATCTTGTCAGGCGCACCGTCTCGCGCGCCGCCGGGCGAGAGGCGATGATCGTGACCTATGCCGCCTCCGCGCACAGGCTGACGGACTTCACATCGAGTCAAGGCGCGCTCACCGCAACGATCCAGACAATCGAGCCGACCGATCAGCCCGCAGACTTTGCCGACGTGCTGCGGCTCGTCCATGCGTATGTGCAGCCCGATGAAGAAGAGCAGGCGAGCACGACGCAGGTGGTTCTCATCAGCGACGGCGACATCGCGTCAGCATCCGGCGAGCCCGTGCCGATCCGCATCCCGTCCGGTGCGTTTCGGTTCATCCGCGTCGGGCCGGCTGGGTCACGGACCGACAACGTCGGCATCGTCGCGATGAATGCCAAGCGGGACTACAACGATCCCGCCACGGTCCGGTTCTTCGCGCGGATCGTGAACGCCTCCGCTGAGTCCGTCGAAGCCATCGCCGTCTGGCATGTGGATGATCGGCCGATTCACTCGCAGGTTCTGACGATTCCAGGCACATCGCAGGGCGAGACGGGCGAAGCGTCGGTCACGCATGCGATCGACAACACCCAGGGCGCGCTGGTCGTGCTGCGCGTGCGCGCTTCAGCCGATGATGTCCTGCCCGTGGATGATGCGTTTGCGATCGTTCTGCCGCCTGCGGGGAAACCGCGCGTGTTGCTTGTGTCACCGGATGGTCGCGCGTATCCACGGATCGGCGCGGCGATCGAGTCGGCCCAGCCCGAGGCGGTTGACGAGATGAATGCTCGGCGATTCGACGCCTTGGCGGATGCGGATGCTGCGCGGTACGACCTGATCGTGTTTGATCGCGTGACGCCGACTCGCTTGCCCGCGACGGCGACGATTTCATTTGGTGCATCGCTGCCGATCGAGGGTTTGACGCTCACACCCGTGCAGGCGGGGCGCAGCGGCGGGCGGTTCCTCTCCTGGCGGCGCACGCACGCGCTGATGCGCTACATCGGGCTCGATCAGATCCGAGTCGGCGAATCCGGCATACTGCACCTGCCTGCCGACGGCATCGAGTTGGCGCGCGGCGCGGCCGGTACGTGGATCGGCCTGATCGAACGTGACGATGGTCGGCATCTGCTTGTTGCATTCGAGGTCGCGCAGAGCTCCTGGGAACGGCACCTGAGCTTCCCGATCTTCATGATGAGTGCTGTCGAGTACCTCACATTCGCCGGCGATGCGGGTGTGGCCGGCTACGTCACGACGGCGAGGTCGGCATCGGTTCCCGTCGAGGTGGGCACCGCGGGTGTGACGCTCCAAGGCCCGGTGACGGTGCGGGTGGATGTGCAGCCGGGCCGATCCCGTGCGCTGCTGCCCGTGCTTCCTGTAGCGGGTGTCTATGCGGTCCAGGGCGCTGCGCCGGATGCGCCTGACCACCTTGCGGTGAACCTCGCGGATGAGCGAGAGACGTTGGCGCAGCGGCGCGACACGATCCGTGCGGGCGGTGATGTGATCGGTTCGACAGGCGTCGCGCAGGCGGCGCCACGCGAGATCTGGCGGTGGCTGGTCATGGCGGCGGTCGTTGTCGTCATCGTGGAATGGCTCGTCTACATCCGACGCGCTCGAGTGTGACCGTGATGTGAAGCTCCGCTGCGCGATGGCACATCGGATGAGCAGGTACCATGATGTCCCGCACCGGACCGTTACGGAAACAGGAGCACGCACCACATCATGACCTGCACAACTCACACGATCGCGATCATCGGCGTCGCAGTCATCTGCTTCGGCGCTTCGCCTCTCCTCGTTCAGGGCGATGCGGATGACGTTGCGCTTGAAGAAGAGGCCGCGCCGTCCGCCGATACCGACGACATCAAGGTCACGCTCCTGGGCGACACGGAATACACATTCCAGGCGGACCTCGACGATGCGGATGGCGATGTGGCTGTCTGGCGATTGCTCTTCGGGGTGGACCTAGACTTCCCGCTGGCTGGTCAGGATCAGTTTCGCCTGAGCCTCACAAACGAGTACAGCGAGTACGACTTCTCCGGCGACATGTCCTCGCTCAGCACCGTCGATACGAGCCTGCAGCTCGCCTACACACACGTGATCGACCGGGAGTGGTCGGTGCTCGGCTTCGGCGGCGTCACGTTCAGCGGTGAGGCTGACGCCGATTGGGACGACGCGGTCACGCTGCAAGGCGGCGTCGCCGGCCGATGGGCGTGGAATGAAAATGCCAGCCTCGTCGCAGGCATCGCTGTGACAAGCCGTATCGAAGATGACATTTTCGTGCTCCCCTACATCAGGTTTGACTGGCAGATCGACGATCGCTTGCACCTCGCCGCGGGCGTTGATGACGGCCTGGTGCTCACCTATGCGATCGACGAGGCGGGGGTGTGGACCGCGGACATCTCCGCCGGCCTGGAGTATCGCCGCTTCCGCCTCGATGATGATCAGCCGGGCCGACTCACCGACGGCGTGCTGCAGGACTCACGCATTCCCATCATCGCCGGCGTGAGCTACGCACCCAACGCCAACGTCACATTGCGCGGCTACGTCGGTGCGGTCCTCTGGCAGGAATACGAGTTTTACGACTCATCCGGCGACGAGATCATGGATGACAACACCGACCCGGCGCTGATGCTCGGCCTGAACTTCCGCTGGTCGTTCTGATTCAGCAGCAACCGACCTGCCACGTCCCGAAGACCCCGAAAAAAAGCCCAGGGAAAGCTTTCCCTGGGCTTGTGGTGTGTGTGTGAAGCGTGCTGTGACGAATGGACCGGCCGTTACTTGGCGGCGTCCATGCGCTCTTTCTCTTCGACGAGATGCGTGACGACGACCGGATCCGCGAGCGTGGAGGTGTCGCCGATCTGATCCACAGCGTCCTCAGCGATCTTGCGGAGGATACGCCGCATGATCTTGCCGGATCGCGTCTTGGGCAGGCCGGGCGCCCAGTGGATGACATCCGGGCTGGCGATCGGGCCGATCTGCTTGCGGACGTGGCCTCGGAGCTCCTTCTTGAGCGCGTCGTTGTACTCCACACCCGAGATGAGGGTCACGTAGGCGTAGATGCCCTGGCCCTTGATCTCGTGCGGATAACCGACGACCGCGGCCTCGGCAACCGCCGGGTGGGCGACGAGCGAACTCTCAACCTCAGCGGTACCCATGCGGTGACCGGAGACGTTGATGACGTCATCGACTCGGCCGGTGATCCAGTAGTAGCCGTCCTTGTCGCGCTTGCAGCCGTCACCTGTGAAGTAGTACCCGGGGTACATCTCGAAGTAGGTTTCTTCGAAGCGCTTGTGATCGCCGTAGATCGTTCTCATTTGTCCGGGCCACGGCTCGGAGATGGCGAGGACGCCGCTGACATCGTTGCCTTCAAGAACCTTTCCGGTC
This sequence comes from Phycisphaerales bacterium, assembly GCA_023135165.1. Taxonomy (GTDB): domain Bacteria; phylum Planctomycetota; class Phycisphaerae; order Phycisphaerales; family JAGLTS01; genus JAGLTS01. The sequence continues at coordinate 18,649 of JAGLTS010000048.1, read as the reverse complement.
TCAGCCTCGATGATGGTGGGCTTGACGCCGAAGAACGGGAAGGTGGCGCTGCCGGGCTTGGTGACGGTGGCGCCGGGCAGGGGCGTGATGAGGATGCCGCCTGTCTCCGTCTGCCACCACGTATCGACGATCGGGCAGGTCTCGTGGCCGACGTGCTTGTGATACCACATCCACGCCTCGGGGTTGATCGGCTCGCCGACGCTGCCGAGCAGCCGTAGGCTGGAGAGATCGCGCTTGTCGGGGAACTCAGCGCCGGCAGCCATGAGAGCGCGAATCGCCGTCGGTGCGGTGTAGAACTGGTTGACCTGATGCTTGTCGACGACATCCCAGAATCGCCCCGCATCGGGGTACGTCGGGATACCCTCGAACATGAGCGTGATCGCGCCGTTGGCCAGCGGGCCGTAGATGATGTAGCTGTGCCCGGTGACCCAGCCGATGTCAGCCGTGCACCAGTAGATGTCGCCATCGTGGTAGTCGAAGATGTACTTGTGAGTCGCGGCGGTGAAGACCATGTACCCGCCGACGCTGTGCTGCACGCCCTTGGGCTTTCCGGTCGAGCCGGATGTGTAGAGGATGAACAGCGGATCTTCCGCATCCATTTCCTCGCACGGGCAGTCGGGGCTGGCATCCGCCATGACGTCATCCCACCAGATGTCCCTGCCCTCGACGAAGTCGCACTTGATGGCGTCGGGGGCGCGCCGGACGACGAAGCACGTCTCAACCTTTTTGCCGCCCATGTCCGGGTCGGCGTCAGCGGTCTTCATCGCGTCGTCAGCGATCTGCTTGAGATTGATCGGCTTCTTGCCGCGGAACGTGCCGTCCGCCGTGATGACGACCTGGCATGTCGAATCGACGATGCGGTCGGCGAGCGAGTCGGCGCTGAAGCCGGCGAAGACGATCGAGTGAATCGCGCCGATGCGGGCGCAGGCGAGCATCGAGATCGCCAGCTCGGGGATCATGGGGAGGTAGATGGAGACGCGATCGCCCTTCTTGACGCCGTGCGCCTTGAGGACGTTGGCGAACTTGCAGACCTCGGCGTGGAGCTGCCGGTAGGTGACCTTCTTGTCTTCGCCCGGCTCGTTGCCTTCCCAGATGATGGCTGTCTGGTCGCCGCGCGTTTCGAGGTGGCGGTCCAGGCAGTTGTAGGTGATGTTCGTCTTGCCGCCGTCGAACCACTTGATCGAGATCGGGCCCTTCTTGACGTTGTAGTTGAAGCCGCGGACGGTGTCCCACTTCTTGAACCAGTGGAAGTCGTCCGCCATCTCGCCCCAGAAGCCGTCGGGATCGTCGATGGATCGCTTGTACATCTCCTCGTATTGGGCCATGGAGGTGATGTGGGCTTGCTTCACGAACTGCGCGACCGGCTCAAAAACGCGTTCGGCAGAGGCGGTCGTGTCAACTGTCTGTCCAGCCATTCTTTCTACTCCGATAGGAATCAGATGCGCGTAGGAATACAGGTGCCCCCAAAATGGATCGTCATTCTACTGAGTTGGGCGATTCGGTCACGCGCTGCTTGCGGCGCAATGGAGCAAATGGTCGCGATTTTTCAGGTGTGTGGTGGGTGAGGCGCGCAAAAAGAAAACCGGGCGAGCCGTGTGGCTCGCCCGGAGGGGTTTCGTGTGTCGCGAGTCGTTGCTGCTAGTGATTAGCGGCGACGACGGGCAACCAGGGCGCCCAGGCCGAGCAGCGCGATGCTGCCGGGAGCCGGGACGACGAAGTTGAAGGGGAACAGCTCGCCGCCGGTGTTCTTGGCGGTGCTGGTGCCCGCGATCGTGAAGTAGTCGCTGATACCGAAGGTGTAGCGGGCGATCACATAGGTGCCGTTACCACTGTCGACCGAGTCAAACCACGTGGCGTTCTTGACGCCGCCAACGGTCGTCGGCAAAGTGGCGTAGCCTGGAGCGTTCCAGAGACCGGCAGCGTAGAAGCTGTCGAACTCGAGGGCCGGGAAGGCCGGGAAGAACGCGGGGTTCGGCGGGTTGTCGGTGACACCGTTCCCGGTTCCGCCGGTGTCGTCCATGATGTGATCAAACCAGACACCATCGGTGGTTGCGGTGGCAGCGGTCGACGTCCAGTCATCCGGAATGGCGGGGGGTGGGTCGTCGGTATCCGTGACGGTCACGATAAGGTCCCACGTCTGATACGTGGTGGAGAAGCCAGGGATCTCAGCATCCGCGCCGGTGTTGACCTGCTGGACAAAACTATGCATGATGTCGCCCTGGGCAGCGCCAGCAGCGAAAATCACTGCAACAGCAAGAAACTTTGACATGTTTTCATTCCTCTCAATATTGAGACACTAAGTACGAATTGCTCCGGCCAACGGATTCGGCCGAAGCCCTCTCCCCAATCGCGTCGCATACGTAGGCTACCCGACAAACAGCCGGTGTGCGAGTAGAAAGCCCCCATTTCCGCGCAAATTGTTGTGGTGTGTCGCTCGCTGGAGCGTGGTACGGGGTTTCCTCAGGCAGTACCGCCTCCTCAGAATCCACCTGACGGAAGTGGGGATTTGTGAAGAAATCTGGTCAACTCCGCGCGGGACGCCAAACATTACCCGAACAAGAGCCGGGCTGCTACGCAGCCCAGGATCGGCGTCGCAGAGCAATGCAGCCGTTGACGTGCCTTGACTTCTGCTCGCAGGGATGAGACGCGAAGGTCAGCCACCCGTGCCGTAGTTGGCGAGGAGGACACCCAGGTCGGACTGATCGACATCGCCGTCGTCATCGAAGTCGGCATCGGGGTTGTACTCCGGCTCGCCGATCGAGTGGCCGTAAGCCGCGAGGAGCAGGCCCAGATCGCTTTGATCGACGTCGCCGTCGCCATCCACATCACCGGGGATGCCGCCCGAGCCGGGCATGGTGAAATCGACGACGACTGCGGCGTGATCCGAGGCCACGGTCGTGGCGTCGATGTCGCCGCTCGCCTGCTGGCCGAAGTCATCGCCCGAGACGTAGACGAAGCCGCCGTCGTTGAGTTCCGACTGCCACCACGTCTCATCACCGTTCGTGTCGTACTGGTCGTAGATGGTGTCGCTGACGAGGATGTAGTCGAGCCTGCTCTCCAGGCCGAAGCGTGTGTTCTGCGTCCCGCCGACGAACTGCCCGCCGACGCCGGCGCCGAGGATCGTCTCGACGCGCATGTCGTTCAGGCCGGTATCGAGCTGATTGTCGCCGCCGATGAGCAGTGCGTCGATGACGTCGTCCTCGAAGTCATCCTGGTTCAGATCGCCGGTGACGATGTAGTAGACGGGGAAGACATCCGGGATGGCATCACCGTCCGTGTCGATGCCGTAGGCGGCGTCTTCAGCCACGCGGTTGGCGAGGTGGTTGGCCTCGGCGCGCCGTGTGGCGACGGAGCCGGCGTCGCCGAAGGCCTTGAAGTGGGCGGTGTAGACGACCAACGGCTCATCCGTGCCAGGCACGTCGAAGATGATCCGCTGATGCCTGCGCGGCCCGCTGTGTGGGAACTCGTCGAAGTCCAGTTCGACGAAGTCGCCCCGGTAGATGAACGCCTGCGTATTGCCGCCCGGATCCTCGTAGTACTGATTCCCGCGATGCAACGTCTGGCCGGGTAGGTAATCGTCGCGGAAGCTGTCGAGCTGGCTCTCGCTGCGGGTTTCCTGGAGGCAGAGGATGTCCGGCGTTAGGCCGACGTTCGGCCCAGCGCCGTCAAAGTCAAGCGTCGTGAGCTGGTTTCCGGCAGCCTCGCGGCGGGCGGATGTGTCAGCGATGCCTTCCTCGGTGTTGAAGGTGATGATGCGGAGCGTGACGTCATCGGCTGAGACGGCGGAACCGGCCAGGGCGGCTGCGACAAGGCAGCCGACGCGCAAAAGCGTTCGGGTCATCGTAGGCTCTCCTCGGTGTCACATTGCGTCAGGATCATCGGCGCGGCGCGCCCGGACCATGAAGCGGTACCCCACAAGCATAGCCGATGCTTGCTCGGTGGAAGGAAAAAACGACCGTTTTGGCGAGATGGTTCTGGCCTGCCCCCGAGTATCCTTGCGGAGATGCCGGTGGCGAGAAAGAAACAGGGCGGACCACTTGGCCCGCCCTGTGTTGCTCACCGGAAGTTCTCATTCGTCGTCGCGATTAGCGGCGGCGACGCAGGCCGACCAAGCCGGCCAGGCCGAGCATCGCGGCGGAGCCGGGCGCCGGGACGACGACGAAGTTCAGGTCGTAGTTCCACGGATCGCCGGCGGTGTTCCGCATCGTCGAGAAGCCGGCCAAGGAACCGAGGATGGTGCCACCCGGGAGGCCGGGGTCGGCGATGATCGTGAAGCGGGCGAGGGTGTAGGTTCCGCCCTCGTTGACGTTGGTGTCGAACCACGTGGCGTCCTTGACGCCGCCAACGGTCGTCGGCGAAGTGGCGTAGCCCGGAGCGTTCCAGAGACCGGCAGCGTAGAAGCTGTCGAACTCGAGGGCCGGGAAGGCCGGGAAGAACGCGGGGTTCGGCGGGTTGTCGGTGAGACCGTTCCCGGTTCCGCCAGTGTCGTCCATCACGTGATCAAACCAGACATCATCGATGGTTGCGGTGGCGGAGATCGACGTCCAGTCGTCGTCGGCATCCACGGTGACCATCAGGTCGAAGGTGTAATGGTTGCTGGAGAAGCCCGGAACCTCAGCGTCGGCGGCGGTGTTGTCAACCGGAACGACAGAGTGGATGACACCAGCGTTGGCGACAGCACCGGCGGAAAGAACGATAGCAGCAGCAAAAAGGCTCTTATGCATCTTAAACTTCCTCATTATTTCCCTGTGGCGTCCCTATGACGCCCCTGTGCAAAAAACGATCTCTCGATCATCACGGGAAACATTCCCGCTGTGGCAAGTTCCTGATCGAAGCGGTGGGTAGGCGTTTCCGCCGACCCCACCGGTTGAGGTCAAATCAGAGAGCCTCTCAGCCCTCGCTGCCCGTTTTGCGTCCGGGCCGGACGGGCGGTCCCTTACAGGCCGTAGTTGGCCAGCAGGATGCCGAGGTCGGACTGATCGATGTCGCCGTCGGCATCGAAGTCAGCCTGTGGGTCGTACATGGGCGTACCGAACGTCGAGTTGTACGCCGCGAGCAGGATGCCGAGGTCGGACTGATCGACGTCGCCGTCGAAGTCCGCATCGCCCATGTGGTCCATGGCGATGACGATTGAGCCGCGGACGCCGCCGGTCGGCTCGTTGTCCGGGCGAAAGTTGAACGCGATGACATCGGCCTCGTCGGCGAGGCTCGGGCCGTAGAAGCTGTCGGAGCCTTCCTGCGGGAGCAGGCCGACGCTGATCTGGTTGCCGACCTGGCCGACAAGGTCGCCCTCGCGGAGCACCTGATGGATCAGGCCGGTGCCTGCATCGTAGAAGTAGGCGGCGCTGCTGAGAATCGGGTCGCCGTACTCATCCACCTCGCCGGTGTCGTAGGTCGCGGTGAAGGCGATGTTGCCTGCTTCGTTGATGCCCACGCCGGAGATGGCGTTGATGATATCGTCCGGCAGGATGATCGGGCCGCCGAGCCCTTCGTCGATGACGCTCAGCGGGCCTGCATCGGCGATCGTGATCGGGGATGCGAACGCGCTGATTCGGCCGGCGGACATGATCGGGTTGTAGAGCAGCAGCGAGTACGTCGGGACGCTCTGGATCGTCTCAGCGACGACGACGAACTGGCCGGTCGAGTTCATATCGAAGTGCTTGCCCTCGAAGGGGCTTGTGCCGCCGCCCGTCGCCTGGTGGTCGATGAATCGGCTGTTGAGCGGGGGCAGGATCGCGACCGCACCGGTGTATGAATCGTTGTCCTCGAAGGCGTCGATGGCCATGATGGCGGGTCGGCCGCCGCCGCCTTCGGTCGTGTCGTTGATGCCGTGCACGCAGTAGAGCACACCCTCGACGTTGGCGAGGACCGGCTGGGTCTGACGACCCTCACCGGGAGGGTCAATCGTGACGCCGTGGCTGATGGCGAATGCCTCGGCTGCAGCCTGTGTGTAGGTGTAGTCGGCGGTGACGGCCGGACGCGCGATGCCGTTGTAAAGCCAGAGGTTCACACCGACGGGCACGTTGCCGGAGCCTGCGTCGTAGCACGAGACGCCAACCCAGTAACCCGCGCCTTCAATCGATTCGATCGCTGCGGGGTTGCCGAGGTAGACGGATCCAGCTTCACCGGAGGTGCCCGGGCCGTCGAGGATCTCATCGCCGACACCCGGCTCGGGGTACGGAGGCTGCTGGCTGAAGACATCGCTCAGGACGGCTTCGATGTTGTTCTGGGCGGTCCCGGCGTAGTTGGCGCGGTAAACGAGCGTGCCGTCGGACAGCATCTGGCCGAGCGTGTTGGTGCGGTACTCAGGGTACTCGTCGATCTGGACGTTGTTGCTCGTGTACCCACCGTTGGCGTCGAGCTGGTCGGCTGTGCCGAGGTACCAGATGAGGTTCGGGTTGCCGGCACTGCTGAAGCTGCTCACCCCGCCGAGGACTCGGCCGTCGATGATCCGAACCAGAGCGTTGTTGAGCGCTGAACTGGCTTCATCGAGCAGAAGCGGAACCCAGTAGCGGACTGTGATGGGTTGATCCAGCCCGAAGACAACGACCGAATCGGTGGAGCTGAAGATCTCTCCGGATCGGGTGTCAGGGTCGTAGACCTCGGCGGAAACGGCGGCGCCCGCAAGGGCGACAAGGCAGACGGCGGTGCTGATCTGAGTGCGTGTAAGCATCTCTCTCCATCCTCTCAAAGTGCAGAACGGTACATTTCCACGCCTACCGGCGTTGGACTGAAACGATGTGGTCGGTGAAAGCGCTCGAGCGGCGCGACCGCCGTCTCCTCCGAAACGCTCCCGATCGTTCCATAGTACCTCGCACATTGCCGTGATGCACCTACCGTTTTGTGAAGTTCTGGCGAACAACCGTTTGAGACCAAGGTGTTGTTGACCCTGCGTGTCGCTGATGGCTGCTCTCCAGTTCCACACTGCTTGCTTGTTCGCCTGGCGTGCCGGCCGTCAACTGTCAGCGACACAACAACGCTGCGCGAACATACAGATCAATCAAGTTACATGTGGAGTCTGACTCACTCCTGCGTGTCCCTGTGCTTGAGACACGCATCAGTATGACACCTCTCGGCGCACATGCAAGGCCAAAAGGCGGAATCTTGTCAGAATGATGGATGCCTGAGCATGCGTACGCGCGAAGATAGGCAGGATGCGCCGCACGCTGACGCCTGCGGCAAGGGAGTCGGTCGCGCGCAGCTCCGTTATCAGACGCCCGGTCCGTTTGTTCCATGGCATCTCTCCTCCCATATCCCGAATGCATACGATGACTCGATCCGGGTCCGTATCAGCTGCGGACACCATCTAAAGGTGAATCAACTGATGAACACACACCGATCACCGCAGCGCAACACCCCTCTTCGTCTGGGTGGAATCGCCGTTCCCGTGGCGATTGCAGCGATCTTCGGCGGGATGCTCATCGCGGACCGTCTGACCGAGCCTGCCGGTGCCGTGCCCGAACCTCGTGCCGTCGAGCCTCGTGGTGATCTCACACCCGGTGAGCGGGCGACCATTGACCTCTTTGAGCGGGTTTCACCTTCGGTCGTGTACGTCACGAACCTGACGCTGCGTCGGGACAGGTTCTCGCTCAACACGCTCGCAGTGCCCGCCGGCACGGGCAGCGGCTTCATTTGGGACCAGACCGGCCACATCGTCACGAACTACCACGTCATCGAAGGCGCACAGAAGCTCCGGGTCACGCTCTCCGACCAATCCACCTGGGAGGCGAAGATCGTCGGCCTCGCGCGCGAGCAGGATCTGGCTGTCTTGCGGATAGCCGCACCAGCCGATCGCCTCCCACCCATCCCGCTCGGAACATCCAACGACCTGAAGGTTGGCCAGCACGTCTTCGCAATCGGTAATCCGTTCGGGCTGGACCAGACGTTGACCACAGGCGTCGTCTCCGCGCTGGGTCGAACGATCCGGGCGCGCAACGGACGCGAGATCGACGACATGATCCAGACCGATGCTGCCATCAACCCCGGCAACTCCGGCGGACCGCTGCTCGACTCGGCAGGTCGATTGATCGGCGTCAACACAGCGATCCAGAGTCCGTCGGGCGCCAGCGCGGGCATCGGGTTCGCCGTCCCCGTGGATCGGGTCCGTAAGTTCATTCCGCAACTGATCGCGTACGGTCATGTGGCACGTCCGATCATCGGCGTGCATCTTGTCGATGATCGCATTGCACATCGCAGTGGTCTCGCCGGAGCGGTCATTCGGTCGGTTGTCGAGGATTCGCCCGCTGACGGAGTCGGGCTGCGCGGCGTGCGAGAAGAGCAGGACGGCCGAACCTACGTCGGCGACATCATCATCGGCGTCAACGATGACTCCGTGACATCAGGCGAGGCTCTGCTGCGCATCCTCGAGCGCTACAAGCCCGGCGATGAAGTGACCGTCACGATCCAGCGCAACGGCGACCGCCTGACCCGCAGGATCACGCTCGCCCCGCCGGCTTGACGGTTCAAGACTGCTTGCAGCTTCACGTCTTGGAACAGACGACCAACCTTGCTTGTCGCCAACTCACGTCCCCGTTGAGCCGAAGCCGCCGGCGCCGCGCGATGTGTCATCCAACTCGTCCACCTCGATCACGCGGGCGTGGGCGATCGGTGCGATGACCATTTGTGCGAAACGCAGGCCCGGCTGCACGGTGAACGGCTCCCGACCGTGGTTGATGAGCGGAACCATCACCTCACCGCGGTAATCAGCGTCGATCGTCCCCGGCGCGTTGGGCAGCGTGATGCCGTGCCGTGACGCCAGCCCCGAGCGAGGCCGAACCTGGGCTTCATACCCGACCGGGACGGCCATGGCGAAGCCGCAGGGAATCATGACGATCCCGCCCGGGTCGATCGTCGTCGGCTCCGTGACGCATGCGTGCAGATCCAGCCCCGCTGCATGCTCGCTGTGGTATTGCGGGATGATGGCGGTGGGTCGCAGCTTGCGGATGCGGAGCGGAGGCGAGTCAGCGCTGTGTGCCATTGCCCGCCAGACCGTTCCCGTCGAGGAAGTCATCGTCGCTGCTCATCTCATCCAGGATCGCCATGTCCTCATCAAGCAGATCTCGACGCGCCTCAGCCATGCGCCGGTTGAGCGTTTGGATCATCCGCTTGGTCGTGCTGATCGCGCTGTCGATCGACGATCGGCCGGTGACGACCTTGATCGGGTCGCGCTGTTCGTGCTCAGCGAGCTGACGTTCCGCTTCCTCCTTGGCCTGCATCAGTCCGTGCAGCAGGGCTTCCGCCTTGTCGCGCGCCGCGTTCGTCTCAAGCAGGATGAGCTGTCGGTCGGTCAGCGTGGTTGTCATATCGAAGTACCTGTATCCCACATCGGCACATCGCGCGGGCGCGATCGCACCGATGCAAGGTCGAGTTCGTGTCCTGACGACTCGTGGTATCCATCCAACCCGCGAACAGAAGGGTCACGATCCGAAGCGAGCGCCGATGCGAATCAACACACGACTTCGTCGAGGATGCCAGCCGCCTCCATTCCTGCCCGCTGACGAATCTGAACCAATCGCCAACGGAACGCTGACATTATCGCCGAACCTGCCGGTCGGAATCAAGCTGCGAATGCTTCCGACGGTTGAGCAACCTGCAGCGCCACCCCTAGTTTGGGGGAGTAGCGGCGGATCACATCGAGGACCTGCCTGTGGTCATCGCAGCGCCGCACAGCGTTCAGATCCGCGATCATCCGCTCAATGTCAGACACGCTGGGCGGCTCGCCATGCCACACACGGATGGCTGGATGAGGTGTCCGGGCGGTCTTTTCCGCCTCGTGGGCCAGTTCCTCGTGCAGTTTCTCGCCCGGGCGAGGGCCGGTGATCACGACGCGAAGCCCGCTCCGACCCGTTGGGCAGTCGTCGCCGATCACCGGTTCCAGGCCGTGCGCCCGGATGAACCGCTCAGCCAGGTCGAGGATGCGGATCGGCTCGCCCATGTCCAGGATGAATACCTCGCCGCCTGCAGGGGATGTCGGGTCCGGCGGGAACGACGCTGCCTGGATCACGAGCGACGCCGCTTCGGGAATCGTCATGAAGTACCGCGTCATCTCCGGATGCGTGATCGTGATCGGCCCACCCTCAGCGATCTGCTTGCCCCAGATCGGCAGCACGCTGCACGCTGAGCCGAGCACGTTGCCGAACCGCACGATACGCAGCACCGACCCGTCCAGGCCTGCCTCGGTGATCCCTCGGCTGACGTGTTGGACGTACAACTCCGCGAGGCGTTTGGTCGCACCCATGACCGAGACGGGGTTGACTGCTTTGTCCGTCGAGATCATGACGATGCGGTCAGCGCCCGCCTCTCGTGCAGCATCGACGATCGCCTTCGTGCCGAACACGTTGTTATCCACCGCGTGGGCAGGGTGATCCTCCATCATGGGGACGTGCTTGTGGGCTGCGGCATGGAAGACGACGTGCGGCTGGACGGCCCGGCACAGGGCGAGCGTCCTCTGGGCATCCGCCACGTCGTGCAGGAGCGCCTTCCTCTTAAGGTTGGGCCAGAAGCGGGCGATGCGGCGGTCGATCTCGAAAAGCGAGTTCTCGCTCCGTTCCATGAGCAGTAGGGCGGCAGGTTCGTAGCGGGCGCACTGGCACGCCAGCTCGGACCCGATGCTTCCACCCGCGCCGGTGATCATGATGCGCTTGCCCGCGATCGTCGCGCGAATCAGCGCTTCATCCAGTTCATGCGCCTTGCGGCCGATGAGCTGCGGTGCATCGACGGTGAACTGCGTCCTCGGCCCGACGCCCGCCACCTGGTCCTCGATCGTGGCGAGGAATCGGTCGGCCACGCCGAGCCGTCGCAGTGTGGTCCGCACGTTCGTGATGAGGTCGTTCATCGCCGCAGGCAGGCTGATCAGCGCCGTGTCCGGCCGATAACGCTCGACGATCGCTTCCAGCTCACCGACACGCCCCAGGATGGGCGCCTGCACGGGCTCGCTATCTAATTCAAGAAGGACGCAGCCGATTTGCCGGGGCGGATCGCCGACCAGCGCGAGCTGCCTGGTCAACTGGGCGATCGTGTGTCCATTGCCGATCAGGATGCAGCGCGCAGCGTCCATGCTGCCCTTGCATCGGCGTTTCCGGGTGTGGACCGCCAATCCTCCCAGGGCAATCGCAAAGTCATCCTGTGGGCAGCGTGAGCAGGTCATCGCGGTCCCAGCTGGCCTTGAGGCGTTTGCCTTCGTTGCCGCGTGTGGATGCGGCGTCCCGTTTCAACAAGCCAAGAAAACAGTGTCGGATACCGTTTCTCAAAAAACGGTATCCGACACTGTTTCTCCGACGGCCCATATTCCGGATAGGTTGGCCTGCTTATTCGCCATCCCTCCCGCTTGCGGTCAGGAGCGTTTCCGGTTTGCCCAGATGGAATTCCACTTGGTAGAGGCGAAGCTCGATGTTCTGGAGGGTGCTGAGCGCGTACCGCAGCGAGTTGTCCGCCCTGCGGCAGATGATCATGCCATGGACCTGCTCGCCGTCTTCGGCCATGTGCCGCTTTACCCAGCCGATGTAGCGCAAGAGTTGGCCGACGGTCTGGTCGCTGCTCTGGTTGCGTTTGAGTTCCACGACGAGCCAGCGTGGCTCGCTGCGGTGTTTCGCCAGAAGGTCGATGCGGCCCACGTCGCATGGGTACTCGTACCCGGCCTCCTCTTCGCCCGGCTCCTGGTAGAGCGTCCACTCCCGGCCGAGTTCCACACGGTTCCAGTTGTCGCGCAGGAACTCGTGAAGGTGGCGCTCCAGGCCGAACCGCTGTTCGGACTCCACCGACATGCCACCGGGCACCGTTTCGCCGACGCCGGTTGGCGGCGGGTCATCCGATTCCTTCTGGTCCAAGTACCACCATAGAGCATCCAGCGTCCAAAGGTCGACTTGAAGCGCGTCCCGAAGTTGGAGCAGGATCTGATTGACTTTGACGTAGCGGCTTCCGAACAATTCTCTCCGGTCGAATTGCGGCCAGATGTCGAGACGCTTCATAACGCCTTCGGAACGATTGTTCCACACGCCGTACCTGTCGGGCTGCATGACCAGGAGAATGGCGCTGGCTATATTCTTGCCCATGCCCGGGACCATTTTGGGCCCTTGGTCCAGGCGATCCGCTACGGATTTCGTCTCGTCGCCGAGGATCGCGAGCGCCTCGCGCAGCTTATCCATGTCGGCACACATGCGGGAGCCCTGGCGGTGAAGGCCGCTCCAGTGATGGTTGTTCTCCATCAGCAGGAAGCTGCGGAACTCGTCGGACGTGATCTCCGCCGCGTGTTCGGGCGAGAAGGCCGGCTGGAATCTGGCGAGAACGGCGTCCTGTGGTTCCACGATCTCTTTCCAGATGCGCGTGCCCTTGAGACCGGCAACGGCCTCGCGCAGCTTCCCGATCACGTCCGCAGAAACGGATTCAGACATTTCGTTACCTCACTCGGTGACCTCGGACAGCGTGTCGGCGATTTCGCCCTCGATTCGTTTGAGGCCGGTCTCGATCTCATCCGGTGGTCGTGGCGCGGTGTACTGGTAGAAGTAGCGGTTGAAGTTGATCTCGTAGCCGACCTTCGTCTTCGACTCATCGGCCCAGGCATCGGGCACGTGGGGCAAAACCTCTCGCTTCATGTACTCGTTGATGTCTTCCTTGAGCGGGACGTTCTTGTCTAATCCTGTTCCGGCTTGGTCCAGCGGCGCTTCTTCTGCTTTTTCTCGCCGGTGGAATCACCACTCGCCTGCGATCGGGCTGTGTCGGCCTGGACGATCTGACGCAGTGTCTTTTCAGTCAGCCCGGCTGGATGTCCCTGCCAGCGGACGATGCCATCGCTGCTGATGACGATGCCATGCGGGATGCCCTGGATCTGAATCACGTTGAACATCCGGCGCTTCGGGTCGAGGGCGAGTGCGTAGTGGAAGTCGTCGCGCGCGAGCTTGTATTTGAGCATGCCCGCGACGAAATCGGCAGGTGACTCGTCGCTCAGACCGATGAGGCACACCTGCTCACCGAAGGTCTCGGCGAACTCGTTCATGTGCGGAATCGCGGTGCGGCAGGGCGGGCACCACGTTGCCCAGAAGTCGATCACGAGCACCTTACCCGCCGTCTTCGGCTTATCGGTGATCCAGTACTCAACGGCAAGTTCCGGCGCTTGCGTGCCTCGGATGTCCCGCTTCGCCCCGCGGATCGTGCCTGTGATCGGCGGGAATGACACATCCGCATCACCGGCATCAGTGTCCTCGGAAGGCTCGACGACCTTCTTCGGGTCGAACTTCTCCACGAGCAGCCGCCTGACGACCGTTTGCAGACCGCGCCGGTTCAGCCCCGCGTAGCGGACCACGCCGTGCCGATCGACCACAAGATTGACCGGCCGTTGATACGCGCCAAGATCGTCGCACAGCGCGCCGATCGGATCGACGATGATCGGGATCTCCACGGGGTGGCGCTGCATCGAGTGTTCGACGTCATCCGCCCCGCGCGGCGTGTGCAGCGCGAGCACCACGAGATCGCTGGATTCGAATGCCTTGTCGAACTGCTCGAGATACCGCATGACCAGCCCGGGCCTCTTGCGCCCCGTCGTCGTTTTGCATGTCCACGACTGGATGACGACGACCTTGCCGATCAGATCGGTACGTGTCATCGGCTCGTCGGGAATCCAATGGATGCCCTTCGGGAACGTCGGCAACGCTTCGCCGATGACCGCATCCAGACATGCACGATCCTCATCGCGCAGATGTTCGAGTTGGTTCCTCGGCACGATCTTCTGGGCTGCCGGCTGTGCGGTGACGGTGTGGGCCGGTGCGCAGAGAGCGATAACGGCGAGCAGCGGGAACGCGGTTCGATACGCACGGAAGATATGTGTCATGGGAGTTCTCTCCACGATTCGGTGGTCGATCATCATGCAGTGTCCCCGCGCTGCGCGTGAGATGCAAAGGCTGACCGTTCTACATCCGGTCAATCGTGCGGATTCCGAGTAGGCCCAGCGCGTCGGCGAGAAGCCTGCTGGTCAGATCGCACAGGCGCAGGCGAGACCGCTTGATATCGTCCGTTTCAGCGCGAAGCACGGGGCAGTGCTCGTAGAACGATGCGAACGCGGTGGCGAGCGAGTACGCGAACTGGCAGAGATGATGCGGCTGGAGCTTCGCAGCGGTGGACTCGACTGCTGACGGATACTGGAGCATCGCCAGCGCGAGCGCCCGCTCCTGCGGTTGATCGAGCAGCAGCTCCGCGTCGGTGAAGTCAGCGCTTGTCACATCCGCCTTGCGGAAGATCGACTGAATCCGCACATACGCGTTGAGCAGGTAAGGCCCGGTGTCACCCTCGAATGCCAGCATGCGGTCGAACGTGAAGACGTAATCCTTGGCGACATCCTGCGCGAGATCCGCGTACTTGATCGCCCCGATGCCGACCGCCTCGGCGACCTGCCGCCGCTCGTCATCGCTCAGGTCGGGGTTCTTCCGGGCGACGACATCCGCTGCACGGCTGACCGCCTCGTCGAGCAGGTCCGTCAGCCTGATGTTCTCGCCGCTTCGCGTCTTGAGCGGCGTCCCATCGGGTCCGAGGATCGAACCGAAGGGCACATGCACCGTTTCGACCGCGTCACCGATGATGCCCACTTTGCGTGCAGCGGCGAAGAGGAGGCGGAAGTGCAGGCGTTGCCGAGCATCGACGACGTAGATCAGTTGATCGCACGCAAGCTCGCCGACGCGGTACTCGATCGCTGCAAGGTCGGTCGTCGCGTACAGGAACCCACCATCGGACTTGCGGAGGATGAACGGCTCCTCGACGTCGTCGATCCAGATGATGACCGCGCCCTGGCTGACCTGCGCCAGGCCTGCATCGAGCAACCGATCGACGAGCGGGGCGAGCTTGTCCCGGTAGGTTGATTCACCCGCATCGTGCTCGCGCGTGATGTTGACGTGAAGTCGCTCGTAGATTCTGCCGCACTCCACCATGGTGACGTCGATGAGCTTGCGCCAGTCGCGGACGGTCTGCGCATCGCCGGTCTGGAGTTTGAGCAGCGCGCTCTTGGCCTTGGCGATGACCTGCTCGGCGCCGTCAACTTGTGCTTGGAGTTCCGCCTCCGTCTTGGGACCCAGCTCGAAGTCGTGGACGGCCTGCAGCCCCTTGTAATCCGGCTTGCCGTCGGACGTGGCCCGGCGATACGCATCGCTGAGCATCTCCATGTCGAGGCTGTCCAGATCGACGTTCGCATCGTGCAGGGCGCTGAGCGTCATGCAGATCGGCACGCCCCAGTCGCCGAGGTGGTTCTGGCGGATCACCGTGTGGCCGAGGCGCTCAAGCACATTCGACAGGCTGTCGCCGATGACGGTTGAGCGGATGTGCCCGACATGCATCTGCTTGGCGACGTTCACGCTGGAGAGGTCCATGACGACTCGGCGAGGCGCATCGGTCTTCTCGATGCCCAGATCGGACGTATCCAGTCGGCACAGCAGCTTCGTCAGGCACATCGTCTTCAGTGTGAAGTTGATGAACCCCGGGCCGGCGATCGTCGGCTCGTCCGTCAGGTCGGTGATATCGAGGTGCTCGACGATGGAGCCGGCGATGTCGCGGGGCGGCTTGCCGAGTTTCTTCGCAAGCGGCATCGCCGCGTTGCACTGGAAGTCGCCGAACTGCGGGTTGCGACTCGGCGCGATGAGCGCATCCGCGTCACCGGCGGCATCACCGAATGCGGCGACAATCGCATCGCGCACACGCTGTCGAAGCAGATTGGCAGGGTCAACGCTCGCCATAACGGGGCGAATCATAGCGGATGGCGGGGCCGACAGCATATCGAAGCGATCATGTAATGGAGCGTCTTGACGAGTAGCCGGGCTGCTACGCAGCCCAGGATCAGCGACGCGGCTGTTGAATCCTCACGCGCCGATCAGCCCCTTGCGCATGTTCGTCGTGTCCACCACGAACGTCATGTTCTCGCCGTTGTTGTACGCATGCGCGTGCACGTCTTCCTTGGGAATCCCGTGACGGAAGAACGTCATCGCGAACATGTAAGGCGTGAAGACCGAACCGTGGCGATTGCCATCCAGGGCGTACCCCTGCTTCATGATCGCCTCATCCTTCGTCGTGTTGATGACCGGGCCGTCGATCACGACCCACCGTCGGCTCATGCGCAGCATCTTGTAGATGACCAGGAAGGGGAAGAACGTGTGGTCAAGCACGGTGCTCATGAAGATCAGGTCGAACGTGTCGTCAGGCAGCGGGATGTGCGAGTCGGTGTGCCGCAGCAGCCCGTCGTGCGCCTCGCTGGGGTCGCCTGTGAAGTTCATGAAGTCACAGTTGTGGAACGAGACCTGCGAGTGGCCGAGGATCTCGTTGCACCAGCGCGCATGATCGAGCCACTTGGGGACGACATCCAGGCCGACGACGCGCTTGGCGCCGAGCTGGGCGAACTTGAAGCTGAAGAAGCCGCAGTTGGACCCGACTTCGAGCACATCCAGGCCCTGCACATCGGGAAGAACGCCCTCGATATGCTTCCACTTCGGAACGGGGCGCTGCTGGGCGGCCTGCTCGGGCGACAGACCCTCGACCTGATTGTCCGGCGCTCTGTCCGGATAGGCGTTCTCAATATCGTCGGTCGTCGTGACGCCGTACTCGGGAAACTCGATCCGCTGGTACCAGGGCTTGCGTGCGGCGATCTCTGAGAGGAGCTCTTCTCGTGTCATCGTTGTCATCGTGTGGTGCGCCGTTGTCGTGTTCATGGTGTGGCTGACGATCTCCGGCTGCCACTGTATCCCCACACCGCGTGCATCGCCACGGCGGCGGAAGCGCGTTATCGCGCGTGGGCAGATGATACGACCGGCGCAATGCGATGATCGGCGCAGTTCGCCGGACCATTCCGACCTGACGGAGATCGCGCGGGGCGCACGGCATGGGTGGAGCGGGCGGTGTGCGGGTCCGATCTCACCTTCAGCCGACCGGCCATCAGGAGGCGCGCCATGTCCACGGTGACAAACTCCCCACTTCCATCAGTCCCGCAATCGGCGGGTGAATCCCCAGCCACAGCCGTGGCGTCGGGGGGACTGCCCGGAATGCCGATCGGTGCTGCCGCCTCGGCTCCTGCTCAGGGCGTGCTGATGTCCGAAGAGCAGTACAACCGGCAGCTCACGTGCGAGGACTGGTTCTCGGTCTACGGGTTCATGCTTCTCGTGGCGTTCGTGTGCGGGTCGATTGCCATCGCAGCCACCGCCTATGCCGGCTACACCCAGGCTGTCGCGCTCGACCAGTTCCAGAACGCGACAACCGGCGCACTGCTCGGCGGCTTGGGCTATCTCGTCGCGTTCGGCCTGTCCGTGCCGATCGGCGTCCTGACGATCTGGCTTATTGGAAAGATGTTCAGCGACGACGTCGGGCGGTTCAATGTCCTGGTCGTCCGCACGCTTGCCGCCTACGCCGCTTGTGACGCCCTGTCAGCGGTGGTCGGCCTCTTCGTGTCGCCTCTGGTCAGCCTGATTGTCGTGCTGCCCATCTCGCTGGTCATCCTGGCGAAGATCTACTGCATCGGCTTCTTCGAGACGGTCGTGCTCGTCGTGATCCGATGGGCGATTTCCTTCATGCTCGGCATGCTGCTCTTCGCTGTCCTCTTCGGCGCCATGATGGCGAGTGCCTGATCCTCCCCGGTCAGAACTGGAAGTAGACGAACGGTTTGGCGTCCGGCTGCATGAATGCGAGCACAATCGGGACGAGCGCACATGTGACGTGCTCGTGTGATTGGAATCGACAAGCTGCATTGAAGTGACCCCCGGGGGGCGCGGCGCGGTCGGTTCCGCAGCGATGGATCGAGTCGGACATCACTGATCGTACCGATACATCTTTAGCACGTCGCCGGCATGCTCGGCGAAGAACTCATGCAGCTCGGGCGTGAAGGCCTCGCGCCAGCGGTGAATCCCGCCCTTGCTGAACGTCACGGACTTCTCGGGGCGCGTGCCTTGGTCGATCAGGTTCCGCAACTGTTTCTGATCGAAGTCAAGCCCGGCGTGCTCGACGAGCCTGCGGATATTCTGCTCTTGCTTGTCGTTCCATCCGCCAAACGTGCTGCCCACCAGTCCTTCGTAACGCAACTGCAAGATGTCCGGCTGCCGCAGCCAGCGGACGTAACGCTCCCACGCGCCTCGCATGGCGGGGATGAATGGGACCGCCGGATCATCAGGGTCCGTGCCGGCGATCGTGACGCGCAGGCGCGTGTCCATGTCGCAGAGCGTCTCGGTGAAGTAGCGGTGCGCCGGGTGCTCGCTGTTCTTCATCACATAGTCGACGAAGCTGACCGCGACCGCCCGGGGATCGCGCACGAGGAAGATGCCCTTGACGCCCAGTTCCCAGAGCGTCGTGTGCAGGTAGTCGGTGAAGACCATATGTGAATGAAAAATAGCCGGCGCATCGGTCTTCTCGATCACACGGCGGGCATGGGCCATCGAGCGCATCGAGTATTCGAGCCGAGACTGTGTGTTGGTGAACGGCTCGGGATACATCAGATCGACGAGCCGGGCCTTTGGGCATGCCTGTTGAAGGAGCGCGACGACGAGGTTCGTGCCGGACTTCGGAATGCTGATGAGGCAGACTCGCATGGCAGCATGTTCTTTCACAGCGGCAGGTGAATCGCAGTGGGGGGATGTCGGGGTGTGGTCCGCCGGAGGTCCGCCATGGGTGGACCTCGCTCAAGGTCGTGGAGCCGTGG
>JAGLTS010000047.1 GCA_023135165.1 Phycisphaerales bacterium | reverse complement strand
GGGGGGGTTTTAGCTCAGGCCACCCTTGAGTGATCGGCTGCCGAACTTCTCGCGCAGTCGCCGCATCTCCACGGATTCCTCGCTGATCTTCGCCGCCTCTTCATCCACCTGTTCTTGTGACGGTGCTGCTTGTTGCAGGCTCAGACTGATCCGTCGCTTGCCCGCATCCACATCCAGCACGCGCACCGTCACGACCTGATCGACCTGTACGACGTCGGCACATCGCTTGATTCTGCCCGACGCCAGTTCGCTGATATGGATCAGCCCCTCCACGCCGGGCGCAAGCTCGACGAAGCAACCGAAGTCCATGAGCTTGGTCACGCGACCGGTCACATCCGCACCCGGCGCGATCTGCGACACCGCGGTGCTGAACGGATCTTCACCTGTCTGCTTCATTCCCAGACTGATGCGGTTGTTCTCAAGGTCGAGCGCAAGCACCTTGACTTTCACTTGATCGCCGACCTTGACGACATCCTCGGGCGAGTTCACGCGCGTGTAACTCAGGTCGCTGATGTGGACCAGCCCGTCCATCCCGCCGATGTCCACGAACGCACCGAAGGGCATGAGCTTCATGACGGTGCCATCACGTGTTTGGCCGACCGCCAGCTCCTTGACAAGTTCCTCGCGCAGCCGTTCAAGCTCCCGTTCGAGCACTTCGCGCCGCGACAGGACGATATTGCCCTTGCCTTCGCGTTCGATCTTGGTGACTTCGCAGACGAGCGTCTCGCCGACGAAGACGCTCAACTCGGGGATATGCCGAACATCGACCTGGCCGGCGGGCATGAACGCACGGTGTTGGCAGACCTCAAGCTCAAGCCCGCCCTTGTTCGTGCCCGTGACGCGCGCTTCGACGACTTGGCCTCGCTCAAGCGACTCCCATTCCGCCTTCGCCACCGTGCCCGGTCGAGAGCAGATCAAAAGCCCCTCATCCTCATCTCGCCGGTCGATCAGCACATCGATTCGGCTGCCCACGACCGGCATCTCTTCCTCGGTGAACTGTGCTGCGGGGACCACGCCGTTGAGCTTGGGTCCGAACTCGAGAATGATGTCATCGCGTCCGACGGAGACGACAAGCCCGGTGCGCAGCTCGCGCCCCTGCCCTCGCTGACGCCTTGATTCCTTCCGCGCAGCGTCTCCGCCATCCTCCGAGTCCATCAAGTCCTCGATTGACATGCCCTGCAGCGCCTGGTCGATCTCCGCCTGTAGCGCGTCGTCCAGCAGTGGTTTGTCTCGTCCGGTGTCTGACATGGTGGCCAAATCCGTATCCCGGCGTATGGAATGGATGACTCGCCCGCGCCTGCCATCGGTCGCAGCGAGTGCCGGGCCGCGCAGTGTACCGAGTTGGCAGCAGCCGGGCTGCTACGCAGCCCAGGACCGGCTCCGCCCGGGCGTCTCACCGCTGGGGGGCCAGCCCGGCCTCATCCCCGTTGCAGCAGGGCGTGCAGGCGTGCGCGTGTTGCCGTGCGGTGGTGCATCGGCTCGGGGACGAGCCGGCTCTGCTCCGTCGCCGCAATGGGGGCGTGGTGGTCTATTCGCAGACGGTGCCGTAGTACGCCAGCAGGACGCCCAGGTCGTTCTGGTCGGTGTCGCCGTCGTCATCACAGTCACCGCCGTCGTCGATGTTGTAGCAGGCGAGCAGGATGCCGAGATCGTTCTCGTCGACATCGCTATCACCATCGAGATCGCCGAGGCAGGGCGCGCCGCCCGCGTCGAACACGTACGCGGAGCCAGAGCGCTCGCCGTTGTCGTCGTCCCCCCATGCTCCGATGATAGCGGTGGCACCGCTGATCGCCACGGAGATGCCGAAGTAGTCTTCCGCTGCGCCATCGCTGGGGAGGAACTTGAAGAGTTGCTGGCCCGTCGTCGTGTCGAAGAGGTACGCGGAGCCAGAGCGCTCGCCGTTGTCGTCGTCACGCCATGCTCCGACGATGGCGGTGGTGCCGCTGATCGCGACGGAGTTGCCGAACCAGTCGTACCCCCAGCCGTCGCTGGGAAGGAGCTTGAGGCGCTGCTGGCCTGTGGTGGTGTCGAAGAGGTACGCTGAACCGGAGTCACCGCCGTTGTCGTCGTCCCCCCGTGCTCCGACGATGGCGGTGGTGCCGCTGATCGCGACGGAGTAGCCGAACTCGTCCTCTTCCGCGCCATCGCTGGGAAGGAGCTTGTGGAGTTGCTGGCCCGTGGTCGTGTCGAAGAGGTACGCCGAGCCGGAGCCGTCGCCGCTATCGTCGTCCGTGGGAGCCCCGACGATGGCGGTTGTGCCGCTGATCGCAACGAACCAGCCAAACCGGTCTTCCTCCGCACCATCGCTGGGGAGGAGCTTGGCGATCTGCGTGGGGTCTGCGGGGTCTGAAATGTCGAAGAGGTACGCCGAGCCGGAGTTGTGACCGTTGTCGTCGTCCCCGGGTGCCCCGACGATGGCGGTCGTGCCGCTGATCGCGACGGAGTGGCCGAAGAGGTCGTGCGCCGCGCCGTCGCTGGCGAGCAGTTTGGCGATCTGTGTGGGGTTTGCGGGGTCTGAAACGTCGAAGAGGTACGCTGAGCCGGAGTCGCCGCCGTTGTCGGCGTCACGCCATGCTCCGACGATGGCGGTGCTGCCGCTGATCGCTACAGAGTAGCCGAACACGTCGCTTCCCGGGCCGTCGCTGGGGAGGAGCTTGGCGATCTGCCGGCCCGTGGTGGTGTCGAAGAGGTATGCGGAGCCGGAGAAGCTGCCGTTGTCATCGTCCCAGCACGCCCCGACAACGGCGGTGGTGCTGCTGATCGCGACGGACCAGCCGAAGAGGTCCCCCCTCGCGCCGTCGCTGGGCAGGAGCTTGAAGAGTTGCTGACCCGTGGTGGTGTCGAAAAGGTAGGCCGAGCCGGAGCCGCCGCCGTTGTCGTCATCCCAGCGTGCCCCGACGATGGCGATCGTGCCGCTGATTGCGACGGAGCAGCCGAACTCGTCAAAAGCCGCACCGTCGCTGGCGAGCAGCTTGCCGATCTGCTGGCCCGTGGTTGTGTCGAAGAGGTACGCCGAGCCGGAGCGGTAGCGGCTGTTGTCGCCATAGTGCGCCCCAACGATGGCGGTCGTGTCGCTGATCGCAACGGACCAGCCAAACCGGTCTTCCTCCGCACCATCGCTGGGGAGGAGCTTGGCGATCTGCTGGCCTGTGGCCGTATCGAAGAGGTAGGCCGAGCCGGAGTCGCCGCCGCTGTCGTCGTCATAGTGTGCCCCAACGATGGCGGTCGTGCCGCTGATCGCCACGGAGCAGCCGAAGTAATCGTACGCAGCACCGTCGCTGGGAAGGAGCTTGGTGATCTGCTGGCCTGTGGCCGTATCGAAGAGGTAGGCCGAGCCGGAGTCGCCGCCGTTGTCATCGTCGTTTGGTGCCGCGACGATGGCGATGGCGCCGCTGATCGCGACGGAGCAGCCGAACCAGTCGCGCTCTGCGCCGTCGCTGGGTAGGAGCTTGAAGAGCTGCTGACCCGTGATGGTGTCGAAGAGGTAGGCCGAGCCGGAGTTGTCGCCGTTGTCGTCGTCGTTGGGTGCCCCGACGACGGCGGTCGTGCCGCTGATCGCGACAGAGCAGCCGAAGCTGTCGCCCGCCGCGCCGTCGCTCGGGAGGAGCTTGAAGATTTGCTGACCCGTGGTGGCGTCGAAGAGGTACGCCGAGCCGGAGCCGGCGCCGTTGTCGTTGTCGCCGGGTGCCCCGACGATGGCGGTCGTGCCGCTGATCGTGACGGAGTGGCCAAAGAGGTCGTGCGCCGCGCCGTCGCTGGGCAGAAGCTTGGCGAGCTGCTGGCCCGTGGTGGTGTCGAAGAAGTACGCCGAGCCGGACTTCTCGCCGTTGTCGTCGTCTTGGTAGGCTCCGACGATGGTGGTGCTGCCGCTGGTCCCGACAGAGATGCCGAACTCATCCCACGCCGCACCGTCGCTGGGCAGGAGTTTGAAGAGTTGATCGCCGAGGTCGGCGTGGGCCGGTGCGGTGCTCAGGACCGATGCAGCCGCGGCAAGAAGCAGCATGAGATATCGCATGTTCGTCGCCTCCGTTCGAACCAGCATTCACCAAATGGCTTCGCCCGGCCCCACGGCCCGGCCACTCGCCCACAAGTGTAACCCCACCCCCGCGATATCCAAGCCAAGATTCCAAGTTCCGCGCCTGGAGTGAACGCATGAGACCGGACCTTCGTCGAGCGTGTCAATCAGAGCGGAGATACCCGGAGCTTCGGCCGCTGTTGGCGGTCTGCGCACCGGCTTGGGCTGGTAGGGGCGCATGAAAAACCGGCGACCTGGTGACAGGCCGCCGGTTCCTTTTGGGTCTCGTGCACGGGCTGCGCCGCACACCTTCGTCAAGGCTGCCGTTACCGGCGCAGCCCCTTCGTACAGTCAGAATGAATCACTAGATCACCTCCTTTTCTTGCAGCCATCCCAGCCGTCGCGGCTTTGTACGCATCCGCCGCCGGGTGTCTACCCCCGGGTCCGTCGACCCGGGCTCATCGCCCGAGGCGCAGAAGGCCTGTCGCCTCGGTCGTCGCTGCGCTCGTCCGCCGCTACGGCGTGCATTTTGGCCGAGCGGACGGAATCGCTACCAGCGATGTACTCGTATTATCGTCTGCGCTACGGGTTCTGGCAACGCATTTTTTGTCCATTCGTGTGGATAGGGCCTTCTGATCCACCTCAATGGATGGCATCGGCGATTCGTTGCGCCAGGGCAGGTCCGTCGGCGAGGTCGCCCGGCTTCCAGCCGATGCCCAGGCCTGAGCCATCCTCGTACTTGGGAATAATGTGGAAATGGACGTGCGGAACGACCTGGCCTGCCCGCTTGCCGCAGTTGAGCAGGACGTTGTAGGCGTCAGCCCCGGTGACCTGAACGACCGCTGCTGTGATCTTGGGCAAGGCCCGGCCGAGCGCTGCCGCGGCGTCCTCCGGCACGTCGGCGAGCGATTCGTACCGTTTCTTGGGGATCACGAGCGTGTGGCCGACGCTCAGCGGGTTGACATCGAGGAAGGCGTAGATGAGGTCATCCTCGTAGACGGTGTGTGAGGGGATCTCGCGGGCAACGATCTTCTCGAAGAGGTGGGTCAGGTCGCTCATGGCATCGCTCCCTCGCAGGCCCGGCTGGGCGGTGTGGTGGACGGCCCGGAGGATACCGCGAGTATTCGTGCGGGTGTACACTCGGGGCATGCCGATTCGATCGCTGCCTACGCTGCTTGTGAACCAGATCGCTGCGGGTGAAGTGATCGAACGGCCGGCCTCCGTGGTCAAGGAGTTGGTCGAGAACGCGCTGGATGCCGGTGCGGGGCGGATTGAAGTCGAACTCGAGCATGGGGGAATCGAGCTGATCCGCATCACGGATGACGGGTGCGGGATCACCGCGGATGAGCTTGTGCTTGCGGTTGCGCCGCATGCGACGAGCAAGATCGCCCATGTGTCGGACCTGGACTGTATTGCGACGATGGGTTTTCGTGGTGAGGCGCTGGCATCGATCGCATCGGTGTCCCGTCTTGCGCTCCGGTCGCGGATGACTGACGATGCGGGCGCGTCTGTGATCGAGTCGGCAGGTGACGAGACGACCGAGCCGAGGCCCGCAGCCGGCCCGGTCGGGACGAGTGCGGTTGTACGTAATCTGTTTTTCAACACACCGGCGAGACGGAAGTTCCTGCGAACGGTGCAGACGGAGTTCGGCCATTGCCAGCAGGTGGTGCGCACCTTGGCGATGTCGCATCCGGCGGTCGGCTTTCGGCTCACCCATGACGGTCGCATCGTGCTGGAGCTTTCACCGGAGGCGTCGCCACGCAGGCGTGTGGTGGAACTGCTCGGCACGGAGCTGGAGGACCAACTCGTTGAGGTGTCGATGGATGCAGCGCCGGGCGAGGGCGCTGCCGGCGGCCTTGCGGTGTGGGGGTTGGTGGGTCGCCCGAGCCTCGCGCGGAACACGACCAAGGCGCAGCACGTGTTTCTCAACGGTCGGCCGATCCGTGACAAGTCGATTCAGCACGCGATGCGGGAGGCGTATCGCGGGCTGATCGAACCGGGGCGACACCCGACGGCTGTTCTGTTTCTGGAGATCGATCCTTCCGCGGTTGATGTCAACGTGCACCCGGCGAAGGCGGAGGTGCGGTTCCGCGATCAGTCGATGATTCACGGGTCGATTCTTCGGTTGGTCAAGGATGCGCTTGCCGGCGCGGACCTGACGCCGGACTTCGCGGGTGGTGGTTTCGGGACAGAGGTGCGGTGGGGCGCATCGCATGGGCAGGCCGGCGGTGGGCACGAAGCCTCCGCGCATGCGTTCGTGGATCACTTCAAGCATCTCAACCCATTGCAGCAGGGCTTCGTGTACCGGGAGGTGGCTGCCGCGATGAGCGATGAGGCAAAACAGGCTGCACCGGACACGCTTGAGTTTCTACCCGCCCTTGTCCGATCGACGGAGACCGCGCTCCAGGTTCACAACAGCTTCATCGTGACGGAAGATGCGGACGGCCTGGTCATCATCGACCAACATGCGCTCCACGAGCGCATCATGTTTGAGATGCTCAAGGAGCGCATCGCTACGGGGCCGCTGGAGTCGCAGCGTCTGCTCATGCCCGAGACTTTTGATGTGACGCCGGAGCAGGCGGGGCTGCTGGAGGCGCTTGGTCCGCTGCTGAAGCGTATTGGAATTGAGGCGGAGCCGATCGGGCCGACGACGATCGCCGTGCATGCGTTCGCGTCGTTTCTGTTTGAGCGCAAGGTTGAGATTCTGCCGTTCATGACGGCGTTGTTTGATGTTGCGTTGTCGGAGGGGTTCGTGCCGAGCGAGGAAGGGGCGCTGCACGACGTGCTGGACATGATGGCGTGCAAGGCGGCGGTGAAGGCGGGTGATACGCTTCGACCGGAAGAGCTTGAGGAACTGCTGCGCAAGCGTGATGTGTTTGAACGGTCGAGCAACTGCCCGCACGGTCGGCCGACGACGATCCGGATCACGCTGGCGGAACTCGAACGTCAGTTCGGGCGGCGGTAGCGGGGCGTGGGGATTTGATATGCGACGGCTCGCGCTCCGCTGCGCGTCGCGGCTCAACCTCCGAGGCGTGATTCACTCGGCGAGGAGTGTGAGGAAGCTCTGCTCCGCATCCTGGTACGTGACGAACGCCTCCTCCATTTGCGTGATAAGACGGTCGTACAGCTCCCGATCCTCGGGGAGTTGGACGTTTTCGCGGAGCATCGTGGCTCGCAACGACTCGGTCGTGGCGCGGAGGTCGCTGACGGCGGCGGCATAGGATCGGGCAGCGTCGTAGAGCAGTTCGCTTTCAAGCTCGCGCTCGTTGGGCCTGTACAGGAGTCGCCACGGCGCGCGACGGACTTCGTTCATCGTCAGTTTGAGTTGCTCGGATGCGAGCCGGCTGTTGGCGAGCAGGCGCCTGATGTTGGGCGACTGCTCCGCACCGATGTCGGCCAGTTCTTCGCCGAACTCACGGTAGGAATCCAAACCATCCTGCGCCTTGGCGATGGTGTCGTTGATGAGCACCATCGTTTCGTTCTTAGCGATCTCCGTGACATCTTCGATGTTGTCGAGCGAACGTTGCACCTTGAGGGCAGCGTCATCGAACTCGGTCTGTGCATCAGCGAGGAGCGTGCGCGCATCGCCGGCGCCGCTTTCGAGCTGCTGCGAGATCTCGTCGAGACGTGTGATGAGGGCGTTGACCGCGTCGAGCCACTCCGGCCAGTGCTCCTTGGTCTGCGCGCTCATGTCCTCGACATCCTCGATGAGGGATTTGATGGCGGTGATCTGCGGCTCGATCTCCCCATCAATGTGTGTTGTGATCTGCTGAAGTCGGTCGGCGATGTCCTGGGCGTTGGTGATGATGTCCTGGACCTGCGTGCGCTGCTGCGGCCCGTACCCGGCCTGCGCGAGGATGGCGGGCGGTGCGATGGTTGCGTTGAGGTGTTCATCCAGATCGGTCTGAAGCAGGGGGTCGTCGTTCTCGAACGAGTCAAGCTGTGCGCTGCCGACGTAGGGGAAGTTGATCCACGCGCCCGAGCCGAGCAGCGGCCGTTCCAGTTGCGCTGCGGCATCTTCGTAGAGCTGGATATCAGGCGGGATGGCGATGGTGACTTCAATCACGCCCGCATCGCCCCGGTCCATCATGCGCTGTACGCGCACGACCCGGCCGACATCTTGACCGCCGATCAAGACGGGCGATCCCGGCTCCAACCCCGGCGCGCCGATGGCGAGTTCGAAATCCAGAACGTACATCCGGGTTCGCTCGAACATCGTGAGGAAGTCGCCGAGCGTGACGACGCAGGCGATGAACAGGGTCAGACAGACCAGTACGAATGCACCGGCCCGAACGTTGTTGCGCGATCGCGCGCGTTGTGTCGCCATCTCTAGCGTCCTCCCAAACTCACATCAGTCTGTGCACGAGTTACTTCTTTCCTCTTGTCGGCTCAATACTGGGATGCTCAAGCGGCGGGAGCGGCGGCGCGCCGAGCAGGTCGTCTTCGTATTTCGTCGCTGCGCGATAGCGCGTCACAGGACCGTCCGCATCGCCCCGCAGGAACTGGCGAATGATCTGCTGCGCCTCGGGAAGCTCAGCGGTCTGAGCAGTCGGCATATCGCGCAACCGCTCGAAATAGGATCGCTCATCCATGACAAGCACCTTGCCCTGATGCAGCATGGCCATGCGATCGGCGATCGCGAAGGCTGAGTCCATCTCATGCGTGACGACGACGGAGGTCACGCCCATCTTCTTCGTCAGGTCGATGATCAGCCGATCAATCTCGGCCGATGTGATCGGATCAAGCCCGGCGGACGGCTCGTCGTAGAAGAGCAACAGCGGATCAAGCGCCAAGGCGCGCGCCAGGCCCGCCCGTTTCTTCATCCCGCCGGAGAGCTGGCTTGGGTACTTGTCCGCATGATCGCGCAGCCCGACGAGCTCCAGCTTGATCTTGATCTGGATGTCGACGATCGCCGGATCAAGCTCGGTGTGCTCGCGGAGAGGCAAAGCGACGTTCTCAGCGATCGTCATGCTGTTGAAGAGCGCGCCGGACTGGAACAGAATCCCGAACTTCTTCCGCACGCCGTCCATCTTCTCGTCGGAAAGGCTGAAAATGTCCTCTCCGAAGAGAACCACCTCGCCCGCATCGGGGAGGAGCGAGCCGATCATGTGGCGCAGTAGCGTGCTCTTGCCCGAGCCTGACCCGCCCATGACGACCATTGTCTCGCCGGGGAAGACATCGAGGTTGATGCCGTTGAGCACGATCTTGCCGTCGAACCGCTTGACAAGATCGCGCACGGAGATGATTGGGTCGCTCGCCATGAATGCTCCACTATACCGATCGGCACGGTGACGCTCGGGCCTATCGAAGCGAGCTGCGGCGTCAGTGGGGGTCGTCAGCGGTCCCCCGGCGTACATCCGTTGTGCAGCGAGCGCCCGTTTGCTCTCAGTCAAGCTGATCTGCGAGGACATCCTCAGCCTGCTTGCGGCGGTGGTCGTCGAGCTTGCCGCGGACGGCGGGGTCGCTCAGCGCAAGGATTCGGGCAGCGAAGAGGCCAGCGTTGACAGCGCCCGGCGAGCCGATGGCGAAGGTGGCGACGGGGACACCCTTGGGCATCTGGACAGTGGAGAGGAGCGAATCCAGGCCGTCGAGCGCCCAGGCCTGCATCGGGACGCCCAGGACCGGGAGCGACACTTTCGACGCGATGACCCCGGCCAGGTGGGCGGCGCCGCCTGCCGCTGCGATCACGATCTTGATACCCCGCTCTTCAAGCGTTGCGAGGTACGCGTCGAGGGCATCCGGCGTCCGATGGGCGGAGTACACCCTGGCTTCGCAGGCGATGCCCAACTCATCCAGGATCGCTTGCGTCCGCTTCATCGTCTCTAGATCGCTCTTGCTGCCCATGACGATGGCGACCACCGGCGACTTGTCATCGAGTGTGCTCATTGCGCGGCATGGTAGGGGGATTCGAGGCGATGAGCGAGTTACGATGGGCGCACGATGACCCCCAACCCCCATCCCACGGCCCCCACAACCCCCGCCGACAGTGCTGCATCCCTCCGCAGTGCGACGCTGACGCTTGCCGTCGTCGGCGCCACCGGTGCGGTTGGCTGCGAGTTCGCCCGAATCATCGAGGCAGACCCCCACAGTGGAACACTCGGCCGATGCCGCATCAAACTGCTCACATCGCAGCGATCGGCCGGGCGGACGTTCGTCGTGGGTGGACGGGAGTACATCACCGAAGAGTTGACCGACACGTCGCTGCGAGGCGTCGATCTCGCCTTCTTCTCCGCAGGCGGCAGCGTGTCCAGGCGCTACGCACCGGCAGCGGCAGCCGCTGGAACGGTGGTGATCGACAACTCGTCAGCCTTTCGAATGGATGCGGGCATTCCGCTCGTCGTGCCGGAGATCAACCCGCAGGCATGCGATGCCGTCTCCCTGGGATGTGGCGGGATCGTTGCGAATCCAAACTGTTCGACGATCATCACGGCTGTGGTCATTTGGCCGATCGCCAAGGCGTTCGGCGTCGAGCGCGCGGTCATCAGCACGTATCAAGCGGTGTCCGGTGCTGGTGCGGCGGCGATGGCCGAGCTTGAGCAGCAGACGCGCGCGGTGCTGGCGGGGCGGGCTGCGGAGCCGAGCGTCTTTCCCGAGCCGTGCGCGTTCAACGTGTTCAGCCACGATTCGCCGGTGGATGAGCAGAGCGGGCTGAACGTCGAGGAACGGAAGATGCTGGGCGAGACAGCCAAGATCTTCCGCTCAGCCGAGGGCGATGTCGTACCGCCTCGGATCAGTTGTACGTGCATTCGCGTGCCAGTCATGCGCGCCCACAGCGCGTCGATTAACCTGGCGCTTCGCAAGCCCGCGTCGGCTGAGGATGTTCGCGCGGTGTTGGCCGAGGCGCCGGGCATTCGCGTGCTTGACGATCGGCTGGCGGGGGTTTTCCCGACGCCTCTGCGAGCGGCGGGCGGGGATGATGTGCTCGTCGGCCGGATTCGTCGTGACCAAAGCATCGAGGGTGATCGGGGGGCTGGGGGTGTTGATCTGTTTGTCAGCGGTGACCAGTTGCGCAAAGGCGCGGCGCTGAACGCGGTGCAAATTGCGGAACTGCTCATCGGGGACTGACAGCGGTTCTTACTTGCCGAACCCACCCAAACGAGGGGACCGGTGCGACCGGGCCGTTCTCGGACCCCCTTGCGTTCAAGGCCGCAACGCGGCTGGACCGATACTGCGGGTATGGAGATCGCAGGCTCATCACAGGCGCGGTCAGCCACCGGAGCGAGCCGGGCAGCGCGGACGAAGGACGGGAGTAAGGCCCGTCGTGCCGGGCAGACCTCGCGTGATCGTGAACTCCACGACATCTTCGAGCATCTTGTCGCTGAAACGATGGCGACGGATGAAGTGCAGCGCCTCGCGAGCAACGAGCAGGAAGAAGCGCGCGACGACGCGCATCGCTCGGAGCCGCCCAAGCCGGTCGTTCGCAAAGATGATGACGCGGAGCAGCCGCGGATTGACGTGCAGGCGTGAACCCAGCCTTGCCGTGCGGGGCTGTGAGAGGAATCGAGCGCAGCGGATTGCCGGGCGTCAGCTCGCTCCCGCAGCGGCGCGGTCGAGGTACCAGATCAACTCGCCTTCCAGCGGTGTGAGACCCAGTGCGGGCAGCTCGCTGACGCCGCAGCCGCGCCCCGCGAGCTTCCGCACCGCAGCGTGCTTATGCTCGCCGGTCACGAAGACCGACACGAACCTCGCCGCGTTGATAAGTCCAAGCGTCATCGTCACACGGTCACGCGAAGGTTCGGCAAGGCTCACGAGGCGATCCCGCTCAAATGTCACCGGCGATCCCGGAAAGAGCGATGCGATGTGACCATCCTCGCCCATACCGAGCAGGACGTAATCGAGGCGGTCGTGGCCCTTCTCCCGCCAGGCGAGCGTCTCCTTGAGCGTCTGCTCGTACTCCCTGTCAGCGGTCGGCGAGAGCGCGAAGATCGGGTGAAGCTGCACGGGCGGGATGTCAGCATGGTCGCCGATGATCTCGCGGATCATTCGCCAGTTGCTTTCCTCGTGATCGAAAGGCACACGACGTTCATCGACGAGCCAGAGATGCGTGCGCCGCCAGGGCATCGCGCGGTAGGCCG
Organism: Phycisphaerales bacterium; assembly: GCA_023135165.1. GTDB lineage: Bacteria > Planctomycetota > Phycisphaerae > Phycisphaerales > JAGLTS01 > JAGLTS01. The sequence continues at coordinate 13,203 of JAGLTS010000047.1, read as the reverse complement.
GGTCGAGCATGAGTCGGCGATAGAGCGGGATCGGCGTCCTGCCGCCGCACAGCGCGATGTGGAAGTCGCCGAACTGACGGACGCAGTTATTCGCGTGGGTGAGCAGGTCCGACGCCAGCGTGTCGATCACATCCTCGACCGCCTCGCCCACGACGACAGCGCCGGACAGGTTCGGCCGGTCGATCAGCGCATCGTCCAGCGCGTACGGTCTGAGCTTTTCACCCGAATCAGAAGTCACGGTCGCGGTCCCTCCGCGCTGTGATCGTAGGCATGCGCAGGCGGGTCGGCCTACGCCTTGGAGTTGGCTGTGACCTTCCTCGCGACGAAGTACAGGCCGGCCATGACGACCAGCAGGAGGCCGATGCCGGGCCACGCCGCCTCGCCGCTACCGATTTCGATGGCGTCGCTGACCTCGAGTGCGACGGGGATGGCGAGCAGGATGCCGAGCAGCGCCTCCCCTGTGATCAGTCCCGCAGCGAAGAGCAGGCCGTGCCGAGCCGCCCGCTGACGCTCTTCGGGTGATTTATGTCGTAAGGCCCGCTTGGCTAACCAGGAAATCAGCCCGCCGAGCAGGATCGGGACGGACAGCTCGAACGGCAGGTAGATCCCAACCGCGACAGCCAGAACGGGCATGCGGAAGGGCGCCTTGAGCGTTTCGAGCACGATGTCCATCGCGATCACGACCGCGGCGATGATCGCCCCGATGCCGACGATGAGCCAAGGCAGGCTGTTCTCGAAGACGCCCTCAGCGACGGCTTTCATCAGCTCGGCCTGCGGGGCTGCGAGCGGCTCGGGATGTTCCGCCGTCGGGTCGCCGCCGATGCCGTACGCCTTGAGAAGGAGCATGAGCACCGGCGCCATGACGAGTGCCGCCGAGACGACACCGACGACCTGCATGATCTGCTGTTTGTAAGGCGTCGCGCCGACGAGTTGGCCCGCCTTGAGATCCTGCATGTTGTCGCCGGAGATCGCAGCGGCGCAGCAGACCGTCGCGCCGATCATGATCGCAGCCGCGGCGCCGATCTCAGGGTGGTCCCGTCCGACGAGCAGCAAGAGCAGCAGCGACGACATGAGGATCGTTGCGATGGTGACGCCTGAGATCGGGTTGTTCGACGAGCCGACCAGACCTGCCATGTACGCAGCGACCGCGGAGAAGAGGAACCCGGCGACAAGCATGATGACCGCCATGAAGGCTGCGATGCCCGGGTTGCCCCCCGTGATGTGGTTGAAGATGAAAAACAGTGGGATCAGCGAAAGCACGCCGAGAATGACGATCCACTTAAACGGGATGTCGTGCTCGGTCCGCAGCAGCTTGGTTCCTTCATCGCCAGGCCCTCGGCTGTGGGCCCCGATGCTGGCTCGGACGCCGCGGATCAGTGCCGGGAAGAGCCGCAAGAGCGCCCACAGCCCGCCGAGCGCCATTGCTCCGACGCCGAGGTATCGCGTCTTCTTGCTCCAGATCTTGTTGGCGAGATCCACAGCCGGGACAGGCTCGCCCAGCTTCGCGTTGTGCTTGTCAATCTCCGCGTTCTCTTCAGCCAGGCCGGCGTTGTGTGCCCCTGCCTCCGCGAGCTGTTCAGCCGTCATCTCGTCGGTGATGGGCATCGGCTCGAGGCGCTGACGGATCTCGAGGGGGAAGATGACGCGCCGCGACGGGTCGGCTTCCTGAATCGCCGCAGCCTCCTCGACGGTGATGTAGACCTGTGTTTCCATCCCGTTCGCGACGATGGGGATGGCGACGAACCAGTTGATCGCGCCGCCGATGAAGACAAGCACAGCGATGTTCAGCCCGACGATGAACCCCACGCCGACGAGCGCCGGTGACAGGTTCGAGCCGAAGTAGGCGATCGAGCCTTTGACGTGGCCGGCGACCTCGAAGACCTCCGCCCAGAGCTTCAGCCCGCCCGCCCCGATCTTGAAGAGCGCGCCGATGACAGCCGACCACGCGATGTAGGCCACGCCGCTGCCGCCCGTTTCGCCGACTTCGAGCACCTCAGCGGTGGCGACGCCTTCCGGGAAGCGCAGCGGGCTTTCGACGATCAGCGCGCGACGGAGCGGGATCGAGAAGAGCACGCCCAGCAGCCCGCCGAAGCCCGCGATCATCGTCGTCTGCCAGTAGTCGAACGCCTCCCACGTGCCGAGCAGAATCAGCGCGGGGAACGTGAAGATGACGCCCGCCGCAAGGCTCTCTCCCGCGGATGCCGCGGTCTGGACAATGTTGTTTTCCAGAATGTTTGATTTCTTGAATGCTCGCAGGATGGCCATGGAGATGACCGCTGCGGGGATCGACGCTGAGACTGTCATGCCTGCGAACAGCCCCAGGTACGTGTTCGCCGAGGCGAGGATGACCGAGAGCAGGATGCCCAGGACGATCGCCTTGACGGTGATCTCTGGCAGGATCTTCGAGGCCGGGATGAACGGCTTGACGGTCGGCGGGCTGCCATTCGGCACGGCGTCATCTTCGCCGGGCATGTAGAAGGGATTGTCGCTGGGATCGCTCGGAGCGCCGGAAGGGGTGTCTTGCGGTTCCATCCCGCCATTCTGACAGATTTTAGCGACCCCGGCGCGGGGCACCAGCCGGGCTGTTACACAGCCCAGGAGCGGCTGAACCTGTCGCGGAGCTACAATCGGCTGCGTGAAGATCCGAGACGATCGAGATCGACCGACTCACCTGCGGGCTTTGCAGGGCATGCGTTTGAACCGCGCCGTGCCGAGAGAGCGCCGGTTTGTCATTGAGATAGCGTTCCGCCGGACAGCCTGGTCGGATCGGCGGTATGTCGCTCAGACGGTCCTCGCCGTCGCTGCGGTGGTTGTCGTTCTCCTCGTTTTCGTGCTCTCGCTGCTTTGGGCGACTACTGCGAAGTCGAGCGGCACGGTGTTGGGCTTCGGCGTGGCGCTGGGTCCACTCGCCGCCCCCGCCGTGCTCCTCGCCATGTTGCTCGTCGGTCGGCGGCACGTGCGTCGGCTCTTCGTCCCGGTCATGCTCAAGCACGCCTGCTGTCCGTCGTGTGGGCACACCCTGACCGGTCTCACGCCGGAGGATGACGGCTGCGTCGTCTGTCCCGAGTGCGGGGCGGCATGGCGCATGATGGCGTAGCGATGCTGAGGATCGCAGTGGGGAAAGTGGGGGGGGTCAGTACGACCGATGCACGACAGTCGTCGCAAGCTCGCGCAGCGCATCGCGCGCATCGCTCGGCGTGAGATGCGCAAGCTCGGTCTTCGCCTGTTCGACGATTCGGCCTGCCTCCTCCAGCGAATGCTCGATCGACCCCGTCGCGTGCAGCGCTGCGACGAGTTCCGCCTGTTCGCCGCTTTGCTCCGCCTCTTCGAGCAGTTCCAGCGACTTGCCCCGCTCGATCGGCGAGCACCGCGCCAGATGGTGTATCACAGGCAGCGTCAGCTTGCCCTTCTGCACATCCTTGCCGAGCGACTTGCCGACCAGCGACGCCTCACCCGTCAGATCGAGCAGGTCGTCACGGATCTGGAAAGCGATGCCCAGTTGCCTGCCGAAGCGGTCCGTCGCGTCGCGGACCGTCTCATCCGCGCCGCTGCACTGCGCGCCGAGCCTGCATGCGAGGCCGATGAGCGATGCGGTCTTGCGCCCGACGATCTCCAGGTACGTGGCGGTGTCCAAGCTGAAGTTGTCGCGGTGGTGAAGCTGCAGCAATTCACCTTCGCAGACGACGTTGGTGGTGTAGGCGATCTGGAGGGCGTGCTGCGTCGAGCCGGTTCGTGAGCAGAGGTGGTACGCGTTGGAGATGAGGTAGTCGCCGAGGATGACGGCTGCATCGTTGCCGTGCAGGCGGTTGATCGTCCGGCTTCGCCTGCGTGTGTCCGCCTCGTCGAGCACATCATCGTGGACGAGCGTGGCCATATGCACCATTTCCATGACGGCGGCGAGCGTGCGATGATCGTCGGTGAGCAGGTCTTCGTGTTGGTATCGCTCGGTGCGCGGGTGCGTCGCCAGCCCGGTCAAGAGCAGCAGCGTCGGCCTGAGCATCTTGCCCATGTATCGGGAGACGTGGCTGCACAGGTCGCGCACGGGCGGCAGGTCGCTTTCGAGCTGTTCATGAAACAGCGTGTCGACGCGGGTGATCTGCTCGTCGATCACGCCCGCCACCGCTGAGCGGATTCCCGCCGCATCGAGCATTCCAGACATACCGCTCCGTCCTTCCGCGCGGATCATCCGCATCGGGCATGGTAGGCAAAACCGGGGCCGCTTGCGGCTTCGCGGCGAGCTGCGGACCAGGGCGGTTTGGACCGAGCAGGCAAATGCGATAGACTGCCCGCTGCGCCCCGTCCAGATCGACGGCTGGGTGGGAGGCGCATCGCGGCCCTCGGCATGGTGCCGGGGTAGCCGCTTCTTCCTCATACCCGTCGCACAGCGTAACGAGACACCCCCCAACATGGTCGATGAAACCCTACTGCGAGAGCTATCCGTATCGGATGACGAAACCGAGGCGATGATCAAGGAGGCGCTCGGCGAAGTCGCGGCCGCCGGAGACATGGACGCCCTGCTGAGCGGCCAAATCGAAGAATTCGCGCCCGGCAACATCCTCAAAGGCATCATCGTCGGATTCGCCGGCGATGACGTCGTCGTCGACGTCGGACTCAAGTCCGAGGGCTTGGTCGACCGCAATGAGTTCGAAGACGAAGACCCGATCGTCGGGCACAAGGTCGAGGTTCTTCTCGAAAACGTCGAGGGCGAAGGCGGCATCGTCGAGATCTCCAAGCGCAAGGCCGACCGCATCCGAGGCTGGGAGCGAATCCTCGAATCCCACAACGAAGATGACATCGTCCAAGGCAAGATCATCCGCAAGATCAAGGGCGGGCTGCTCATGGACATCGGCGTGCCCGTCTTCCTGCCCGCATCGCAGGTCGACATTCGCCGGCCGGGCAATATCGACAGCTACCTCGGCAGGGAGATCCGCGCCAAGATCCTCAAGATCGACCAGGAACGCCGCAACATCGTCGTCTCACGCCGAAAGCTCATCGAGGATGAGCGGTCGGAACAGAAGGAACGGCTCCTCTCCACGCTCAAGGAAGGCGACACCGTCCCCGGCACGGTCAAGAACCTTGCCGACTTCGGCGCGTTCGTCGACCTGGGCGGGATCGACGGTCTGCTCCACATCACGGACATGAGTTGGACCCGCATCTCGCACCCCGCCGACCTGCTCAAGATCGATCAGCAGGTCGACGTCAAGGTGCTTCACATCGACTACGAGAAGGAAAAGATCGCGCTGGGCCTCAAGCAGCTCGAAGCCAGCCCGTGGGAGGATATTGAAGATCGCTTCCCGGTGGGCTATCGCGTCAAGGGCACGGTCGTCAACATCGTTTCCTACGGTGCGTTCATTCGGCTTGACGAGGGCATCGAAGGCTTGGTCCACATCTCCGAGATGAGTTGGACTCGCCGAATCAACCATCCCAGCGAACTCATCAACGTCGATGATGAACTGGAAGTCGTCGTCCTCGACATCGACAAGAACAAGCAAGAAATCAGCCTGGGAATGAAGCAGGTCGAGGTGAATCCCTGGGAACTCGTCGCGGAGAAGTATCCGAAGGGCACGATCATCGAGGGCAAGATCCGCAACCTGGCCAACTACGGCGCGTTTGTCGAGATCGAGCCGGGAATCGACGGCCTGCTGCACGTCAGCGATCTGTCATGGACCAGAAAGGTCGCGCATCCGAACGAGATGCTCAAGAAGGGCGATACGGTCAAGTGCGTGGTCCTCGACGTGGACCAGACCAAGCAACGGATCGCGCTTGGCGTGAAGCAGCTTGAGGAAGACCCGTGGCTCAGCGCTATTCCGGGCGCATACCAGCCGGGCATGGTCGTCCACGGCAAGGTGACGAAGATCACCAACTTCGGCGTCTTCGTCGAGCTGGAAGACGATCTGGAAGGCCTGCTGCACATCTCCGAACTGGCGGACCACAAGGTCGAGAACCCACAGGACATCGTCAAGGCGGGTGAGGAGGTCGAGGTCAAGATCCTTCGCGTGGACACGAGCGAGCGGAAGATCGGCCTGTCACTCAAGCGCGCCCAATGGGGCGCCGGCGAGCAGGAGCGCGAAGGCCAGGACCCCGATCGGCCTCGCAAGTCAATGCCCACACGCGGCGGCATGGATGAGCACGGCGCGCTCGGCAGCGACAAGATCGAGTTCTCGTAAACGCCGATCGCCAGCCGTGGTTTGTGTTGCTCATCACTTCAAAGCCCAGGGAATGCCTTCCCTGGGTTTTCTCTTTCGTGCCCTCAGCCGTATCCGACGACCTGACGGGAGATAGTCTCCGCCCACGCGAGATGTGGCAGCCGACATCACCTGCCGTCCCTGCATGTAGCCGCGGGGCGGCGCGATTCCGCGCGGTGCGGCGGTGATGACGCATCCGGTCGGTCGCAGGCGGCTTGCCGCTTCGCGACAGGGCGCGCAGAACGTAAGTGCTGAATACGCAGCTGGTTGCGTGCGACAAGACGCTGCCGGTCGCATCAAAAACCACCACTTTCGGGGGGGTGCGGCCACGGGTGCGGGTCCTCGATTTTTGCTGAACCCACGCAAAGAGATCGGAAATGTATTGACAGTCGGGCATATCCGGACCATAGTGAAGATGTCTCCAGTCCGGGTTCCTACAGGATCCGGGGAGTGAATCACGTCCGACTCGGCCGGTGTAGGCCGGGCAAGAGAGGGAAGAGAACATGACTATGTGCAAAGCAGGTGTGCTTGCAGGGGCTGCGGGTTTGGCTGTCGCTTCGATGGCGCAGGGCTACACACGCGTCGACGTTACGGATACCGCCACATTGACCGCCGGCCTGCAGGTTCTGGACCTGTCGTCGTTGGGGCTGGTGAACGGCGATCGGATTACGTTCGACGCCGGTGCCTACAACGGCGCGATCACAGCGACGGTGTACGGGAACAGCCCGATCTTTACGCCGGGGCTGACCGATGTTGTCGTGCTCTACACGTTCGAAGGTGAAGGCACGCCGACACCGATCGAAGAGATGGAATTCGCCGTCGCCGGTGGAAACATCGACCTGAACTTCGCTGAGTTGGACAGCGGGATCATGGGGCGGATCGACGACATCAGCGACATCTATCTCGACATGGATCCCGTGCTGACGTTCAACCCCGGACCTGCCAACGACAGCCTGCTCTTCGACTGGTCGACCGAGACGCTCGGCAATCCGTTCGTCACCGAGCAGTACTCCTGGTACACGCGGACGACCGGCGCGATCGACATGGGCTTGGTCGAAGTGCAGGTGCGCGATGCGGGTTCGTACGTCACGCAGACGCTGGCGGTTCTCGATGATCCGAACCAGCCGAACATGGATGTGCCCGCACCCGGTTCACTCGCCCTGCTCGGCCTGAGCGCCCTGGCGCTGCGTCGCCGGCGCGGTTGAGTCATCTGATTTTCGGCTCGTCGCCCGAAAGGGCGGCGAGCTTGTTTTCCCGCCGATCGAGAGCGGGTTGGAGGAAAGAGCATGCCTAGCAGTTGTTCAGTGCGAACGTTGGCTGTCGGGTCGCTCCTCATCGCAGCGGGCTCAGCGGCATACGGAGAGGACATCCCGTTCCCGCCTCAGGAAGTGGGCGTCGATCTCGCTTCTTTCGCGACGCAGATCGCTTCGTTGGATGTCAATGCGGACACGAGCTACGTCTGGCCGGACACGTACGCCGGCGAGCTTGACGTGGGTGGCACTCCCATCCCATACACGACGGAGTTCGTGAGCACCGTATGGCGCGTCACAACGCCCATCGCTCTCACGGACATCACGCTCAGTGTCGGCGACATGGTCTACGCCTACGAGATCACCATGCCCTTCGAAGCACCAGGCACGATCGAGCTTGGGATTACGGAAGTGCAGATCAACGGCGTCATGTCAGAGCATCTCCTTGAAGCCGACATGATCATGGGAATGGGGTACACGCTGCCCGAGCTTGGCGTTGATGTTCCCGTCGACCTGAAGATCGACGACTTCAGCGAGTACGGCTACGGCTCGCAGGCGGAGTGGGCGTGGGATGACTATGCCCAGCCTCGCGGTGAGCTGGACAACGACGAGACGATCCAGCTTCTACTCTTCACCGGGCCGTCCATTCCTGTCCGCGAGGACATCGGTGCTTTGATCGGCCCGTTTGTACCCGGCGGTCCGGACCCCGAGGATATTCCCGTGCTCATTCCGGTGATCCCCGGCCCGACCGCGTTCGCATGCTTCGCAACCGGTGTGCTGGTCACATCCAGCCGCCGTCGGCGTAACTGAAGGACTTTCCGAGAGTGCGCTCCGGTGTCCTCTCTTCGCCCCGAGATTTGGCATTCGATCCCTTTATTGGTATTCGATCCCTTTACTGGAGATGGTCCGTGCGGTCAGCCGAGTTGGTTGATGAACCGCCGGTCAATCCCCGTTTTTGCTTGACTGACACATCCGCATGAAACCAGCATTTGTTCCCCTTCTTGCCTTCGTGGGCATGATCACGATGGTGGATGTCTCTGCATCCGCCTTTACATTCCTGGGTTATCCAAGCATCGAGTCGATCGAGGCCGGTCGCATTCGCCGCTGGGAAGCGTGGGAGCAGCGCGAGGCGTTCAGCCTGACCTACGCGATCGATGACGATTTCTTCGCATTCGATCCGAGCATCCAGGGAGCCGCGCGCGATGCCGCCGTCTCGTCGCTCACATCCTGGGCAAGCGCGTCGATGGGCCTGTCGTTCGAGCAGTGTGCATGGGGTGCTGTCCCCAACGACGACGATATCACGCACTACGGCTACGAAGGACCGGGTATCGACGAATACGTCCCCGGCGAGACCCCCTTGCCCGGCTGGGGCGCCAACATTGACTTCTTCACCAGGCCGACCGGCTTTGAGATGGTCTCCGAGGGCCGGACGTACACGATGGCGGAGTCCAACCTCGGCTTCGCGGTCGTGAACTTCACCACACGACAGATCAACTCCGTTGACATCTACCTCAACTCGGACAGCCCGCTCATCGACTGGACGGTCTCCGGAGGCAGTGGCTTCGATGTCGAGACGGTTCTGCTTCACGAAATCGGTCACGGGCTGGGCTTGGACCACCCCAACCAGGCTGAGGAGAACAACGCGCCGAATCTCGACCCGACGCTCTTCCTGGCCGGGCAGCAGCCGCACACATCCGACGTGATGCACTCCATGTACACCGGCACGAAGCGTGAACTCACCGCCGATGAGACGAGCGCCCTGTGGTATCTCTACCCTGTGATTGATGCCGATACCGGCGACCTGACCGGCGACGGCCAAGTGGATCAGACGGATCTTGCCGTGCTCCTGACGTTCTACGACCGCAACGTACCGGTGGCGGACTTTACATTCGACGGGCTGGTCGGCATATCGGATCTCGGCATCCTGTTGTCGTTGCTGTCTGGCGATGGCGGTGGAAACCATGAAGCCCCGCCGGACCCCGTCCCCGCACCGGCAGGCGCCCTCGTGTTTGGGATTGGCAGCCTCGCCCTTCTTGGACGCAGGTTCGCAGCGCAACGGATTCGCGTGTAGCCGCGACGCGCAGCGGAGCGCTGACCGTTCTTGTCATCACGCGCCCGACTTCGCAACGGAGAGCCGGATTCTGTGAATCCGGTGTACGCAAGAACTGCAACACGCGCCCGCTTCCCAATAAACTGCGGGAACTCGTTCCTGCGGGACCGTACCACAGTACCACAGCGAAGTCCGGCATATTTGCTTGACGCCGGGCCGGTTGCGCGCGATCCTCTCACACGTGACTGGGCGGACTCCGGGCACCTGCTCGCCGGCTCGGGGCGTGGCGAGCGCATGCCGACATCTGAGGAAGGGACACACACATGATGCACCGACGGGGAACAACGGCCTGCGCAGCGCTGGCTGTGCTGGTGGCTGCCTGCGCCCATGCGGACATACTGCATGTGCCGGGCGACTACCCGACGATCCAAGAGGCGATTGATGCTGTCATCGAGGGCGATGAAGTCGTCGTTGCGCCGGGGACGTACTACGAGACAATCGAGCTTCCGGCGGTGCCATGCACAATCCGAAGTTCGGATGGCGCGGATGTAACCATCATCGACGCGCAGCAGGCCGGAAGCGTGGTTGTCGCACTGGCCCCCACAGGGCGCGGCACGGTTCTGCGCGGCTTCACGATCACAGGGGGACTCGGCACAGGCAATGGCGGCGGTCTGTGCATCCTCTATGCCAACCCGACCGTTGAAGACTGTGTGTTTGCGTGGAACGATGCCTCCGAAGGTGGCGCGGTATGGATAGTCTCAACGGGTGACGTCGACCTCGTCGATTGCCGGTTCGAGTACAACTGGGCCGAGGATTATGCGGGCGCGTTGTGGATGCACGACGACGGATTCACGCTCACCCTTGTTCGCTGCACGTTCACCGAGAACTCAACGGGAGGGTGGGGCGGTGCGATTCAGACGTTCGCGAATACGGTTCTTATGGACTGCCGGTTTGTGGATAACGGAGCATACGGCGGCGCCGGAGCCGTGTACGCCTCCCACACGTCACCCGACTCCTCACTCACCTGTTCCCGGTCTTCATTCATCGGGAACTTCAGCACAGGCGCCGGAGCCATCTCATTGCAGCACGGAGTCGAACCGTCGAAGATCGTGGAGTGTGTGTTCATCGGCAACTTCGGGACATACGGCGGCGCCATTCGCACGACCTGGGTACCGCTCCAAATCGCCAACTGCACGTTTGCGCACAACGAGGCATCCCTGGGAAGCAGCGTCTATGGGACTGGGAACGAAGGCATTGCCATCATGAACAGCATCTTCTGGCCTGCCGACGGTCATGCCATTGTGTCGGCACCAAAAGCTGATGTTCGGTTCAGCAACATCCAGGGAGGTTATGAAGGTCCTGGCAACATCTCTGCCGACCCGATGTTCGTTGACCCGCTCGGACCCGACGGCTGGGCAGGCACAGAAGATGATGACTTGCGATTGCTGCCCGGCTCGCCGTGCATCGACGCGGGCTGCAACTACGGCGTGCCGTTCGATGAGTTCGACCTGGATGGCGACGGCGACACGACGGAGTTCCTGCCGCTCGACTTCGATGGCAACGCGCGCTTCCTTGATGACCCGGCAACGCCTGACACGGGCTGCGGCGCCACGGCTGTCGTGGATATGGGCGCATTCGAGTTCGGCGATGGTGATGTGGTCATGCCGTGCGTCGGCGACCTGGATGGGGATCGCATCGTGGGCCAGTCGGACCTTGGGCTGCTGCTCTCCGCGTACGGGCTGACAGCCGTGGGCGACCTGACCTGCGACGGCGTGACGGATCAAGCCGACCTGGGCATTCTCCTGGCCGAGTACGGCCAAACGTGCGAGTGAGGAGTGACAGGCCCGACGGCTTTCTCGACAACTATTGGGAGGCGATGAACATGCGATATCTCATACTGCTTCTTGCCGCGGCCGCATCAGTCCTGAGCACCGCCCCGGCGCACCCCCGGGAATAGTCCCACTTCCCCCGCGCACCCACTGCCGCACGTGATCCACGAGCGCCGCAAACGCTTCCTCCTGATGATCCCGCCCATCAAACGCCGTTTCCAACGTCGTCCGCTCCACGTCCGTTAATGGCGGCACGGCCTGCGATCGCCAGCAGCTCGCTCAGCGCCCAGAGGAACAAAGGCACTCGCCCAACGACATTCATTCCACCAGCGTACCCCAAACCGCAGCAGCCTGGCGCTTAATCCCCAGCCGGCACCAGCGTGCCAGAGCAGCGGATCGCTGGAGGCAACAAATGCGACCAGTCGTGCCACTGGTGCAACGAGTTTGCATCAAGAGACGATTCAACCTAGGCTCCGGGCGTTCGGGATCTTTTTGGGAGTAACGCTGATGAATCTGGATGATGCCAAAGCGCTGATCATCGATATCAACAAGACCGTGACCAAGCTCGATGAGGCTGTTCGGGCGCGAGCATTCGAGATACTGACGGATATCGCGTTCGACGGCGTGCCCGGGACTCCTCCGGGGAAGAAGAAGAAGAAGAGCCCCACGTCCACGTCTCCAGGAAACGGCAAGTCTGGTGGAGCTACCGATGATCTCGGTGAGTTCATCAGCAAGTCCGGGCAGGACAAGCCCTCTGATAACGTGAAGCTGCTCGTGGCTTGGCTGTACTCGCAGTACGGCAAGTACTCGATGTCGATGGATTCGATCCGTGAGCTGGCAGATGAATCTGGCCTAACACTTCCGAATCGAATCGACATGACGATCAAGAGTGCCAAGGACAAGGGCAAGCTACTGTTCAGGTCTACCAAGCGAAGTCACTATCAGCTCACGACGCAGGGCGAGTTGTACGTCAAACAAACATATAACGTTGGCAAAGGCACGAAGCCCCGTGAGGCTGAGGATGACGAATGACGCTTGGCGAGATCATTCATGCCCTGGACAAGCCGTCGCTCGCTGTAGTCTGTCAAGCTGCCCTCTTCTACTTCGAGAAGTTCGAGAACACCAAGTCAGCGACCGTGGGCGAGATCAAGGACGCTCTCAAGAAAGCCAGCCGTAGGAGCGAGGCGAAGGCGAACCTGTCTCACGCGCTCGGTAACGCGAGCCCCTATGTTCAGATCGCTGGACTAGACGGTCGATCTCACCGCTGGTCGTTGACTGCCAGTGGTAGGAAGAACATCGCGGGGCTGCTGCCTGCCATTCAGCCTAGCGAACCTGTGCATGAGGCGGGCAGCTTGAGGGACCTCGTCGAATCGCTTGACGCGGATCAAGCTGCATACGTGGAAGAGGCGATCAAGTGTCTTGAAGCGGACGCGCTGCATGCCGCTATCGTCTTCCTTTGGGCCGGTGCTGTTCGGGAGATACAGGAGCGGGTCGTCACCTCCAGCAACAAGAAGATCGACGCGAGCGTCAAGAAGCGCGACCCCAAGGCTCCAACTGTCCGCAAGGTGGATCATCTTTGTTACGTCAAGGAATCCACTCTTCTACTCATTGCCGAGGACCTCAGCATCTTTGATCGCAATGAAAGGGACATGCTTGGGGGGTGCCTCAAGGTTCGCAACAAGTGCGGTCACCCTGGGAAGTACAAGCCCGGTCCAAAGAAGGTTGCCAGCTTCATCGAGGACGTAGCGTCTATCGTGTTCGACAGCTAGACCTCGCGAACAACGTGGAATCCGCTCAGTGCATCTCCCACTCGATAAACGGCTTCTTCACGTCCACCATGGCGTTGACGATGAGCTCGACGGAACAGAAACGGTGTCGGATATGCTCTG
>JAGLTS010000046.1 GCA_023135165.1 Phycisphaerales bacterium | reverse complement strand
GCTGAAACTCGCTCAAAACTCTGGTCCGATAACACGTTTTCCGCGAATCCGTGCGCACGTTTCGTTCGTGCGGCCTGTGACTTTGGGCAGGTTCAGCCCGGTGACGAGGACCCGGCATAGCTCGTCATCGTGAGCAGGTTTTCGGCCGCTACCGAGCAGTCCACCGCAGGGGATCGGCTCGGGCTGTTCGTACGTGTCGGTGCTGTAGGCACTTGCACAACCGGGTGTCGCGTTCCTGGAGCGGAGGTCACAGGCTGGGGTTCTGCCAGGCGTGTTGCCGCACGCTTGCGAGGAGGCCGGGCTGCTCTCCAGAAAGCTCGCTATCTTCACAACTCACTGTTACAGCAAGATTTACAAACATGGCGCTTGTGCAATGGTGCCTCATGGCGCATGCTGTGGGTGAAGATGATGATCCGATCAACCAAGACACGCCTGCTCGCTGCGGCGGCAGTGGCAAGTACTGTGGCATCGGCGGGTTGCACAACGGCCCGGCCGACCGCTGCGGATGCCGTGATGCCGTTGCGCCTCCATGAACGGGGCGTAGCCGTCATCCTGGCGATGCCCGCCTGCGAGCAGCTTCAGCTCGCCGCTGCCGGCATATGCTCTCTTCCCAGGTGGGCGGATCAGCGACGCGACCGCGACCTGGGCGTCCCGGACCCGCGCGAGCAACGCAGTGCCCAATTCGCTGTCGTCGAGGTTGACCTTCGCCGCAGGATCATCGGCGACACAGTGACCGACTCCATCCGAAGCGAGGTGCGAACGCGCAGCGAGCACGTGCGACGCTGACACACACACACGACGCAATCATGGCACACATCACACCCTCCAGGCTCTGTCTGGCAAGACTTTGAGCGGAAGAATGCAATGCAAGCTTGACCAGTTTGACACTTGCCTGCATACTCTGAAATGGTGCAACTGGAAGGGCTTGTCTTTTTCGATCCTGGGTCATCCGGACTGCGACGCGACATGAGCGAGTTGTCGCAGGGGAGACCCTGACGATCTGGGGCGCGCAAACATGCAGACGATTACGAAGAAAGACTTGATTGACAGAATCTCCGAGGCGACCGGCCAGCGCCGTGCTGTCGCAAAGCACATGGTGCAGGAGTTTCTTGACACGATCATCGACGAGCTTGGGAAGGGGAACCGCATCGAGTTCCGAGACTTCGGCGTCTTCGAGGCAAGAATGCGCCGAGAACGCCAGGCACAGAACCCCAAGACGCTCGAACGGGTCATCGTGCCCGCCAAGCAGACGGTGAAGTTCAAGCCCGGTCGGCTGATGAAGAAGGTTCTTGAGGATGGTCAGCCGGAGATCGTCACCCGGCCGATGAAGATCGCCGACTCCGCTGAAGCAACGCATTCAGGCTGAACCCCCAGCCCCGACACCCCCCAGAAACCCAGGATGTGAGATCTCAGATGATCCGCCGCGCCACCGCTTGTGTGGATGTTCTGTGGGCTACTGTTGTATCGTGTCGATTCCTGTCGGAAGCTGTCGCAATGCAGCGAGACTCGCCTGATGTGGATCGGCCGGGGATTTGCTGACGGCTTTGACACACGGACCCGGACCGAGGCGATAAGACGACCTGCCGATGACAACCGCTTCCAGCCAATCGTTGCCCTTTGACGCATCGGGTCGTCCCGCGCCGCCCCGACGCGCGACGGTCCCGCAGCTTCGCGAACTGTTCGACCGTGTCCCGCCTCACGACGAAGCAGCGGAGATGAGCCTGCTCGGCTCGATGATCCGCGACCACACTGTCATCGGCGATGTGCTTGAGTTCATCAAGAGCGGCGACGCTTTCTACAAGCCCGGTCACGGCGCGATCTTCGATGAACTCGTCACGCTCTACGACCACAATAACGCGAGCGACATCGTCCAACTGCACAGCCGGCTCAAAGACCTGGGCATCCTGGATGAACTTGGCGGGGACGAGTATCTCGTCACGCTCGGCAACTCGACGCCGAGCACCGCCAACGCTGTGCATTTCGCGGCGATCGTTCGGCAGAAGGCGCGCATCCGCGACCTGCTTCAGGCTGCGGGGCAGATCCTCTACGAAGGTTTCCATGCGGGCGAGTTGCCCGAGATCGACGGCGACTCGCAGGTGTTGCTCGATCGCGCCGAGTCGATGATCTTCAAGATCGCTGAGACTGCGGAGACCACGCAGGAGGAGACCCTCAAGGAGATCCTCGACCGCACAATGGTCGATCTGGAGAGGCGAGCGGAGGAGGGCAGTCGATTCGCCACAGGCGTTCCGACGGGCTTCATGGACCTGGATGAGAAGATGCTCGGCCTGCAGCCGGGCGAGATGATCATCATCGCAGGCAGGCCTTCGATGGGGAAGACGGCCTTCGCGCTGAACATCAGCCAGCGCATGGCGACGCGAGGTTATCCGGTCGGCCTGTTCAGCTTGGAGATGACGCGCGAGCAAGTGGCGCAGCGCATGCTCAGCGCCGAGGCGGGCGTCGACGCCCAGCGCATGCGCCGCAGCCAGTTGAGCGAAGACGACTTTAGATCACTCTTCTCCGCGTGCAGTCGGCTCACCGAAGCGCCGATGTACGTGGATGACACGCCTGGTCTGTCCGTGCTCGCGCTCCGCACCAAGGCGAGGCGCATGAAGGCGAGGCACGACGTCCAGGCGATCATCATCGACTACATCCAGCTCATGACCGCTTCCAGTCGTGAGAGCAGACAACAGGAAGTCAGCGAGATCAGCCGAGGCATCAAGGCGCTGGCGCGAGAGCTGCGCGTCCCGGTCATCTGCCTGAGCCAACTCAACCGCGCTTCGGAGAACCGTGAAAGCCACCGACCGCGTATGAGCGATCTGCGCGAGTCCGGCTCGCTTGAGCAGGATGCGGATGTCGTCATGCTGTTGCATCGTGAGGACTACTACCACCAGGGCGATTCGGAGTACGACCAGACCAACCTGGCGCAGATCATCCTCGCCAAGCAGCGCAACGGGCCGACCGGCACGATCGAGCTGAAGTGGGATGGGATGACGACATCGTTCCGCAACTACTCCGCCGCCGACGCATCGGCCGGCGCGAGCGGTTACGCATCGCACGCCTCCCCCAGCGGTTTCCCTGCTCCGACGCCGCCCGATCCCCATCCGCCGGCTGCACAGCACAGCGCCGAGGGTGACGAGTTCGACGGCATCCCCGTGTAGTCCATGCCGACGGCGCGCCCGCAGTTTGCGGCTTCGCGCCTTCGGCTGCATCATACGCAGTCGAAGGCAGTTCAATGCGGAACACCGATTCGACAGCAGCACGCGCAACGACTCGACTTGAGCTATTCGATGCACTGCGAGCGCTCGGCGCCATCGCCATCATTTGGCTGCACACGCCTGAATCGGACATCCTGCAACGCAGCATCAGCCTGACGCGTTTTGCCGTCCCGTTCTTCGCCCTCGCTGCCGTCTTCTTCACGTTTCACAGTCTGAATCGTCGGCCTGGGCAACCGTTTGTCGCGTACACTCGCGCCCGATTCGC
Organism: Phycisphaerales bacterium; assembly: GCA_023135165.1. Taxonomy (GTDB): domain Bacteria; phylum Planctomycetota; class Phycisphaerae; order Phycisphaerales; family JAGLTS01; genus JAGLTS01. Next base: position 4,411 of record JAGLTS010000046.1, on the reverse strand, counting down.
CCGCATCTACCTCCCATTCCTCGGCTGGGCGCTCATCTACCATCTGGCGCGCGTGGCGATGAGCTACGTGTCGTCGGCTGAGCCTGAGCGCCTCGGCGCGTATCTGTTGTGGACGGGGACGACGCACCACCTCTGGTTCATGCCGTTCATCTTCGTCGTCTGCCTCGTCGCGTTCTGGGTCGCCAAGGCGAGCAGGCTGCCGACGCTTGGGTGGATCATCTCGCTTGTGTGTCTCATTGCGGGGACGTACATCGCGTTCGCGGCGGCGCGTCGGCCGATGTGGCTCGACGACATCGGACCGGGCATCACGGGCAGGCTCGACTGGGCATACGCGATTCGGCTCTGTTGGGATACGCTCCCAGCGGTGTTGTGGGGCATCGCGGTTTCGATCGCGTACCACGCAGTGAACAGGCGGCTGTTCCAGAATATCTTCGTTGCCTTGATCGGCGCGGTGCTCTTTGTCGCCGCCCTCACGTTTCTCTATGCCGGTTCGCATGAGTTGCCCGTGTTCGGTCACTGGTGGTCGGAAGGCAGAAGCACCGCAGCGGAGAATCTCGCGGGACTGGGGCTGTGCCTTGTCGCGCTGCAGCCGTGGAGCGGTTCGCTGATCCGTTTTGTCGCGAGATTCGGCCCGCTGACGTTCGGCATCTACCTCTCGCACATCCTCTTCGTCGAGGGCTGGCAGGAAGCCGCTAAGATGCTGCACATTGAGGCGTCGTGGATGCTTGACGCCGGCGTCTTCGTCATTGCGGGCACTTGCACGATCGCAACCGTCACGTTGCTTCGGACGAACCGCTACACGCGCTGGCTCGGCGCATAGGATTCCATGATGACGAATATCACGATCCTTGACGGCGCGATGGGAAGCTTGCTCGCCGAGCGCGGGGCTGACACGGCGCTGCCGCTCTGGTCCGCCCGGGCGCTTCTTGACCGCCCGGAGCTTGTGCGTGATCTGCACGTGGAGTACATCCGGGCAGGCGCTCAGGTCATCACGACCAACACGTTTCGCACGCACCGTCGCAGTCTCGCCAAAGCGGGGTTGGCGGATCGAGCGGAGGAGCTGACACGGCTCGCGGTCGATCTGGCGCGCGAAGCATCGGACCAACACGGCATCTCGCGTATCGCGGGCAGTCTGTCGCCGCTTGAAGATTGCTACGCACCGCACCTGTCGCCTTCCGCGGACGAGGCGGCGAACGAGCACGACGAGCAGGCGGCGCGACTCGCCCGGGCCGGCGTCGATCTGCTTCTTGTCGAGACGATGCCCGCGTGGATCGAGGCGAAAGCGGCACTGCACGCAGCGCTCAAGACAAAGCTCGATACGTGGTTTTCGCTGCACACGCGCGAGCCGGGCAGGTTGCTCTCGGGCGAATCGCTCGCAGCGTGCCTGGGTGAGATTCAGCGCTGGCCGAGCGCGGTGCTCGTCAACTGCATCCCGACGGAACGCGCGCTCGATGACGTGCTGTGGCTTCGCGAGTACGTTCCCGATCACGTCGCCGTGGGCGTGTACGCCAACATCGGGTCGGCCGACGGCGCAGCCGGCTGGACCACGGACGAGGCTGTCACGCCGGACGAGTATGCACGGCACGCCGAACAGTGGGCTGATGCCGGGGCAACCATCATCGGCGGATGCTGCGGCACGAACCCGGCGCACATCGCTGCCCTTGCGCAAACGTTCAACCATGAAACTCATCTGCGCTCCTGATAGTTTCAAAGAATGTCTTTCCGCGACATCCACAGCGGAGATCATGGCGTTGGGCGCGCGCGATGCTGCCTCCGCCCTCGGCGCGCCCATCGAGATCGACTGCTGCCCCATTGCAGATGGCGGAGAGGGGACAGCCGAGACGCTCGCAGCGGCGACCGGGGGCGAGATGCGCGCAAGCCGCGTCACCGGACCGCTCGGCGAGCCTGTCCGTGCGTCGTGGGCGATCCTCGGCGATGCGCGTACGGCTGTCATTGAAGTCGCCGAGGCGTGCGGGCTGCACCTGATCCCCAACACGCGGCGCGATCCGATGCGCACAACAAGCTTCGGCGTCGGCGAACTGATACATGACGCGCTCGACGCCGGCTGCAATCGAATCATCGTCGGCTTGGGCGGTTCGGGCACAACCGACGGCGGTGCCGGCATGGCATCCGCGCTTGGCGCACGCTTCGACGGCGCGCCGGCACATGTCACTGGCGGCGACCTGGCGCGAATCATCGAACTGGATCTGTGTGACCTTGATTCGCGACTCGCCGAGGCGTCAATCCGTGTCGCCTGCGATGTGAACAACCCGTTGTGTGGACCGACCGGCTCCGCAGCCGTGTATGGGCCGCAGAAAGGCGCGACGACCGAGCAGGTCGCAGCGCTCGACGCCGGTCTGTCGCACTTGGCGTCGCTGACACACACCGATCCCGACACGCCCGGTGCGGGGTCGGCAGGCGGACTTGGCTTCGGCCTGCTCGCATTCCTCGGCGCGACGCTCGAACCTGGGACGGATCTCGTGCTCGACGTGCTGGGTTTTCAGTCGCGCTGCCAAGGCGCGGACCTCATCCTCACCGGTGAGGGTCGGCTCGACCGCCAATCGCTGTTCGGCAAGGCGTGCATCGGCATTGCTCGCGCTGCGCGCATGCAGCGCGTACCGACCATCGCGCTTGTCGGATCAGTCGGCGACGGCGTCGAACTGACGACCGACGAGCAGCACGGCGGCGCACTCGCCGCATGGCGATGCATCGTTGACCGTCCGATGACGCAGCAGCAGGCGATCGAGGTTGCCCCGGAACTGCTCCGCCGCGCCGCGGAACAGACGATCCGCCAGTGGATCGTCGCAGCGCGCTGATCTGATATCGATTCGTGGGAGGCTCGGATGAACTCTGTCAGAACACGAGTTGCCACTGTGCGCGGAGGAAGAACTGGTTCTTCTCGCCCGCTGCATCGACTTCCAAGGCGACCCGATCCGATGCGATGGCGAGCGGGATGTTCTCCGTGGCGATGCCGCCGTCGACCGTGATCTTGTTGGCGTGGCCGGCGAAGTACTTGTTCACACCGATCGTAACGATGAGCGGATCGTCGGAGACCGCGTCGAGGTCGATGTACTCCAGCCTGCTGAACAGCTCGGTGTCGTCGGTGAGGTAGTACCCGCCCTGGAGCAGGTACGTGAAGTCGTCGGTATCCGCGACGCCGGCAACCTCGGGGTCCATGTGCCGACCGGTGACGACGGCGTAGAGGTTCGCGCCGGGCCATTCGAATTGCCCGTCGATCGTCCAGAGGAGGATGTTCGGTGCGGGCGCGCCGGGCGTGGCACCAAAGCTCGTCGCGGTGGCGCCGTCGCCGACATCGCCATCCTGGTAATGCACCGCCGCCCCGAGCACCGCGCCTGTCCCACTCTCACGGTTGGATGTGAAGTCGAGGAACTGGTCCCACTCGCCAGCGAGCCTGACCTCGCCGCGTGCCGTGAGCGCGATCTCGCTCGCATCACTGTTCCAGTCGGTGTTGATGCCGCCCGTGCCGTCGTTCAGCGACGCGATGAATCGCAGATCCTCGCTGTCGTAGTTCAGGTTGACGCCCTGCGTTCGCCCCGGGCCGAGGACGCCCAGCGTGCTTGTCAGTTCCGTCACCTGTTGCAGCGCCACAGGGATGGTCAGTTCGTTGAGCAGCGGAAGCGGGAACTGACCGGCTGTGATCGACCACGTGCCGTTCAGGTGGTGTGTGAAGTTCGCGTCGAGCACGGTGAGCATCCCAGTTGGGCCGAAGTCGGTGAGGATGCAGTAGTCGATGTCGCGTTTCATCGTGCCGATCAGGTAGATACGTGTTCTGCGGAACTCGAAGCCGCTGCTCGTACCATCGACATTGCCCGCCGGGTTCGTGTCGTTATCTGCTTGCAGGTTGAGCGTGTAGCGGAACTGCGTGTAGAAGCCGAGGCGCATGGTGTTCTCGCCGCTTTCGTCGGAGAACTTCACACCCTTGCCCGGGATGTGAGTGACCGCGCACGAGTTGTTGAGATAGAACGATCGGTTCACCGCGTCACGTGTCGCCTCGTCGACGAGCAGCGAGGTTTGCTCGGTTCGCCGTTCGTGTTCCAGGCCGGCGCGTGCGTCGTCGAGTTCAGCCCTCAGCGCCGCCATGCGCGCGGCGGGGTCCATCGGAGCAATCGCATCCGCCCCGACGGTGTTCGTGAAGGCAACGACACAACCCAACGCAACGATCCCGATACGGCTCGCGGACATGTTCTGTTCCTTTCGGTGATTCAGCCAACGCATCGTCTGTGACGATTCACATTCCGCCCATGGTACGAATCCGGTCGGGGGATCACCATCGCGAGATCGCCACCGGAAGCTCACCACAGAGAACACGGAGAACACGGAGGGCGAAACAGCGATTGGCCAATCCTCCATATCCGCTCGCTCTTACTCCGTGTTCTTCTATGAAGTCGGG
>JAGLTS010000045.1 GCA_023135165.1 Phycisphaerales bacterium | reverse complement strand
GGGGTGGTGGGTCCGCCGGAGGCGGATTTCGTCCGCCCGTGGCGGACTCAAGGTCGTGGGGGTTTGGGGGGTCAGCGGGTGGTGCGGGCAAAACCTCGGCGAGGGGGGGCTTTTCTGATGGGTTTTCCGCCGTGGACTCGGTATGCGTCCTCGCCGAGCAGTTCGGTGACGTACTGCCGCAGCAGCGGCGTCGGGCTGAGGCGGGCCTGCGAAGCCTGCATGGTGACTCGCTTGCTCTCAACGACAAGATCGAGCATCAAAGGGACAGCGGCATCGGTGTCGAGTCGGTCGTCGATGCTGCGGATCAGCCCAGCGAGCTGGTCGAGGTCGGCGCGGTTGTGACCCTGACGGTCGGCGTCAACGGTGATCGTGACGCGAGTGGCGAATCTGCGTTCCGCATCTTCGATCGGGCAGACCTTCTCAATGATGATCTGAGGATCGCCTCGCGAGAGGTCGACCTTCGCATCGAGGATGACGATTCGCCCCGTCTGCATCGCGTCGCCACAGGCGGCGAATGCCTTGGGAAAGAGCACGCCTTCGACCTGGCCTTGCAGATCCTCGATGGTGACAATCGCCATCTTGTCACCCTTCTTCGTGATGACGGGGCGAATGCGCGTGATCTGCCCGCCGATGAGGATCATGCTTTCATTCGCAAGTGATTTGATTGACGCTGTCGTCGCATTGCTGAAGTTGTCGATCACAGCACGGCATTCGTCGAGCGGGTGCGCGGACAGATAGAACCCGAGAATCTCTTTCTCGCGGTCGAGTGTCTCCTTGGTGGTCCATGGCGTCACCTTCGGCAGCGTCGGCTCGGACTGGCTTTCGCGCGGCGCCGCCTCCTCGAAGACGCCGAAGAAGTTCATCTGCCCCGCGCTTTTGTCGGCATGCAATTCGGTTGCGGCGCTGACGGCGGATTCAATGGCGGCGACCATTGCGGCGCGGTTGTCCTCGCCGTGGATCGAGTCGAATGCGCCGCATGTGACGAGCGCCTCGATGGTGGCTTTGTTGACGAGGTTCGAGGGGAGGCGTTCGCAGAAGTCGTGCAGCGATTCGTATGGGCCGTTCCCACATCGCTCATCGACGATGGCGCGGATGGCGCTCGAACCGGTTCCCTTGATGGCGTTCAGCCCGAATCGGATGTGGCCGTGCACGTTGTCGTGTGGCTCGTCCGCGTCGAAGATGACGGAGAAGTCGTACTGCGAATGGTTCACATCAGGCGGGGCGACGTCGATGCCGATGTGGGGCGACTGTTCGGTGTGATCGGGGCAGACAGCCTTTCTGCAATCATCAAGGTAGGCGATCCAGTTGGCGACTTTCTGTGCCTGTGATTCATAGGTCAGGACCGCTGCCATATACTGAGCGGGGAAGTACGTCTTCAGATACGCGGTCTGGTAGGCGATGATCGCGTAGCCGGTGGAGTGGGATTTGTTGAACCCATAGCCTGCGAACTTGAGTATGAGTTCGAAGAGTTCCTTTGCTTTGTTGGGTTTGAGTCCTTTCGCCTGCGCGCCTTCGAGGAAGCGCGGGCGCTCACGATTGATGACATCCTCTTTTTTCTTGGAGATGGCTTTGATAAGCGTGTAGGCGGCGCGGAGCGGGATATCGCCCAGGCTGTGGACGATCTGCATGACCTGCTCCTGGTACACCATGATGCCGTACGTCTCTTGCGTGAAGCGATCGACGATCTCATGGACGGTTGGGACGGCTTCCCGGCCGTGCTTGCGGCGTCCGTATTCCGGGATCAGTTCCATCGGTCCGGGCCTGAAGAGGGCGTTTGAGGCGATGAGGTCTTCGAGGCGGTCGGGCTTGACATCAGCGAGGAGTCGCCTCATGCCGCCTGATTCAAATTGAAAGATACCCGCGGTGTCGCCGCGTCGAAAAAGCTCAAAGACCTTCTGGTCGTCGTATGTCAGCCTGTCGAGGTCGAGCGGATCTCGCGGATCGTCATCAGCGAGGCCGACGGCGTGTCGGATGTTCTCATCGGTGAGTGACTGTCGGATCAGTTCCTTGGCGCGTTCGATGATGGAGAGCGTCCGCAGGCCGAGGAAGTCCATTTTGAGCAGGCCGACCTTCTCGCACGTCGGCCCATCCCATTGCGTGATGACATCGTCGGAGTTCGCGTGGCGGTAGAGTGGGACGATCTGCTGGAGTGGGCGTGTGGCGATGACGATGCCGGCTGCATGAACGGAGGCGTGGCGAGCCTGTCCTTCGAGTCGCTGCGCAAGGTCGATGAGTTCATGTGTATCGGGTTCGTCGTGGTATGCCTTGCGCAGGTCGGGTTCCTGCTGGAGCGCCTTGTCGAGCGTCATGCCGAGCGCTTCGGGGACGAGCTTGGCGATGCGATCGACGGCTTTGAGATCCATGTTCAACACGCGCCCGACATCGCGTATGGCGGCGCGCGCTTTGAGCGTCCCGAACGTGATGATCTGCGCGACGTGACCGTACTTCTCGCGGACGTAGTTGATGACGGCAGCACGTCCATCCTGACAGATATCGACGTCGATGTCAGGGTATTCGGATCGGTCGGGGTCGGTGAAGCGTTCGAAAAGCAAGCCATACTTTACAGGGCATGCGTTTGAGAGGCCGACCGCATAACCGACCATCGTGCCGACGCCGCTGCCGCGCGCCACAGCGGGGATGCCCTGCTGCCGCGCCCAGTTGACAAAGTCCCACACGATGAGGAAGTAAGCGGAGATCCGCTTGTCAGCAAGGATGGTCAGCTCGCGATCGAGCCGGCTGCGTATTTCATCGGTGATGCCTTGTTTGCCATAGCGCCAGATGAGCCCCGCTTCACAGAGGGCGCGCAGCGTCTCGTCGCATCGTTTCGCAAGATCATCCGCGGAAACGGTCTCGTGCTGCGTTTCATCGAACGGATCGATGCGGAAGTGTGAGCAGTAGTCGGCAAACCATACGGAGACGTTGCCATCGTATGTGTCAGCATCGTACGCGGGCGCTTCACCCGGCTTGGGCATGACGGGCTGCACGATTGGCGCGTGGTTATGTGAGAAGTCCAGATCGACGCAGCATCGTTCCGCGACACGAACTGTGTTGTGAACAGCCTCGGGCACGTCGGAGAAAAGCTCCGCCATCTGCTGCGGGCCTTTGACGTACAGTTCGGGGGAGTAGTGGAGCCGGTTCTCAGCTTCCCTGGTTCTGCCCATCGAGATGCAGCAGAGCACATCGTGCGCATCATGGTCATCGGCCAACAGGAAGTGGGCGTCGTTATCGCAGATCAAGGGTACGTCGAGTTCGCGGGCGAGGCGGATCAGGTGCGGGTTGATCGCTTCTTGCTCAGGCGTGTCGTGGCGTTGCAGCTCGATGAAGAAGCGGGACTCGCCGTTCTCGTTTGGGCGGAATGTCTTGGCGTGCCAGAGCGCTTCCTCGCGCGCCGCCTTGTAGTGTGCTTCGTCTTTTGTTTCGACGTACCGCTGAAGGTAATGCGCGATGGACGAGCCGAGGTGACCGTTGATCGCGATCAGGCCGTCGGACCACTGCGCGAGTGTGGTTTTGTCCATGCGCGGCTTGTAGTAGAAGCCGTTCAAGTAGGCGTCGGAGCTGAGCTGAACGAGATGCTCCCAGCCCGTGTTGTTCTCAGCGAGCAGGACGAGGTGGAAGGCAACGTTCTTCGCGCCGGTGGGCGTGCGATCGGTGCGATCACCGATGGCGATGTATGCCTCAATGCCGAGGATGGGCTTGATGCCCGCATCCTTGCAGGCTGTGTAGAACTGGATCGCGCCGTGCAGGTTGCCGTGATCGGTGAGCGCCACAGCGGACATGCCGAGCTGCTTGACGCGCTCGACGAGGCGATCGACCCGATTGGCTCCATCGAGGAGGGAGTACTCACTGTGCAGGTGCAGGTGGACGAACTGGGGGGAATCGGGCGTCTCGGGATCGTTGCTCATGTGCTGAGGATATCGCGAAGCACGCCGGTGCTGGTGGAGTTAACAGGTTTTGGACGATGTAGGCGTCAAGTCGCGGTCGGGCAGCGCGAGGCCGGGCTCGCCGCTGCAACGTGACCGCCTATTCCTGCGCCGCGGCGCGCTCGACGAACGCGATCCTCTTCTGCGGGTAGTTGAACACGATCGTGAACGGTTTGAGCAACTCCGCACCGATCGTGCCCAGGCGGTACACACCCGACGTTCCCCCTCTTTTCGCAAGCGAGAATGTTGCCTCCGGATGTTCGAAGCGGCGCCCGGCAAGTTCGAACCACTCGATCGTTCCGCTCCGCGCGAGCTGCACGCCCCCGGCGCCGCCGATCATGGCGACCCGCGTTCGGCGTCCCTGGAGCAGATCCAGGCGCCTCACCGCAGGCGAGTTGAAAGCCAGCGTGCCGGGATAGCCCGTGTCCAGCATGAACATGCCGGCGTGGTCGCCTTCAAGCCGGGCGCGTACGTGGGGCAACTGACCATCAATGTGCAGCTCCGTCCAGTCCCCCTCTTGCAGCCGATAGTCAGCCCAGTCGAACAGCCGAATGCATCCATCGCTCGCATCGAGTTCCACCACACAACGGGCCAGCAGATCATATCCACAGATCCCCGCCACCGGAACGCCGAGGATCGGTGCGAGGAAGCTCAGGTCCAATTCGACGAAGACGGGGTCCGAGATGGACATCGGGCCGAGTTGAAAAGAGCCCGCTGAGCGGAAACCCGTCTGCATGGTGCCACTGCCGACACCGCTCGCACGGATCTCACCAAACCGCTGCATGCCCGCGGCATCGGCTGCGGCCGGCGTTATCACCAGCGCGCCGGCGCCCGTGTCGAATATGAACCAGCCGAGATCCTGGTCGTCAATATGAGGGTGAACGAGCAGATGCCCTGAGCGGACTCGCTTGACTTCGATCTCCGGCGGAACGTCGGGGTTGAAGGAGGTGTCGACGGGTCGGGCTGTGACGGGTTCGTATGGGCTGCATGCCGCATCGGGCGCAGCCGAGACGCTGCGCACGTCGAAACGCTCCGTATCACCGGAGCCGCATGTGTAGGACACGCAGTGTGCGAGCCTGATCCCGTCGAACTCGCGGTACTTGCTGAACGTCCATGTATCAACTCCACTAGGCGACCTGCGTCGCAGCGATTGCGGCAACCAGGTTGACCGATCAAGAGCCAACTTGCCTTTGAACACGCCTCCTTTGAGTCGCAACCAGAGTGTCACCTGCGCGTCATCGGTCTCCTCCGTGATGACCGACACGGTGAACGGGCTGTCATCCGCGAGCCACCTTGCGGTCCATACCCAGACGGACGCTTGAGCCGTTTCAAGATCCCTCATCTCAAGCGTGCGCGGCATACCCATCCAGTCGATCATCCAACCGGATGTGCCATCGAAGCCGACGGTCTCGCTCAGCCGCGCGCTGACCGTCTTCACGAACTGCCCCGCCTGTGTGAACATCAAGCGGGCTTCGCCGCTGTCGCCGAGGTGCTCGGCAACCCCTTCCAGAAGAAACCCGCCGGGATGATGAGCGAACCGCTCGTAGCCGACGGCGTCGCGGACTTCGGCGATGATCGTGTCAACATCACTATCCGGCGGGGTTGCGAGAGCCCATCCGGCCATCCCGAGCGATGCGAGCACAGCCGCGAATGCGAGAACGGTTGTGCGATACCGGGCGATATGGCCGACGGTGGCGATTTCGGTTTGGCTCATCGGAATACCCGCCTTGTGTTGACTACCAGTACCGGAGTCGGCCGGTGTTGTTGCATGTTCTTGCAGCGAAGACGGCGGGGCGGGACGGGCGACACCACGAATCGGCGATGGCGCCGCCCCCACTGTCCGGATCGCGAGGGCGCATCACACCGCGTCACGACACGCCGATCATCGAGATGATCTCGCTCGCGACTTCTTCGATCGCCTTATATGAAACGTCGATGGTGCGCCAGCCTCGCCCGTTCATCAAGGCGATGGCTGCCCGAAGTTCGCGGGCGACCGTGCGGGGGTCGTAGTAGTAGTCAATGTCCTTCGCACCCAGGATGTGCAGCCTTGCCTCACGGATGCTCTGCAAGCGGTGCGCGTTGACCGTCAGGCCGATGACTTTGTTCGGGTCCAGATCGAGGAGTTCCTGGGGCGGTTCACGATCATGGAAGAGTGGAACATTGGCTGCGCGCACACCCCGATAGGCGAGGTAGAAGCAGGTCGAACTTTTTGACGCGCGGGACACGCCGACAAGCACGACATTCGCCTTGTCCAGTTCGTCAAGGCGCTGGCCGTCGTCATGCTTGAGCGTGTAGTCGATCGCATCAACACGATCGAAGTACTCCTTCTGCTTTGTATAGAGCAGGCCCGGCTGCATGTCGTGTGTTTGACTGAACAGCGTGTGCAACGCCGACAGCGTCTGCCCCAGCACATCGACGAATGGGACAAGACGTTCCTTCGCCGCCTTCTTAATGGCCTGTCTCGTCTCATCCGCAACGAGCGAGAAGAAGATGACCGCATCCGCCTCGGCAGCCTCATCGACGACAGCCGTCGCCTTCTTCGCCGTGCGGATGTCCGGCCTTGTCACGAGGTTCACATCTTCATTGGGGTATTGCACCAGCGCTGCGAGAAGCACATGTTTGCACGTTCGGCCCGTGCCGTCTGAGACAACGAAGATCGCGCGTGCGTCGCGCTCGGCCATGCTGTTCTCCATGCGGTGAGCGGAAATGGCCGGCATCCCGACCCGCCCTCGCCGTTGTGTGAGCCGATTGGTGAAACGATCAGGCGGACCGGCTCGCCGTCGGTTGCGCCACCCGCTGCGTCTGACCGAAGATCGCCGACCCGATCCGAACGACGTTGGCGCCCTCTTCGATCGCAACCTCATAGTCGCCGGACATACCCATCGACAAAATGTTGAACGTCTTGCCCCCGATCCCCGCCTGCTTGATCTCGTCGAACAGTTCCCTGCCTCGTTCGAACGTCGGCCGGGCCTCCTCGGGGTTCTCGCTGTACGGCGCCATCGTCATGATCCCGCGAAGTCGAAGGTGGACCATCGTGTCGATCAACTCGGCGACGTGGAGCGCCGCGGGCAGCGTCAGCCCGTGCTTGCCTCGCTCGCCGGACGCATTGACCTGGATGAGCACATCGACCGGCTCGTCTTGCTTCATCACGGCGACCTGCAAGTCCTCCGCGATGCGCAGCGTGTCGATTGAGTGAATGAGCTGCACGAGGTCGATCACCTTCCGGATCTTGTTGCGCTGCAGCGGGCCGATCATGTGCCAGCGGACCTTCGGCGGGACGTTGACATCACGATCCGTCGAGAGCGTGCGATGGCGTCCGACGAACTCGTCGATCATGGCGACGCGCTGAATAAGGGTCTGGACCCGGTTTTCGCCGAAGTCGATCTGCCCAAGCTCGACGAGCTTGCGGATCTGCTCAGGCTCGGCGTACTTCGTGACAGCGACGAGGATGACCGAATCAGGACCAGCCAAGGCGCGCTCCGCAGCATGTGCGATTCGCGCCTTGACGTCGTGATACCGCTCCTCAAGCGTGATCGGCGTCGTCACGTCATCCTCCTGACTTCACACCACCCTCATTATACCGACTCGGAATGCCCGCCGTCGCATCCCGCTGAGAACATCCTGGGAGCCTGTTAAAGGATGTGCTTCGTCGGTGAGAGCGTGACCGAACTCGTGAGATCAAGGCGCCGAATCGAAGGTGCGTTCCTGAGAGAAGGTCGAGGTTCGATGCTGCCGTGCTCGTTGTTCCGAGCCTCTCGCAGCCGAAATGGCCTCTTCAAGGGGCTGCCCGGCTCCTCGAAAAGATCACATCACCGCCTGTGTGCGTGTGAGGCTTGACTCACCAGGAGTCGATAACAAGAACACGTCGGCGATTTTGCGCCGCCGGTGGGTTACGATGATCGCCGATTCATCGCCTCACGGAGATCCCGCCGCATGCTCGACGCCCTGAAGTGACCCCGACGAATGCCCAAACCTACAAACACACCCTGCGTGCTCATCATTCGCGACGGCTGGGGCCACAACCCCAACTTCAACCATCGGCCGTTCAATGCGATCGAACTGGCTCGCACACCAGTCTCAGACCGCCTCATGGGGGAGTATCCGACCGTCCTCATCAAGACGTCGGGACTCGACGTCGGCCTGCCCGACAACACAATGGGCAACAGCGAGGTTGGCCACCAGAACATCGGCGCCGGACGCATCGTCAATCAGGAGCCCGTCCGAATCACCAAGGCGATGGAGGCTGACGGTTTCGAAGGTAACGACGTCTTAGTTGACGGCATCAAACGCGCCAAACGCAAGGGCACCGCCATCCACCTCATGGGTCTCGCCTCTGATGCGGGCGTGCACGGGATGATCTCTCATCTGTTCGGCTTGCTCGAACTATGCAAAACGCTTGAACAGTCGGAGGTCTACATCCACTGCTTCATGGATGGTCGCGACACCGGACCATATACCGGCAAAGCGTTCATACAACAGATCGAAGCGAAGATACAAGAGATCGGCGTCGGGCGGATCGTCTCCGTCATCGGGCGCTACTGGGTAATGGACCGCGACAACAGGTGGGACCGCGTCGCCAAGGCGTATGCTTGTATGACGGGCAGGGGGCGTGAAGAGGTCATCGACGAGATTCGGTTCATGCACAGCGCCGCCACCGCCGTCCAGTTCTACTACGACAACCCCATCAATCGCAGCATGCAGGGCGACGAGTTCGTCTTGCCCATGATCATTACCGACGAGCAGAGCGACGCCATTCATACCCGCGTCCGCGAGGACGATACCGTCATCTTCTGGAACTACCGCGGAGATCGGCCACGCGAGATCTGTCGGGCGTTTGTCTATCCCGGATTCCACGGCGATGCGCAGATCGAGCCGTCACCGGAAACCGGAGAACGCGGATTCGACCGCGGCGACCGCCTGCACGTGCACTTCGTCGCGATGACAGGGTATTCGAAGGACCTGGACCCCTATCTGAACGTCGCGTTCCCCAAACAGGCTCCCATGGAACAGATCGGCGGCGAGTATCTCGCCCAACTCGGCCTGACGCAGTTCCGCTGCGCCGAGACCGAAAAGTTTCCGCACGTGACGTTCTTCTTCAATGACTACCGCGCTGAACCGTTCGAAGGCGAACATCACGCAATCATACAAAGCCCGATGGTGGCGACGTATGATCTCAAGCCGGATATGAGCGCGCCGATCGTGATGGAAGCGGTCATCGGCAGACTCGTCGCCGACGACTGCGAAGACGTCCTGATCGTCAACTTCGCGAACGGAGACATGGTTGGCCACACGGGCAAGCTCGATGCCGCCATTTGGGCGTGCGAAACCGTGGATGACTGCGTAGGGAGAATCATCGAGCAAGTGCTGCGTCGCGGCGGTTCGGCGATCGTCACCGCGGACCACGGTAATGCCGAGCAGATCTACAATCCCGTCACGCTCTCGGCGCACACCGCGCACACGACCTATGCCGTGCCGTTGATCCTCATCGGGGAACGCTTCAAGGGGCGCCTGCTGCGCGAAGGCGGCCGGCTCGCGGACATTTTCCCCACCATGCTCGAAATGATGGGGCTGCCCAAACCCGAAGCGATGACCGGTGAGTCGCTCCTCATCCCGGCCGGGGCAGGGGACCAGGCGGGTGCGACCGAAGCGAGCGCGAGTTCCGCATCCACACTGCTCGTCTGACGACTCGGCGGCAAGGCGAGGACGCACACAGCCCAGCCGTGGTACGCTACAGGCATGGCTGGGTGGAGCGAATCAAGCCGATCGGATACGCCGCGTGACCGCGACCCAGCCATGTCCGAACTCTTTGCCGGGATGAAGCGGCAACTCGAGCGCAACCACCGGCGCACCAGGGGTTTCGGCGCGATCTGGGCGGAACTCGTCCCGGACGAACTGGCCGAATACTCGACGATTCGCAGCTACCAGCAGGGCATTCTGACAATCGCCGTACGTGATGCGGCGGCGCGGTTCGAGCTGGATCGCCTCCTGCGGACCGGCCTGGAGACCGAGTTGAGAGCACGCGCCCCCGCCACACTGCGCCGCATTCGGCTGCTTCTGACGTGACGAAACACAGCCACCCGGCCGGCGCCGCTTCACGAACTGTGCCCACGCTGCGGGATTCTCCAGACGAACGTCGCGTTTGCGCCGATAATCCCAGTGACATGCAAGCCAACACCAACCTCCCGCCGCCGCTCCGCGATCACCAGCAACGCATCATGGCCAAAGCGCTTCAGTTCGGCCTGGACCCGTTCGACGTGATCTTCAAGGTGCTCGACTTCGACACGATGAACCAGATCGCGGCGTTCGGCGGCTTCCCGACCCGCTACCCGCACTGGAAGTGGGGCATGGAGTACGAACGAATCTCCAAACGCGATGCGTACGGCATGGGGCGCATCTACGAGATGGTCATCAACAACGATCCCTCGTACGCATATCTGCAGGAATCCAACGCCGTCATCGACCAGAAGCTCGTCATGGCGCACGTCTACGCGCACAGCGATTTCTTCAAGAACAACCTGTGGTTCAGCAAGACCAATCGCAAGATGATGGACCAGATGGCGAACCACGCCATCCGCGTGCAACGGCACGTTGACAAGCAAGGCAGGGAAGATGTCGAGCGATTCATCGACACCTGCCTGCGCCTCGAACATCTGATCGACCCGCACTCGATGTTCCTCCAGCGCGGTGCGACCGCCGAGCAAAAACAGCCCGACACGCCCTTCGAGCCGGCCCGCCTTCCCGCCAAGGACTACATGGACCCCTACATCAACCCCAAGGAGGTGATGGCGGAGCAGCGGGTAAAGCACGAGCAAGAGATCGCCGACCAACGCGGCAAGTTCCCAGCTAGGCCTATGCGCGATGTGCTCGCCTTCCTGCTTGAGCACGCGAAGCTCGACACATGGCAACACGACATCCTCTCGCTCATCCGCGATGAGGCGTATTACTTCGCGCCCCAGGCGATGACCAAGATCATGAACGAAGGCTGGGCCACCTACTGGCACAGCAAGCTCATGACCGAGTACTTCATCGAGCCGAGCGAGATCATCGACTACGCGGACCAACACTCAGGCGTCGTTTACATGGGGCCAGGCTCCTTCAATCCCTACAAGATCGGCGTCGAGATGTTCAAGGACATCGAACGCAGATGGGACCGCGGCCAGTTCGGACCCGAGTACGAACGGCTTGAAGGCCTCGGCGAGAAGAAGCAATACGATACAAAACTCATGCAGGGCCGACGCAAGATCTTTGAAGTCAGAACGATCTACAACGACGTGGATTTCATCGACGAGTTCCTCACGCCGCAGCTTGTCGAGAAGCTGAACCTCTATCAGTACCGCCGCGATCCGCACACCGGCCAGATGCGCATCGTGACGCGCGATTTCCAGGTCATCAAGCAGACGCTTCTGTACCGCATCTCAAACATGAGTCAGCCGTTCATCTATGCGGTCGACGGCAACTATGCGAATCGCGGGGAGCTGTACCTCGCCCATCAATGGAACGGTCTGGACCTCGACCTCGCCAAAGCGCAGGAGGTGCTCGAAGGTGTGGAGCGAATATGGGGCAGGCCCGTCCACATCCAGTGTCGAGTCAACGACGAGATGCTCCTTGTCACACACGACGGCAAAGAACCCAAACGCCAGCGGATCAGTGACGACCTGCCCAAGCCCGCGCATGTGATCACGTGACATACGACGTTGACCAGTTTGACGATATGGACCCGGAAGGCCCAAGCCGGGAGGATCTGGAGCGCCTCAATCGGCGACCGGTGCATTGCCAGGAGTGCGGCGAAGAGATCTTCGACTATGCCGAGGTCTGCCCGTACTGCGGCGCGTATCAGATCGACGCGGAGCGCGCGAGAAAGCAGCCGATGTGGATCGTCATCCTCGCCATTGTCGCACTGATCACCTTTCTCCTCTGGGCGGTGCTGTGATTCCACGTTTCGTCGCGACCCAAAGGGGATTGCATATCACGCTCCAAGCGCTTCCGCGACCAGGCGCACGCCAAAGCCGGTCGGCCCTTTCTCGAACGGCAGTTTGGACGCATCCACGACCGACACGCCCGCGATGTCAATGTGCGCCCAGGGAATCTTCTCATCGACGAAGTATGCAAGGAACGCAGCGCCCTGGATCGGATGGGCCTTGCGGTTCGGATTGCTGTTGATGAGCTCGGCGCAGTCCGACTTCATCATCTTCTTGTACTCGGGCCAAAGGGGCAGGCGCCAGACCTTCTCGCCGGTCGCATCGGCTGCGTCTTCGATCTTCGCGCGCAGTGTATCATCGTCACACCACAGACCGGCACACGCATCGCCCAGCGCGACGACGACGCCGCCCGTCAGTGTCGCCATATCAATGATCAGCTCGGGCTTCTCGTACTTGCACGCCCAGCACAGGCCATCGGCGAGGACGAGCCTGCCTTCAGCATCGGTGTTGGTGACCTCCACGCTCACGCCGTTCATATACCTGATGATGTCGTCCGGCCGATATGCGTTGTCGGAGACGGAGTTCTCCGCGCAGACGAGCAGGCCGACGACCTTCCTTCGCGGCTTGATGACGGTTGCGACGGCGTGCATGACGCCGAGGACGGCGCAGCCGCCGTTCTTATCATACTTCATGCCGCGCATGCCGTTGTTGATCTTCAGCGACAGCCCGCCGCTGTCGTATGTGATGGTCTTGCCGAGGACGACGGCGGCCTTGTTCTTCTTTCGGCCGGACGGCTCGTAGACGAGACGGATCAGGCACGGCGGGTTCGCGGACGCCTGCCCGACGGTTTGTAACCCGATGAGCTTGCGATCGGCGAGCGCCTTGCCCTTGATGACCTGACACGTCAGGCCGGTCTTGCGCGCCAGCGCGCGAGCCTGGGTCGCCATCCACGCAGGCGTGGCGATGTTCGGCGGTGTGCAGGAGTACAAGCGCGACAGGTTCGCCGACTCCGCGAGCGCCGCGCCCCGCTTCATCGCGCGCCGATCAGCAGTCCCGTGCGTCGTGATCGTCAGCACCCCCGCGCGCTTCTCATCCTTGAACCGATCAAACGTGAACGCAGCAAGCCCCACGCCTTCCGCGAACGGTCCATAGAGAGCAGCGTCCGGCATGATGACTTCAGCGGCGCTGGCTTCGCACGTGTCCGCGATCTTCAGGAAGGCCGATCCAGCCTGCCGAGCCGCCGCACCGGTCTCCCCATCCGCCTTCCCCAGCCCGACGAGGATCAGCCGTGTCCCATCTTTCAGATAGGTCGTCGTCGCAGTCCCCGCCTTCCCCGTGCATTCCGCGCGCTGCGCCGCCTCAGCGATCTGCTTGGATTTCACGCTTTTGGGAAGCGCACAGTCTTCATGCAGGCCGACAACACGCGTATCGAGCTTGGCGGGCACGGATGCGGCGCAGCGAATGGTCTTGTACATGGCGGGTTCCTTTCCTGACAGGGTCGTGTGGCGGGGGTTCCAGCATAGAGGCCAAGCAGCCGGCGCGCACGCGCCAGTGGGCGCTGCGGGAGAAGCCTCGTCGCCGGCCTACTCGGATTCGCCGGCAATGACCGGGCCGCCGATGCGCTCGACGGTGATGTCCTTCACGCCACGGATGCGGAATGACGCGATGATCGCCTCAGCTGTCGGCGCTTCGGCTCCATCGTCGCCCTGTTCGATCCTCAACTGGATGACGCTGCTCGGGTCAATCCCCGCGAAAGCGGTTTGAAGATCAACGATCTTGCCATCACGGAGCATGGTCCCATCGGGCCGAAGCGTGAAGCGGATCGCATCATCGGCCGGTGCTGGCGCCGGCGCTGGCACCGGTGTCGGTGCGGGCGGCGGTGCGGCGAACCCGTTGCCCGTCTCCTCAGATGGTGCGGTCGCCAGCTCGGGCTGCTCTTCATCGGCCGGAGGCTCCTCCACGGGCGGCGTGTCGATGACATCGTCGCTCGGCTCTGCGGGTTGCTCGATTGGCTCGGGTTCCGGCTCGGGCTCCGGCTCCGGCTCAGGCTCCGGCTCTGGTTCAGGTTCGGGCGTCGGCTCGGTGCCGGGCAGGTAGTACAACGGCGGGACCATGAGAACACCCGGATGCCACGATCGGCTTCCGTCCATCTTCCAGCCGGAGAAGCTGGACTTGAACCGGACGGTGCATGCTGCCAGCCCTTCCGGAGAAGGATGAAGGACATCCACCTCAGCCCGCGCGCCGCGGATGTGAATCCGCGAGACGTGGTAAATCGGCAGCATCTCGGTCTCGGGCGTCAGCGGTTGACCTCGGCGGCGCGTGCCGTCACGGACGATGTTGGTGTACGTCACCTTGCCGGTGCCTTCGGGCAGGTTCACAGCGTACTCGCCCTGGACCGGGTACCGCGTCGTCACCCACACCAGCGCGGAAGTCATCAGCCCGGGCACAGGGGCAAGCTCCGGCTCGTGCAGTGCGGTGTCGCCGGCAATCGGCGGGATGTTCACGTAGCTGGCGGCGCACCCCGTGAGAAGCGGCGCAGCGGCAATGGCCAGGGCGAGGCATGTCATTCGCACGGGTCGCATGGGTCCATCCTCCAGTCGCAGGGGTTGGGAGCGGGGGTAGGGATGTGTCACCACAGTGTACGTCGGTCGCCCGCGATCTTCAGGATGTCTATCCTACGCCCTGTTGAAATGAAGACCAGCGACACACAACGGATCATCGTCGGCATCAGCGGCGCGAGCGGCGCGGTGTACGCCCGTCGCGTCCTGCAACTGCTCGTCGGGGCTGGGGTTGAGGCGCATCTGGTCGCCAGCGATGCGGGGCGCCGGCTGCTGCGAGATGAAATCAACGCGAGGGTGGACGATCTGGCCGAGCTGGTCGGCCCGAGCGGTGAGCGGGTCATTCTCCACGGCGGGGACGACATCGGTGCGCCGATCGCCTCGGGATCGCTTCGGCATGACGGGATGATCATCGTGCCCTGCTCGTGCAACACGCTGGCATCGGTGGCTGCGGGGCTGAGCGGGAACCTCCTGCAACGGGCTGCCGCAGTCACGCTCAAGGAGCGCAGGCGGCTTGTCCTCTGTTACCGCGAGATGCCGATCAGCCCGATTGATGCGCGGAACATCCTGACGGTGACGGACGCGGGCGCGATCGTCGCGCCGGCAAGTCCCGGCTTCTACCTTGGGCCGACCACGATCGACGATCTGGTCGATTTCGTCGCCGCCCGGCTGCTGGACCTCGTCGATGTCGCGCACGGCCTGGATGTCCGGTGGGATCAGCACATCGCGGCGGAACGTGAAGCGCGATGACCGGCGCGAGCACCGCACAGCGCGGCGTGATCGGGCAGGTGCGTCTGGCAGCGTCGGACATCAAGCTGTCACACTCGGTCTTCGCGCTGCCGTTCGCAGTGCTTGCAGCGTTTCTCGCTCGGCCGAGCGGGATGTTGTGGGGGCGTTTTGCGTGGGCCATGGTGCTTGTCGTCGGCTGCATGGTGACAGCCCGAACGTGGGCGATGCTTGTGAATCGTCTGGTCGATCGGCGGATCGACGCTGCGAACCCGCGCACCGCCAGCCGGGCCGTCGCGAGTGGGGAGTTGGCGGTCGGCTGGGCGTGGGCGATGGCGCTGGGCTGCGCCGCCTTGTTTGTCGTGTTGACGCTCGGGTTCTATCTGTTGCTTGCGAATCCCTGGCCGATCCTGCTGAGCGTTCCCGTGTTGGCGTGGATCGGGTTCTACAGCCTGAGCAAGCGGTTCACATGGCTCTGCCACATCCTGCTGGGCGGGGCGCTGGCGTGCAGCCCGGCCGCAGCGGCGATCGCAATTGAACCGGCGTCGGTGGGAAGCGCGTGGGCCTGGCTGCTGGCGGGGATGGTGCTGTGTTGGGTCGCTGGATTCGACATCATCTACGCGCTGCAGGATGTCACGTTCGATCGGCAGGCAGGGCTGTTCAGCGCACCGGCGCGAATGGGCGTGGGACCTGCACTGTGGCTCAGTCGCAGCCTGCACGCAGGGGCGCTGGGGTTTCTCATCGCGCTGGGCATGATGGAGCCGAGACTCAGTTGGCTTTACGGGTCGGCGACGGCGATCGTGGCTGTGCTGCTCATATGTGAGCACGTACTGATCGCAACATCCGGCATGAAGCGCCTCGCAATGGCGTTCTTCACATTGAACGGCGTGGTGAGTTGCGTGCTCGGCGCAGCGGGTGTGGCTGACATCATCGTGTTGTGACGGACGAGGGCCGCATCGCCTCGCCTGCTTGATGTACGTATCCGCCTTGTCTGTCCCACCGTATACTCATCGTGTTTGATAGCGGGCGGCAAGGGGTTCACCTATGGCAGCGGATCATTCGCAGGCGGAACGAGACCGGGATCGGTTTTACGAGATTCTCCGGGCGCTCGATGAGCGAGTCGGCAGGCGGATGCTCCGTGACTGCCACGGCCGGCTGAACTGGCCCAAGCGCGGCGTTTACTTCTTCTTCGAAGCGGGCGAGGTTCGCAAGGACGGCGTGACGCCGCGCGTGGTACGCGTGGGTACACATGCCATCACTGACAAGTCGCGCACAACGCTTTGGAAACGCTTGAGTCAGCATCGCGGCACGCTGGCCGGCACGGGCTACCATCGCGGTTCCATCTTCCGCCTGCACGTAGGACGGGCGCTCTTGAACAGAGGCGACATCGCACTGAACCCCGACACATGGGGGCGAGGTTCATCGGCGAAAGGGAGCGTTACAGATGCGGAGCGGCAGGTCGAACAGCTTGTCTCCGTCTACATCGACGACATGCCTTTCCTTTGGGTGGCGGCGAATGATGAACCGAGCAAGGACTGCGACCGCGCGATTCTCGAACGCAACTCGATCGGATTGCTCAGCCGGTCCTGCCCCACGGGTGAAACAGCCGATGTCCATTCCGGCGAGTGGCTGGGGAGCCATTCAGCCAGTGATGCGGTTCGCCGGTCGCACCTGTGGAACGTCCGAGACGTCGACGTTCAGTATGACCCACGATTCCTCGACCTGCTTGAAACTTGCGCAGAGCGGACCGAACGAATAGCGTAAGGAGAGATCCTGTCATGAGCACAATCGCTTTGGTGAGTTGCGTCAAGAGCAAGCGTTCAAGTGACAGCCCGGCGCGGGATCTCTATACCTCGGCGCTCTTTCGCAAGATGCGCGCCTACGCCGAACGCAACGCCGATGGATGGTATGTTCTCTCTGCGAAGTACGGCTTGGTTCATCCCGGCACGATCATCGAACCCTATGAACTGACGCTCAAGACCATGTCTCGCGCGGAGCGTCGCGCCTGGGCCGATGCCGTCCACAAGCAGATGCAAGCGCAAGGGTTGCTTCAGCCCGGCAGGACATTTCTCTGGCTTGCGGGTAGACCGTATAAGGAGGATCTCGCAGGACTCCTCGCCGGTTACTCTCAGGAAGATCCTCTGGCGGGTATGCAGATCGGCGTGCGTCTTCAATGGCTCAACCAGCAACTCCAGTGTGGGTGAGCGGTGGCGCGCACAGAGGCCCCGTTCTTGCTCTTCACGCGGCGCGTTGGAGTAGGTCGACGGTCCAATCCGGTGTGCGCCGGCGCCAGTTGCGGAGTTGGCGTTCCTTGCGCGCGTACCACCAGGCCATGCTGCCTTGCACGAAGATCGCGAAGAGCGCGACACCTGCATAGAAGCCGAGCATAACGATGCGAGCGAGTTCGCCGATGCCGGAGCCCATGTCGAAATCCGGGTTCTGCTCGGTGAACGCGATCGTCTCAGCCGACAGGCCGAACGTCTTCGGATCGGTCATCAGCGTGCTGTACATCCCATGCCCCGCATAGAGGAAGAGCACAGCGGCAAGTACGAGTTGATTGCACATCAGCAGTTTCGCAGCGCCGGGTTGGGCGGTGCGCAGCCGAAGCGCGCCGCGCAGCTCCACACAGCCAACGACCGTCAGGACGAGTCCGATGACCAAACTCGTCGTGTCGAAGATCCCGATCAGCAGACTGAAGAACGCGCAGATGAGGAGCGTCACCGCGCTACAGATCGCGCCGATGGACGCCCGACGGATCGGCTTGAGCTGTGCTCTCGCATCCGCCAACTCGCGCAGATGCGACTCATCAAGCGGTGAACCCATTGGCGACTGCCCATCATCTTGGCCGACGCTACCGATAACGCCGGCCTCAGCCTGTGCATGCCCCGGATTGCCGTTGATCGTGCTTGTCATCTCTCGCCCTATCGGCAGGTTGTGATGCCTGATCGACCCGAGGGGTGCTTCGACCCATGGTGCGGGTGTCCGCGTACCCTACAATCCGGCTGTGGCACCGATTGTCGGACCAACCTCGCCGCTGGGTCGCTGGGCGTTGCCTGCCGTGGCGCTCCTGGCGCTACTCGCCTGCGTGTTCGGCATCGCCCGTGTTGGGGCAGACTCACACGCCGTCGCACTTGTGCGGTTCGCCTTTGTGTTCGAGGCACTGCTCAGCTCCGGCGTCATCGCTGCTGTCTACCTCGTCGCGGCGCTCGGCCTGGGGCGGTTCTGGCGGCCGATGATCCGTCGCGCCGCTCATCCGTGGTCCGCGCAGTTCGGCCTGGGTCTGGCGACGGCGCTCTGGCTCGATCACACGCTTGGTTGGGTGGGTCTGCTTACGAATCAGTGGGTCGCCTGGCTCATCCTCGCCTGTGGTTTGACTTTGCTGCTCGACCAACTCCGCAAGGCTGACCATCGGCCGGAGCAGTGGTCATCGCTGCCGCCCACCGTGCTGCTCGTGATCCCGGCGCTCGCCATGTTGCTGGTCGCTTGCGCCTCACTGCCCGGCTGGCTCTGGCCCTCCGAGGCGCACGGGTACGATGTTCTGGAGTACCACTTGCAGCTTCCCGCGGAGTGGCTCCGGGCGGGTCGAATCTCGGGGATGGAGCACAACGTCTACAGTTTCTTCCCGAGCTACGTCGAGGCTGCCTACCTGCACCTCGGCTCGTTGTGGGGTTCGATGTTCGCAGGCAAGGGCTTGATCCTCCGCGCCGCACAGTTCCTGCACGCGGGCCTCGCCATCGCAACGGTCATGATGCTCGGGCGGTTCATCACTGGCGAGCTGGCGCCGCAACGAGGACGAGTCACAGCCGGTCTCTCAGCAGGGCTTGGTGCTGCGTTTCTCATGCTTACGCCGTGGGTCATCGTTGTCGCATCCATGGCGTACAACGAGATGGCGGTCACGGCGCTCTTTGTCGCGGCGGTGATCGTTTCATGCGATGCGGAACTCCCCGCATATCGAAAGCTCTCGCTCGTCGGCGTTCTCGTCGGTGTCGCGTGCGGTGCGAAACTCACATCGCTTTTCATGGTCGGCCTGCCCGTCGCGGTGCTGCTCCTTGCGTACATCCCGATCAGGCTGCTGGTTCGCGCCGTGCCGCTCGGTGTTGTTGGCGCACTGCTCGCGCTCGGGCCTGCGCTGATGAGGAACATGCTCGATGCGGGCAATCCGCTCTTCCCCTTTGCCTCGAACATGCTCGGCCGAGCGCATTGGACTGCCGAGCAGGCCGCCCGTTGGTCCGGCGCGCATCATTTCGACGGTTCGTTCTCACAACGGTTGGTCGCGATGTGGGAGCGCGGTGTCGCCCACCCGCAGTGGTCGATCTTTTTCGCCGTCGTGCTCGTCGCTGCTGTGATCTCCATCATCGCCCGATCGACGCGGCGCATGGGGATCATCTGGTCGGCCGTGCTGATCCTTCAACTTGTTTGCTGGGCGTCTTTCACACACGTGCAGGCCCGTTTCTTGATCCCGGTCATCATCCCCGCCGGCATCCTGATCGCATGTGCGGTGAGTCTTGTCAGCGGCATCTCGAACTCGGTCGTGCGGCGCTTCGTGCTCATCGGATGCTGCCTCATCACAATCCCGCCCTTAGCAGCGACCTATCAAGCGTATCGAGCGCACTGGAGCGGCGACCCAGGCTGGAACGTGTCCGCCGATGCGTTCGACTCAGCGACCGGCGCTGCGTTCGTGGATCGACTCCGGGCGATCGGTGCCGATCAACCGCCGCCGAGAACCGTCATCAACTTCGCCCTGCCGCCCGATGCGCTCGTCTACATGCTCGGCGATGCGACACCGCTGTATTGCATCCGCCCAGTCCTGTACCACACGACGTGGGACCATTCACCGCTGGGCGAGCTACTTCGCGCGTACCCTGACAACCCCGTTGCATGGTCAACCGGGCTTGCGGACCGGGGCGTGACCCACGTGCTCGTCAACTTCTCTGAGCTTGCGCGGTTGCAGTCCGACGGCTGGTATGACGCCGACGTCACACCAGCGCGCGTGGAGCGTCTTATGCGCGATCAGGGCACACCCATCGTTGTGAACGGCTCCACCGTGCTGTTTCAGTTGAAGTAGCAGCGGGGGCCGACCTACTTCTTGCGCAACCACAGCCCGGCGGGCAAGCACGTCTTGGGGTCGAAATGCCGCCAGCGCTTTGCCAGCGCATCGCCTTTGGTCTTCCACATGAATGCAGCGGCGTAGATCGTCTCGTATGTCGAACCGTTCGCGAGAAGCGCATGGATGAGGTACTGCTCGTTCCAGCACCAGTTGTTCTCGAAGATCCACGCTTTGGGATACTCAAGTGGAAGAAACACATCGTGGATGTGGACGATCACGCCGGGCTTGAGACGTGGCAGAATCTCGCAATACTCGCGCCGAACATCGCTGCCGACGCGCAGCACGTGTGATGTGTCGATGAACAGCACATCTCCAGCCTGCAGCGCGTCGAACGTTGACAGTGGAATCGTCTGCACGCTCGTCTTGTGCAGTTCGTCAACGCCGGGCACTTGCTGTTCACCGATGTGATCCTCCGGGTACAGGTCGTACACGTCGTACCGCACGGGATGACCCTCCGCACGGTTGCGCTCAAGCGCCTGAGCGATCAGCTTCGATGACATCCCGCTGCCCAGCTCGATCACGCGCTTGGGTTTGACCGAACGCATCATCAGATAGCACGGCTCAGCGTCGCCGGTGCGGTACGCCTGGTTGTCCAGGTGGTATGCGGTCGGCTCGTTCTGCGGCGGCGCCGTTGGCCAATCCAGCTCTTCGCCGTATTGACCGGTCACATCATCGACCCACGCAAGCTGAGCGTCGGCATCCCATCTCAGGTTGGTGATGTCGATTCCATCGGTCCACAGTGAGTCGGGCAACTCGCGCAGGTCGGGCGTCGGCGAATAGAAATGTGTCCTGGTGACATCCCATCCATTGTGGAGAAACGCGGTGCGTGTCTGCTTCGCTCGGAACAGCGCATCAGCGATGATCCAGGCCGTCTCATTGTGAGCGCCCGCCTGGTCGAGCCTGCTGAGCACCGCCCGCAGTTCATCCAAGTCCTTGCGAACCGCCTTGCCGACCCGCCCCGGCGCGCCATCACCCCCATCACCCCCATCACCCCCATCACCCCCATCACCCCCACCGCCCCCACCGCCCCCAGCCGACCGTTTCGTCGCCACACCGCTGTCTGTCGCATCCATAGCACACCTCGTTTGCTGCGCCGATCCTACCACTTCCGTCCCACCTCGCGCGGGCTGCATCAGACGAGCACCGCCCACGCCGCCGATCAGCAGCTTCGCACGCATCGGCACGTCGATCAGTACGATCTGGGCATCCTGCTCGCGTGGTACGGCAGGGACCGCTGGGGCGACATTGACGGCGACGGCGACACCGATGCGGAGGATCTCGGCATCCTGCTGGGCTACTACGGTCAACCCTGCGAGCCTCGCTGACCGGCTGCCCCGACCGACGTGTGGGCGGTATCGGCCCGGGTCGCCTCGCGGGCTGGGACTCCCTACGATGGTCGGCCCGCAAAGCTGCATCCCTGGAGGCGCCGCACCCATGACCACCACCGAGCGAGAGATCAACCTCATTGTCCCCGCGGAAGGGCTTGCGGATGTCCCCGCCGGGCCGAACGGCGACCACGTCGTCCGCCAGGAGGCGGCATCGGGCATCGAACTGGAGGATGTCCGTACCGAAGAGATGCTCGTCAGCATGGGGCCGCAGCATCCCGCGACGCATGGTGTGCTGCGCATCGTCCTCCGCACGGACGGCGAGATGATCCTCGAAGCGATCCCACACCTGGGCTATCTGCACCGCTGTGCGGAGAAGATCGGTGAGAACATCGCCTACTTCCAGTTCATCCCCTACACCGACCGGCTGGACTACGTCGCCGGGATGAACGAGAACTGGGCCTTCTGCCGGGCGGTTGAACAACTCGGTGATGTCGAGGTTCCCCGCCGGGCTGAGTTCATCCGCGTCATCGTGGGCGAAATGCAGCGCATCGCATCGCACCTCGTCACGTTCGGGACGTACGGCTTGGACATCGGCGCGTTCACGCCGTTCCTCTACGCCTTCCGCGAGCGGGAGTACGTGCTCGATCTCTTCGAGATGCTCTGCGGCGCTCGGCTGACGTACTCGTACTTCACGATCGGCGGCGTGACGCACGACCTGCCGACGGGTTGGCTTGAGAAGGTGATCGAGTTTGTCGACTTCTTCGAGCCGAAGATCGCTGAGTACAACGGTCTGCTCTCGTTCAACCACATCTTCGTGAAGCGCACCGCCAACGTCGGGCCGCTCTCCAAAGAGTTGGCGATCGCCTACGCGGTGACGGGCCCGGTGATGCGTGCAACGGGGTTGCCGTACGATTTGCGCCGTGACAAGCCGTTCTCCGTGTATCCGGAGCTTGACTTCGACGTGGTCGTCGGCACGGGCGAACGGGGCACGCTCGGCGACTCATGGGACCGGTACATGATCCGCATGCGCGAGATGGAGCAGTGTTGCAGGATCATCCGCCAGTGCGTCGAGATGATTCCGGACGCATCGGACGACCCCGCGACGGGCGGCGCACATCGCGCGAAAGTCAAGCGCAACTTCAAGCCCAAGGCGGGCGAGGTCTACGTCGAGACGGAGAATCCCCGCGGCGTGCTCGGGTTCTACGTCGAGTCGCAGGGCGCCGCCCAGCCGTATCGCGTCAAGGCGCGTGCCGGGACGTTTTGCAACCTCTCCGTGCTCGGCGAGTTGTGCAGGAATGTGATGCTCGCCGACGTTCCCGCGATCGTCGGCTCGATCGACGTGGTCATGGGTCAGGTGGACAGGTAGTCCCACCGCTGCTGCAAAAGGACCGTGCCCGCTGAACCGCTTGGAGCAGTTCAACGGGCACGTGTAGTTCTGGAAGGTCCGTCGCCGTTCACGGGGTCGATTCGGTCACGATCACTCCGTGACGAACTCGATGAGCTGCGCTGCACCGTACTGATCGCCGAGCACGAGCGGCTGCGAGCAACTCGTGTGGAACTTGACGGTTTGCAGCAGTGTCTCGCCCGTGGCATCGAAGATATGCAGGTAGGTGTTGGACCGCAGCCTCGTCTGGCTGGCCTTCGTTGCGTCGATGTCGAAGAGCCCGCCCAATGGTACGGAACCGGAGAACCAGATCTTGGCGTTTGCGCGGTCTGGATTCGATTTGTCCGTCGCGAGGATCCACACGACGGGCGCATCCATCGGATCGCCGTCGCACGATACCTTCCGCGGATGCTGGAAGTGACTCGTGGCCGAGCAGTCGCCGCCCGCGTACTTCATCGTGAGCCGCTGCGGTTTGGCGCCGTGGTTGCACAGATCGCCCTTGACCGGCCGGTCTTCACCAACGCATCCGACCACCAGGGCGCTTCCGAACTGATCGCCCTCCACCAACATCTGCGAGCATGACGTGTGGAACTTGATCGTCTGCAACAGGTTCTGGTCGAGATCGAAGACGTGGATGAATGTCGCAGCCTTGAGCGTCGCCGCGCCTCCGTTCGCTGCGACGAGTTCGTACGTTGCGCCGAGGTTCACGACATCCTCGAACCACACCTTCGCCCGAGGGTTATCCGGGTCCTCCTTGTCGCTCGCGCGGATGTATGCCTGCGGCAGGAACATCGGGTCGCCGTCGCACGACACCTTCCGCGGATCCTGGGCATGATGCGTGGCGGAGCAGTCATCACCGGTGTACTGCAAGGTGAGCGACACCAGATCGCCATCCGCGCAGCAATCGCCCGGGACCGGCTCCTCCTCGCCCACACAATCAACGATGAGCGCGCTTCCGAACTGGTCGCCCGTGTCGATCGGCTGCGAGCAGGATGTGTGGAATCTGAGCGTCTGGAGCGGAAGGCCCGACGTATCGAAGATGTGAATGAAGGTGTCCCCCTTGAGTCTCGACTGACCCGCATTGGTCGCGTCGATGTCATATGTCCCGCCCAGATCCACGAGCCCCTCGAACCAGATCTTCGCCTTGTGGTGTGTGGGATCGTCCTTGTCGCACGAGATGATGTAGACCTGTGGCGCGGATTGCGGATCACCATCACAGAAGACCTTGCCGGGCTCCTGCTGGTGGTTGCTCGCGGTGCAGTCATCGCCCGTGTATTGCATCGTCAGGATGCGCAGCTTGCCCCATTCGCAGCAGGACTTCGGTGTGAACGGCTCGGCTTCGATCCGCAGCTCGAATGTCTCAAGCTGTAACTCGGCACCGCCCGATCCGCCGGATGCGAGGTACTCTTCGAGCGTCTGACTGGCGTAGCCGTACATGTAGACCGTGCTGATCGTCGCCAACTGGTCGGTGGGTACGTTCTGCAGGGTCGGCCCGCTGAATGAGACGGCTGTGAACCTGGCCTGACCCTCGATACCCGGCATCATGGCGTTGCTGCGGTCCACCAACTCGAACAGGTCGATCGTCCCGGTCAACGTATTGCCGTATTCATCAACGATCACGAGATCCATGCCGCCGCCGCTGAATCGCGCGATATCGCCGTGGCCGCTGCCGCTCGGCGTGTTGTCCACGAACTCGATCAGATCCGCGGTCACGGTGAGTGACGATTGGCCGATGCCGAAGAAGCCCAGGTCAACCGCCCCGCCGATGCGCTGGACCCGGTATGAGACGGCTGGGATGTCCATGATCGTCAGCGTTCCGCCGGTGAGATCGCCGACGTATGTGTCGATGGTGCCCGCCGTGGTGTCGTAGACAAACGCGCCGGGGGTGCCGGGCTGGGCTGAGGCGACCGCCGACCCGAGCAAGAGCGAGCCGGCAGCAGCAACGGCTGCAAGTGTCGCACGTAGATGCGTTCTCATGGTTGTCTCCTCATCATGTCTGGTTTTTCTGTGTGTCAGTGTGTTGATTGCCTATCTGGAAGTGTGCCGTCAGGCCGGTCCCGGTCAAGTGTGCTTCTCAAAGTCGGGCAACATGGGCCGGCTTGTTATCGGACAATGCGCCCAGAGCACCAGGTTCTCTGGCGATTGGCCAGTGCAATACAGGATATCGGCCCACTCCGGGCGCATGTTGACGAGGAAGGCGCCTTCTTACCTGATTAGACTTCAGATTACGGGCGCAACCGAGCAGTGCGTGCCGGTGACGGGGCAGCCGCAGACGGCGTCTCGTCAGATCGCTTCAACGGCGCTAATGGGCAGCCATGTTTCTCGGCCGTCTTGCAGCTCGACGCGCAGCCAGCCGGTCCGCTTCTCGATGATGCGCACCTCAACCCCGCCGTGCAGCGCCCGTGTGAAGCTCGGCTCGTAGCCGGATGCATCAGGACCTTTTCGTCCGATCACTTCGTCAGCCACGATGACCGCTTCGGTCGTTCGCACATGCTGCTGCTGCTCGACGGTGAGCGATGTGAAACATGCCGTCCATGCGATCAGGAGTGTGATCGCAATCCCCCGCACACGGAACCGCAGGATGCCGACGAGCCTGCTGAGCATGACCAGCCACATCGTGCTGAATGCGCAGGCGCCAACGACGAATCGTACGCCGGCCGGGATGTCGGTGTGCCATGTGAGCAGCGCCGTCCCGCCGTTTTGCTGTTGGTCTTCGATTCGATCCACAACGCGCGCCCGGGCTGCTGCGAGGTTGCGCTGCAGGTTCGCATCACCGCGCATCGTCCGTTCCGCACGTCGGTAGCTCACGATCGCCCGACCGACGTCGCCGAGCAGCAGGTGCGCGTTGCCGATGTTGTACCGCAGCGTGCCGTTCTCGATTCGTCCGTTGCGCAGGATTGTCTCGTAGCCGGCGATGGCACGCTGAAAGAGCGGAGCAGCCGACTCGGGGTTATCCGCGTTCATCTTCGCAGCATCATCGAACACGCGGTTTGCATCGTCGAACAGCCGTTGCATGTCGGTGTGGGTCAATACCGCATCGTCGGCGCAGACCGTGTGATGTGCGCCCATGATGAGGAGCATCGCCGCAACGAGTTGTATCGCGATTCGCAGCATCAGACCTCCCCCCGCATGGAAGCTTCGATCGTCATCACGACGCTCAGCGCTCGTTTGGGCAAGTCATCCGCGTTCTCGGTGTCGCTGCCGGCGCCGGCGAATCTGGCTGCATCACAACGGCGCAACAGCGCTTCGGCTTCATCTGCGCCGTTCACACGATGTACAGCGAGGATGCGTGTGCAATCCATAGTCGTCAGGCCGGCGGCAGGCTCATCGAAACGATCCGCGACATACTGCCGCACAGCGTCGCTTACTGCGGTTGGAACGTCCGCGCTGTCGCTCTTGCCGGCGCGCCGCAGCCGAGCCTTGGCCCTCCCGAGCGCACGGCGTCTGCGTCTCGCTGCCGGATCACGCGCCGCTTGACGCCGAACGAGCACAACCGTGCCGACCGCTGCGTACGCCGCCGCTGGTATGCCCATCACGATCATCCAGATCGGGTCGAGCAGGCGCGAACGCAGGTCCGTCTTCATGTTCGTCAGCGCTTCGGGCGATTCGATGTTCGCTGCGATTCCGCCTGTTTGTTCTTCGAGTTCGTTGCCGGGCGTCGCACCATCGCCACCGACCGCATCCGCAGCCGTGACTTGCCGTGTCGCGTGTACGATGAGCGGGATCGGCCTGCTTCGCGCGACGCCGTATGCGCCGGTTCTCGTGTCGAAGTAAGGCAGCTCAATCGCCGGGATTTGTGTGACATCATCACGGCGGACGCGGACGGTCCGCACAAGCGTCTTGCTCGCGCCATCCACAGTGATGGTCGGCGGCTCCGATGAGACGCGGAACGCATCGGTGAACGCGCGATCGTCTTCCAGCGCGGGCGGTTTCACGCGATCCAAAGGCGCGGGGCCGGTGAATCGCAACGTCAGTGTGATCGGATCGCCGACGTTCACATCCGTCGGATCGGCGAACGCCTGGATGTCGTACTCACCCACCAGACCGGTGAAGTTCGCAGGCCGGCCTTGGTTCGGAAGGGGCTTGACGTTGAGCGTCACAGCCTCGGCGCGCGTAATGAAACGCTGCGTTCTGACGCGATCACGAAACGGGTCGGCGAAGAACCCGCCCGAGTCGTCCCGTCCGACGACGCCCTCGAACGTCACCGCCGCCTTGCCCGTGCTGAGTGAGCCTGCGCGCCTCGGCTGGAGGATCGTGTCGAATGCGATCACGCTCATCATGCGGTCATTGACGCGGCGCTGCGAGATCGTGGCGTACGCAGCTCGGCCGTTGAACGTGATCTCGACGAATCGGCCGGATTGCAGATCATCGCGCGTGAGGGGTAACTGCGGTGCGTTGAATACTTCGAAATCCGATGAATCGAGCGCCAACCGCATGGAGATCGGCCTGCGCACGAAATCCACGATGCAATACCACTCCAGGTGCGCCGTGACCGGTTCGCCGACGTACAGATCCCGCTTGGCCAGCGTCAACCGCACGGGAAACTCATCCGTCTGCGACGGCTCCTTGATGCGGAAACGAAGTTGCTTCGTCGAGTATGGTTGTCCTTCGATATGAACGATGACGGGCGGGATCGTGTACGCGCCCGCGCTGCTTGGCGCGACGATCTCGTACCGGTACGTGTACTGCACGTATTCCCAATCGGTTCGCTTGCCGCCGATCGTCTGGCTGAACTTCTGGCTGCTTCTGCTCGGCGGGCCGACGGAACGAATCGGAAACTCAGTGATCGCAGAGATATCAGGGTCCGTATCCAACTCGCCGCCTCGCACGACGACTTCGTAGGGGATCACATCACCCGCATAGGCTTCGCTCACGGTCTGCGCAACGACCGACACGCCCTGCGCCGCTGCGGATTGCGCCGCGAGGAGAAGTGTGAATACGATCATGCCGATTCGAGCGCCGTTCATGTTCTCTGCTCTACCAGTCCTTCTCGACTTGCTTCGCTCGGCTGCGATCGCGCCGGGCTGACTCCCTCGCTTCGTGATCGCGTCGTTCCTTGTCCAGTATCTCCGCCGCCAGCGCATCTCGCTCGTCAGGCTCACCAAGCTCATCTGAGTCGGCCTGCTCGGGCTGCTCGTCGCCCGCGTCGGCTACCTCTTGCTCATCGGGTTGCGACTGGGGTTGCTCATCGCCCTGTTCGCCGGCCTGCTTGATGGCGTCGGCTGCCTTGCGCTGGTGCTCAGCCGCTTCGTCGAATCGTCCCCCTTCGATCGCTTCCCGTGCTGCCTGTTGCTCCTGTTGCGCATCGTCGAGTGCGCCATCCATTTGCTCAGCGAGATCATTCGTTTGATTCGAGAGCTGTTCCTGCTGTGCGCTGAGTTGGTCTTGCCAGTGCGAGGTTTGCTCATCGGTCATTTGGTCTTGCGCTTGATCGACCGCATCGCTGAGTTGTGCTGCCTGCTGCTGCGCTTGCGCCAAATCATCAAGCGCCTGGGCGAGATCCTGCTGCTGCGCGGATGTCTGATCGGTTTCGCCAGCTTGGCCATCCGTGCTGTCTTGCGGCTCCTGTCCGGATTGTTCTTGTGAGGATTCGCCCTGCTGGGACTGATCCTGTTGCGACTGGTCTTGTTGCGATTCGTCCTGCTGCGGCTGCATGTGCGAGCGCAGCGTCTCGATGAGTTGCCGAACTCGCTCGATGTTTCGCCCGGCTTCGAGATCGCCCCGCCCCAGGTCGATCGCTTCACGGAACGCTCGCTCGCTCTTTTCAAGCGATGTCAGCGATCTCTGTGGATCGTCGGTCATCTGCTGCATTGCTCGGCTGTGGTGGGTGTGGCCGAGGTTGAACCGGGCCGCGGCGCGCAGCGCATCATCCGCCCCGGCGATGTCGATCTCTTCAAAGAGCGACGCCGCCTCGTCGTAGTGCTCCAGTTCATACAGCGCGCACGCCTGATTGAAGAGCGCAGCGAGCCGATCGGGGGCGTCCCGTTCGATCTGCTCGTAGCGCTCGATCGCTTCGTCATATCGGCCGGCGTCGTAGAGCGTGTTGCCCTCGCGCAGAAGATCGTGCGATGATGCGCCGTGCGCAGCAGCGCTCAGCATCAGTGATGCTGCTGCAAGCACCCGGATCATCCGTGATGTGCGCCGTCGGCGAATCATGTCAGGTTGTCCGCCTCCGTCGTTCGCTGAGACACATCTCGACCGCGAGCAGCACCACCGCCGCTGCCAGGAAGAGTTGGTACTTCTCGTCATACCGCGTGACCTGCGTTTCTTCCAGTTCGCGTCGTTCGGCCTGACGCACGAACGCCTTGTACACGTGATCGAGTTCGATGTTGCCTGTCGCCACGTGCAGGTATCGGCCATCGCGCGAAGCGAGCGCGATCTCGCGCAGCACATCGCCGCAGAGTGTCGTATGGACGACCTCGCCGGCGTAGGTCATGGGGACTGACCTCCCTTGCGAGTCGATACTCGGGATCACGCTGCCCGTTCGGTCGTCGCCGAGTCCGACGGCAATGATCCGGATGCCGAGATCGCCCGCCTGGGCTGCCGCCTCGACGGGGAAGCTGCCGTGGTCCTCGCCGTCGCTGATGAGGATGAGATCCTGGTACGCGGCGCTCTTCTCATCGAAGACATCATTGAGCGCGGTGCGGATGGCGTCGCCGATGAGCGAGCCGCCGCGCGAGATGTACTCCGGATTTAGATCATCGAGCGCGATTCGCAGGAATCCGTAATCCGTCGTGAGCGGGCATTTCACGACCGCCGTCCCCGCGAATGCGATCAGTCCGACGCGATCGCCTTGCAGCGAACCGAGCAGATCCTTGATGGCGAGCTTGGCGCGCTCCAGACGATTCGGCCGAAGATCCTCAGCGAGCATGCTGCGCGAGACATCGACGACGAAGACGATGTCGCGTCCACGGCGCAGAGTTTGTTGCGGGTGCGGGTTCCACGCCGGTCGGGCCAGCGCGGTGACGATCAGCCCGACTGAGACGACGACAAGCGCCGCCTTGCCCATCCATCGCCTTGTGTTGAAGCTGTGGGACAGCGCCGGCCCCAGCGATGATCCGACGAAACGGCGCAGTGCGGTGCGGTTGCGCTGATGCGCCAGGATGTACAGCGCCACGGCTGCCGGCACCAGCCACAAAGCGTGCAAGTTGCCCGCCTCCATCCATCGCATCACGGCATCCTCCGCATGAGGAGCGTCGTGAGCAGCATTTCGACAAGCAGCACCGCGAGCGCCGCCTCGGCCCACGGCGCGAACGCCTCGTCGTACTGCGCGTATTCGACGGACTGAATCTCCGTCTTTTCGAGTTGATTGATTTCCTTGTAAATCGCGCGAAGCGAATCCGCATCCGTCGCCAGCCGATACATGCCGCCCGTTGCGTTCGCCACTGCCCGCAGCGTTTGCTCGTCGACCTGGTTGCGCAGTGTGAAATCGAAGATCGACCGCGTTCCGGATTCGCCGATGCCGATCGTGTAGATGCGGATGCCCCAGTCGGCTGCGATTCGTGCTGCCTGCATCGGGCTGCGCTGACCCGCGTTGTTCATCCCGTCGGTGAGGACGATGATGACCTTGCCCTTGATGGTGTAGTCATCGCCGGGATGGGGCGCGTCGCCCGTATCGTCCGCTCGCCGCTCCAGTTCTTCTTCGACGGTTCTCAGCCGAGCCGCTGCGAGTGCGATGGCGTCGCCGATGGCTGTTCCGTCCTCGTCGCGGAGCTCTACGAGTTTGGTTTGCTCAGCCAGGCCGACGAGTACATCATGCGCTCGGACAAGCGGGCAGATGGTGTCGGCGTATCGTGCGAAAGAGACCATGCCGATCAGGTCGTCGGGTCGGCCGGGCAAGTCGCGCTTGTTACCTTCGACGAACTCCGCGAGGACTCGCTTGACGACATCCAGGCGGGTGAGTCGTTGACCGTCGAGGTTCATCGTCTCTGACATGCTGCTGGATCGGTCGACGACCAGCATGACGGCGATGCCCTCGGTGGATGTGCGGATCTCGCTGAGGGCGTGCTGCGGTCTGGCGAGCGCGATGACAAGAAGAACCAGGCAGGCTGTGCGCAGCAGCAGCGTAGTGGGGCGGAGCACGACGCGCCAGGATGGGCCGAAGCCGCGCATCACATCGAGTGACGAGTACTGCACCGCAGCGGTTCGCCGACGTCGAAGCACCAGCGCGATCACCACTGGGAGCAGGAGCACAAGGAGCAGCGCGCCGGGGTTGGCAAGGTGCATCACAACGCCCCCCTTGTGCGCGCATCGGTCTCGGGTGCGTGTGCGGTGGATGAGACGAATCGGCGCACCATTTCCATCGCGGTTCTCGCCTGCGATTCCCCCGCGCCCGCTTGGGCGAACTTCACCAGATCGCAGCGAGACAGGAACTCATCGAGCGTCGCCACATCACACTCGCGCAAGGCCTCGCACGTCTTCGCCTGAGTGAGAAACTCCTCGGTTGTTCGATCCGGCGCGTTGAGATCGAATCGCTGCTCGACGTACCAGCGGAGGATGTTCGACAACTCGGTGAAGAAGCGATCGAACTCGCCCTCGCTCGTGAGCTGCGCCTCGTCAAGCGCTGCGAGTTTGGCGAGGATTCTCGCGTCGAGGGGAACCGCTGCGCCGTTTCGGGTTCGCATGAGACGGATCATTACGCACATGCCGAGCGCAACCGCGACGGCGATGGGGATGCCGAACCAGAGCAATCGTCGGTCGAGCGATGTCGGGCGGATGATGTTGTGGATATCGCCCAGGGTTGTCGCCTGCGCATCATCGAGCAGCGAGACCACGGTGATCGGGATCGGGAGCGTCACAAGTTCGCCTGCGTCGTCTGCGCCAGTTCCGGATGTGTAACGAAACGTCAGCGGCGGGATCTCGAACTCCCCCGGCAGGAAGGGTTCGAGCGTGATATATGTTCGGCGGACCATGCGATCATCGGCGTCGAGTAGTGGGGTTTGCTCAGCCTGTGATATGACGGTCAGCCCGCCCAACCGCTCGCCGATGTCAGGCCATGTCACGACGATGTCCGGGTCGGCTGCGACTTGAATCACAAGGTCGATCCGGTCCGTCACGGTCACGCGTGTCGTGTTGACGGCGAGAACCACCCGGATCGGCCCCTGCTCGACGCTGTACTCAGCCTGTCCACTTTGCGCAGCCGGTTCTTTTTCATCCTGTCCGCGCGACGGCGCTGCGATCACAGACGCGATCAGGAGCACGCACGTTGTCAACCGTCTCCGCGTCATGCCGTTCCCTGCATCTACCGCCATCCTTCGCGCCTGCGAAACAGATCGATCAACGTTCGGCCATACGGCTCGCCTGTCGTGATGTTCGCGTGATCCACACCGATGCGGCGCAGCTCGAATCGCAGCGCTTCCTCATCCCGAGCCATTCGCTCGGCGAAACGCTTGCGAAACGACCTGCTGCTCGTGTCGGTCAGCATCGTCTTGCCGGTCTCCGCATCCTCCAGTTCGACAAGACCACAGCGAGGCACGGTTCGTTCGCGCGGGTCGCGAATGCTCAGCGCCACGACGTCGTGCCTGCGCGCCAGCAGTTTGAGCGGTTCGATGAATCCGTCATCGAGGAAGTCGGAGACGAGGAAGACGACCGCCCTGCGTTTGAGGATTCGAGCGAGGTGGTCGATGGCGAGCGCGATGTTCGTGCCGGTGCGCGTCGGCTGGAAGCTCAGCACCTCGCGCACGACGCGCAGCACGTGCCGAGACCCCTTCTTGGCAGGGATGAACAGTTCGACGTGGTCGGTGAAGATGAGCAGGCCGACCTTGTCGTTACCCTTCGCCGCAACCATTCCGAGGACGGCGCACAACTCCGCCGCGAGGTCGTTCTTGAATCGATCGACCGAGCCGAACCGGCCGGATGAACTGAGATCGACGGCAAGCATGACGGTCAGCTCACGCTCCTCGACACACTCCTTGATGTGAGGCGACCCGGTGCGCGCGGTGACATTCCAGTCGATCATGCGGATGTCATCGCCCGGCTGATACTCGCGCACTTCAGCGAACTCGAGGCCTCGCCCCTTGAACGCGCTCTCGTATTCACCGGCGAAGACCTCGCTGATGATCGACCGCGTGGCGATTTGCAGCCTGCGGACCTCGGCCATGAGTTCTTCAGTCAGCATCACAGGTCATCCTGCCGGGGGGCCGCGTCGCTCAGGGTACGGGAACGTGATCGAACACCTGCGTCACGATGTCATCGCTGGTCATCTCTTCCGCTTCCGCCTCGTAGCTGACGATGATGCGATGGCGCAACACATCCGGGCCGATGGACTTGACATCCTGCGGCGTGACGTAGCCTCGTCCCTGGAGGAACGCCCACGCTTTTGCCGCGAGTGTGAGGCCGATCGTTGCGCGCGGCGATGCGCCGTATTCGATCAGCCGACCGATGTTGAGGTTGTAGGCGTCCGGCTCGCGCGTCGCATGCACGACATCGACGATGTAGTCCTTGATCTTGTCATCGATGTAGATCGAATCGACAGCCTCGCGGGCTCCGAGGATGTCATCAACGCCGATCACCGGTTCGACGCGGCGGAGTTCCCGCGTTGTCGCCATGCGGTCGAGGATTTTGCGTTCCTCATGCTTGGTGGGGTACGTCACGCGGAGCTTGAGCATGAAGCGATCGACCTGGGCTTCGGGCAGCGGGTACGTGCCTTGCTGTTCGATCGGGTTCTGCGTGGCGAGCACGATGAACGGATCATCGAGCGGGTAGGTTTCGTCGCCGATCGTCACGTGGCGTTCCTGCATCGCTTCGAGCAGCGCGCTCTGGACCTTCGCGGGGGCGCGGTTGATCTCATCAGCGAGGATCACGTTGGCGAAGATCGGCCCCTTACGAGGTGCGAACGTGCCCTCGCGCGGGTTGTAGATCAGCGTCCCGATCAGGTCGGCGGGCAGCAGGTCGGGCGTGAACTGGATTCGATGAAAGCTGAGTCGAACCGCTTGCGCCAATGTGTCGACGGCGAGCGACTTGGCGAGTCCGGGCACACCCTCGATGAGCACGTGCCCGCTGGTCAGCAGGCCGATGAGCAGGCGCTCGATCATGTAGCGTTGGCCGACGATCGTGCGCTCGATCTCGTCGATCAGCGTCTGGACAGGCCTGTTTCGCTTCTCGACGAGCGCACTGATCTGTTCCACATCAACAGGCATGGCGAAATGCTCCAACCCCGCGTGTAAGGACGCGGGAAACGACGAGTTCCGTCACGAAATCACCCTCGGTTTGCACAGGGCGGAATCACCGCATTTTACACGAGGCGAGGAATGAGCGTTGCGGGTCGATCTTGCGAGCCGCCGCGTCCCCGCGAGCGGACCCCCACGAACCCCCACGGTCTGCGCAGGCGCGAGACTGCTGCACGACGAACGTACTGCTGGCGAGGACGCCGCGGCTCGCTGATATGGGGTTTAGACGGCGCTCAGGTCCCGCCGAGCGAAGACGACTGCTCCGATCCCCGACATGACTGCACCAAAAACAGTCAAGACCGCGATATCGCCGATCGGCCAACCCTCGCTGCGCAGGATCACGAACGGCTGGTAGTAGCGCATCGCGCTGAGGAACGCGACCATCTCAGCGGGCTTCCAGAACGGAGCGAGATAACTGAGCAGGAACCACGCCTCGACGACGATGAAGATCAGGAGCACGGCGTACAGCCTGCGGGTCGTCAGCGCTGAGATCAGCATCGCCACGCCTGCCACCGCGATGTAGAGGGCGTAGAGGTTGACCAGCACCGCTGCGAGACCTCCCGGATCGGTACCAGCAGCCGGCCCGACGAACAACTGGCCGACCATGTTCCCGGCGCAGCCCATCGCCAGGAGCACGATGCCGGACGCGAGGCAGACCAGCAGCTCGCTGACATGCAGGGCGACGCGCGAGACGGGCAGCCCGAGCAGGATGTCGATCGTGCCTCGGTCGATCTCGCCTACCGGGACGCGCGTGCAGATCACCATCAGATGCGCGAAGAGCAGATACAGCACCATGGGGTGCACCCACGCGATTGCGCCGGCTGCATCAGTCACAAGCCCGCCCGCCACTTCCGATCCGAGTATGGCCTTGAGCATCATCTGCACGAACTCGACTTCGAGCCACCGCGCCGCCTCCTCGTTCAGGAACGTTGGCATCACATACCCGATGATCGACTCGAAGAGAAACAACGCCGCGCCGAAGAGCAGTGTCGCCAGCCACGTCTCGCGAATCGATTTGACGAGCAGGCCCCGCATCACGGCGTTTCCCCTTCGTCGTAGTAGCGTCGGAAGAGAACCTCCAGATCCGGCTCGCCGATCGACAGATCTTCGAGATCCTGCGCGCCCGCCCACCGCACCAGTTCGACAGCGGACCCCATCATGCTGCACCGCCACGTTCGGTCTTCGCGCGTGTGAACGCGCAGGAAGGGCGGCGCATCGGCTGGGGGTGATACGCCCGGTTTCCACGTGAGCATCACCTCGCGCGCCGCGCGGGTACGCAAGTCCGACAATGCCTCGCATGCCACAAGCGTGCCCCGGCGCAGAATCGCGACGTGGTGGCAAAGCTGCTCGACCTCGCTGAGGCTGTGGCTTGAGAAGAACACCGTTCGTCCTTCCATCGCGAGCGATCGCAAATGCGTGATGAGCGCCGCCTGCATCAGCGGGTCAAGCCCGCTCGTCGGCTCATCGAGAATGACCAGCTTCGGATCATGGGCCAGGGCGAGGATGATCCCGAGTTTCTGCCGCATTCCGCGCGACATCCGGCGCACCGGGATGGAGAGGTCCAGCGCGTACCGTTCCGCCAGCGATCTGCCGGGCTTCTCCAGCGTCATGCCGCGGATTCCGGCGACCATCCGAATCGCCTGATGCCCCGTGAGCCAGGGATACAGTCGAAGATCACCGGGCAGGTAGCCGACATCCGCCTTGATGCGAGGCGAGTGCTTCCAGACGTTCAGCCCGAAAATGGATGCGGCGCCTGACGTGGCCCGGAGCAGGCCGAGCAGCACGCGAATCGTCGTCGTCTTGCCCCCACCGTTCGGGCCGAGGAAGCCGAAGAGCGAACCTTCGGGTACGTCAAGGCTCAGCGAGTTCACCGCGACATTGCTGCCGTAGCACCGCGTCATGTTGTCGAGCGTGATGATGCTCACGATGGCGCCGATTCTACCGTTGCGATGTGCATCCCCGCTATCCTGCGCCCCATGAACCAATCCATCGCGGTCATTTTCGACATCGACGGCGTGCTCGTCGATTCCTACGAAGCGCACTTCCAGAGTTGGCGATCGCTCGCGTGCGAAGCGGGCATCACGCTCACGAAGACTCAGTTCGCCCAGACATTCGGCAGAACGGGCCGGGACATCATCGCGTGCTTCTGGGGTGATCTGCCGGATGATGACATCAAACGCATGGACGAACGCAAGGAGGCGTTCTACCGAGACATCGTCTCGGACAACTTCCCCGCGATGCCCGGCGCGGCGGACCTGATCGGCGCCTTGCGGGACGCCGGCTGCCGGATTGCCGTCGGATCATCCGGCCCGCCGGAGAACGTGCAGCTTGTCATCGACCGCCTCGCATTGGAGGGGCTTCTCGGCGCGGTCGTGCACGGCATGGATGTCACGCGAGGCAAGCCCGATCCGCAGGTGTTTTTGCTCGCGGCACAGCGGCTGGGCATCGAACCGCGGCACTGTGTCGTCGTCGAGGATGCACCGGCGGGAATCGCAGCAGCGCACGCAGCCGGCATGTCGTGCGTCGCGCTCTGTTCCACCGGACGAACGTGCGACGAGTTGGCCGAGGCCGATCTGATCGTCGATGCGCTGACCGATCTGCAACCGGCGCACTTCATACGCCTGCTCGCCGACAGGACCCGACGATCATCTGTTCCAGACAGCAGCGGTGCGCGGTAGCATTTGGATAACCATGGCGAACCATCACTTCGGCAACATCGGTGACATCTGGAAGCACCTGCCTCTCTGTGAAATCCTCGCGATCGTGCAGCCCGCTCGATACTGGGAGACCCACGCGGGTTCAGCGTGCTACGACCTTTCCCACACACCGGGGCGGGACCACGGCATCTACCGCTTCCTCCGCGCCGCGCCGGGCGAAGAGCCGCTCGCGGCTTCGCGCTACCGCGCGCTTCTGAGTGAGATGCCCAAGCGCGCGGCAGAACCCGCCGTCTACCCAGGCTCGCCCCACCTCGCCATGCGATGTCTTCAAGAGCGAGGCGCGATGTTCATCTTCTGTGATATCGACGGTTCAAGTCTTGATGACATCCAGCGTGCTGCGGATGACCTGCACGTGCCTCGCGACTGCGTCCGGTGTGTTGCAGCGGATGGCATTGCCTCAATCTTCGAGCAACTCGAAAAGCTGAACGACGAAGAAGCTGCACGCACGTTCATCCACATCGATCCCTTCCTGCTCCACGCTGCGGGTGAGCAGGGCATGAACTCCGTCGAGCTCTTCTGCGAAGCGACGAAGCGCGGCGCTCAGGTCATGCTCTGGTACGCATTCGACTCACCCACGCCGCGCCGGACTGACGTGTGGGATCTCTTCCGCAGCACATCCGCAGCACACGATCTCAGCCGATCCACCCACAACCTCTGGGCAGGCGAAATCTCGATGCCGGGCGTGACCGCATCACAGTTGCCCGACATCTCCCTCGCTGGCTGCGGCATCCTCTGCGCCAATCTCACAGACCCCGCCCTCGCTGCCTGCGATGCGCTCGGCCGGTCGTTTGCGCGGATCTACCATGACATCCGCTTCGCCGACGGTGCCGTGGGCCAATACGACTTCACCACAGCCTGTGACCTGTAACCGCCCCTCGCTGCCACGCTTCGCGGCTACTGCGTGAGGGAATCAAGTCGCCACAGCGCGAGGTGGTACTCGTTCATCGGGTTCAGGGCGTCGAGGTCGGGATCGAGAGCGAGTCCCGTGTCAGCACAGCGCTGAAACCACTGTCGGGCGTCATTCGGCCGACCTTGGAGCAGTGAGGCTTCGCCGGCGTAGTAGCAGGCTTCACACACCTGCTGATCGTTGTCGGGGTCGGCAGCGGCGAAAAGCTCGGCGGGTGTCAGGTCGCCTGCCAAACATGCAAGTGCTTTTTCGAGCCAGCTCCCGCGAAGGATGATCCTGCTCGCCTGTTCGAGCACAAGGTCAGCCTCGGCCCGGAGCGAAGCAGCCTCCGTCTCGAACCCCTGCCGCTCCAGATGGTCAGCCTGGTCGTGAAGCACGAGGAAAAGACGAGCGCCCGCCCAATGGGCGTGCCCGCGTATTCTGCGGACTTCCCGGTAATCGTCGGCTGCCTCCTCGTGCCGCCCGACGATCCACAGGGGCGTCGCGCGGTGATGGCGTTCCCACGTGTCCTGAGGCCCAGCCAACTCGACCGCGGTCGAGTAGTCCTCGATCGACTTGTCGTATTGCTTCAAGCAGAGTCGTGCGATGGCGCGGGCGCGATGGCGATGCGGATGGGGCTGATCAAGTTCGATCACGCGGTCACAGAGCGGGATCGCCTCGTTGTATCGACCTTGCCTGATGAGGATCGATGCTTGGGTCCGCATGGTGTGGAGTCGATCCCCACCCAACACATTGAGCATTCGCACAGCCTCCATCGCACCTTCGTAGTCCCTCGTGTGCAGGTACAGTTGCGAGAGGCGCTTCCAAATCAGCGGTGCCAGGCGCCTGCCGGGCCCGAGGTGCGCCGCCTGTTCGGCGCAGTAGATGGCCTGCTTCTTGTCGAGCGTTGCGAATGAACGGACATACCACGCTTGCGCCGTCTCTGGCGCGAAGCGTCGCACCTGATCCTCGTAGTGCTCCGCGAGACCTTCTTCGCCAGCTGCACGGTACATCTCAGTAAGCAACGCGCTGCACGCCCAGTTCGCCTGCGGATCGTTGTCGATCCTGCTCCTGAGCGTGGTGGTGACGGTTCCCATGAGTTCTTCATCGCTCGTATCCAACGCGAGCTGGAATCGAGCGTGCGCCGATGCGAG
Organism: Phycisphaerales bacterium; assembly: GCA_023135165.1. Classification (GTDB taxonomy): domain Bacteria; phylum Planctomycetota; class Phycisphaerae; order Phycisphaerales; family JAGLTS01; genus JAGLTS01. Next base: position 42,925 of record JAGLTS010000045.1, on the reverse strand, counting down.
GATCGCTTCGGTGAGATCGGGATAGCGGGTGAGCACTGAACCGGCGCTGTCGAGACAGTTCTCAGCGAGGCCGATGTCCAACTCGCACTGCGCGACGAGCGCGTCGTGTCGGGCTGACTGAAAGTCCCGCTGTCCGACCCACACCGTTCGCACGGCAGCGAGGGCGACCAGTGAGACGAGCACGACTGCAAGAACAACCCAGGATCGGTGCCGAGCTGCTTTCTTGCGCAGGCGGTAGAACGCGCTCGACGACCGGGCGAGGATCGGCTGATCGCTGAGATAGCGTCTGATGTCATCGCGCAGGTCGGCTGCGGACAGATACCGCCGATTGCGGTCCTTTTCAAGAGCCTTGAGCACGATGGTCTCGACATCGCCTCGCAGCATGCGGTTGATCTCGCTGAGCCGAATCGGTGACTGATCGCGTATCACACGAGCCGCGTCGTACAACGCCGTCCGTTTCAGATCGTAAGGCAACCGCCCGCAGAGCAGTTCGTACATGACGACGCCCAGCGCGTAGACATCGCTGCGCGCATCAAGCGAGCCGGCGTCTGCGTCGCACTGCTCCGGGCTCATGTATTGCAGTGTGCCGATGAGTTGGCCGACATCCGTGCGCAGCGTGGTGACAGCGATGTCCGAGTCGGTCGCGCGCGCCACGCCGAAGTCGATGATCTTCGGTTCGCCGGTTGAATCGACGAGTATGTTGCCCGGCTTGAGATCACGGTGAATGATGCCCTGTTCGTGGCCGTGGTGGACGGCGTCGCAGACCTTGGCGAGCAATTCGAGTCGCTCGCGCGTGCTGAGCTTGTTTGAGACAGCGTAGTCGGTGATCGCGGCTGCGCCCGGGATGTACTCCATCGCGAAGAAAGGCACGCCGGGTTCCGCGCCGTCCTGGCTGATGTGGTGCGTTCCGGCTTCATAGACCTGGGCGATGTTGGGATGGCGCAGGCGCGCGAGGATCTGTGATTCGTGCTCGAACCGGCGCAAGGCGGAACGTGATGCGATTCCCGCTTTCATCACCTTGAGTGCGACGGTTCGTCGTGGGTTGTGCTGCATGGCAAGGTAGACGGACCCCATCCCGCCGTGCGCGATGAGGCGCTCGACGGCATAGCCGCCGATCACCGCACCCTCGGCGAGCCCGGCCGGCAGACCGATCACTGAACCGAAGAGCGTGCCGATGCCCGGAGCGCCGGCGCCATCCTCATCGGATTCGACCAGTCGGTTCATCTCAGCGCTATCGCCGTGCCACATCGCCTCCAGGGCGTCATCCACCTGGTCGGCGAACTCAGGCGTCGGTGTGTCGTCAGACGGGGGTTGCACTGTCCTCTCCCACTCCGCTTGAATCGGTCATGCCGCACCGCAGCGCGCGAACCGCCCGAACAAGAAGCATCGACGCCGCCGGCCTCGAGAGACGTATCCGATCCGCGATCTCGTTCATCGGCAGTTGGTCGAAGAACGCGAACGTGATGATGTCGCGGTGCTCGGACTTGAGATGGCCAAGCTCAGCCATGAGCCGGTCGGTCTGCTCCGCGCGCTCCGCAGCGCTCGGCGGGGATGTACCGGTGGCGGAGAGAAGCTGCCAGACCGGTCGGGCATCGGACAAGCTGTGGATCGTCGAGTCAAGCGAGCGTGCAGCCGGTACGGCGCGATTGTCTCGATCATTGAGCAGGTCGGCGACCTTCTTGCTCACGATGCCCGAGACAAACGCCTTGAGACCCTCAACGGTCCGCCCATCGAGCCGCCGAACACCCATCGCCAGTGAGACCATCACGCGCTGGGTGACATCCTCAGCCGCATGGAACTGAGCCGTCGTCGGTGTGAGGCGCGCGACCACCATCAACCGAACCTGCGGTTCGATCACCTTGAGCACGCGGTCGAGATCCTCCTGCGAACCGTCGATGGCGGCGTGCACGATTCGGTCTGTCAGCGCTGCGGCCCCAAACACGTCGCCCATTCTAGATGGCCGTGTCAGGTTATGCGCAGCGCCCCGTCGCGGGGTGGTATTGGAGGAAGTATGTCCGCTCCCCCACTAGTCGCCTGGCGCGCGGTTGCGCAACGCGCTTTCTCCGGATTTTGTCAGTTTTATTGTCGGACGTTCCGCGACGGCGCCCCGGCGCACAGGGTCGTCTCGCAGGGTTGTCCGATAATCACCCGCGAGGGGATGCGAATAAGCGAATCATCATGCTGATAATGCAACTGACCGGCCGTTCTCAGCGAATCGGAACATGGAGGTGCGGGGATGTGTCCTGAGCCGCCGATCGCACGGCTGTCACCGCAGGTTCACGCACCGTGCGATAGGGCATTGAGGCTCAAGCCCCGTCGATATTGGACCGACACAACCATGCCCCTCCGTGTGTTGGCTGGGCTTGATCCCACGGGTATAGTGATGTTCGGTGGGATTCGTAAGAGCAGGTAGGAAAATCACTCGACGGACATAGTAATGGCCAAATCCGGGCTGCAGTCGGACCTGCAGCTTTACCTGAGGCGGATTAACATCACGCCGTTGCTGACAGCCGAGGAGGAGAAGCATCTCGGCTGGCGGATCATCAACGACGGGGATGCCGAAGCGCGCGAACAGATGGTGAGCGCGAACCTGCGCCTGGTCGTGTCCATCGCCAAGAACTACGTCAATCGCGGTCTCACGCTCACCGATCTCATCGAAGAAGGCAACGTCGGCCTGATCCGTGCGGTCGAGGGCTTTGACCCCGCGCAAGGCGCTCGTTTCTCCACCTACGCCTCGTGGTGGATCAAGCAAGCGATCAAGCGAGCGCTCATCAACGCTGTGCAGCCCATCCACATCCCCGCGTACATGATCGAGCTGATCGCGAAGTGGAAGCAGATGAGCCGGGAGCTCGAGGACATGCTCGGTCGGGCGCCGACGATGCAGGAGTTGGCTGAGCACATGAACGTGTCGGTCAAGAAGATCCGCGTGATTCGGCGTGCGGTGCGCGCGTTCTACTCGCCCACGCAGGCGCCGATGGGCGAGGATGGCGAGGTCATGAACCTCGGCGACCTCTTCGCCGACACGAACGGCGATCAGCCGGACCAGGTCGTTTACGACGCCGACGAGATGCGCACGATCAAGAAGCTGCTCGACGCCATCGACGTGCGGGAAGCCCGCGTGTTGCGCCTTCGCTTCGGCCTGGATGGACAGCAGCCGCTCACGCTCAAGCAGATCGGCAAGGAGATCGGCCTGACGCGCGAGCGCGTCCGTCAGATCGAAGCCGAGGCGCTACGCAAGCTCAACGCACAGATCACGGATGAGTGGCCCAGCCGATTCTTCCGTGAGAACCGCGGCGACCAGGGCGAACCGGGCCCGATCCGTCGTGGGCGCAACAAGCGCCGCGCCGCTGCCGGCTAGCCGGGCTGCTGCGCAGCCCAGAACCACCAGACTAATGTCCAGGGATCAATCCGCAGCCAATCGTCGACTGCGCCGCGCGCTGCGACGGTCCGGTGCTCGCGCGATCCGGTGTGACGCGAATCCGATGGCGAGCAGATGATCGATGTGGTAGCGTTCCTGCTCGGCAAGATCGTGACAGGACATCGCACGGTCTCGGTGAGGTGAGTCGATGCGGAACAGCACCAAGCCGGCGAACCATTTTGCGGCGTCGCTTTTGTCGTAGGCGCTGGACTTCGGACTTGAATCCGCTGAGCGTTGGAGAGCAGCATCACGGCTGGTGGTGCCCGGATGTGTATGTGCAACCGCTTCACGAACAATCTGGGCATGACATTTGTCCGCGTGCAGCCGGGCACGTTTGTGATGGGCAGCCTGGAGGGTGAAGCGGGGCGTGATGCGGATGAAACGCAGCGCGAAGTGACGTTCACGAAGGGGTTTCATCTGGCCGAAACGCCCGTGACGGCGGGGCAGTGGCGGGCGGTCATGGGCGGCGACCCATCGGCGAGCATGACACGTTGGGCGCGACTGCTCAGCCTGGGTCGTCAAGGCGGTCGTGGGGGTCGGGGCGGTCGTGGGGGTGGCGAGGACTATCCCGTCACCTGCGTGTCGTGGAACGAGGCGGTCACGTTCTGCGCCGTTTTGTCAGAGCGCGAGGGCCGGTCGTATGGCCTGCCGACCGAAGCGGAATGGGAGTACGCATGTCGCGCGGGCAGCACCACCGCGTACTGCTTCGGCGACGATCGGGCGAGGCTGGATGAGTACGCGTGGTTCAAGGGAAACGCTCGACGATCGCCACATCCGGTCGCGCTCAAGAAGCCGAACGCATGGGGGCTCTTCGACATGCACGGCCACGTGTGGGAGTGGTGCCAGGATTTTGCTCGACCATACGACCCGGCAGGCGCTCCACTGACCGACCCGCAAGGCCCGGTGTTCGGCTCATCGTGCGTGCTCCGAGGCGGCTCCTGGCATGACGGGCCGGTCTGCTGCCGATCCGCCCATCGCAGCCGAAACACACCCGTCTACCGCGACCGCACGGTCGGTTTCCGTATCGCCCTCGATGCGATGCATCCGGATTCGCCTGCGACGGTATGAGGTGACTTCGGTACCATGCCGAGCCACGAATCACCCAACAGACGGCTCGCGGGGCCTGGAGGAACGGAACGATGCGATCTACGAGACGGCTGCCTCGCGCTTCCGCGATGCTCACGCTTGCGTGCGCCATCATGCTCACCGCTTCGTCGGCGACCGCACAGGACAAGATCCCGGTCAACAGCCTGGATGATCTGCCCCGCCACACGTACACGATTCCTGGGACCGCATCGGAACTGCTCGCATCCGATGAGCAGTTCGCTGCCCTCGCGTTTCAGGTCCGGGCGGATATCAAGGCCGACCTGGAGAAGTACGACATCCGGGACGCCTCGACGCTGCAAGGCTTCTACGGCGTGCTGATGAGCCTTGACATGCTCGATGGCCGATTCGACGAGGCGCTTGCGTATGTTCCGCTGATGCGCGATTTGGAGGACAAGCAGGCGGCGAAGCTGATGACCGGCCTTGTGACCGAGTCGATCGCGGAGGCGCACGCTCAGGCGGGCGGTGATGATGCGCGCTATCGCCAGATATTTGCTGCGCTGCTCTTCGCGAGGGTCGGCGCCCTGCCCTGGGATATCGTCGGCGACAGCGTCGAGGAACGCCTCGGCGGCGCGCGGATCCGCACGGAGAACCTGATTCTCGGCATCGTGCTGAACCGAATCGACCCGATCGTCGAGCAGACAGGCGGTGAACTCGGCGCCGACCTTGCTCGCGGTCTCGTCGGCATGAGGGCGATGCTCGAGATCCACCTGCCGCTTCGTGATGAGCAGATCGCTGTGTACCAGGCGGTCGTTGATCGCAATCGCGTCGAGAAGCAGGACATCTGGCAGGCGCGGTCCGTCACGCTTTCGGCTGGGCGCGATCTCACGCCCGTCGTCGTCGCCATCTGGGACTCCGGCATCGACGCCGACCTCTTCCCAGGCGTGCTCTTCATCAATCCGGATGAAACGCTTGATGGAACGGACACCGACGACAACGGCTTTGTCGACGATGTGCACGGCATAGCTTTCGATCTACACTCCCACCGGATCTCCGATCTGCTGCACCCGCTTGACGACATGGATGCCGATGTCGAAATCGTCGCTGGGCACATGAAGGGCTTCTCGGATCTTCAGGCGGCGGTCAACAGCAAGGAGGCCGCTGAGGTAATGCAGTTCATGGGCGGTATCGAACCGGAGCAGGTGCGGTCGTTCATCGAGGATTTCGGGCTCTTCGGCAACTACGCGCACGGCACGCACGTCGCGGGCATCGCGGCGGAAGGCAACCCGTTCATTCGCATTCTCACTTGCCGCCTCACGCTCAGCTACAAGATGCTTCCCGAGACGCCGACGCTTTCTGGCGCGCACACGGACGCGGCAGCCACGTATGACACGATCGAATACTTCGCCGAGCACGACACGCGCATCGTTAACATGAGTTGGGGCGGGAATCGCCAGGGCATCGAAGCAGCGCTTGAAGCCAACGGTGCGGGTGGTACGCCGGAGCAGCGAGCCGAGCTTGCCCGAAAGATCTTCCGAATCTGGCGAGATGCGCTGTATGACGCCATGGCGAGCGCGCCGGATATCCTTTTTGTCACATCGGCGGGCAACGCGGACAGCGATGTTGAGTTCGACGAGATGATCCCATCCGGCTTCGACTTGCCAAACCTGCTCGTCGTCGGCGCGGTCGATCAGGCGGGCGACCCGACGAGCTTCACGAGCTTCGGCAGCACGGTCGATGTCTACGCCAACGGCTTCGAGGTCGAAAGCTATATCCCGGGCGGCACGCGCATGAAGCTGTCCGGCACATCCCAGGCGTCGCCCAACGTCGTCAACCTCGCCGCCAAGATGCTCGCCATCGACCCGACGCTCACGCCGACGCGGATCATCGAGCTGATCGAGAAGGGCGCGGATCGCACCGAAGGCGACCACCCGATGCTCCTTATCAATCCGAAGCGAACGCTCAAGCTTGTCGAGGATGCACCGCTCACACCAAGGGACTGATCGAATGAACGCACGCCTGTTCCTCCAAGCGATTGTTGCCTGCGCGGTGTTGCTGCAGGCGATCGCGAATGCCCCGGCCTGCACGAACATGCTCGTCACAAAGGGCGCATCCGCGGACGGCTCGGTCATTATTACCTATACATGCGATGGCGAGTTCCATCCGCACCTGCACTACACGCCGGCTGCGGACTATGAGCCGGACGCGACGCTCGACATCACGGACTGGCACGGCAACGTGCGCGGGACGATCAAACAGGTCGAGCACACCCATGCCGTCGTCGGCATGATGAACGAGCACCAGCTCGCGATCGGCGAGACGACATTCGGCGGACGCGATGAACTGCACAACCCGGACGGTATGTTGCACTACTGGGACATGATGCGGTTCGCCCTGCAACGTGCGGCTACAGCCCGCGAAGCGATCACCGTTATGACGCAGCTTGTCGATGAACATGGCTACCGATCGACGGGCGAGTCGTTCTCCATCGCCGACACGAACGAGGCGTGGATCATGGAGATGATCGGGCCGGGCCCCGGCGGGCATGGCGCCCAATGGGTCGCGCTGCGCGTGCCGGATGGATACATCTCCGCGCACGCGAACAAGGCGCGCATCGGCGAATTCCCGCTCGATGATCCGGAGAACTGCCTCTATTCCGACAACGTGATTGCCTTCGCGATTGAGCGAGGGTACTACGATCCGGAGTCGGGTGAGCCGTTCCGGTTCTGTGATGCGTATTGCCCGGCGACACCGAGGAATCAGCGTTATGCAGGCGCGCGCGTATGGAGCATCTTCCGTCGCGCAGCGCCGTCGCTGGAGCTGTCGCCGGACTATCACCGGGCGGTTCCCAACGCCGACCCTTATCCGCTCTGGATCAAGCCCGATGAGAAGCTGTCCGTGGGCGATGTCTTCTCGCTCATGCGCGATCACTATGAGGGGACCGAGTTCGACATGACCCAAGGCGTCGACGCCGGGCCGTTCGGAACGCCCAATCGTTGGCGACCGATGACATGGACCGTCGATGACGAGGAGTATGTATGGGAACGGCCGATCTCGACACAACAGACCGGTTTCTCATTCGTGTCACAGTCACGCGCGCATCTGCCCGACCCGATCGGCGGCGTCTTCTGGTACGGCGTCGATGACACGTACTTCACATGCTACATCCCGCTGTACTGCTGTATTGATGCGCTTCCCGAGTCGTTCACCGTCGGCGGGATCGAGCGATTCAGTTGGGACTCCGCATGGTGGGTCTTCAACTTCGTCGCCAACTTCGCGAATCTCAAGTATTCGTACATGCGCGATGACATCCAGGCGGTGCAACAGGATCTTGAAGGTACGTTCCTGGCGCTGCAGCCGGCGGTTGAACGGACAGCCCTGCACTTGGCGAAAACCGATCCGGAGTTGATGAAGCGCTACCTCACGGACTACAGCGTGTCGCACGGCGAGATGGTCGTGAAGCGATGGCGCGACCTCGGTGAGTACCTGATCCGCAAGTACAACGACGGGTATGTACAGATCGAGCCGGGTAGCGCTGAAGCCGTCGACTACCCGCAGCCGTGGCTCCGCAGCGTGCTCGATGCGCGCCCCGATCAGTTCCGCCTGCCCGCGGATGAGAGCGACGAGTCGGAGTGACAGTGAACGGCACGAGAAGGCCCGGGCTGCTCGGAACACGCAGGAATCACATCCGCCGTCGGGCAACGGCTGTCGTGGTTGGTACGCTGCACAGATATGAAGACGCATCTCGATTGCATTCCATGCTTCTTTCGTCAGGCGTTGGAGGCGGTTCGTCAGGCGGACCCAGATCCGGCAGCCCATGAACGGCTGATGCGCGAACTGCTGACCGTCGTGCGAGACATGGATCTGCGAGAGACGCCGCCTCAGATGGGGCAGCGGATTCACCGGAAGATCCGCGAACTCACCGGCGATGTGGACCCGTACCGCGTCATCAAGGGCCAGTTCAATCGCGTCGCGCTCGAACTGTATCCGTCACTTGTGCAGCGCATCGAAGCATCCGACGATCCGTTCGAGACGGCGGTTCGGCTCGCGATCGCGGGCAACAGCATCGACCTCGCTGCGTACAGCGGCATGACGGCGTCGGCGGTGACGGGGATCATTGAAGATGCATCACACAAGCCGATCACCGGCTCGATTGACGAGCTGCGCGATGCGATCAACCGCAGCGGGAATATCCTCTACCTCGGCGACAACGCGGGCGAGATCGTCTTCGATCGGCTGCTCATCGAGCAGTTACCGCGCGAGCGAATCACGTTCGCGGTGCGCGGGCGACCTGTGCTCAACGACGCCACGCTCGCTGATGCTGAGGCGGTCGGCCTGACCGAACTGGTCGATGTGATCGACAATGGGTCGGACGTGCCGGGAACGATCCTGGAGGATTGCTCGCCTGTGTTTCGGGATCGGTTCGCGCGGGCTGATCTCATCATCGCCAAAGGGATGGGCAACTACGAAACGCTGAGTGGAATGGACGGTGCGCCGATCGTGTTCCTGCTCATCGCGAAGTGCCCGATCGTGGCGCGGGATCTGGGCTGCGATCTGGGAACCTATGTCATCCGTTGCGGGCGTGAGAAGATCCAAGAAGAGAGCGAGGACTGCTGATGGCTCGCGCAAAAGAACCACACTGCGCGTCGTGTCACACCAAACGCTGCCACAGCGACGCGAAAGACTGCTTCGATGCAGCGCACGACCATTTGCCGCTGTACGAAGATGAGCGGATCGAACGTCTGCATCGGGCAGGCTCGGCGATCGAGGCCCGCCATTACTGCGAGGCGACCCGGCTCGAAGAGATCATCCTCTTCGCCCAGGAGATGGGCTTCCGCAAGCTCGGGTTGGCGTTCTGCATCGGGCTGGCGGACGAGGCGGAAGTCATCGAAGAGATCCTCTCGCGCACGTTCGAAGTCGTCTCCGTCTGCTGCAAGGTCTCGGGCATCGTGAAACCCCTGCTGGGGTTGGAGCAGATTCGGCCTGCCAACGAGCAGGAAGTAATGTGCAACCCGGCGGGTCAAGCGGAGATGCTCAACCGCGCGGGGACGGAGCTGAACATCATCTGCGGCCTGTGCGTCGGGCATGACGCGGTGTTCTCGCTTGTCTCACACGCGCCGCTGACGACGCTGATCGCTAAGGACCGTGTGCTCGCCCACAACCCGATCGGTGCGATCTACTGCCAGTACATTCGGCGTCGATTCTTTGGCGAGACCGAGCAGAGCGACGACGAGACATCATCGGATTCGTAAGCGCATTGCGGGAGTAGCGATATGACCGAGCCTGTTCGTATCACCATCCTTGTTGAAAACACAGCTTCGGAGCGGGGATTGCTGGCAGAGCACGGCCTGTCGATGTGGATCGAAACCGCGGATGCGCGCATCCTTTTCGACACGGGCCAGACGGGCATCGCAGTTCGCAACGCCGAGGCGCTGGGCGCCGACCTCGCAACCGCCACCGCTGTCGTCCTGTCGCACGGGCACTACGATCACACCGGCGGGTTGGCTGATGTGCTTGCCATCGCGCCGGAGGTGCGCATCTTCATGCACACGGCTGGGCTCGACCGCAAGTTCAGCAGGCGCAGCGACGGCACGGGCGCTGATGCGGGCATTCCCAAGCTGTGCGAAGCGGCGGTTCGGCAGCGTGCCGGTTCACTCACGTTGACGGACTGTCCCACGGAGGTGGCTGAGGGTGTATTCGTGACAGGCCCAATCCCGCGCGACAACGATTTCGAGGACACGGGCGGGCCGTTCTTCCTCGATGAGGCATGCACGCAGCCGGACCCGCTCATCGACGATCAGGCGATCTACTTTACGTGCAGCGAGGGCGTGGTCGTGCTGCTCGGCTGCGCACACGCGGGCGTCATCAACACGTTACGCTACGTTTGTGAACTGACGGGCGTCGAACGGATTCATGGCGTGATCGGCGGGATGCACCTGCATTCGGCGACAAAACGGCGACTGGACGCGACAGTCAACGCACTGGCATCCTACGATGTTCGACTCCTCGCCCCGGCGCACTGCACGGGCGCCAAGCCGACCGCCTTGCTGCGGTCGTGCTTTGAAGGCCGATGTGCTCCGTGCAACGTGGGCACGCGGTTCACATTCCGGTGAGATGAGGATCGGTTGGTACGGATAAGGAAACGACGCAGATGACACAGTTTGATGAGGCACGGATATCCAAGGCAATCCTGGGCGCCTACCACGGCAAGCTCGCCGAGCACATCGTCAGTGATGTGATCATCGTCGGCGCGGGGCCTTCGGGCCTGGTCGCCGCAGCCGATCTCGCGGCCAAGGGGCTTAAGGTCGTCATCCTCGAGAAACGGCTCACCCCCGGCGGCGGCGTGTGGGGCGGCGCGATGGCGATGAACGAGGTCGTCATCCAGGAGGAGGCCATGCCCATCCTGCGCGAGCTGAACGTCCGCACACGGAACGTCGAGGATGGCCTGTACACCGCGGATTCGATCGAGCTGGCAGCCGCCCTGATTCTCAAGGCGGTTCAGGCCGGCGCGGTCATCCTCAACATGACGACCGTCGAGGATCTATGCATTCATGACGGGACGGTCCGCGGTGTGGTCATTAATCGCACGTTCGGCACGACGCCGCTTCCGATCGACCCGCTGACGCTGATGGCTGACGCGGTGATCGACGGCACGGGGCATGAGACGATGCTCATCGAGATGCTCAAACGTCGTGGGCTGCTCGAAGGCCTGCCGGTGGCGGACAGGCTCGGCGACGGGCCGATGAACGCTGTCGAGGGTGAGAAGTTCGTCGTCGATCGCGTATCGGAGGTGTACCCCGGCCTGTGGGTCTGCGGCATGGCGGTGTGCGCGACGTTCGGCGGGCCTCGGATGGGGCCGATCTTCGGCGGGATGCTCCTCTCCGGCCGGCGCGTGGCGTCGCTTATCGCCAAGGCATAGCTCGACCCGCAGCACGGCGTTTCCCGCCGTCTGTTCATCACGAAACAAGATGCAGCGACAGAATATGGCAGAGAAGACAGGCAAGACCCGAAGCGTGCTTCTCCCGACCGCGTTGTGGATCGTCGCGGTCGTCGTCACGCTCGCCTCGGTGGTGTACCAGCGACAGACCGGGCCGACCTATCCCGTGCGAGGTACCGCATCCGTCGGCGGCGCGGAAGTGTCGTACAACAAGAAGCCGTACAAGTTGCCGCGAAGTTGGACGGTTGGAAACGATGTGGAAGTCAAGCTCCACGCGCCGGATGTCGCTGTGACCGGGCACATCCGCTACAAACGGCTCAACTCGTTCGACGAATGGACGCCGGCTCCGCTTGCGCGCGATGGCGACGACTTGTTGGCGTATCTCCCGCAGCTCGAATCGGCGGGGAAGTACCTCTACGAAGTGCATCTGACCAACGGCGACGAGGAGTTCTCGCCGACGGACCAAGGGCCGATCGTCCTGCGCTTCAAGGGCAGCGTGCCTGCCGGGGTTTTGATCCCGCACATCGTGCTCATCTTCGCCGCCATGCTGCTGTCGAACCGGGCATTCCTGGAGGCGCTGCTGCGTCGCCGGCGCGCGAAACTGTACATGCTGCTCACAACACTGCTGCTGCTCGCCGGTGGGATGATCTGCGGGCCGTTGGTCCAGAAATACGCCTTCGGTGAGTTGTGGACCGGCGTGCCGTTCGGCTGGGATCTGACCGATAACAAGACGCTCATCATCATGCTCGGCTGGATCGCGGCGTGCATCTTCAACATCAAGGGGAAACCGCGCCACACCCCGATCATCCTCGCCGCACTGCTCATGTTCGCCGTCTATCTGATCCCCCACAGCGTGCTCGGTTCGGAACTGGACTACCGCGAAATGCCCGAGCAGCCCGTCTCGCAGCCTGCGGACTGATGCCGTATCGCGCGGCGAGCCAGGCGCCGGCTGCTCGATGACCGCCCGCCGTACAGTGGGCCGCGCGCCGGATCGGACGGGCTACGCTACCATCTTGGCCTCGTTCCGGGGCTGGACCATTCGACGCACCGCGCGATCCGCGCAGCGCGTGCTCATGCATTGCGAAAGGATACGGCATGAGGAAGACCAACAACGCGGCCCGTGACCTGCTCGCGCAATTGCTGACTGTCGTGTTCGTGCTGACAGCGCCTGCGATCGCGGAGCCGCCGCAGCCGGTCGACGACGATAAGATCCGTGAGATGCTGGCCCTTGCCGGCGATGCGGATGCCTACGATGGCGCATCGCTCGTCTACGTGCTCGACGAAGCGGATGTGTACGTGCAGCACAGCGGGCTGGCGACGACCGAGAGCTGTCAGGTCATCAAGATCCTCACCGATGCGGGCATCCGGTCGCAATCGGTCTTTCGGCAGACGTGCGATCCCGACACGAACCGCATCGCCGTTCGATCGGTCAAGATCCACCGCGCGGATGGTGTCGTGGAAGATGTGCCGCTCAGCGGCATCGTCATGCAGCCGACGCGGCAGAATGCGATCTACTGGGGCGGCGATCAGTACCTGCTCTCCATCCCAAGGCTGGCGATCGGTGACGCCTTGGAGATTCGTACGAGCAAGATCGGTTTCAACATCGCCTACCTCGCGGATGGGTCGGCGTCGCAGCTTGACGCTTCCGGTCTGGAACCGCCCATGCCCGGGCACTGGTACGAGGTCACGCCGTTCTACACCAGCCATCCGATCATTCACAAACGCTATACCGTGCACATGCCCGCCGATATGCCGATTCAGTACGAAGTGTACAACGGCGAGGTAAAGTCGTCGCTGTGGTTCGCGGGCGATACGCACGTCCACACGTTCAGCGCGGAAAACATCCAGCCGGTGAGCGGTGAGCCGCACATGGTCGCGCGGGATGACTGCTTGCCGAAGCTCGTCATCGCCACGGTGCCCGATTGGGAGATGAAGTCGCGGTGGTTCTTCAATGCGAATGAATCACAGTTCGATGCTGACGACGCCATCCGCGCGAAGGTGGCGGAGATCACCGCCGGCCTTGATGAAGAGGCGCAAATCCAGGCGTGCCTGCACTGGGTCGCCGACAACATCCGGTACTACGGCACGAGCCGAGGGCCGCGCGAGGGCTTCACGCTGCACCACAGCATCGAGACGTTCCAAGACAAGGGCGGCGTATGCAAGGATATCGCGGGCATGCTCATCACGATGCTCCGCGTGCTCGGCCACGAGACGTATCCATCGCTCACGATGGCGGGCTCGCGTGTGGAGCGAATCCCCGCCGACCAGTTCAATCACACCGTCACCGTGGTGCGAAACCCGGACGGCTCGTTCCGCGTGCTCGACCCGACGTGGTCGCCCGTGAGCAGGGAGCTATGGTCCAGTCGCGAGGCGCTCCAGGGGCTTGTCTACGGCACGCCGGAGGGACAGGATCAGACGCTTTCACCGTATTTCTCACCCGAAGAGAATATGTTGCAACTTCATGCACGCCGCAGCATGATTGATTCCGCGGGCACGCTCACGACGGATATCCACGGCGAGTTGTGCGGTTATCCCGGCACGTACCTGCGGCGCTATACAAACGCGGACCGCAAGTTCGAATACGGCGCCCGCATCGCACGTTATCTGAACATGGGGCCGAGCGCTCGGATTGACAAGCTCGACTTCATCGACCCGCGCGACTACTCACAAAACGCTTGGTTCGACATGACCGTCTCGGCTCCGCGCTATGCGGTCTGTGGTGATGATCGGATGATGTTCCGCCTGCCCCTGATGCGTCACCCGCTGCGCCGCATCTTCATTCGCGATCTCTTCTACGGTTTCAGCGCTGATGAGCGGGAGTTCAATCTGCGACTGCGGGCGACTCGGCTGATCCGCTACGAAGAGACGATCGACCTGCCGGACGGCTGGCGGGTCGAATCCGCTCCCGAGGCGCGGTCGTTTGAGTCCCCATCCGCATCCATATCATTCGAGATCGTGCCCGGCGATGGAGAGCTGTCCTATATGTTTGAGTTCATCCTGAAGGATGACAGGATCGCGCCGGAGAACTATGTCGGCTTCAAGAAGGCTGTTGACATGATGCTCGACATCGCGGATGAATGGGTGATTTGCGATACCGACTGATACACATTCCCGCCTCACGTTTGAGGAACGGTTCAAGATGAATACACGACAGAATGACGCGGTCCGATCTTCTGCAAGCGAGACGCTTCGCCGAGCGCGCGATCACGGCTGGACCCGGTTGCTCGCCTCGATCGCCCTCTTGCTCATCGCGCCCGCATGTCACGCGGCGAACCCGCCGGTCAGCGCTGCGCCTGATGCGCCCGCTGATGGGTTGGTTGATCTGTCCGCCGGAGTTGAGCAGTTCCCAGATGCGGATGCGGTGATCCTTCGGCTCGAACAGCACTGGACGATCAAGCGCGATGGAACGGTTCATCGTCGCGAGCATCGGTGGGTGAAGCTGCTCGACCGGCGCGCGATCGGACGCTACGCCGACCCGCGAATCAACTTCAGTGATGGAACCGACAAGGTCATCATCCATTCTGCCAGGACATACTTGCCGGATGGCACGATCCTCCCCGTGCCTGACTATTCCTATAACATCGCGTCGCCGAACGATCTCTCGGGTTGGCCCGCGTACATCGAGTGGCAGCAGCGGATCATCTCGTTCAGCGGCATCGAGAACGGCTGTGTGCTCGAGTTCGACTATGAAGTCATCACGCAGCCCGGTGTGATGCCCTGGGTCTCCGCAGATCTGCGTCTGCACCTTGACGACCCGACGGTCCAGCGCATTGTGTCGTTCCAGGTCGAGGGAGGTGTGTTGCTCCATGCCCAGGTGACCGGAATGCCAGGCCCATATGAGCCGGAGGGCTTCGTGTCGAGCAGCGGGTGGCGCGCACCACGTTGGACGTTCGACATGCTTGCAGCCGATACGGATGAACCGCAGGCGCCGCCTTGGCAAGAGCGCGGCGGCCGGTTCATGTTCACGACATGCCCGAGCGCCGAAGCGTGGGTCGGCACGGTGCTTGGCGCGGTCGAGAACGCAGCGGCGCCGACCGAACGCATCGAAGCCCTGGCGCGCGATGCCGTCGGCGATGAGCAGGATCTTCGTCTGCGCATCGAGGCGGTGTCGAAGAAGCTGCGCGATACGTTCAACTTCGTGACTTCACCGAAGTCAATGCGGTCATTCCGATGCCGACCGGCTGGGGATGTGTTGGTGGATAACTATGGCAACCCGCTGGAATCCGCTGCACTGCTGCTCGCGGCGTATAGGTCGCTCGGCATTGAAGCGGAGCCGATGGCGGCGGTGGATACGCGGACGTGGCGCGAGGATGTGCCGACCGACTCGGCCTTCGTCGATGTCGTGATTGCGATCGAAACCGATGACGGGCCGATGTACGTTCGCCCGCAGCACGGCACGTTCACGAACCCAGGCGATTGGGGTAGCCACACACTCCTGACGCTCGATCAAGACGGCGGGTTGCAGAGGATGAACATCGTTGGACGCGGCGATGAGCAAGAGAGCACCGTCGAGATCACCGGCGTGCTGCACCTTGAAGCCGACGGTGCCGCCGAGGCTGATCTGCGAGTGAGCCTGACGGGCGCGTTCTACGATCCGGAGGCGCTCGACACGACCGATGCCCAGCAGGCGAGGAGCAAGGCGATTGTCAATCGTCTGCTGCCCGGGTTTGATGTGGACAAGCACGCGCTGACGACGCTGTCCGACGATGCGTTTGCTGCGACGATCAGTGTTCGTTCTGACGACTTGGATGAGGTCGGCGCGCAGCACATGCTCAAGCTCGGCGATGGGCCTGTGTTCCTGACGGAGTTCCCGCTGCCGCTCGACCGACCACATCGTCGCACCGATGTCGAGCTCGCCGGCCGATTCGCTGAGCACATCGACCTGACGATCGTGCTCCCGGAAGGCGCGGTGGCGACGATCGTTCCCGCATCACTTCCCGAAGTGACCGGATCATGGGGAAGCATCGCCCAAACCGTGATGCGCGACGGTTCCACGATTCACATCGTCCGCGATATCAATGTGATCGATCGCATTTCGGCGACGGATTACCCGGTTGTCCGGGAAGCGATCAACGCACTGCGCGCTCCAGGCAGCCTCTATCTGGCATACACGCACTGACCGTCGCCGTTTCGCCGCGATGCGCAGCGGAGCGAGATGCACACCATGCCATTGTTCGCCGGTACACTGTTGTGGTTACTGTGAAACCGAGGTGTCCCATGCCCATGATGCGTCTTGTATTCCTTGCGCTCCTTCTTGTCTCTCCCGTCCGGGCTGATGTCGTCGGTTACTACCGTTTCCCAGCCATACACGGCGACACGGTGGTTTTTGCCGCGGAAGGTGATCTGTGGCGCGTGCCGATCACCGGCGGGTCGGCGATGCGGCTCACAACGCACGATGGGAATGAAGCGTTCCCCAAGTTCAGTCCGGATGGAAGATGGCTCGCCTTCTCCGGTGAGTACGGCGGCAATGTTGATGTCTATGTCATGCCCGCGACCGGCGGGGAGCCGCAACGATTGACGTTCCACCCCGGGCGCGACGAGGTGGTCGCCTGGCGGCCGAGTGGTCGCAGCATCGTTTTCCGGTCGCGCCGATCATCCGGCCAGCGCGCCGAACGCCGCCTCTTCGAGGTGCCCGTGACCGGCGGGTATCCACACATCATCGAGGTCGGTCTGGCGTCGCTCGCATCCTTCTCACCCGACGGCCGATACATCGCATTCAATCGGCTGTCGCGCGAGTTCAATACCTGGAAGCGCTATCGCGGCGGGACCGCCCAGGACATCTGGATCGGCGACCTCGAACAGCATTCGTTCACTAGGCTGACCGACTTCGACGGCACGGACCGCTTTCCAATGTGGTTCGACGGCCGTGTGTACTTCCTCTCCGATCGCGATGGGCGACTCAACATCCACTCGATTGGACCGGATGGCTCGGACGCCGCACAGCACACGTTTCATAGCGAATATGATGCTCGCTGGCCGGACATGCACGACGGGCGCATCGTGTACATGTACGCAGGGGATCTACGTCTTCTTGATGTGCGGACCGGCGTGGATGAGCGCATCGACATCACATTGCCGACGGACCGTGTCCATCGCCGGCTGCGTTTCGAGGATGCTACAGAAACACCCGTTGTCTACGCCCTCAACGAGGATGGGTCCCGTCTCGCCGTTTCATCGCGCGGAGAGATGTGGACGCTTCCCGTCGCGGGCGGGCGCACGATCGCCCTGACCGAGTCGTCCGGTGTGCGCGAACGATCACCCGTCTTTTCACCTGACGGCGAACGCATCGCGTGCATCACCGACGAAACGGGCGAGCAGGAGATCGCGATCTTTGGCAGCGCGGGGCACGAGCCGCATCGCATCCTCACGCACGAGAACAAGGGCTGGACCTTTGATCCGATCTGGTCGCCTGATGGGTCGATGATCGCATATAGCGATCTTGAGTTCACGCTGCGCATCGTCGATGTCGAGTCGGGCGAGACGACTGTGATTGACACCGACGCCGGTTGGGAGATCGAACAGTACAGCTTCTCGCCGGACAGCCGATACCTCGCGTACACCGTGCCTTACAAAGCATGGTCGATGGACAAGTCGATCTTCATCTATGACATCGCGATGGGCGAGTCGCACGCAATCACGACTCGCTACACGGGTGACAGTGATCCGGTCTGGGATCCCGCGGGCGAGTATCTGTACTTCCTGTCAAGCCGCTCGTACAACCCGATCCTATGCGACTTGGATTTCGAGCACATCGTGACGCGCTCGATCGTGCCATGCGTCGTCATATTGCGTGCCGACGGGCTGTCGCCGCTCTTGCCCGATGAGGTGCGTGAGCGTGATGACCGAGCGTCGAACGAGTATGTCGAAGATGAGTTCGAGATGGATGGTGATGAGATCCCGGAAGTCGTCATCGACTTTGACGGCATCGAGCGGCGCGTCGTTGAGCTTCCCGTCGAGCCTGGGAACTACCGCACGTTGTCGGCTGTGGACGGGCGCATCTTCTACGGCAGCCGGCCGATTGAAGGCATGCTCGACGAGGTGTGGGGTGAAGAAGACATCGAACCGCGCACAACGCTGCACGTCTATGATTTCGCTGAGCGAGAGGAAACCGTCTTTCTCGACATGATCCGCGACTATACGATCAGCGGCGACGGCTCGACCATTGCGTATCGGATCGGCGACGAGATCGAAATCGCATCCACCGATGCCTCGCCCGATGAACCGGACGAAACGATCGACCCGACTCAACTGCGTGTGGCGGTCAATCCGCAACAGGAGTGGTCGCAGATCTTCCATGAAGCGTGGCGGCTGGAGCGTGACTTCTACTGGGCGCCGAACATGGCGGGACTCGACTGGAAGCACGTGCGGGATCAGTACGCGCCGCTGCTACCACGCATCAGTACGCGCAGCGAACTGAACGATCTCGTCGGCCAAGTCATCGGCGAGCTTGGTACATCGCACACATACATCTGGGGTGGTGATACGGAAGACGCGGACTCCATCGGCGTCGGCCTGCTCGGCGCGGATCTCGAACCCGCGCCTGATGCGGATGCATATCGTTTCACTCGCATCCTTCAGCCGGAGGTATGGGAAACCGATACGCCCGCGCCGCTGACGGTGTCGCACACGCGCGTGAGCGACGGCGACTACCTCTTCGCGATCAACGGTCATGCCTTGAGCGCCGTTGACAATGTATACGAACGTCTCGCGGATCTGGCAGGCGCGCAGGTGTTGCTCACCATCGGCTCCATGCCGGACCGGTCCGACGCCCGTGACATCCAGATTGAAGCGCTGGTGAGTGAACGACAACTCCGCTACCGAGACTGGTGCAGGCAGCGGCGTGAGTGGGTCGATGCGCGATCGGATGGAAAGATCGGCTACATCCACTTGCCGGACATGGACAGTGACGGTCTCATCGCGTTCGTCAAGGGCTACTACCCGCAGATTAACAAGGACGGCCTCATCATTGACGTTCGTTACAACGGAGGCGGCTTCGTCTCTGGGATGATCATTGAAAGGCTCGCACGCACACTGTGGGCATCCGACCATGTTCGCCGGGGCCAAGGCTTCACCTATCCGGAGCGTGTTCATCGCGGGCACAAGGCGGTCCTCATCAACTACTTCGCGGGTTCCGACGGCGACATCTTCCCGGAGAGTTTCAAGATTAGGAAACTCGGCCCGGTGATTGGGACACGGACATGGGGTGGCGTCTGCGGCATGCGCGCGGACAAGGCGTTCATCGACGGCGGAATGTGCAGCCAACCTGAGTTCGCGTGGTGGGAGCCGGTGCGAGGCTGGGGTCTTGAGAACACAGGCGTCGTGCCTGATGTCGAAGTGGACATTCTCCCCGCCGACTCCGCAGCCGGGCGCGACCCGCAGCTCGACCGCGCCATCGACGAATTGCTCCGGAGAATCGAGGAGGACCCGATCGAGCCGATGGATCGGCCGGCGTTCCCGAAAAGGTCGCTTCCTGTGCATCGGCCTGTCGATCGTTGACAGTTCGTTGATGTGGCTGCGCTGAGGAAGACGCCGCGGCTGGCCGGATTCGTGCGGCATATGTATCCCGCGCGGGCGCGTGCAGCCCAGTCGTGTAGAATGCGGCGCGAGTGAATGATGACTGCTGCCGCATCGGTGCACGCAATGGCAATGGACCCAAACGTTGATCCCCGGCTTCACTTCGAGATCGTGACGCGATGTCTCTGTGGCGGCGAGCTGCGCGACGGCCCGATCTGGGGCTGGGGCATTTGTCCTACATGTGGGACATGGGTGAACACGAAGCGCCCGACGCGCGAATCACTTCACATTGTATATGGCGAGACATACTGGACGACGACGCAGGAGTTGGCGGGCTGCCCGCCGTTGGAGCAGCGATTCGAAGCCGATGCGAAGGACCGCGTGCCGTCGTTCATCAAGGCGCTCGAGCCGTTTCTCAAGGAACCAAGCACAATCTGCGAGCTGGGTTGCGGCAACGCGCGTTTGCTGCACGAACTGAAGACGCGAGGCCACGATGTTGTCGGAACGGAGTTCGACATCGGCGTGATCGAGCGCATGCGCCGCCTCACGGATGTCAAACTGATCCAGGGCGACAGTGATCTCTTCGATGACGCTTCATTCGACGCGATGATCTCGATCGACGTGCTCGAACACACGCACGATCCGGTTGCATTCCTGCGAGAGCATGTGCGTCTGTTGCGCCAGGGCGGCATTCTGCTGCTCAAGGCCCCGGTACACGACGATCCCGCGGAGCCTTACAAGTACACGGTGGGAATGATGTGGAAGCTATACCACCTGTACCTGTTCAGCCGGCGGATGATCGAAGATGTCATCGTATCGGCTGGGTTTGAGATCGTTACCTCTGATCCGAAAGTGCTGGGGCATCGCTTCTACATCCTGCGGAAGCGCGAGACGGCGGCCAGTGAGACACATCAACAGGATGAGTAGGTTGTGTGCGGCATTGCAGTCCTTTTCGGCGAGCACCTGACCGATCCAGCGGACCGGGTTCGGCGCATGCTGCATGCGCAAGCCCATCGCGGGCCGGACGGTGTCGGCATCGCGCTATGTGACGGCGACGGGCAGTGGCGGCCGAGCTATGCGGCGAATGTTGATTCGCTCAGCGTAGCGCAGCGTGACGTGTCGGCGGCTGCGTTGGGGCACAACTGGCTTGCCATCCAGGACACGAGCGAATCCGCCAGACAGCCGATGATCGCGGGCACGCTCGGTCTGGTCTTCAACGGCGAGATATACAACTTCATCGAACTTCGCCTTGAACTGGAAGCCCAGGGCACGGTCTTTCGTTCCAAGTCCGACACAGAGGTTCTGCTGGAACTGTGGAAGCGCGACGGCCCGGACTGCGTTCACATGCTCCGCGGCATGTTCGCGTTCGTCATCATCGACACTGCGAGACGAACGCTATGGGCGGTGCGTGATCCGTTCGGCATCAAACCGGTGTACTGGGCGGAGCACGGCGCGAGCTTGATGATTACATCCGAGATACGCGCCTTGCATGCAGCGGGCGTTCCCCGCCGACTGCGCGAGACATCAGTGCTCGCCTCCGTCGCCGCTGCGGTTAACAAGTTCGGCCCGACCGAGACGTTCTACGAGGATGTGCATGCGCTCCCACCCGGTACGATCCTCAAGGCGAGCCCGACCGGCATCGAGATCCGGTCTTATTATGAGTTGCCCGACCCGATCGGCGACCTGGATGGCGACGTCGCGATCCACGATCTCCGCGCGGAAGTTGAGGCGAGCGTGCAACTTCATCTGCGGTCGAGCAGGCGAATCGCCACATGCCTGAGTGGCGGGCTTGACTCGACGAATCTCGCCTGGCTGATCGGCGAGAACCTCGATCTGGCCGGTCAGGAGTTCTCGACGTTCACGATGTGCAGTGCCGAGGCGCCCGATTCGGAGATCGGCCTGGCGGCGCTCGTCGCTGAAAAGGCGAAGCTGCCGCATCACGTCTTCGAATGTAGCGACACGATCGACCCATTCGATGTTTTGGAGATGGCGGTCGCATACGAAGAGCCAAACCACGCCATCGGGCCGATCAATCAGTACCTGTTGCTTCGACACATCACGGCGAGCGGGGCGACGGTGGTCCTCGACGGGCAGGGTGGTGATGAGCTGCTCTCGGGTTACACGTGGTATTGGCCGGTGCTGATCCGTGAGTTGGCCAGGCGAGGGTTGGATGTCGATCGGCTCACGCGCCTGCGTGCGGAACGCCTGCCCTTCAAGCCTGAACTCGCTGCGATGTTCGATCGCCGATTCCACGATCTCGACGATTGGGTTGATGCGGTGTCCGGCGGCGTCGGTTTCCTCGGCGTCCCGACGGACGAGATCAAGGCGCTCCCGGAAGTACGGTATTACCTGTTCGGCGGCGGTGACTGGCGGCTGTTCCGGCAGCGCGAGTACTTCCGCGCTGAGATGCAGTACCTGCTCCGTCAAGAAGACCGACTCGGCATGTGGTTCGGCTTGGAGTGTCGCGTACCCTATGTCGATCGCGTTCTGATCGACTATGTATCCAGGTTGTCGCCGGAGCTACTCATTCGAGATGGGTATCTCAAGTACCCCTTCCGTGTGATGATTCCACACGTGCCGGATGAGGTGCGCTGGACGACGCGCAAGCGGGGGTTCTGGAACACCGATCAGTCCAAGTACCGATGGCTGCGACCGCTGGCGCGGAAGCTGGCGTTTGAATCGCCGATGTTGCGCAGGCTCTTCCCCGCCCTTGAAGCAGGCTTTGACGAACTGAACTTCAACCAGTGCTGGCGACTCGCGCAGGTCGGGCTTCTGGAGCGCTGCGGCGATCGCGCAGGACTAGCGCAGCTTCAGCCTGAACTGGAATTCATCCTCGGTAAGAGATGATCTGAGATCTCAAATCTCAAATCTGAAATGTCAGGTATCAGATCGTTCATCCGCAGCGTCCTGGTACTTTTTGAGCGTTGCGCCGAGCGCATCGCGCTCCCGCTCGGTCTGCGCGTGCTTGACAGCTCTTTCCTGCCAGACGATCGCGGTACAGACGGCGCCCTGCTCAAGGAAGACGCGCGCGACGGTGTCGAGCGTTGAGGCATCGGCATCGTCAGTCAAGTCGCTGGCTCGTCGTCCAGCTTCCATCGCCAGGGCGAGCAGATCAGGATCGGTGATCCCTGTGTCGTCAACGAGCGACCACGCCAGACCGTTGAGCATCTGCGCATCATCCCAGTTCAGTTCCATCGCCTCTCGGCCGACCGCCCATGCGCGCTGCGGATCGCCCAGTTGCTTCACGAAGAGCATCATCTTGTCGATTCTGTATCGGCCGAACTGCTCCTCATCGAGCACGATGAGTTCGTCGAACGTCTTGATGACGGTTTCCCAATCCTGTTCCCCGTAGGCCTTCCGGATCACGCGATCGATGCGCGCCATCTCACGGTCGAGAACAGCTTTCTTCTCCCACTCAGCAGTGAACGCCTTGCGATCCCACTGGTCGGTGACGACCGCCTCGAGCGGTTCCTCCATCCTCATCGGGTGGCCGATCCACTCGATCCGCGTGTCCTTGCCGACGATGAACGCGGTGGGAATGCCGCGCTGGCCGGCTGCGCGGAAGTAGTCGTTCTTCACCGACTGGTCCGGGTCGGTGGTGAGCCGGTACTTGATGATGTCCGCCCACAGTCCGCCATCCGGATGGTCTTTTGCCAGGAATCCCGTGACGGTCGCGAGATCCTCATCGCTCACGCTGATGACGGTGACCTTGTCTCCGTAGTGCTGCTGGACTTCGCTGATGTGCGGCATGCTCCGCAGGCACGGGCCACACCGCGTCGACCAGAACTCGATGATATAAACACGGCCGCTCTCCAACTCCTTGACGGGTTCGCCTGTGACCCAGTGTGCGATGTCGATGGACGGTGCGGGGTCGCCGATGGTGAGCGACTTGAACGCATCCGTTTGACCGAATGTGGTCGAGGCGAGCAGCAGTGCAAAGGTGAAGGCGGTGCGGCGAAGCATCGGAGGTCTCCTGTTGGGTTCAAGCAAGATGCGAGCCGGATGGTCGCAGCGTGTCAACTTCTCCGCAAGGATAGCGGTCGCGGTTCTCCCCGGCTCGGTTTCCCCTGGGGAATCTGTGCCGCGTCCGGACCGGCCGTATTGGGATGTGAAGATCGCTTGGGCGGTGCTGCTTCCCCGTCCTCGCCGCGCACAGACGAGCAACCCACATCCGCACAGCTCCCCACAGAGCCCGGCCATCTTGGCCGGGTTCCCCCAGTCGTGAAACCGCCGCGTGCACCGTGCATCCACCCACCACAGTGACGACTCGCCGGTTCAGAAAGCCGTCAGGGCCGCCGTCACCAAGGCGGGTTTGACGAAACGCGCCGCCCGCCACACGTTCCGGCATTCCTTTGCAGCGCACTTGCTCGAAGGCGGTTACGATATCCGAACGGTTCAGGAACTCCTGAGACATAAGGACGTCAAGACAACGATGATCTACCTATGTCCTGGATCGTGGCCCGTCGGGCGTTCGCAGCCCCGCAGTGAGACTCTGTGAGGAAGGCTCTCATGCTGATCCGCATGACATACCGGGACAACTACCTAGTCGAGCAGATCATCACTGAGGGACCAGACTTCGTCGTGCCTTCGTCAGGCCATTTGAAGGCATCTTGTACAGATAAGGAACACGGCATCTGCATCTTATGTGGGTCACTCTGGTTGTTGTTAGGCGGACTAGGATGAACGAACGCAAGGAGTTTACCTACGAGGAACTTGTCGATCAGGGGCGCCGTCTGCTCGACGCACGCGATGTGACGTGTGCCCATAGGGAATTCGTCAACTGGGACCGGAACGTCGCTGTTTGGCTAGATGAGCAGTACCCGGGAACTGGCGCATCCGCAGAGTGGAGCTCACAACCCGACTCCGTTCTTGTGGTGGGTGGACACTACTACGAAGACGCGAATGCTTGGTCCCAGACTCGCCGCTCAGTTCGGTTCCGGTTGGGCTGGTTGGCGAGGTTTGCGACTACTGCCAAGCGTAAGCAGGCCGTCGCCTCGCGCAAGCCGGTGCTCCCAGGCAGCCGCGTCTTCGTCGTTCACGGACATGATGAGGCTAGGCGGGAGGCTGTAGCTCGTTTCCTGGAGAGGCTGAATCTGGAACCAGTGATTCTTCACGAGCGACCTGACAAAGGACGCACGATCATCGAGAAGTTCACTGACAATGCCGACGTCTCGTTTGCGGTTGTTCTGCTCACTGCGGATGACGTTGGTAGCGCGAAGGGCGCACCTCACGACCGGCTCGAGCCGCGAGCACGACAGAACGTCATTCTCGAACTTGGCTACTTCCTTGGAAGACTAGGCCGCGATAGAGTATGCGCGCTCTATGAGGAAGGCGTAGACATCCCATCCGACTACCAGGGAGTACTCTTTGTACCATTGCAGGCAGAATGGCGCCTTCGGCTCGCGCGCGAACTCAAGGCAGCGGGCCTCCCTGTTGACATGAACCAGGCGGTGTAGCGCGGATGGGGAAAAGATGCGGGAATGTGGGAGGAGCCAAGAAACGGTATCCGACACGTTTCTCCGCCCGCCCTCCCCGTCCTCGTCAAGCCCTCTGTCGAAACGGGACCGCACCCTTGCCGGCAACGCAAGCCACCCGACAGATGGGGGTCAACCATGTATTTATCCGCTGATGTGTTCCCGAGCCGGTAGTCGTTCCGGCCGACCCGGTGGCGCTCACCGTGGTCGACCACACTCCGGACACCGTTCGCCAGGCGAGTGCGCCACGATGTACCCGCAGTGCACGCAACGTCCCTGCGCAGCTCGCGTCCTTCGGCGTATCCATCGGAAAGCACACCAGGGCAACCCGACCATGCCCATATACAACATGACATTAGCGACAAATGGCATCCAGGATACCCCGACAGGCAGGACTCGTGTGTCCCAGGGATGTCGTGCGGTATTGGGCCGAGTGGTGAGCAGAAGCCCGTTGTGCACCTCCTCTATCTGCACTCGGTATGTCTTGAGATCATAAGTACCAGATCCGCTACAATACAGAGCCCGAAACGGCACTCCGAAGTCGTACCGCACATATCTCCTGTACAAGACTTCGCTTGGCGTCGGCGGTATCCTGGTCTCCGGAAGAGCCGCGATGCCATTCTCGGCGAGTTCAGCTACGCGATAGAAATAGGTGTGGTGTGGTAAGTCGTCCACGCCCAAGGCGCCCCATACGTCTGCTCCAATGCGATGCCGCTTGTCGGCATACCACGCTGGACCCGATGAACGTGTAATCAGTCTGGTTGAGATAGAATCCTCAGATTCCAATATCACGAAAGCCGGGCCTAGAGACGTTACAAGCGTCAGGCAAATGCCTATTGCGGTGAGGGCGACAACCCGTAGCAAATGTGTCTTGTTCATGACATTGGCTGACGCTGGGCGCGGAAATGGGGTCAGACGACGTTATGGCGCACTGTTTCGGCGGTTGTCTGGGCGAGGACCGTCCTCGGCATGCCGGTATTGTACGCACGGGCACATCGCGGCCACCGGCTGGCGACGCGGAGCGCAACCAGCGGTCGCAGTTTTCTGTGGGGAGATGTTGTGAATGACCGCGACCCCCACGACCCCCACGACCCACAACCCCCACAGTTCCATCGGCGATCATCGCCACCCCCACGCCGCTCCGCATCGCACGCGGCATGCGCACTGCTGCGGTCATTGCGGCTCTTCGCACGCATCCTTCCCGGTGCGCGCGCGGTCCCGGGCGGGGCCTGTTTTTCCGCTCAAAACCGACCCAAAACGGGCTGAAACTGATCGAAAACGCGCCGAAACGATCCAAAACCGGCCGAAACTCGCTCAAAACTCTAGTCCGATAACACGTTTTCCGCGATTCCGTGCGCACGGATTTGACGTGAACCACCACAACGGGGGAGGCGCACAACGGTGCATCGCAGGTGTGTGGACAGGCGAGCACTGAATCAATCCGAGGGAATTCGTTGCATTCCGGGCAAGAACGTCGTAGACTCACATGGATGCAGATAATCCGCCGATCAGCGGGCATCTGCGGGTCTGCGCCTCTTCTGGCGATCGCCTTGTCGTTTGAATAATCAATCAGAAGGATTCGAGCATGCCATCATTGATGCAGCAGCGTCTATGGTCCCCGTTTCGTCGTTTTGTCCTTCCCGCAGCGTTGGTGACAGCGTGGCTGACGGCTGGTGTGGCCACAGCTCAGCTCACCGATGATGACATCGACGCGCTTCGCAAGCAGGGCGAGGAGGAAGGGTGGACGTTCACCATTGATCGCAACGAGGCGACGGAGCGTCCCCTGCACGAGCTGTGCGGCTTTATCCCGCCTACGGATTGGGATGACGGCCCGTGGGATCCCTGCCAAACGCGTGGCGACTTGCCCGATGCGTTCGATTGGCGTGACTACGACGGCTGCACGCCGATCCGCAATCAGGGTGGTTGCGGGAGTTGCTGGGCCTTCGCCGCGATCGGGACGACGGAGTGCGCCATCCTCATCGAGACCGAGGAAAGCGTGAATCTCTCCGAGCAGTGGCTGATCAGTTGCACATCCGCCGGAAGCTGCTCGGGCGGCTCGGTCAGCCTCTCGTATCGCCACCTCGTCGACCATGATCGAACCGACCTGTGTGGCGACAGCGGCGCGGTCCTTGAGGAGGACTTCCGCTATCGGGCTGCCAATGTCGCCTGCGAGTGCCCGTACGACCATCCGTACCATCTCGATTTATGGCGGAACATCGGTATCGGCGGCACCCCGAGCGTCAGCCAGATCAAGCAGGCCATCTTCGACCACGGCCCGGTCTCATGCGGTGTGTATGCGAATTCCGCGTTCGGGGCGTACTCCAGCGGTGTGTTCAACGGTTGTGGGTCGGGTGCGTGCAATCATGCGGTCATCCTCGTCGGGTGGGATGACACGATGGGCACGGCGGGTGTGTGGATCCTTCGCAATTCCTGGGGCATCATGTGGGGCGAGCGCGGCTACATGTACATCGAGTACGGCTGTTCGAGCGTCGGGAGTTGGGCGCAGTATGTCGCGTACGTTCCGCCGCCTCCGTCGGGCATCGACCACCAACTCATCGAGGTGCCGATCACGCCTGAGGCTATTGCTGACGATCCGGTGCTGGACGGCGCCAGGACGTTCGACCTGCAGGTTGTGATGACCGAAGATGACGACTGGACTTCGACGAGCGCGACGATCGGCATCGACGGCACGCTGTATCAGCACCCGACGTTTGACGCCGACACGCCACAGAGCGGCTGGTGGTCTCTCTTTCCATCGTTGGAGTTCGACAGCGTCTTCAGCGCCCGCGATTTTGAGGCTCCGGCCTTCGTCGAAGGGCCGACCGTCACCACCGACTCGATGAGCGCCGTGTGGTTCGACACGCTGAACACGGGCAATGGGACGTACACGATCGGGCGATTCACGGTGACGACCGGTACATTGCTGACGGTGACCGGCACGTCCACAGCCGCCCACACGTTCGGCGAATTGCACCCGTTCAGCTTCGAGGTGCAGGTCGATCTGTCGCCTGCCTGTGTGGGCGACATCGACGGTGACGGCTCGCGGGGCCAACTGGACCTGGCTATCCTGCTCGCCTCGTACAACCTACCGCCTGAAGACCAGTACTACGATGCGCGGGCAGACCTCGACGGCGACGGCGATGTCGATCAGTTCGACTTGGGGATTCTGCTCGCGAACTACGACATTCCGTGTCCGTAGCGCGGCGGCGCGATCGGCTGCGCCGGCGTGCATCATTGCGCAAGTGTCAGTCTCAGCAGACCGGCGGAGGCGTCGGCTCGTTGCTCGGCGTCCGGGCTGCCCAGCGATCTCGGTCGGCGATCGTTCGGCCGCACTCGGGGCAGCGGTCGCCTTGGAGTTGATAGAGCAGGTACCCGCACACGCAGCGGGGTTCCTCAACGTCGATCGTGATCTTCAGCCCACACGCGCTGCACTTCGCCCCGCCGGTCTTGAGCATCGCCTCGGTCTGACAGCGCGGGCATGTGATCCCCACGAGCACGCGATGTGGGATGGATTCGGCTGAGGCGTGGACCTGTATCGACTGGAGCTTCCACAGGACCGGCGTGACGATCGTCCCTGCCGAGCCGAGGATCGCGAACACGCCGATCGTGCGCCATATGGTCCATTCCGCGTCGTATGGGATCATGTCTTCGAACCACATGAAGGGGATGATCAGTCCCAGTGTGATGCCCGTGGCGACGATCGCGCCGGTCCGCACGGCCTGACGCCAACGCGCGTAGAGCTTCGGCAAGAACATCAGCCCGGCATGGGTCAATCCGATCGCTGCGAGCGCGGCGGTCATCGATGACTTGAGGATCAGCTCCTCGATCTCCCAGTCCATGACGCCATCACCCCAGAGCAGGATCAGCCAGCCGAGCAGAGCCGCGCCCGCGCAGCCGATGCCGCACCACATGAGCGGGACAAGTCGCTTCCGTTCGATCACGACCGCCGCCATCAGCGCGACAATGCTGAACCCGCCGACGAGCAGCGCCGTGATGAGGATGCGCTGTGCGAACCAACTGTCGCCCCCGAACACAAGCGCGAAAATGCCCATGAGCGCGGCGAGCGACAGTGAGATGATCATCGACCAGAGAAAGACGATTCGGATATGCATGGTCAGGCCTCGATAAGCGTCATATCAGAATAGCCCCATTACGGCGGCGTAGATCACACTGATGATGGCGAACTTGACGAGGAATGTGGCAATCGCCAGGCCGACCGCGTCACGCACGTCAAGATCGAGCAGGTCCATGAGCAGCCCGACATACACGAACAACATGAACAGCCCTCCGAGAAACGGAATGGGCGTGAGACCGAGCACAAACCCGACAAGGTTCGCCACCGCGTACACCGCTGTGAGGCGCAGCGCTGTGAGATGCAGCGGCGCATCCATGCCGATCCAGAGGGTGCTGCACGACCAGAAGACCAGCAGGCCGATCGGTAGCTCGACGATCAGGTAGAAGATCGCCGTGACGACCGCGGCCACTGGATCGTGCATGACGCCGATGATCGTCAGCAAGATCCCGCCTGCGATGAGGATCATGAGCAGCGGTTTGCGGTACGTCCATCGCATGCGCCGGCGCGACCACTCAGCGTTACGCTGACGCGATCGGTCGAGGCGTCGGGCGCGCTCGGCGGTCACCGGCGTGGTCATCTCGCCAGTGACCATGTCAAAGCCGCAGATTCGGCAGGTGGTCTCGTCGGATGGGATCGTCGAGTGGCAGCGTGGACAGTGCGCCATGGCATGAGCATCCAGCAGATGCCCCTCGCCTACAGGCGGGAGCGTGCTACGAGAGAAACTAGAAGGCGAGCACGATCAACAATATCCACAGCGCTGTCGGTACGACCAGCAGCAGGATCGACACGCCGATCGCGTCGCGCAGCTCCAGGTCAAAGAAGATGACCAGCAACAGCGAATACAGTCCGACGAGCACCGGGATCTTGAAGACCCAAGCCAACCCGACGAAGCTGAAGCCGATCGCGTCCATTGCGGCGCTCGCCAGCATCACGACCGAGGTGATCCCAGCCAGACGCACGGTCATCAAGCCCAACGGGGCATCCACTCCCAGCCAGCACATGGTGCACAACCAGTAGACGAACAGCGCGATGACGGCCGTGATTCCCCACGCGATCAGGTAGGCGAGCGCCGACTCCCATGTGCCGGTCACCGCCGTAGCCAGCAGCCAGATGACGCCTGCGATGCCGATGAGAATGGCCGGCTTGTAGTACTCCCATCGCGCTCGCTGCGCCGCGATAGCCCGTTCACGCTGCACCACTTCCTCTGACCGCTGATGAAGTAACGTCATGTCGATCCTCCCAACGATGTTGTCGGCGGCCGGCTGCGACCGGACGCTCTCGTGTTAGCTTCCACTGAAGCCAAGTCCACATCAAAATGTAGCACACCCGCAGCGGTAGCATGTGTCCCAAACTTGGGCATTTCGGTCATGTTGCCGATGCCGATACCCGTTTGGCGCGGTGCCGGGGCGACAGTTGTGCGGCGAAACGCTACGCTAGCAGCTTCGATGGACGCGACCATGATGCGCTCCATGACCCGGCTCAGACCGCAACCGAGGAACTGTGCTGTGAAGATCAGAACTGACGAAATCGGGACGATCATCCAAGGCGAGATCGCCAACTACCGGGATGAGTTGGAGGTCTCGGAAATCGGGCGAGTCGTCGAGGTCGGCGACGGAATCGCGAGGATCTACGGCCTGTCCGAAGCGATGGCGGGCGAACTGCTCGCATTCGAGACGGACCACGGCACGGTGATGGGGCAAGTCTTCAACCTGGAACTCGACACCGTCGGTGCGGTGATCTACGGCGATTATCTCGCGGTCGAAGAAGGAGACACGGTCAAGTCGACCGGCAGGCTCCTCGAAGTGCCCGTCGGCGAGGCGCTGCTGGGGCGCGTCGTCAACCCGCTCGGCGAGCCGATCGACGGCGGGCCTGCGATCGAGGCGACCGCCAGCCGAAAGGTCGATGTCATCGCACCCGGCATTGCGGCGCGTCAGCCGGTGAAGGAGCCGCTCCAGACCGGGCTTAAGGCCATCGACTCGATGATCCCCATCGGGCGTGGGCAGCGCGAACTCATCATCGGCGACCGCAAGACGGGAAAGACGGCCATCGCCATCGACGCCATCATCAACCAAAAGGAATGGTGGGGCACCGATGATGCTGTCGTCTGCATCTACGTTGCGATCGGTCAGAAGGAATCCACAGTCGCGGGTGTCGTCCAGACGCTTCGCAAGCACGGCGCGATGGACTACACGATCATCGTCAACGCGTCGGCTGCCGATCCCGCCCCGCTCCAGTACATCGCCCCGTACTCCGGCTGCGCGATGGGCGAGTACTTCATGTGGCTCGGCAAGGAAGGCAAGACGCCCAAGCACGTCCTGTGCATCTACGATGACCTTTCCAAGCAGGCGACGGCCTACCGCCAACTCTCGCTGCTGCTCCGTCGTCCGCCCGGGCGCGAGGCCTACCCCGGCGACGTCTTCTACCTTCACAGCAGACTCCTCGAACGCGCCACCAAGCTCTCCGACGAGCACGGCGCCGGCAGCCTCACGGCGCTGCCCATCATCGAAACGCAGGAAGGCGATGTCTCCGCGTACATCCCCACCAACGTCATCTCCATCACGGACGGGCAGATCTACCTCGAACCGGATCTCTTCTTCGCCGGCATCCGCCCCGCGGTGAACGTCGGCATCTCCGTCTCGCGCGTCGGCTCCAACGCGCAGGTCAAGGCGATGAAGCAGATCGCCGGTACGTTGCGACTGGATCTCGCTGCATACCGTGAGCTTGAAGCCTTCGCCCAGCTCGGCACGGAGCTTGACAAGGCGACGCAAGCCCAACTCGACCGCGGCGAACGCATGGTGCAACTGCTGTTGCAGCCGCAATACGTGCCTTACCACGTGATCGATCAGGTCATCTCGATCTTCGCCGGCACACAGGGACTGCTCGACGATGTGAAGGCGGACAAAGTGCTTGACTTTGAGAAGGCGATGCGCGAGTACATGCACGGTCCGTGCAAACCGCTCTGGGATGAGCTCAATGAGGCGCGCGAGCTGACCGACGATCTGCGTGAGAAGATCACCAAGGCGGTCCGCGAGTTCAAAGAGACATGGTCGCCGACAGGCTGACCGACTCCTGGGCTGCGTAGCAGCCCGGCTATGGTTCGCTTCGTGAGTTGATCGACACGACTCCGCGATGGTCCGGGAGATAGACGTTCGTCAAGTGATCGAAGTGCGCGTGGTCGCGTATGCGCTTGCGTGAACCTTGTGCTGCAAACCACGCGCGTTTCGTGAATTGCCCATTCAGCGCACGTGAGAACGAGTGGCGCAAGCTGCGCCGAATCGACTCCCACGTGCGAGCGTGATTCCAACTCACAAGAACGTGAACGTGCGTCGGATCAGTCGCAACCGCATGCACCGTGGTCTGCACGTGTGTCTGTGCCTGAATCGCTGCATCCACCAAGCACTGCTGCATCTGATGGGTGAAGTTCACCATCTGCGCAGCTTGTTTGGCGCGATATCGCTCCGCCATTGCCGGATCACGCGGCTGCAACCCGCTGGTGTGATGCACATAGCCTTGCGGGCGATCCGGCATCCACGTGCCGTAGGCATGGAAAGTGAAGAGGTAGCAGGGCATCGGCGCAATAGCCGCGTTGCTACGCAACGCAGGTCCGGTCAGTTGTCTGCGATCTCGTAGACGATCGTGACGTGTGCTCGCACGGTGACGTCGCCGGGCTGAATCGGCGGGGTATCCGACTCGCCGCCGCGTGTGGCCATCATCATCTTCTCGCCCCGGTACGGGATCGGCGGTGCGGCGGCGCCGTCGAGGTTCACTGACAGCACACGCACGAGTTTCACGCCCGCCGCCTCGGCGAGCGCGTCGGCATCCGCTCTGGCGTTCGTCGTCGCCTCAAGGATCGCCTCGCCGCGGTGCATGCGCCGGTCCGCCAGGCCGAAGTTGATCGAGCCGACGTTGTTCGCGCCGGCTTGGACGCCTCGCTCGATCAGTTCGCCGATGAGTTCGAGCTTCTTGGTCTTGATGATCAGCATGTTCTCAACGCGGTAGCCGACGATCTTCGCGGTCCAGTCCCGGTCCGCGTTGTGTGGCCTTCTGCTGTACTTGGGCTGAATCGAGAAGCGCCCCGTCTCGTATTCATCTTCTTCGAGGCCGGCGCGCTCCAGCGCTTCGATGACGCGCCGCATCGTGCGCGAGTTCTCGCTCACCGCGGACTTCGCCTCTTCGTCTTCAGTGATGACAGCGAGGCTCATCTGAAGTTGGTCGGCCGGCCGTTCCAACTCCGCCTGCCCGGTCACGGTGAGCATCGGAACCGGCTCGTGATGGTCGCACGGCATCTGCGCGAACGCGGGGACAGCGCTGACGGCAAAGGCGAACAGTCCAGCGAAGCACGTCATGTGAATGAGCCAGTTCATGGTCAAACTCCCGATCACGGGTTGATATCGCGCGGCGCACATACACCGCTTCGTGGTTGGACGCCTCAGTCTACCACGAGTTCCACCGGCAACGGGCTTTGGGCCTCTTCGATGCGCGGTTGACATGGAGCGTGAACCGCCCGTTACCCCGTCGATTCGATCAAATCGTCCGCCCGGTCACGGATCGTCTGGGCGCCGGTCGTCTTGAGCCGGTCGGCGAGACGTCGGAGACGGGCCTGCACCGAGGCATCGATGAACTTGTCGCCGATCTGGAGCGTCATGCCGCCGATCAGTTCCGGATCAACGGCTATGGAGATGACTGGCTCCTTGCCCAGGGCGTTGCGGAGGCGGTTGGTGATCTGGGCGACCTGTTCAGCATCGAGGCTTGTCGATGTCGTCACGCCGACGGCGATGTACCCGAACAGCTCCTCACGAAGCTGCCGATACGCACGCTCGATGGATGGCAGATGGTTGAGCCGGCCCTTGCGATTGAGGACAAGCAGGAACCGGAGCGTCAGATCACTTGCGCGCGATTCGAAGATTCGGCGAAGCGATGCTGCACGCGCTTTGACGGGCAGGATGATGGAGCTGAGAAACTCCTTGAACTTTGCATCTTCCCGAGTGAGGTTGACGATGTCCGCAAGCTCCTCGCCGATGTCGGTGACGAGATCCCTGCCGCCCGCCTCGTCGGCGAGGTTAAGCAGGCTCTGTGCGTAGACCCTGGCGAGTGCGTCGATCTGTCCATCCATCATCATGCGTCACCCAATCGTGCGGAGGAGTCAGTGGTCAGTTTCGACCGAAGCTGCCGAGTTCACTGAGTGCATCGTCCACAAGGGCTTTGTGGTCCTCGGGCTTGATCTCGCGTTCGAGGATTCTGCCCGCCACGCTGGTCGCGAGGTTGGCCATCAGCGTGTAGATCTCGCTCATCGCCGCACGCTTGGCAGCCTCGATGTCTTGTGTGGCACGCTGCTTCATGTCCGCAAGCTCCCGCTCGGACTGCAGGTGAAGTTCATCCGCCAATGCTCGCTGCGCGGCGCGCGTCTTCTCGATCATCGCCGCAGCCTCGGCACGCGCCTCGGCGAGATTCGCCTGATACTGCTCCAACGCTTCGTTCGCTTGGCGACGGGCTGCCTCGGCGGACTCGATCTCCTGCTTGATCTTCTGCTCACGGTCGTTGAGCCCGCTGAGGATCTTCGGCCAAACCGTTTTGCCGAGGACGATGAAAACCGCGCCGAAGACGATCCACGCGGCGAGAAGCGGCGCGGCGCCCTGCCACCATGGAGGCAGAACATCGCCCTCCGGGGCATGAGTTGCGTGGCCCGCCTGCTCGTGAGGCGTCTCGCTGATGTGGGCTGCATCGTCGGTCGGTGCGGCGCTTTCGTGCGATGTCGCAGTGGGCGGCTGCACGTCATGCTGCGCCAGGGTGGGTGAACCGAGTGCCAGAACCAGTCCGACGACGGTGAGGAGGAGGAGCGGAATCCGTTGCATCTGATCGATCTCCGTGATTTGATGCACGCTGGAATCGGAAAGCCGACCCGGCGCTTCTTCAGCGCCGAGCCGGTGTGTGTTGGTCTACGCCAAGATGATGATGAGGAGCGAGACGACGACTGCGAAGAGCGTCGCCCCTTCGATGAGCGCGGCGGAGATGATCATGTTCGTGCCGATCGGGCCGGCCACTTCCGGC
The DNA here is from genome assembly GCA_023135165.1 of Phycisphaerales bacterium. Taxonomy (GTDB): domain Bacteria; phylum Planctomycetota; class Phycisphaerae; order Phycisphaerales; family JAGLTS01; genus JAGLTS01. Next base: position 7,415 of record JAGLTS010000045.1, on the reverse strand, counting down.
TGGCGCGCCATGGCTTCGACGGCTCGCGCGCCGATGTTGCCGATGCCTCGACCGCCGCCGATGAGCGCGAGGCCCACGCCCAGGCCGGCCCCGATGGCCTTGCCCGCCGTGTTGGTGATGCCGACTGTTGTGACGGTCTCGGCCGTGGCCATCTGGATCTGCTCTTTGGTGATCTCTTGTCCCTCCTGCGCCTGTGCGGCGGAGGAGGCGAAGAGGCACGTCACGGCGAATGCCGTGAGGGCGAAGAAGATGATGTTTCTCATGAGAATCCTCTTTCGATTGCGTGACACGGTGGAATCGCGTCGGTGAGGCCCGTTCCCTCAATGGGGCACGACCGGTCGTTCCACTCGCCGGCTGGGGCCTTTCCGCTCAGATCAATGCGCCGCCACCGGTTCACCGTGGGCGCGGTCGTCATGCTCATGCTGTTCTTCGCCGTGATGCGAGAACTGGCTGATGAAGATCGTCGTCAGGAACATGAAGATGAACGCCTGGAGGAACGCGACGAAGATCTCCAGGAAATAGATCGCGAACGCGAAGAGCATCGACGGGATCGAGATCGCCAGCCCGCCTCCCGCCCCCAGCCCCTCGAACGACATTTTCACGAACATGAGCAGCGTCGCGAGCAGGATGTGGCCGGCGTTCATGTTCGCGAACAAACGAATCATGAGCGCGGAGGGCTTGACGAGCATGCCGAGGATCTCGACGGGGATCATCAGCGGCGCGAGGTAGGCCGGGGCACCCCCGAGAAAGTGCTTGCAGTACGCAGCGACGCCGAGTTCCCGGATGCCCGAGATGTTGATGACCAGAAACGCGACGAGCGCCAGCCCGCCCGTGACCCAGATGTTGGCGGTGGCGGTGCCTCCGATCGGGGCGATGTGCGCTCCTCGCCAGCTCGGTTTGACCAGGAACAGCAGGTCCATGATCGGGATCATGCCGAGCAGATTGTTCAGCAGGATGAAGAAGAACAGCGTCCAGAGGTAGGGCATGAAGCGATCGGTGCGTTCGCCGAGGACCGGCTTGACGACCTGATCGCGCAGGTAGACGCAGATCACCTCGACGAGATGGGCGAAGCTGCCTTGCGTCACGTAGCGGACTGTGCCCTGTGCTTTAGACCCGGTGGCGATCTTCCGCGCGACCAGCGGGAACAGGATGAGCATGACCAAGCCGGTGAGAGCGATCATCCCGACGTGCGAGGACCAGTACCAGACGCCGGAAGATTCACCCCATGAGAAGGGATGATCCAGCACGTGCAGGAGGGGGTTGTTCTCTGTCGCCAGTGTGAAGAGCGATGGTGAGATCGCAGCCGTGTCCATGGGCGTTACTCCACGCGATCCGCAGCCGATGTGCGGGCGTCCCATGCCCGTCGCAGCGCGCGCGTCAGTATCGTCGCTTCGACGATCAAGACTGCAATGTAACCACCGGTAAGACTCAGTGCGCCGACGAGTGGGTCCGGATCAACGAGGAAGTACGCACCGATGGCCAGAAGGACGGTGCCGGCGAGGCGGATGCCCGTCGCGGCAAGCCACGCTGCCGACCACTCGACGATCGTTCGGCTGCCTCGCGTCATGAGGAAGATCGTGCCCGCCAGCGCGCTGAGCAGAACAACCAGGGTAGCCCACCATGCATCCATCGCGGCGTCTGGTTGGGTGATGAGCGCGACGATGTACGCAATCACGCCGGCCGCAACCGATGTAATGACCACACCCGTGACCAGCCGGGCTGCGGGAGCGTGGAGCGTCGGCTGGTCAGCGTTGGGCTGCGGCATCGTCGTGCGTGTCCTTGTCACCGCTGCGCACATCGCGGAGTGCCCGTCGATTCTCGCGCAGAGCCTGCTTGAGGAAGTTGTAGAACCCGCCGACGAGCCCGACCGCAGCCCCGGTGATGAGCAGCCAAGGCGACGTGTCCAGCCAATGGTCCGCCAGCAGGCCCAGCAGCGTCATTCCAACGATTGCCCCGGTCAGTTCCATGCCCATTCCGCTGATGCGATAAAGGTTGCGACCGGCCTCCATCTCGGCCTCGCGTCGTTTCTTCCGTCGAATAAAGGGCAGCAGTGGCATGAAGCCATCCTCTCTCGCCAATATCCACTGTAGGCACGTGTTCGGGTCACCGCAACACGACTGAATAGGTCCGATAACCCGCGAATGGGTGCACGGATGGATGCTCAGTTCCGCGATCCTCATCCGATTTCCACATCGACTCGACTGGTGCATCCTGCCGATCGTATGAATCAGTGGGGGAGCGCACCGGCAGCAGGGAAGGCGGCATCGACATGGTCAGTCGCATCGATCAGGATCACCAACGCTTCCGCGGAATCGTCAAAGGCCGAATCCGCAAGGACCTCCGCAAGTTCCTCCAGCGCGGCGAGATGATCGGCCAGGAGGGCGGCAGGTACGTCTCCATCCCCATCCACGACATCGACATCCCCACCTTCCGCTACGGCGACAACTCCGCGGGCGTCGGCTCGGGCGAAGGCGAAGCGGGCGACGGCGTACCGCAGGACGGCCAGGGCGACAACCAGGGTGGCACCGAGCAAGGGCAGCACATCATGGAGGTCGATGTCAGTCTCGATGAACTTGCCGACATCCTCGGCGAGGAACTCGAATTGCCGCGCATCGAGCCCAAGGGCAAGCACCGCATCACCACCGTCAAGGATCGCTACACAGGCATCCGACGCGTCGGCCCGAACACGCTCCGCCACTTCAAGCGCACCTACCGCGAAGCCCTTCGCAGGCAGATTGCATTGGGCATCTACGACCCCGATGACCCGATCATCGTGCCCATCCGCAGGGACATGCGCTACCGTTCGTGGAACGAGGTCAAAGCCCCGCAATCCAACGCCGTCATCGTCTACATGATGGATGTGTCCGGCTCGATGGGGTCGGACCAGAAAGAGATCGTCCGCCTCGAAGCGTTCTGGATCGATGCATGGCTTCGCCGAAACTACGAGGGTATCGAGTCGCGTTACATCGTCCATGATGTATCCGCAGCCGAAGTGGACCGGGACACGTTCTTTCATCTGCGCGAGGATGGCGGCACGCGCATCAGCTCCGCCTACAAGCTCTGCTCTGAACTGCTCGATCAGAACTACGATCCGAACGATTGGAACATCTACCTGTTCCACTTCTCTGATGGGGACAACTCATCGGAGATGGACAACCGAGAATGCGTCGAGGTGCTCAAGAGCCGTCTGCTCGAAGCAGCCAACCTATTCGGCTACTGCCAGGTCGCCAGTGCGTACGGCTCGGGCAACTTCATCAACGTCCTGCACGAGCATTTCGACGGCGAGGAAGGCGACGATCGGCTCATCACAAGCCGGGTGAACACGCGTGAAGACATTCTCGACTCGATCAAGACGTTCTTCTCGCCGGGCAAGTGACGTCCACGCCGGACTGAAGCGCAGCGCAAGTCCGGGTATCCCCCTTCTCACCCTCCGGTTTCGTCCGCGACATATCGCGCCACCTGATCAATTGCAATGCGTTTCTGATCCGCGGTGTCGCGCTCGCGCACGGTGACCGTTTGATCTTCCAACGTCTCGCCGTCAATCGTGAAACAGTAAGGCGTCCCCGCTTCATCCATGCGCGCGTAGCGCTTGCCGATGCTCTGCTTGACATCGAACTGCACCGGCCAGCGCGTGCGCAGATCGTCGTAGAGCTTGCGAGCGATCTCGGGCATCCCTTCCTTGTTCACCAGCGGGAAGATCGCTGCCTTCACCGGAGCCATGCGCGGGTGGAAGCACATCACATATTTGCTGCCCTTGCGCTCCGGCGTCGGCGTGAATGCCTCACAAAGCAGTGCAAGAACGCCGCGCGACAACCCGCCCGACGGTTCGATGACGTGCGGCAGGTATCGCTCGTTTCGTTCCTGATCGAAGTACTCGAGCTTCGCGCCGGAGTGCTCCCGGTGCTGGCGCAGGTCGAAGTCGGAGCGGTGCGCGACGCCTTCGAGTTCGCCGAAGCCGGGATGCGTGAAGGGGAAGCGGTACTCGATGTCGAACGTGCCGCACCCGTCCTTGGCATAGTGTGCGAGTTCTTCGTTCTCATGCTGGCGCATCTGGATGTTGTCGCCGGTCAGGCCGACGGATTGCCACCAGTTCTTCCGCACTTCGCACCAGTACTCGTACCACATGGGCGCATCATCGCCGTGACAGAAGAACTCGATCTCCATCTGCTCGAACTCGCGTGAGCGGAAGATGAAGTTGCGTGGTGTGACTTCGTTGCGGAACGCCTTGCCGATCTGTGCAATGCCGAACGGCACCTTGACGCGCATCGTGTCCACAACGTTCTTGAAGTTGAGAAAGATCCCCTGCGCCGTCTCCGGCCGGAGATACGTCTTGTGATCTTCATCGAAGACCGCACCGTAGTACGTCTGGAACATCAGGTTGAACTGACGTGGTTGGGCGAGCGCGCCTTTATCGCCGGTAAAAGGCGAAGGGATACTCCCGGGGAGGGACTGAAGTACATCAATCGGCACGCTCTCGGCGTACACGTATCGAGAGCCGTGGTCTGTGTCCACCCAAACAGCCGCATAGGGCGGTTTGCCAAGTGAGTGGCCAGAGAGTGGATTCGATTTGAGTGCCCGGATCCCCATGAGCTTCTGCATCTTCCTCTCAGCGATCAGAATAGACAGAGCTTCGGCAGGCGATGAGGCCACAAGGGTGTGGTCCGGGGCCCTTTCCATCAGCGATGTAACAAGGTAAGGCTCACCTACTTTCATGTCCCCCGCCGGCTCAAGTAGATAAATCCCCTGCAAGTGATCCGCTCTGAACCGCTTCTTCGTCTCAGAGTCCTCGACCATGAGATCGTTGAACCCGCCGACGTGGCCGGAGGCTTCCCAGACCTTGGGGTGCTGGATGATCGACGAATCCAGGCCGAGGATGACAAGCGGCTCGCCGTTGGGACCGACGGGAGGCGACTTGACCATGTCGTTCCACCAGGCGTCGCGGAGATTGTTCTTCAGCTCCGTACCCAGCGGGCCGTAGTCCCAGAAGCCGTTGAGTCCGCCGTAGATCTCGCTGGCGGGGTAGATGAAACCTCGCCGTTTGCAGAGCGCGACGAGGTCTTCCATCGACTTGGGGGCGTCATTGTCAGGCATGGCGGGCATCCTTTCGATGCGTGGTGGGCGGCCGATGGTACGGGCGGGCATCGACCGACTCAAGCATCACCCGCTGATCCGCCAAGTGCCCGCAACTCGGCACGGGCCAGTCGGCGAGCCGGAGCGTGTCGCTCCGGGTTCCCTCGAACACCAGTAATGCACAGCCACCCCGCCCGCTTTCCCGTAGGATTGCCCACATGCTGACCATCGCGATCACCATGGGCGATCCGTACGGCATCGGGCCTGAGATCGTCGTCAAGGCGCTGGCCGACCGGTCTGTCCGCGAGTCGGCGAGGTTCGTCATCTTCGGCCTGAACGAGCAGCTCGCCTACGCTGCGGACCTCGCTGAGATCGAGCCTTTCTGGTGGCGCGCCCAACACGACGCCGCTCCATCCCACGCTTGGCCGCGCGAAGGTGTCCTTGTGCTCGACTACGACGAGTGTTCGCTCGAGCTCGCCTCCCCCGGTCACGTCGGCGCGACGCGCGATGCCGGCGCCGTGTCCTTCCAGTTCGTCGAAGATGCCATCACCGACTCGCTCCTCCCTGCCGACCATCCCAGGCACGTGGATGCGATCGTCACCGCCCCGATCTGCAAGGAATCCTGGCGACTCGCCCACAAGAATTGGCCCGGGCATACCGAGTTGCTCGCAGCGCGCTACCGCGCCAAGCGCAGCGCGATGATGTTTGTTGCTCCGAAGCTGCGCGTCGTGCTCGCAACGATCCACATGCCGCTGATGGACATCCGCAACGTCCTGACGATCGGCCGTGTGTTCGATCCGATCGACCTGGGACATCAGGCATGCGTGGACATGGGGATCAAGCGGCCGAGGATCGCCGTGTGTGGTCTGAACCCGCACGCATCGGAAGGCGGGCTGTTCGGCGATGAGGAGTACCGCGTAATCAGCCCGGCGATCGAGTTGGCTCGGAACCACGGGATCGACGCGGTCGGGCCGTTTCCCGCCGACACGATCTTCGGTGCTGCCGTCGCCGGCAAGTACGATCTCGTCGTTGCCATGTACCACGATCAAGGGCTGATCCCCGTCAAGCTCCTCGCATGGGACTGCGCGGTCAACACGACGCTTGGCCTGCCGGTCGTCCGCACCAGTCCCGACCACGGCACCGCATTCGATATCGCAGGAACAGGGCAAGCCAACCCCGGCTCGATGGTCGCAGCGATCAAGCTCGCCATCGACTTGGCAACAGCGCGCCAGCGCGGCGGATAGCGCCTCCACGCCCCCCAATCCCCCACGCCGGAACGAAGGTCGCCAAGGGCGACCGCGGTTCCGGGTATCCTGTCCGGCTCGACCGAATCCCCCCGGACCCCTGGACCCACCGCATGAAGCGCCGTGAAGGCATCTCGAAGCTCACCGGGGCGGAGCAGTACGTCGATGATCTGCCGCTCGACGACTTCCTCTGGGGGATGGTTGTGCGCAGCCCGTCACCGCGCGGCCAAATCCGCGACATCCGCATGGCCGGCGAGATCGACTGGTCACAGTTCGTCATCGTCGATGCGCGCGACATCCCGGGCAGCAACGCCGTTGCCGCCATCGAGCACGACCAACCGATCCTGGCTGACGGCTACGTTCGGCATGTGCACGAGCCGGTGATGCTGCTCGCCCATCCGTCGCGTGATGCGCTTCGCCAGGCCGTGCGGGCGGTCGAGGTCGTTGTTGATCCCGACGAGCCGGTGCTTGATTTCACACAGGCTTCGACGCCGCGCCAGATCCAGTACGGCGATGACAACGTGTTCAAGCGCATCGACGTGGTCAAGGGTGATGCAGCGGCGGTGTTCGACGCGGCTGCCCACATCATCGAAGGCGAGTACCGCACCGGCGCGCAGGAGCACATCTACCTCGAACCGCAGGGCATGATCGCGTCGATCGAGGCGGGCGTCGTCACGGTGCGAGGCAGCATGCAATGCCCGTACTTCGTGCACAGTGCACTGATGCTTGGCCTGGGGCGCGGCGAGCACGACATCCGCGTGATCCAGACGCCCACCGGCGGTGCGTTCGGCGGCAAAGAGGACTACCCATCCGTCATCGCGCTGCTCACCGCGCTGCTTGCCGTCAAGGCGAATCGCACCGTCAAGATCATCTACGACCGCAGCGAAGACATCGCGGTCACGACGAAACGTCATCCGGCGCGCATCCATCATCGGACGGCTGTGGATGATGCAGGCATGCTCCAGGCGATGGTCATTGACGTGCTCCTCGACGGCGGCGCGTATGTGACGCTTTCGCCGGTCGTACTGAGTCGCGCGGTGATCCATGCCGCCGGGCCTTACTTTTGTCCGAACGTACAGATCCACGGTGAGGTGCGCTTGA
>JAGLTS010000044.1 GCA_023135165.1 Phycisphaerales bacterium | reverse complement strand
GCACCTCGAATGCTCCGTGATGGCGCACGACCTGCTCGGGCGTGAGACGAACGGCGTGATCGACATCCACTCAGGTGGCGAGGACAACCTCTTCCCGCATCACGAGTGCGAGATCGCGCAATCATGCGGCGCAAGCGGCGAGGACTACTTCGCACGCTACTGGTTCCATCCGCGTCATCTCTTCGTCGAAGGCGAGAAGATGAGCAAGTCCAAAGGCACGTTCTTCACCGTAGAGCAGCTTCTCGACAAGGGCTTCTCACCCGCGGCGATTCGCCTGGAACTCATCAAGACGCATTACCGCAGCAACGCGAACTTCACGATGCAAGGCCTGCGCGACAGCGCGAAGATGGTCAAGCGATGGCGCGATGCGCGCATCGAGATTGCGCGGCGAAGCACCGGTTGGAAGGACAAGGACAATCGAATCGTTGCTCATCGGCTGAATCACAGCCTTGAGCGGGCGATGAATGACGACCTGAACATTGCCGGCGCAATCGGCACGATCAACGGGTTCATCAACACGGCCATGACGTGGGAAACGCACTTCGATGCTCCCGAGCCAACGCGCGAGGAAGCCGTGAAACGGATCGAGTTGGCGAAGGCGGTTCCCCCAGCCGGTGCCGACGGTTTCGTGGACGTCTTCAGTTGGATCGGCCCCGTGCTCGGCGTGTTTGATGTCGAACATGAAGCACTGGCAGCGTCGGATGTGGATGAGTCGAAGATCGAAGCGCTCATTGCTGAACGCGCGGCTGTTCGCAAGGCCAAGGACTGGACGCGCGCTGATGCGATTCGTGACGAGTTGGACGCGATGGGCATCGAGCTTGTCGACACATCACAGGGCACAACGTGGAAGCACAAGACGCCCAACTAAGACACCGCGCGCAACGCGTTGTGACTATGCCTGTGTGCCATACCGGTCAAAAAAAAGACCGCCGGCTCGGTGCTCCGACCTACCTAGCCGACGGTTCGTGCCACGGCTTATCACCGTGGGTGTCTTGTCCCTCCTACCTTAGCCATCCTGCATCCGCAGTCCAGAGGCATTCGGCGATGTCCCGGAGATTTTTACAAGTCACTGTGTGGCAAGAGGTTAGAATGCACGCGACACACTCTTCTTCCCCTGGGGTGGGTGGGTAGTCGTGGAGTCGTCCGGCGTGCCTGGCCACCACCTGGTCAGGTGACAAGGGCTGCAGGCCAGGCGTACGCCATCCACCGTTACGGAGTACCGCACATCACCCGATCATTCGGTGGACACCGGCTCAACAGGATCGGTCGGCGCTGCATCACGAATCGGCTCAACGACCGGAGCAGCGGGAAGGACGTCGCTCGACGGTTGAGTCTCCTCAACGCCCCCACCCAGCAGGTCCGCGATGTCACTGCGAAACACCGCGACCACGACCACCGCCAACACGATGAGAATGATGTTCGCGATGACAATCGAAAGCAGGATCATCCGCAGATGGTCCAACCGACGCCGCATCGTTCGGGCAGCCGTATCGGGCGCTGTGGCGGATGCGGGCCTCGTCACCTGCGAAGCGATCTTCGCGGTGGGGGTGGGTCCGGGAACCGCGCGGGCCGGCTCGATCGGCCTGTGCGACAGCGTTGCGCGCGGCGATGCGGGCCGAATCGGCTGCTGCTGCCGGGGCGGCGAAGCACTGACGCGAACCCTCGCCGGCGTGGCGTCCGAAAGCGGTCTTTGGGCGGTCCCGTTCGGCGGTTGGCTGGGAAGGGCGTGTATCGGCCCAAGACCCAGATCCTGACGCTCGCGCGGAGCGGCGAAGGATGCACCACATCGAGGACACACCCTGTCCGTCGGCGACACACCGAAGTCGCAACTGTGGCATCGGCCGAACAAATGCCCCACCCCCGGCGCGAGGCTTGCACGACACCAGAACTGGCCCGTCGTCGGACCCCGAATCACCGTCTCCGGCATCACACGGCCCTTGCCGATCAGTTGCAGCAGCGTCTCATAGCTGCAACCCGGCTGAAACGGCCGATCCTCATTGCGGACGAACCAAGGCCCCATCGCGTTCTGCGTCGCTTGCTTGCTCAGCGGGTCGAACAGGCCCCGGCAGGCTTCACAGCAGCCGACACTGACCTGCTCGCGACCGCAATATGGGCAGAACATCATCTCGGTCGAGGCGGCTGCGAGACGAGGTGTGTTGGTCGGTGCGTTACTCATCACAAGCGTCGGTTCATCTGCTCTTGCCGGCCGACCTGGGCCACATTGACGCCGGCCGCCGTCCGTGCTGCAATTCCCCCATGCGAACGATTCCCACGACGAAAACGAATCCGTGCCGCCCGAACCACTCCGCACGAGCGGCCGCTGCGGTTGCGATCCTATCATCGGCGCTTACGATCGGCTGCGCCACCGCCGAACCGGCCGACCACCATCGCACGGTGGTCGCGTCGTCGAGCGGAGCGCCCCAGTCGGCCAGCAACATTATCGCCCTTGCGGATGGCCAGGCGATCACTTGGGACACTGCTCGCCCACTGCTGTCGGAGGCTGCGGGCGGTGACATCATCGCTGAGATCGTGCTTCACCGCGCCCTGCGGCGAGAGTGCCAAGACCGGAGCATCACGATCGGGGATACCGAAATCGAGCGAGAGCGACGACTGTTGCTGGCCCAACTGCACGAGGATGGCGACACCGCAGCGCAACTCCTTGAGGAAGTCCGCGCGCGACGACGCCTTGGCCCCCGTCGATACGCCCGGCTGCTGGAGCGGAACGCGGCGCTCCGGGCCCTCGTGGCTGACGATGTGCCGGTTACAGCCACTGCTCTTGGACAGGCCTACGATCTTCGCTATGGCGACCGATACGAGATCAGGCTCATCGTCACAGCCTCGCTACAAGACATGGCTACAGCCCAGGAGCGGATCGAGGCGGGCACGCCCTTCGGCGAGGTCGCTGCCGCCCTTTCGACGGATCTGAGCGCCCAACGGGGCGGAGTCCTGGACCCCATCAGCGCTGCGGACCCCGCTTATCCAGCGGCGATTCGCGATGCGATGACGACGCTGCGCGTCGGCGAAGTCTCCCGGCCGCTCGGGCTTGAGCACGGCTACGCGATCATTCGACTGGAGAGCGTGGTCCAGGGCGAGAAACCCCCGATGGAGGAGGTGGAGGCGTCATTGACCGACAGCGTCCGTCTTCATCAAGAGCGACTGCGAATGAACGAACTGGCCCGGTCGCTCGTGGCTACAGCGGACGTGTCGGTACTGGAACCGGGCATCAACTGGCCACCGGGCCGCTGAGACGGAGATCGCTGCGTGGCGCCTCGACTGCCAATCATGTGAAATGGGTCGAAACATCAGGCGACGCCGATGCGAAGAGGATCAGGCGTCCCGGTTCGCGGGCACGCCGATGAGACATGAGTCAACAGTGGAGCGGACGACCTGAAGAACCGACATGATCTGGACACCGCCCATCGGCTAGAATAGCCTTGCACGGTCGGTCGGCAGGAGTCGCCGTCGTGCGAGCCGTCCACCAGACGGACCGCTGTGGTCCGGCCGTGTCCAACGCACCATCAGGTCACCGGTGGGCTGAATCCGTCCCCGTTTGCGAAACTAGAGGTTCCGAGCATGTTCACACGCTTTGCACAACGCATCCTCACCGCGGGAGCCGCGCTCTCGCTTCTCGTTATCGCGCCCGTTCACAGCCAACAGGAGGCTGAGGATGAGTGGTTTGTCGGCCCAATGGATGAGCCGCAGATCTCGGTCTTCAACATCGAAACGGTGGAGGTTGACCTGGGCATCATCGACGACACCAAGAAGGTCACCGCCAGATTTCCCTTCCGCAACGACGGCGCGGTGAACCTGGTGATCGCCGGAATCAAGACGGACTGCGGCTGCACGCACGCGCCCCTTGAGAAGCGGGAATACGCACCCGGCGAGGAAGGCGTCATCGAGCTTGTGTTCAACCCGCAAGGCCGATCCGGCCCGCAGCGCAAGACCGCCCTCGTCACAACCAACGACCCGAAGAACCCGGTCGTCAAGCTCCTTCTGACGACTGACATTCGGCTCATCGTCTGGGCAGACCCCGCCAAGGCGATTACGGACCCTGCTCTGATTCGCGGCGGCGACACCGTCAAGACGATCACCATCATGAGCCAAGCGGAGCATTTCAAGGTCTTGGGTATCGAGGTGCAGATGCCAGACGGAACGCCTGCTCCGACCGACGAAGGGTTCATCTCGGCAACAATCGGGGCAACCGAGGTGATCGAGGTCGATGGCAAGGAGACGAGCCGAACGCTCGTGGAGGTCACCATCGCAGGCAGCGCTCCGGTCGGCTGGCTGCACCGACAACTCAGGATCAACGTCGAGGCGTGGGATGAGACGGACGAGTCGGCGCCGGCGGAGATGCCTGAGCCGGGTGGAGCGGAGCAGGACCAAGCCGACGACGCTGAATCCGCTGCCGCCGCGCCCGATGACAAGCCAGCCGAAGAGAGCACCGAGGGCGCGGTCCCTGAGCCGGAGCTATCCGGCGTCCTGATCGGCGATCGCGAGCACGTCGTCCGCCTGCAGATTGTCGTACAGCTTCTTGGCGATCTGGTGCAGGAAGAACGGCTGATGCAACTCGGCATCCTCAAGGCCGGCCAGCCATTCAACAGCGTCATCACGATCGCGAGCCGAACCGGCACGCCGTTCCGCATCCTTGATGTCACATCACAAGGGGAAGCCCACGGTGGCTTCAAGTTCGAGTACGACGTGACTGCCCTCTCCGAACCGGGCGTCGAGAAACGAATCATCACGATTCACGGCACGGCGCCGATGCAGACGGGGATGGTCAAGGGACAGCTCGTCATCAAGACGGACATCCAGGGCGAAGAGACGCTGCGGCACAACTTCCGCGGGAGCGTCCGGAACCCGGAGTAATGTGTTGAAGTCGCTTCTGCTCAAAACCGTGGTACTCGCTGTGGTCTGCATCGCGGTGGGCTTCATCCATGCAGCCATCCGCCCGCTGCAAACGGAGATGGTGACGAACGGCACCCCGCGCCCGCAAGACGGCGACGTGCCGACGGTCGTCACCGAGCCGACCACTGATGATGAACCGGAAGACACTGCGCCGGAGGAAGACCCGCCGGCCGTCGATCCTCCGGATGAGCCGTTCGACATTTACCTTCTCGACACATACATCACGGTGGAAGAGGCGACGAAGATCTACGATCTGGTGTTGGCTGACTTCATCGACGCGAGGATGGACAAGGACTTCAACACGAGCCGAATCCCCGGTGCGTTCCACATTCCGCCGGATGCGTTCTTCGCAGGCAGGATCCCGGAGGTCCTTCAGCCGTCGCAGACCGGGTACTGGATCCAACCCAACCAGCCCGTCGTGATCTATTGCGAGGGCGGTGACTGCGACTCATCCAAGAGCGTTGGAATCCAGTTGCAGAACCTCGGATTCCAATGGGTGTACATCCTTGACCCCGGATTCCCCGGCTGGGTTGAGGCGGACCTCGAACTCGACACGACGCAACTTGGCGAGGGTGAGTGATTCCTTGCGGAGCGGGACATGAATCATGGCGATGCGAGAGATTCAGGCACAAGCAGCGCCGCGGCGTCGTGGCTGATGCTTACGGTCCGGCTGATGGTCGCCTCGCTGTTTCTCTTCAGCAGCACACAGAAACTTCGTGGGCCACAGAACTTCGTGCTGAGTGTCGAGGCATTCGACATCATGCCGAGCGATCCAGCCATCCTGCTCAGCTTCGTCGCGTATGCCGTGCCTTGGACGGAGTTGCTGTGCGCGATCCTGATACTGCTCGGCGTGTGGGCTCGACCGGCGTCGCTGTTGCTCAGCATACTGATGGTGGTGTTCACTGTGGCGATCTTCAGCGTGCTTGCGCGTGGGATGGATGTCAACTGCGGGTGCTTCGGAGCATGGTTGCCGGACCAAGTAACATGGTCCACTCCGTTGCGCAACATAGCCATTCTCATTCCCGTGCTGCTTTTGCTGCGTTTTGGACCCGGCGCCCTGGCAGCCGACTGCTCCGGCCGGCGCGTCGCGCAGCCTGCTGCATAGCTGCTCGTTGCGATCTTGTGCGGTCCCGCCTCTGCGAACCGCTGTGAATCGAAGGATGCACCGTATGTTCAGACGACCATTACATGCGTACCTGCTGATCGCAATGCTCGCAGCGCTCTTCACAGCGCCGACCCGCGCACAGGAGGTGATCGACGAATGGTTTATCGGCCCCCCACCGCCGCCTGAGTTCCCCACGCTCGTCTTCGAGTCGACTACCGTTGACTTGGGCAAGATCGAGGACACCGAGAAGACCACCGCGACGTTCCACTTCCGCAACGACGGGCCGGGCACGCTCGTGATCGAGTCCTACACCTGCTCGTGCGGATGCACCGCGGCGAAGCTCGACAAACGCACCTATGGCCCCGGCGAGAGCGGCGTGATCGAGGCGGTCTTCAATCCGGAAGGTCGAATGGGCAAGCAGCAAAAGAGCTGCACCGTCACATCCAACGACCCGCAGACCCCGCGCGTCCGACTTGCGTTCACATGCGAAATCCTGTCGGTCGTCTGGACCAATCCGCCGCGGGCGATCGTCGCATCCAACGTCCCCAGAGGCGAAGGACTTACCAGACAAGTCGCCATCATGTCCCGGGCTGAGCACTTCGAGATAACAGACGTCTCAGTGAACGGCGACTTGCTCACCACGGAACTCGCCGAGACCGAGCGCATCGAGATCGATGGTGAACTCATCTATCGAACGATGATGGATGTCACCGTGTCGAGCGATGCCCCGGTCGGTTGGCTCAACCGGCAGATCACCATCCGTGCCAATGCATGGGACGGAGAGGATGCGGACGACGGGGGTGGCGATGAGTCACCAGGCGCACTGCATTCGGCGGACAACGCAGAGGCCGGCCGTAAGCCGACCAGACTGAAAGGTCCGCCGGGAATGGTCGTGAGACAGCCGGATGATGAACCGATGCCACGCGATAATTCAGCCGACGCTGAACCCGGCCGCGCCGGCGCGAGTTCCCCAAGCAGCGACGCCAAGCCGGATAAGCGAGAGCATGTCGTACGCCTGATGCTCCGCGCCGAGTTCCTCGGTGATCTGACTTTCGAGTCGCCCCAGCTTCTCCTGAGCACGATGACGGCAGGCGAGATGTTCGAGGGCGAGATCACGCTGCAAAGTCGATCCGGTACGCCGTTTCAGATCCTTGATGTCGTCGCCGAGGGAGCGCAAATCGAGCGTGTTGACTATGACATCACCGAGGTATCGGAACCGGGCGTCGAGAAGCGCGTGATCCGAATCCGAGGCGTCGCCCCGACTCGACCGGGCCTGCTGCGAGGCCGTCTGCGAATCACGACCGATGTCAAGGGCGAAGAGACGATGTTCCAGCGTTTCCGAGGCAAGATCGTCGCATCGTCCGGCTGAGTGAGTCTCACACATCACGCGACAGATCAAACGGCATCACCCGAAACGTCAACCACCCACGCGCCGGGCACGTGCTTCGTCACCACATCGCGCGCCAGGTTCATCCACAACCCGCATCGGTCCAGCACCCCACTGTCAGCCGTCGCGATCACCACATCACTCGCTTCGATAAGCTCACGATCAGGATTCATCACGACTTCCGCACGCCAATCCAGGCCCTCGTCGCCGGCGGTGCGCTCGATGATCGCCTTGAGACGTCCGCTGTTTGATACAGGTTGATCGAGATACCACGTGCACGCACCCGCGCCACCGCTCCGAAGCGTCCGCCCGATCAGCCGCAGCGCCGGGATCGTCTCCTCCACGCGGCGGTACGTTCCGTGAACGCTCGCCATATCCCGGTAACAGCCATCCCTTGCGAGCAAGATAACGCCGCCCGCCAGAGCCGCTTCGACGGTCGTCAGAACATTGAATCCGTCGATCCAAATCGCACACCCGGCAACCCGGGCTTGGCCGACCCGCCGTGATGCGCGTTGATCACGCGCTTGATCGCTGCACGCGCATCGCCGCACCGCCAGCCGTTGCCGCGCGCACAGCGCATACCGATCCCCGACGAGCTTAAGCGAAGATGGTTGACCGTAACCGCGTGACATGAGCCATGAGAGATCGGCGGCCGCTGACCGCAGCGCCGCATGGTGCGCTGCCGCGAACAGCGCGTGATCTTCCGGATGCGCTCCGCGATGCTTCATTCCGCCCGCACCCTCCATTGCGATCACTCTCACTGCTGTCATCGTAGCGGATAGAATGCAAGAGCATGTGTGGTCGTTTCTCGCTCACCTCGCCGCCCGAGCAACGACGATGCGCGCTGCACCAAACCGTTGCCGAAGCTGTTTTGACTGTGCTGTGCGTACGGATGCCCGCTCACTTGCCCGCGACGAGCGCTTCCTCTTTCTCACGGATCAGCTCGTACAACTCCTCCGCGGTGCTCACTGTGTACGCAGCCTCACGGAATGCGTTGTCGGTCATCAGCCGGCTGATTCTCGCCAGCGTTTGGATGTGATCGGAGGTCTTGTCGGGCGGGCTGGAGATGAGCACGACGAACCGGACAGGCTCGTGGTCGATGCTGTCGAACTCGATCGGCTCGGCCGGCCGACCGATGGACATGGCGATGCCTGCTTCGGTGGGCGACTTGCCGTGTGGAATCGCCAATCCCAGACCGATGCCTGTGGACTTGGCCTGCTCACGTTCCCAGATCGCATGTTTGATGGCGTCCGGATCGCTGATTCGGCCGGCGTCGTCCAGGACGTCGACCAGCTCCTCGATCGCAGCTCTCTTGTCCGTCGCCTCAAGCGGGACCTTGATGCACTCAGGCGTGAGAATGTCCAAAAGCGTCTTCACGATTCCATCCCGATGTCCAGCCGACAGCCTGCTCGCCCCCCGTGAGACAAGCTCAGCACTTTACCACGCAAGGGCCGACGATGCGATAGGTATGCCGGCCCTTTTCGCTCAGCCGATGAGCGCCGCGAAGCTGCCATCCGTGTAGGCGGTCGCTGGCTCGCCGGGCAGGCCGGTCGGCTCGACGCGATGCGTGCGGAGGACATGCTTGCGATGCCAGTGGGCGAGCCAATCCACCTGCAGGCGGTTCTCCTCTTCCTCCAGGCTGCACGTGGCGTACAGGATCATGCCATCCGGCGCGAGCAGCCGAATCGAATCGCCCATGATCTGCCGCTGCAGATCTCGCAAGGACTCCAGAGCCGCGCCGCCCAGCCGATAACGCGCCTCGACTCGCCTCGCCAGAACGCCCGAGTTCGAGCAAGGCACATCCAGCAGCACCAGATCCGCTTGGCCGGCATACGAAGCGAGCCGATCAGGCTCAACAACCGTCACCTGCACCTGCCCCGCCACAGCCCGCCGCAGAATCGCCCGTCGGCGTGCATCGACATCCGTCGCAATGATCCGCGCATCGGGGAACGTACAGGCCAGTTGCCGCGTCTTCGTCCCTTGACCGGCACAAACGTCCATGATGGTCGCAGGCTCCAGATCACGGACAAGCTCGATCACCGCCGACGACGCGGGGTCCTGCACCCAGACGTCGCGATGCGCATCGAGCAGCGCCGACAACGCCGTGCGATCACCCTCGTACACGTGGTGACCAGGTGCGCGATGTGGCGCAGCCCTCTCGCACGAGAAACCGCTCGCATGTGTCGTGTTCAGAATGATCGGCGGATGCACCAGACTGTGCAGACACAGCGAGCGAAGTTCCCGTTCGCTCATCCGCGAGAGCATGGCCCGAACAGCGGTCGGCGGATGGCTCGTCACCACCGCCAGCCGAGCTGTCGGAGCACGTGGCAGGACCGCCTCGCGCAGCGCCACCGCGCCGCCCGCCGACAGCGGAAGCGCATCACGCGCGCCGGGGTCGTACTCCGCAACGCGCCCGTCGACCATGTCGCTGACCCGCCGAAGGACAGCATTGACAAGCCCGCTCGACCCGCGCCCGAGCGACCGCTTCACCCACTCGACCGATTCGTGGATCGCTGCATGCGGCGCAACGCGCTCCAGAAACACGAGCTGGGCCGACCCGACCAAGAGCGCCGACCTGACCTTCGGATGCAGTTCGTCGAACGGCCGATCGAGTTTCACATCAACGAGCCGACGAAGCGTCAGCCATCGGCGGGCCACCTCACGCTCGATCGCCATCGCCAGATCCGCCTCGCGCCGGTCCAGCCAATCCGTCGCCATCGGGCGCAGCGTCAGATCCGGGAACCGCTTGCACTGGCTGGCGACCCACGAATGCGCCACGCCCCGAGCACTCGCCGCTCGATCCGATCCGGGATGTTCCTGCGGATATGCCATCGCCCGCCAGCGTACGCGCGAGCCACCCAACCGGCAACAAGCCACACGACACCTACGCACGACACCACCCAGCGAATCGCGATCACGATCCCACGAAGCACCACCTCTCGCTGGACTCCCAGGCCGAGGCGGCGCATCATACGGTGACATGATTGGCCGCCGCGTCCGCCTCATGCGGCCTGCTGGGAAGTACGCCATGCACCGTCTTACTGCTCTCTTGTCCACTGCTGCCGTGGAAACTACGCTCCGAGAGCAACGCCACACTGCGGTGATTCCACACCGTTCTCGTTCCCGGCAGATCCAACATGCGAACTCTTGAAAAAGAGCTACTTACGGTGTTCGGGTGGACTACGGTCATCATCATCGCTGTGGCTAACATGGTGGCCATCCCTGCCGCGAGCGGTCTCGGCTGTGTCGGCGTCATGCTTGGGACGGGCTTGGGGTTGTGCCTTGCCTGCGTTTTGTCTCCTTTTCTTGCACTTCTTGCACTGCACCGGCAACAACACGCGCTGATTGCCTGCCTTGCCTGCGGGATAGTGCCGCTTGCAGTCATCATGAACATAGCGATGCCTGACATGGAGCGAGCCCTCGCTGCCGGGCTTGTCTGCACGGGTGCTGTTCTGCTCATCGCCTGGGGCATCTGCCCGGACTTGATTATTGACCGTACGCGATGCGTACTCTGCGGCTATGACCTGCGAGGGCACAGACACGAGCGATGTCCAGAGTGTGGAAAGCCGGTGCAGCGAGATGATCCAACGCAGCCAAGTCGCTCAGCGGAACGAGCGAGGCTGGCTGGACGCGCTGTTCCAGCCGTGCTCGGAGCGGTCTTGTATGTATGTGGAGTCGGATTGGCATTGCATGATTCGCTCGTTAACACGGACGCAGTGCTGTGGAGGCAGCTTCGGAGCAATGAGATCCTCGTCCGTGAGGTAGGTCGCGAGAAGTTGGCGAGACGGGGACTGACCGCATTAATGGCGGCGGCGACGCACGAGGATTGGAAGATCCGGCGCGAGGCGCTGGCTGCGGTGCAGTCCCTGAGGCCGCAGGACTCTGAATCTGTCGTGCGCTTACTGCTGCATGATGCGGTTCCAGCCGTTCGGCGGCGCGCCATGGTTACCGCTGCGCGCCTCCGGTTGACTGGCGTGTTTGACGATCTGGTTGGATTGACACATGGGGAGGATGTTGAGGCGACACGTATTGCGCTGCGCAGCATTGCGGAGCTGGATGGTGAGCGTGCAGTGCCGGTTCTCTGTGAGATGCTGAGCGACGAAAAGCCGGAGGTTCGGCTGCGAGCAATGATGGCGCTCGCATACGTGAGCGGGCAGGATGTGGTTTGGCTTGAGCGACCGGTTGACTTGGCGGAACTGCAGCAATGGTGGGAAGGAGAGGGTCGCGAGGTGTATGGAGGGAACTGGCCGGAGAGCGAGTGAAGCCGCCCACCTTATTGACGACTGCGTGATTGAGTGAACGTGCTGCAAGGGCAAGCGGAGAAAGAGCGGACAACGTGGATAGGTACACTATTCGCGAGAGGAGTGCATTGATGCTACTGTCAATTATCCATAGTGGGTTATTAAGAGTCGTGGGGGGCGCGACCTGTGCAGTGCTCTGTACGGCGTGTGTAAGTGAGCCTCTGGTGGGTAGCGCCCCGGGTGGCACCGGAACTACCTGGATTTGCGCCGAGCTGATCTATGAAGATGACCTGCCGAGAGACATGCCTGGATTCCCGTACGAGTGGCGATCTCCGGCAGGGTTCTTGGTACCTGTAACGTCAGGCGGGAGGCCCATTTCGATCGAGGATCTGATTGAACGAGGTCGGTTCTATCGTGATGACTCGGAGTTACAGTGGTACCTAGCCGAGGAAGTGAAGCCGAATGACGCGGTCATAACAACGTCTGGTGCTTGGCTCGACCAATCGTTCGATGGTGTTATCCGGCTTAGGACCGAGTTGCCAGCGCGATCCTCTACAGAAGGAGTTCGGCCAAATGGGCCCCGCTGGGGCAAGGCATGGATGGCGTACAAGCTGGGGGGGCAGGTGTCGACGGAAGCAGGTTTCTTTCTTCCAGAGGCCAGTTTTACTGGCTCATATGCATATGCGTTCTGGAGGTGCTATTTCTTTCGGAATGAAGAGGAGGCGCAGCAAATACTCGTGGGACGGCTGGGAGGGGGACCGGTCGGTGTCTGGCGTGAGAACGAGGTGGTGGGACAATGGGAACCGGCATGTCTCGTACCATTCTCAACCCGTGAAATGCAGGCACTAGGAGACCTTAGCCCCGATAACGTAGTGCCTCCAGAAAGTCGGCGCAAGAGGAATGCACTTGATCCCGACCCGTGAGGCATGGGAGCGCTGAGGGCTGGAAGCGGTGTTGCACTAACCCTCGCCGTGGCATGGGCCATCGCTCTGCTGCCGCACGGGGCGACGCGGTATCGGCTGTGTGAGAGGGACTCCCCGCTTCTGCGCGTGCAGGGGACTCGGAGCGACACTGGCGAGTACATGGGCCGCAGTTTCGGATATCTACGCTTTGTTGTTACCGGCGATGCCATTCTCGGGCGAGAGCTGCGCCGCATCGTAGATCGGATTCAGGAGGGACTACCACGCAGGGGATTTCAGTTGGGGCCACAGCCGGAGTTTCAACCCGCCATCGATGTTCGGTGCAGCAGGCTCGAAGGATGGTCGCGTGTCGCGGAGGAAGGCACGCACTTCCCCTTCATGCACGTCATCAGTGCGTACGGCTGGCCGTTCGCCGCAATGCGAGGCGATGTCATCTTCGAAACCACGTCCTTCCGGTACGATCCCATCTACCCCCTTGTCTCCAGCGAAGGCCCTCTCCCCTACACCACGAGGGGCTGCGCGATTGTCGGAGCATCGAGCATCGCAGCACAATCGGCGAGCGAGATGCGAATCTTGCCGTGGCATCCACTGCCGGTCGGATTCGCGATTGACACGGTCTTGTACGCGGTCGTGTGCCGGACGATATGGATAGTCCCCATCAGGTTCCGTGCTCGGCTCAGGCGACGATCCGGGCGATGCCAGAGGTGTGGGTACGTGCTCAGCACTGCCGATCGCTGCCCGGAGTGCGGCTGGTACATGGAGCGACAAAGAGGATAAGTATGCTCTGTAGAAAACCCCTGCTT
>JAGLTS010000043.1 GCA_023135165.1 Phycisphaerales bacterium | reverse complement strand
CGCACCGTGCCGATCACAGCGGTATGCGTCGGTTTGATGCCCGCCAGGGCGAGCCTCGGTTCGAGGACCGCCGTCGCCTCTTTCATCGCGCGGGCTGCGATGAGCATCTCGGGCACGTACATCTCCTGACGCTGAAACCGCTCTCCCACTTCGTCCATGGCGGCAATCATCGCATCGAGCGCATCGCCCGCCGGTACGTCGGCAGCGATCGCTTCGCGGACCAGTTCGACCGCCGCCGTTCGATCACCTCGCATCACCGCGCGCGTCAGATTCATCAGATCGAACGTCACAGGCCAACCCTTCGGCAGCGACACGATCCGGCGCTGCGGCGGGGCATTGTAACGATCCCTCGTGTTCACTCCGAGAGCCTCTGACGTGTCACGACAATCGCGCTGTGACCGCCATCCAGCGTTTCGTCAGGCGAAGCAGGTCGACCAAGCCTGTCGAGCCTTGCCCGCACTTATTGAGAACAAGTCGCAATTGGCCTTCATGCACGCTTCGCCAGCCGTTTCGCATTGTGCCCGAGAACATAGTCGATATCGTCATGGACTGGTCGTGAATGGATGGCATGATGACCAGTGAGCCAATCCCGCATCGAACCTTTCCCTCCCCCGCCGGGTCGGGCGTTGTAGAAATCGTCATCGCGGTCTGCCTGCTCATCCTCGCCGGCTGGTTTGTCTGGGGGCGCGGCGCTGTGACGCTGCCTCGCGTTGAACCTGCCGCCGTTTCACTGGCTGACCTTGACACACGACCGCTGCGGATCATCCAGACGGATGAGCCGGTCGTCACGATCGCCGGTTTCGAGCGTCGTTGCATGGAATGCCATCGGCTCTTCGAATCACCTAAAAAGCCGCCGCAGCGCCTGACGCAGCACCAGGACATCCTGCTCGATCACGGCCTGAACGATCGGTGCTTCAATTGCCACGATCGTGAGAACCGCGACATGCTCACGCTGCGCGGTGAGGAGGCGGTGCCTTACTCGGAAGTGGCGCGGCTCTGCTCAATGTGTCACGGGCCGACCTACCGCGACTGGGAGCGCGGCATGCACGGCCGAACGTCGGGCGGATGGGATCCGGGCGGTGCAGCGTATCGTCGCCTGCGGTGTTCGGAGTGTCACGATCCGCATGCACCCGCAGTTCACGGAATGAAGCCGTTGCCCGGTCCGAACACGCTTCGGATGGGGCACCCGGTTGACAGAGAGCACATCGCGGCTGCTGAGCAGATTGACCCGCTGAGGAAGTGGCAGCACGTGCTCGAGGAACGCCGGGCGGACGACGAGGACCACGGCAGTCGAAGCGATGACCCGGGCGCCGCGGAGCAGGGCGAATGACGCAGCACAGCGCCGACAACACGGACGCCGGCCCGCATCACGCGAAGATGACGCGCCGCAGTTTCCTGCGCCGAGGGGGGGTGGCGGTGGGCGGCGCTGCGGCGCTTGTCGCATCGCTCAAGCCCCTCATGGACCCCGAGCTTGATCCGGGTGACCTCGGCTCCATCCAACGGTTCCTCCAGAAGCACTACAAGGAGATGAGCACCGAGGACATGGATGCAGCGCTCGCCCGCATCCGCAATGACGTGGAGCGGCGCTACGGCCTGCGGCCGGACATCCGCGACATCAAGCCGATGGACGGCGTCGAGTTTGTCTTCGCGCTGAACCTGAGCCGATGCATCGGGTGTCGCAAGTGTGTGCATGCGTGCGTAGCGGAGAACAACCAGAGCCGCGATCCGGAGATCCAGTACATCCGCGTGCTTGAGATGCCCAAGGGTACGATCGACATCGAGCGAGCCAGCCATCACTACGATCGGCCGAAGGTTCCGAGCGAGGACCACTTCTACATGCCCGTGCAGTGCCATCAGTGCACTCGCCCGCCTTGCGTGAAGGTCTGCCCGGTTGAAGCGACGTGGCAGGAGCCGGATGGCATCACGGTGATCGACTACGATTGGTGCATCGGGTGCAGATACTGCGAGGCGGCCTGTCCGTACTGGGCTCGCCGGTTCAACTTCACTCCGCCGAGGTTCGCCTCCGACGAGCAGATCGCACAGAACCCGGACATCGTCAAGGAACAACTCAATCCGGACATGAGCTACCTCTCCAACCGCCCTCGCGAGAAGGGCGTGATGGAGAAGTGCACGTTCTGCCTGCACCGCACGCGCGAAGGCAAGATGCCCGCTTGCCTGGAGGTATGCCCCGTCGGCGCGCGGAAGTTCGGCAACGTGCTCAATCCCGACAGCGACATCTCGCGCATCCTCCGGAACAAGCGGGTCTTCGTCCTCAAGGAGGAGGCGGGCACGTTGCCTCGCTTCTTCTACTACTTCGACGAGCGCCGATCGCGCAGCGGCTCCGATGAACTGGATGCACCCGCCGCTCAGTCTGGAGAGGATGCATGAAGGAGTTCCTCCGATTCCTCTCGCGGTGCATCCGAATCACCTTCATCGGCGACTGGCGGTATCAACTGTGGATGTTGCTGCTGACCGTGCTCGCCTTGCTCGGGCTGAATGCGTACTGCAAACAGCTTGTCTACGGGCTGGTCGAGACGGGGATGAGCGACCATGTCTCCTGGGGTTTGTACATAGCGAACTTCACGTTTTTCGTGGGGATCGCGGCGGCGGTCGTGATGCTCGTCATTTTCGTCTATGTCTATCGTGACGACAAACTGCACGACCTGGTCATCTTCGGCGAGCTTTTTGCCGTGGCGGTGATCGTCATGTGTCTGCTCTTCGTCACGGTGGACCTCGGCAGGCCCGATCGCTTTCACCACCTCTTGTTGCGATTCAACTTCCCGATCTCAATGCTCACGTGGGATGTGATCGGCCTGAACGGGTATCTGCTGCTCAACCTGTACGTCAGCACGTATCTCATCTACTGCGCGTACCGCAAGCGCGAGCCAAGGAAAGCGCTCTTCGTCATCCCGTTCGTCCTTATCACGATTGTGTGGGCAATCAGCATTCAGCTCGTCGAGGCGTTCTTGTACGTCGGACTGAGCGCCCGGCCGTTCTGGAACAACGCGATCATCGCCCCGAGGCTTCTTGCCTCCGCGTTCGCCGCCGGCCCGGCGATCATCATCCTCACGTTACAGGTCATTGATCGCTTCACGAGCCACCACGTGCCAGGACGTGCGATGCTCATGCTGCGGCAGGTCGTCATCGTCGCCATGACGCTGAGCATTTTCCTGCTCATCAGTGAGCTGTTCACCGAGTTCTACGCGGGCACGGCGCACATCTCGTCAACCCGGTATCTGTACTTCGGTTTGCACGGGTACGACGGCCTCGTGCCGTGGATCTGGTCGGCGATCGCCCTGAATGTGTTTGCGCTGGTCATCCTCTACCTGCCGATCGCGCGGAACCCGCAAGTCCTCAGCTTCGCCTGCATCCTTCTCATCGTGGGCGTCTGGATCGAGAAGGGCATGGGGCTTGTGATTCCGGCGTTCATCCCGACGCCGCTCGGCGAGATCGTCGAGTACACGCCGACGATCAACGAAGTGCTCGTGTGCATCGGCATCTGGGCGTTCGGCCTGCTCGTGTACACCGCTTTTGTCCGCGTCGCCATCCCGGTTCTGTCCGGACGCCTCACATACGATCAACCGTTCGCCTCCGCATTTTCGGAGATCCCACACGCACAGAGTTCCCATACTTCGGCTCGGGAGAAACTGCCATGAAACGACTCGTCGCATCAATCGGATTCGTCATACTCGCCGGATCGGCGGCGCTCGCCGTTGTCTTGGGTCCGTCGCCGACATCCGCCCCGAGCGCGGTGGCGACGGCGATCACCGAGGCGGCGCTGGCCGGGCCGTTCGGCCTGGCTGAGATGAGCAAGGAGTCAATCGAGTGCATTGACTGCCACAAGAAGGAGTCGCGAGGTCTCTACCAGATGTGGGGCGCCTCCAAGCACTACGGCGCCAACGTGGGCTGCTACGAATGCCACGTCGCTGAGCGCGACGATTCCGATGCGCTTGAGCACTATGACGAGACGATCTCAATCATCGTCAGCCCGAAGGATTGCGCCCGCTGCCATGAGAAAGAGGCTGAGGAATTCCTCGGTTCGCACCACTCGAAGGCGGCGCGTATTCTCGGCTCGCTCGATAACGTGCTCGGCGAGGTCGTCGAAGGCAACAAGGCTTTCGTCACCGATGGCTTCCCGGATGGAAACTCCGCCGCGGCTGTGAACGGCTGCTGGCAGTGCCACGGCTCGCAGGTCAAAGTGCTGCCCGGCGGGCAACTCGATCCCGCCACGTGGCCTAACACGGGCATTGGCAGACTCAATCCGGACGGGACGGAAGGCTCGTGCTCGGCCTGTCACAGCCGCCACGCGTTCACCGTCGAGCAGGCGCGCCATCCCGACAACTGCGGCAAGTGCCACCTCGGACCGGATCACCCACAGAAGGAGATCTACGAGGAATCCAAGCACGGCATCGCGTTCTTCTCCAACGTCGATCGGATGAATCTCGACAGCCCCAAGTGGGTCGTCGGTGAGGACTACTGGCTCGCACCGACCTGCGCCACCTGCCACGTGTCCGAAACGAAGAACCAGCCCATCACGCATGACATCGGCATGAGGATCAGTTGGAACAATCGGCCGCCGCTCTCCGTACGACCTGAGGTGTCCGACGCCAAGATGAACCTCCCCGGCGCGAACGTCCCCTGGCAAATCCGCAGGCAGAACATGTACGACGTCTGCCTCAACTGTCACAACGAGACGTGGATCGACAACTTCTACCTGCAGTACGATGCGCTGGTCACGCTGTACAACGACAAGTTCGGCGGCCCGGCCAAGGATCTCTACGGGCTGGCCAAGCCGCTCCGCGATGTGCCGGTGAACTTTGCCAACCACATCGACTGGTACTACTGGGAGTTGTGGCATCACGAAGGCCGGCGCGCTCGTCACGGCGCCTCCATGATGGGGCCGGACTATACGCATTGGCACGGCACGTACCACATTGCTGAGAACTTCTACATGAAGTTCGTGCCCGAACTGCGCGATCTGATCGAGAAGGGATCGCACTCCAGCGATGCTGACAAGGTTGCCGCCGCTGAGGCGCTTCAGGCCAAGCTGGATGAGGTGCTGAACTCCGAGAACCACAGGTGGTACCTCGGCAAGATGGACCCCGAGGAGCAGGCTCGACGCAAGAAGGCGGCTGAGGACTTCAAGGCCCGCTACGGGCACTGACCTCGACCGACAAGACGACTATCATCCCTGCGCCGGGCCTTGACGCCCGGCGCAGTTTCTTTTCTCAGTCGCCCACATCCACAATGCCCCAGCAACAAGACCAACCCAACTCCGGCGAACATGCTCAGCAGGCGCTGCGCGAGCATGTCAGGGAAAAGGCAGCCACTGCACGGATCAAGTACGGCCTGTACATCGACGCCGACGCCATCCTCAAGATGCTCGACGATCGTGATGTCGTGCGATACCCCGTCGGCGTGCGATTCGACGCCGACCCGCTTGAGCCGGGCGAATTCGCACATGCCCAGCCGCTCGGCGAGCATCCGCGCGATGGGTTCTGCCTCTTCGTACATCCTTATTTCGAGAACCATCGCGAGATTTGGCCGCTTCTTGTCGCGTACCACATCGTTGCCATCAACTACGGCGAGATCGCCACCGCGGATGAGGCCGAACTCTACGGCGCGACGCTCCTGGGCATAGACGTCGATGCCTACTATCAGGCGCTCTGCGAACTGGCTGACAGTATCCCCACGACTGAAACGTGAGCGACCGTCAATCCGTCCGCGTGTGAGAGGCAAGGTCGTTCCACATCATGCGGTTGTGATCACCGACCCACTCCTCCCACGGCGTGACGGCGCCGGCGTAAAACAGCGCCCGACGCTCCACGGATGCCTTCACATACAACTCCCCGCCCGGCGTCAGGTACGGCACGAGCAGCGCGGCATCCTTGCCTGGGAACTTCGGATGCGCCATCAGACATGACGCCCGCGTGAGCATCCGATCCCACGCCCATTCTGGAATCAGCCGAAGCGGCGCTTGTTCCACGAGATCGACCGCCTCCCACCCGCCGTGGATTCCAAGCTCGTCGCCGTACGACATGTCGAACCCCAGATCGGCCAGTCCTTGAAGCTGCGCCATCATCGCCGACCATTCCGTGGGATCGGTGAAGTCGCGGTTCACGATCGCGCCATTCACGATCTTTCGGCCGGGGCGGGAGAAACCGCTGATATGCACCGGGCCGTACTCTCGACGAATGCGCGTGAGGAGCGACGGCAGGCTGCCCGCGAGCGACTTCTCAAGATCCAGCGCATCGGGGTTGAACGCGAGCTTCGGATCGACCTGCTCCATTTGTGCCCATACGCCGATGCAACCGACCGCGAGGTTGCCGGACTTCCCAGCCCGCAGCGCCCAGTCCCACTTTCGGCCGAGCGTGTTCTCCCACGTTGAGCCTTGCTTGTAGTTCCGCGTGCCGTGGAAGTCGTAGGCGTGCAGGTTCCGCATGTTCACACACACCCACGGGCCGAGTCGCTCATACCGCACCGGCCCGTCGCGCTGATGTTGGTATGTACGGTATGGTTCGAGCGCATCGCGCCACTGCGCCGCCCCTTCGGCGAAACGAATCGTGATCTCGTACTGCCGTGTGTCATTTGGCTGACAGGCTCCGACGAGTATCACGTGCATCGAGGCGCCCCGGTCGCTGGACCTGTGCTTTCGCAGTTGCAGCTTGACGAAGTCGCCCACCTGCGCCAGCGCCGCGTACCCGACGGTCAAATCGTCATCCCACACCGCGCACACCGGAGCAAACGCCTCGCCCGGATACCGGTACACCGGCCCGCCGACACGCGGAAACACGACATCCACAATCGTCCCCGCCCACTTCGGCAGTAGCACACGAGCCTGCCCCGTCGTTGCAAACGTGCCCAAGTTCAGATGCACATCCTCCACGCCGCGCCCAACCGTCGTCACGTGCAGGTCGATCCCGTTCTCGACCGGCTCCACTCGAATCGACACGTCGCTGCCCGTTTGACGTGTGCGGAAGAGCGCCCTCCCGCCGGCTGTCTCCACCACCTGCGCGAAGCCGACAAGCGGTGGACGCGTGCCCGGCTGCGCGCGCGCGATAAGCTGGCGCGTCCGCCACGTGACGGACCCCAACGCACCGTTCGGATCGAGCGCCACGTCAGGTACATCAGTGGGGGCATGTGTGGCTTGCAAAGCGCCCAGCGTTTCGCCGATCGTCACAGTCGGCGCCTGGCCGGTCCCGGCGGCGACGCGCCCGGTCTTGACGGACTGAGCCTTCCTTGTCGAACCAAAGCGAGAGGAAGCCGGCTTGTGATCCGCGACATCATCACGCTGCGCAGATTGATCAGCAGGCGTGTCAGCCGCCTGGCTCGGTGCTGAGCGTCGACAGGATGAACATGCAGCAACACACCCAGCCACCGCCGCGATAAAGATGATCCGGCGCCACGTCATGAGCATGCCGCCTCCACAGTCTCCCGGAAGCTATGCGAACACCTTTGTCTGAACCGGTGCGACGATCCGGAGCGAGCGCTCAAGCACTTCCGCCATCGTGCCCATCGCATCCACTTCTTCGATCAACTCGGCTGGGTAATGCTCCAGCACGGGTGTCGTCTCCGCCTCGTACACGCGGAACCGGTTGCGAATGACATCCTCTTTCGCGTCATCCGGCCGATTCTCCTTGACCGCACGCAGCTTCATGCGCGCGACCATCGCATCGAGATCCTTGGCCATCAGATGCACGATCTTGTGGACGGTGATGTACTCATCCAGCGCGTTGGCTTGATTCACATTGCGCGGGATACCATCGAGGATGAGGATCTCCTCGTGCGGCTTGTATTGGCTGAGCACGGTGCGCGCATGGACGTTCTCCGCCCACATCTTGACGGTGAGATCGTCGGGGACGAGTTCGCCGCGCGTCGAGTAGTGCAGGAACGTTTTGCCAAGCTCGGAGTGTTTGTCGAGACTGCGAAACACATCGCCGCATGCGAGGTGATGGAACCCCGGGATTTGGCCGAGCATCGCGCCCTGCGTCCCCTTGCCCGAGCCTGGAGCACCGAGCAGAAGCACCGTGTCGTAACGATCAGCCATTGAGGATCTCCACTTCAGGCGGCGAGACAACCGCCGGTAACGTGTGTATGCACAGGACAAGCTGGCCGCTGGCTCACGGGGCGCCGCGTTCGCTCTCGAGCACCTCCGGGTCGATCCGCGCCAGGTCATGCAGCGAGGGCCCGGTCACCGCGGCAGCGGGCAGCGACCGCGATGTCATCACCGAGCTGCGCACCCAATCCAGGCTGCCCGAGTACCACTCGTAGGCGTATCCCACGAGGATGACAGCCATGAACGGCGCCCCGAGCACCAGCGCCTCCAACGCTGCCTCACGGAATACCACCGCCCACGGGTAGATCAGCGCAACTTCAACGTCGAACACGAGATAGAACAGCGCGACAACGTAGAAGCGCAGGTCGAACTGCACCCAGCCGCTGCCGATCGCCGGCTCGCCGCATTCGTAGATGGCCTGCTTTTCCTTGTTCGGCGCCTGCGTCCTGACCACCGCCCCCACGACCAGGCCGATCAGCACAAAGCCGAAGCCGAACGCCAGAAAGATCGCGATCGAGAGCAGTTGTTCCAAGGTGGGTCTCCCTTGTCGCGCAGGCTCCAACTCAGCCCGCACCAACCCCAGAGAATACCGCCCAACCCCCGCCCGGTCCAACGCCGCCCCGGCCATGCAGGATGCCTCGCTCCGGCAGACATCCATCAAATTGTGGACGCCTCTGGACACGGTGGCACCGCCGTCCCGCTTGACGCTCACCGCGTCAGGCTGCATCATCTCACGCCGTACCGGGCCGGGCTGGAAGACACTCGCCTCGGCGACACCAACACGGGAATCCACGACGGAGACATCACGATGGCGCTGCATCCCCTCACCTGTTCCGCCGCCTTTGCGGGCATCATCCTTGCCGGCGCATCCGCCTGCTTCGCGCAGGCTGCGCCCGAGCAGCCCGCCGAAGAGCCGGTCGAGGAGGCAGCGGTCGTGGAAACCGAGGCTGTGAATGAGGAGGCCGTCGAGGTTGACGAGGTTGCTGAGGCGGAACCATCCTGGCTTGAAGGCTGGGAGGGCAACGTCGAGGTCGGGCTGAACGGGTCCAGCGGCAACACCGACCGCGTGAACTTCCGCGCGGCGATCGGCGGCAAGCGCAGCACCGAATCCATCGAAACGAGCGCGAGCCTGATGTACCTCTACGCCCAGGAAAGCTCCGACGACACCGAAAACCGCTTCCGCGCCACGGCGCGAAACGATTGGCTGATGGGCGAAGACTCACCCTGGCGGTACTTCATCGAAGGCGAGTTCGAGACTGATGAGTTCCAGGACTGGGATTCGCGCCTCTCAGGCTTCGGCGGCATCGGATACGAGTTCATCGACAACGACGACACGTTCTTCCTTGGTCGAATCGGTGCCGGCGCCAGCAGACAGTTCGGCAGTGATGACGAGGATGTCAAGCCGGAACTGGTAATCGGCCTGGACTTCGAGCACCAGCTCACGGAGCGGCAGAAGCTCACCGCCTCGACGGATCTGTTCCCGGATCTCGACGAGACCGGCGAATTCCGCTGGAACTCACAGGCAGCGTGGCAGGTCCTTGTCGATCCGGAGACCAACATGAGCCTGAAGATCGGCATCGAGAACCGCTACGACAGCAATCCCGGCGATGCGAAGGAGAACGACATCTACTACTTCCTCGCACTGGTCTGGGCGTTTTAACGGCATGTCGTGCGGGAGAAAGCCTGTCGTTTCGCAGCGGAGGCGATTGTTCTACATCTCGCCCGCCATATGTCCCTAGTGGCGATCGATCTTGTGTCGAACGGCTCGTTCGAGCTTGCCCGCAGCCAGCTTGATCGCGTCGTAGAGGTCATCCGCATCGTGCTGAACGGCGAACGGCTGATGGCCCGCCAAGCGAGCCTCCAGCAGGCACCTCTTGTCAATACCCGACTTGTGCCCGTTCAAGTCGCGCAGGTGTACCTCCACACGTGTGATCTGATCTTGGAACAGCCGGAGTGAGACTTCCAGTTCCTGGTTGACGAAGTCCTCGATGGCTGGACTCACGACGAACTCGCCCGCGTTGATCTGGATCATCATGCTGGATCATCCCTTTCAGCGAAGTACCGGGTTGGGGGATCACTTCCTCCATCCATTCTACGCCGCCCAACCCCCCCGCGTTCGAGATTGCCCGGCAAACCGCGCCGAGATCTGCTCGACATTTTGTCCCTGTTTCGGACGTTGCGCCGTTCTATGACGCAGACTTCTAGGGCAACGCCTCGTCGGTGTCGTCGGACTCCGGCGGGTAGTGCAGGTCGCCCGCCTCCTCATCGAAGATCTGGATGTACCCCAGCTTGCTGATGAACTCACCCGTGGTCGGATCAGCAATGATGATCTCCGCTTCAGCGGACACCGTCGTCTTCTCGAACGTGAGGATGTACACGAATGGGACGGCAGGCTGGCCTGGCGTGGTTTGGGCTTGGGTCTGCAGATCAACGGTGCAGCCAACGAACCCGCCGTAGCGTGCCGTGAGCTCATCGAGGAACACCCGTGCCACCGCCTCATCCGCAGTCGCACCCGGGCCGTGGAATGAGTTCTGGAAGCCAACGATGTCACCGGCGGACCCGACGGCAAGCGCATCACGCGGCCCCACCCTGATCGGGCCGATGAACATGCTGTACGTCTTGTAGCCAATGAACGCCTGACCGACGGTGAACGCCAGGCCGAGCACGATGGCCGTCGCCGCCAGCCCGATGCCCTTGCGATGCGGGTTTGATCCAATCGTGAAAATCGCAATCACGCCCAGGAGCGGGGCGATCAGCGTCGTCAGCGGGCAGAAGAAGACCAAGCTGCACACAAGCGCCGTGATCGCCAGTCGGCTCGTCACAATCGGCCGATCGAATGAGCTGTCAAACTGCGTCATCATCAGGCTCCCTTTGATGGCGGGCTTTGTCTTTTCGCACGAACATCCTACGCGACCGCCGCATGGAACCGCAATACTCGCCCTCGCCGCCCCGTGCTGCACGTATCATCTCGACATGCGGAATGGGCGACAGGGCAACTTCGCGAGGGCGGTATGCACGGCTGTCGTTTTCCTGATGATCTCAGCGGTGCTTGCGAGTGCGCAGGTTGACCGTCCGGTCTATGTGGATGACGCGCCGCGCGCAGCCGACCTGCTCGAAACGGTGCGGGAGCATGCGCGGGAACACCACCTCGCCGAGGCGGTACGCATCGCCCAACAGCTCATCGATCTGCACGGCGACCAACTCGTCGCACCCGACCCATCGGACCCGGACCGTTTCACCACGGTTCGCAGTGCGGTGATCGAACTGCTGCTTGATGACGGAGGTCTCCTCTCGCAGTACCGACGCGCGTTCGGCATGGAGGCCCGGGCGCTCCTTGCCGCGGGTGAACTGGAGGCGCTTGAACATCGTTACCTGTTGACCCCGGCCGGGTGCGAGGCTGCGCTGCGCCTGGCGCAGGCGAGGCTTGAAGATGCGCGGTTTCACGCAGCGCTCATCGGGCTTGCGCAACTGGAGGATCACCCGGACCGCACGGGCGTCACCGCGACGGTTGCGGCACAGCTCATGGTGATGATCGCGTCGTACGTCGATGAGGGCCGCGTGTGGGAGACCGCCAGCCGATGGGTTACCGACGCCGATGCGCCGGAACTGGTTGCGAAAGCGCAGGCGCGCGAAGCGGTCGCGCCGCCATTCTCGCCGTGCGTTGTCTCGCCTCTGACGGCCGGGCACGACAGTGCCCTTGATGGTTTGCTTCCCAAACCGCTTTATGAACAGGCGATTGACACCGATCCGTCGCAGGCAAGCGGGATGTCCGCCGGCGCACGAGATGAGGAACTCCCGCGTTGGAGACGCAGCGGGCAACTTCAGTCCATCCTGCCCACGATGATCGGCGATGTGCTCTACATCTGCGACGGCCAGTCGGTCACCGCGTGGGATCGCCACACGATGGCGCAGCGCTGGCGGTACGAAACTCGTCCGCTCGGCGAGGGGGCGCTGAACCTGCAAGTGACGACGAGGTACCCACGACTGTCGGAAAGCCCGCTTGCCGTCACCGCTGCGGATGACGCCGTGATCGCGCCGATGGGCATGACGATTTCGCGGGCGCATTGGGGTGATCCGGGCATCTGCTGCCTCGATGCGCGGACGGGCGAACTGCGATGGCGCGCCGTGCCTGCTGAGTTTGATGCGTCGCTCACTCACGCTTCGGTGCAAGGCCCGGTCATCGCGGCGGAAGGGACCGTCGTATTGCATCTTGTCTGTGATCGGCAGATGCTGCGCCAGCGCAGCACGTACCTCGCAGGCCTGGACCTTCGCGATGGCACGCTGCGCTGGCTTCGGGCGCTGTCGAGCGTCGGCTGGGAGCGGTTTGACAACACGGTCAAGTTGCTCGGCGGACCCGCCTACCACGCCGGACGCGTGTATGTGATGAATCGGCAAGGGACCATCGCGGCGGTGGAGGTGGAGACGGGGCGGACGACCTGGCTGCACCGCTTCGCGCCTCGGCCGACCACCAACACGCCGGGCACGATGCCGCCCTGGAAGATCAGCACGCCGATCGTCACGGACCGATGGGTGATCACACGCACGCCCGACGGCAGCGGACTGGTCTGGCTCGACAAGATGGACGGCACGGCGCGCCCAACGATCCCGGCGAGTCGGTGGGGCGAGCCTGATTACCTGCTCAGCGACGGTCGGAAGCTATATGCCGTCGGCCAGCGCTCGACCTACGTCGGCCCGCTGGCGTACGACGCCGATGCGCTGCCCCAGCGGCTGGATCACGTGACGGAACCGAATGTGTATCGCGGACGGGCTGTGATCGCGGATGGCGCGCTGCTCGCACCGACCAACGACGGCCTGCGCCGTGTGGACCTCGCCGGCGGGCCTGCGCGCGTCTTCGCGCTGGATGAGGTCGGCAACGTCATCGCCGTCCCCGGCCAGGTCATCAGCGTGACGGAGAGCCGGCTGCGCAACTACCTGTCGTGGGATGATGCGCGCCTGGCGCTCGAAGGCAAGATGGCAGATCGGCCCGGCGATCCGGCCCCAGCCATCGCCTTTGCATGTCTGGCGAGGCGGATCGGTCGCGTTGATTTGTTCCCGGCAGCGGTGGATGAGGCGATCGACCGCCTCGCGCGCCGGCCGTTCGACGATGCATCACGTCGGGCGGTCTTTGATCTGTTGATCGAATCGTTGGAATCCTCGGACATGCGGGATCAGGCGATGGGTCGATCGCTTCACACGCGCCTGGCGCTCGTGGCGGCGGAGCCGAATGAGCGAGTTCGGCATCTGCTGCTCCTGGGCCGATTCGAGGAAGGATGGGGGCGCTATGTGGAGGCGGCCGATGCGTATCAACGGATCTTGGCCGAGACGGCGCTTCGTGATACGCCGCATCGGACCGGCGACGACCGGCACGAAACCGCCGGTGAGGAGGCGACGGGGCGGCTGATCACGCTTATCCTGCGCGCGGGTCGCAGCGTGTACGCAGCGCATGATGAGGAGGCAGGCCGATCGCTCGATGCGTTGATGACAGGCACGGGGCGGGACGCGGATGCCCTGCTTGCATTGGCTGTTCGGTACCCGCTCGCCTCCGCAGCGCCCGCTGCGCTCGAGCAGGCCGGCGCCTCGCTTATCGAACAACAGCAGCGCGACTCCGCCTTGCGCGCGTACCTCGATGCCTACGAGCGCTACCGCCTCGTCCGCGCGAGCGATCCGAAACTCATCGGCCGAATCTCCGGCGGAATCGTGTCCATGCTCAGCGAGCAGCACCGACCCGGCGCGCTGCTGCATTTTGTCATCCGCGCGCAGCGCGATCACTCAGGCATCGCGCTTGTCTCGGACGATCACATGATCGACGTTGATGCGCTCATGGCTAAGCAACAGGCACTGCTCCGGCATAAAGAACGCATTCCGCGACTCGGCCCGGTGCGCGATTGCGATGACCCGCTTGCCTTCGTCGGCTGGTCGATCATGCCTACCGTGCGGAGGCCCGGGCTTGGCTGCGCGGAGCACGTGATGATGCAATCGGACAGCGATATCGCGCTCTTCGGCGGGGCTGAGTTCCGCAAGCTGTGGCAGCGCCGGCGCGGTGCGGAAGCGCCGCAGCTTGTCTCGGTGGATGCGGAGACGATCCTACTCGCCCACTGGACGGATGCGGGCTACCGCATGGAATCGGTCAGCGCGCTGACGGGTGCGCAGCGGTGGATCAGCGATCCGTTCGCTGAGCTGTTTGATGCGCCCGATGATGGCTCGCCGCCTGCGGTGGGCATACAAGTCCGCGTTCCCAGCCGGGGCATGGTGTGGGCGGGCGACTTCGTCATCAAGACGGATGACAACGCGATCGTGCTTGTTCGGCGAGACGGCAGGGCAGTGTGCCTGGATGCAACCACCGGCGTCACGATCTGGGCGAAGGTGCTGCCTGTCAATCGCGTGACGGATGTGGACATGTCGGGTGACCTCATCGCGGCGGCGGGATACGAAGGCGAGACGGCGCCGCGTCTGATCGTTGTGGATCGCGGGACTGGTGATGTGGCGTACACGGCGGGCGACGAGGTGACTGGGCGAATCAACTGGATTCACCTTCACGCCAACGGCACGCTGGTATGGGGTGACGGCGGTGCGGTTCGTGCGGTGGACATCACGACCGGCCGACGCCGCTGGACCAACCCGATGCCCGACTGGCGCAACACGCGGCGCGTCTGGCCGATGGATGATCTGCTGCTGATCGAACGGCAGGATCGGGCACTGTGGCTGGTGCGACCGACGGATGGCGACATCATTGCCGGGCCTGTGGACACGCGGGGTCCACTGCCGGCCGGCGTGTTTCGGGTGCTGCCAACGCCGGGGGGGTTCATCCTGGCGGCCCGAGACCGTGTGTTGAGCTACGCGCTCAGCGGGCGTCTCGTAGGCGTGGATGCCGTCGCGCAGCCCGCGCATTTCATTGATGTTGCGTCTGCGGACGGGATGGTGGCGGTGCTGGATCAACCCGGCGCGATTCGGCCGGCCGATCGACCGGCTGCGTCGCTACACCTGCTCTCGACCGCAAGCTGCGAGCTGCTCGACTCATTGAGCGTCGATGTCGATGCGCAAGCCTCAGCCGTCGCCGTCGTCGATGGGAAGATCCTCGTGACGTTCGGCAAGCTCACGCTGGTCTTCGATGCCCCACCCGCCACGTGGTGATTGCCCGAACGACGCACAGCTTTTTCTGCTTTTCTTCCGCACGCGTCGGCGAGCCGCTGGCGCAGCGTGATCCACCTCGATACCATACCGCCGCCAGTGGATCGCCCGTCCTCCCTGAGGAGCCTCGGTGTGACTCGCCCAGCCGCTTCCGGTCGCGCGCAGCCATCCGTCAATGACCCCCGCCCAATTGCGCAGTTCTTGAATCGTCCAGCCGTCCGCGGTGCGTGCGCAGCGGCATTCCTGTACTTGTTCCTGTGCGCGATGCGTCTGATGTCGACGGGTTTCAAGGGACTCGCCAAGATTGAGTCGTCGCACGATTTCATCGAGGCTGTCTTCTCGCACGCGGACAATCCGTTCGTCGCACTGACGGCAGGCGTCCTCGCGACCGTCATGGCGCAAAGCTCCAGCTTCACGACCAGCCTCATCATCATGTTCGTCTTCACAGGCCAGCTCAGCTTCGATGCGGGCGTCTTCGCAATCATGGGCGCCAACATCGGCACGAGCGTGACGAGCACGATCGCATCGCTCGGGTCGCTGCGCATCGAACGCCAGTTCCGCCGGGCGTTCAGCGCCGCCATCGTCCACGACATCTTCAACCTGCTCACCGTCGCCGTTCTCTTTCCGCTTGAGTGGAGCACCGGCATCGTTCGCAACAGCACGCTTTACCTCGCGCAGAGCCTCGGCCTGAGCGAGATAGAAAAGGCGACAAACCCCGTCAAGGTCATCACGCGCCCCATTGTGGATGGGATGGTGCAACTGCTTGAATGGGTCAACCTCGGGAAGATGGGTGTGGGCATCGCACTGGCCGGCGTCGGACTGGTCTTGCTGCTCTTCTCGCTTGCCATGCTCGTCACCAACCTGAAAGGAGCGCTGCTGAACCGGATCGAGGGCCTGTTCAGCAAGGTGTTCTTCCGAAACGATCTGATCGCTTATTGCACAGGCGCGATCACGACGGTGATGGTGCAGTCGAGCAGCATCACGACGTCGCTGATCGTGCCGCTCGCCGGGGCGGGCGCGGTGAGATTGCAGCGTGTGTTCCCGTACGTGCTCGGCGCGAACCTCGGGACGACGGTCACGGGGCTGATCGCAGCGACCGCCAACCCGCAAGTTGAAGCCGTCGCCGTCGCCTTTGCGCACGTGATGTTCAACGTACTCGGTTCGGCGATCTGGTATCCCTTGCGCAGGATCCCCATCGCCATCGCCCAGCGCTACGGCAGGCTTGCGGCGAAGCGGAAGTCCTACGCTCTCTTGTACCTGTTCGTCGTCTTTGTGCTGATCCCGGCGATTGGGCTTATCATCACGGAACTGATCCTGTAGCCTTAGGGGAAAACGCTGATGTTCCGACAACTCTTCACCGCGCTACGGTCCGTCAAGCACATTGATGCGGACTTCGCGAAGCTCGAACAAATGCTCGAACACACGCACTGGATGTTTGACCAAGCGGTGGCGGTGCTCGAGCGCGCGGTGGATGCCGCCTCCGTGCAAGATGCGCTGTACGAGCGTGACATCAAGGTCAACAAACTTGAGAGGGAGATCCGCGGCGACCTTGTCCGTCATCTGTCGATCAATCCGGGCAAGGATGTCGCGGCGTGCCTGACGCTGATGAGCATCGCCAAGGATGCCGAGCGCATCGGGGACTACTGCAAGGGCGTGTTCGAGGTCGGCCGATTCTTCACGCAACCTTTCGAGGTGGAGGCATACCAGGCGCCCGTCGATCAGCTTCGGGCGGAGGTGAGTGGTCTGTTTGACACGACGCGCCGCCTGTTCAGCGAATCCGACCGGTCACGCGCGAGAGAGACCCTTCGGATCATTGCGGACATCAAGAAGCGCTGCGACCGGATCAACACGCAACTGCTCCGCGAGTCCGACTCGCTAGGCACACCCGAGGCTGTCGCCTACTCGCTCCTCGCCCGGCATTTCAAGCGCGTCGCGGCGCACCTGGGCAACATCTGCACCGCTGTTTTCTCCGATGTGGAGCGCCTCGACTTCATGCCGAAGAAGGGGTCGATTGACGTTCATCCGGGCGATGCGGATCGCTCGCCGTGACAGGTCGCGTGGGTCGGATTCGGGTACGCTGGTGGTGTTGCTGGAGGGTTCCGCCATGACTGACATCGTCATCGACTTGATCGACCCCACCGACACGGACCTGCTTGCGCACCTCTACAACCAGATCTTCAAACCGGTCAAGAAGCCGGAGTTCTTCACCATGCGTTTCGGGGGTCGGCGAAAGCCGCTCGCTATGGTCGCGCGCGTTGGTTCTGATGCGGTCGGCTTTTACACTGGGTTCGAGCTCAAACCGAGCACGCACTTCGGTTGGCTGTGCGGCGTCGTCCCGCCGTACCGGCGATGCGGCATCGCGACGCAGTTGATGCGCGCCGCGGAGGATTGGGTTCGCACCAAAGGACATCATTGCATGCGGTTCGAGTGCTACAACCGGCACCGCTCGATGATGCACTTCGCCATCGCGTCCGACTACGACATCGTGGGTATCCGATGGGACGCCGATCGCAGCGACAACCTCATCATCTTCGAGCGCAACTTCGACGACGTCCCGAGCAGCACCGGCCAGTGATCCGCCGTCAGTCGGCAGGGTCGATCAGAGCAGGAATCTCACATGCAGCCATTCCAGCTTCATATCCCGACACGGATCATCTTCGGCAAGGGCAGCCTCAGCGCGGTCGGCGATTCGACAAAACCACTCGGCGACAGCGCGATGGTCGTCATCGGCGGTGGGAGCGTCGAACGCAGCGGCGCCCTGCACACCGTGCTTGACAGCCTCGGTCATGCGGACATCACAACACATGTGTTTCGGGGCATCGAGCCGAACCCGCATCATGACACGGTGAACCGCGCAGCCCGTGAGGCGAGCGAGGAGAATGTCAACGTGATCGTCGCGCTCGGCGGGGGCAGCGTCATGGATGCCGCGAAGGGCATTGCGGCGATGACGCTGAAGGAGTCCGGTGACTGCGATGTGTGGGACTACGTGCTCGGCGGATCGAAGCGCGACCGACTCGATGCGGCGCTCCCCATTGTCGCTGTCCCCACCACCGCCGCGACGGCAAGCGAAGTGACGCCATACGCCGTCATCTCTAACGTCGATCTGCCAGGCAAGGCCCCGCTGTCGCACGAATGCCTCAAGCCCACCATTGCCGTCATGGATCCGGCGCTCACCCACACCGTCTCCGCCGCGACGACGGCCGACGGCGGCGCAGACATCATCAGCCACGTGCTTGAGAACTACCTGCTCGGTGGTAACGACTCGCCTTTTGCCGACCGTCATAGCGAGGCGGTGATGCTGACGGTGATCGAGAATCTGCCCATCGCGCTTCGCGAACCTGAGCATGCCGAGGCGCGGGCGAATCTCTTCTGGGCATCAACGCTTGCACTGAGTGGATTGCAGGGCGCCGGGCGTACGCCGAGCGAGTTCATCCTTCATGCGATCGAACACGCCATGAGTGCGTATCAGCCGGCCCTCTCGCACGGGCGAGGTTTAGCGACGCTTTTTCTCCCATACCTTCGTTGGCTGCTCGCACACCACCGAGCGATGGAGCGCCTCGATCAACTCGGCGACCGCCTCTTCAACCTGCGAGACGCGGAGGCGTTCATCGAGCGCTTCAACGACTGGCTCAGCCAAGTCGGGCTGCGACAATCCGCGGTCGAGTGCGGGCTGGCCGCATCGCAGTTCCAGGCAGTCGCCGATTACGCCTGCCGAACGTATGGCACAGACGGCGTCATGAACGCGCTCGGTCCGATGACTCCGCGCGATGTCGTCGCCATCCTTGAGGACTCCTGAAAGCGCCGCTCACTCCCCCTCCTTGTCCTCATCACGTGCCGCCTTCGCCCGCAGCGCCGCGTCAAGGTCAAACGCCTCACGATTCACATCCCACCAGCTCTTCCACGTGTCAAGATCAAGCCCCAACTCGTCGAGAAGCTCCGGCCCAAGGTATGACGAGAGCGTCGCGTACAGGTTGTGCCCGTAGTTCTCGCCGGTGTCGAGCGTCGGCGTCTTCATGGATTCAAGCAACACATCGACCGCCGGTTTGAATCCAAGCGATACGGCGGTGACGGCCGCGGCGCGATGCACATAGAGATTCTCATCATCAAGAAGCGGAACAACCGCTTCGAGCGCTCCATCCGCCGTCGAATCGCGCAGACCCTGACAGGCGGATACACGGACCATCGGTGAGGCGTCGGCTGCGGCGCGCGTGAGTGCGGTCAGCGCCTCGGTTGTGCCGAGCTTGCCGAGATACTTCGCCGCCGCCCGCCTGCACGCGGCATCATCATCGTGATGCAGCCGGTCGATGAGAATCACCTCGGCTTCATCCTGCGCGATCACGCCGATCATGCGAATGATGATTCGACGGGCATACGGCGAGTGAATCTGATCGAGCATGAGCATCGGACCGACGCACCGGGTCGCGCCGGGCGATTCATCCAACTCGCACCATAAACCGGCGAACGCGAGCTGATCGGCGGGTGCGTTCGCCGGCGCTGCGAGCAGCACGACCAGCGCGTTGGGATCGTTGGGGCCGGCATTCGTGAACCGCGCGAGATCGAGCATCTCGTAAAGCTGACGACGCCGATCGTACGAAGTGGCGGGGATCTCAGCGATCCAGTCGTCGATCGGTAATGTGGTGCGCGGCGTCAACTCGGCGATGCGCTGCTCTTCCTCGCCGTCATCGACGGGTGATGTGAACGCAGGCCAGGCGCGGGTGATGAGCGGGCGATGCGTGATGTTTTCCACCGTGCCGTTGATCGGATCAAACAGGACGCCCGCACGTGGCGACTGCGGCAGCGCGCCGAAGAGCGCGTCGGCTGTGAAAGCGGCGCCCATCCCTGCGTTCCGCGCATCCACGCCGACGCCGGTGTCAGCGAAGCGCCACGTGCGGTTGTTCGATCGGCCGAGACCGTCATAATCCTCGGGGTATTCATCCGTGCCGCCGAGATCCATGAAGAGGCAATGCGACCAATTCTCCGGGTCGCTCGGGCGAATCATGTGAGCACAACTCTCGCCGGAGAAGTCGTACCGATCATTGCCCGCAACGTCGACAAACAGGCCGACCGCTTTGGGTTTGCGCGATGTGCCGATACTGTGGCCGACGGTGCGATAGCTATCATCGCCTCCGGTGTCGATGAAGATGCCGACGCCCCGATCACCGCCGACGCCGATGGACCCCCAGCCAGCATCATATATGTCGTCGCCGCCATCTTTGATAAACAAACCCGCCGCGAGATGGATCGTCGCGCCGAGCGTATCGCTCTTTCCTATGAACTGATCGTCGCCGCCCGTGTTGATATGGACGCCCAGCCCGAACACATACGCGCCGCCGAGGCCGAAGACCGGGACGTAGCACGTATCGTTGCCCTGAGCGTCATCGAGGAAGCCGACGCCGCCGTAGAACGACGGTGTTTCTTTCCAAGGATAATCGCGGACTCCGCTCGCGCCGCCCTGCCCGATGCCGACGCGCGTGGACCAGAACTCTTCGCGTGGTCCGCCGCAGGTGTAGTCGTCATCACCCCATGATTCGACGAGGAATGCGATGCCAAGCGTGGTCGAGGCGGCCTGCGCCATGCCGTCCGCCATATATGAATCATTTCCCGCATTATCCCAGAGAAGCGATGAGCCGAACGCAGCAGCCCCTTGTGCGAAACGGTGAGCGCGGTAGGAATCATCCCCTTCGAGGTCGACGAGCATCCCGCTGCCGAAGTACGCTGCCCCTTGCGCGAAATGCGTCGCTTCGTAGCGGTCAGCTCCACGCAAGTCCGCCAGTGCGCCGACGCCGAGGATGCCCGCTCCCTGCGATGCGAACGTTCCCTCGTACCGATCATCGCCATCAAGATCAACAAGCAGTGCCGCCGGCCTATCGCCAGCCGTGCCGCCCGCGTTGTTCTCGTAGATATCATCACCGCCGACGTCGATGAGAAGATCGAAGGCATCCGTGTGTCGATCGTCGTCCGGGCCTGCGATCAGGAGCGTGATGCCGCTGTGCTCATAAGAGAACGGTTCATCAATCCGTCGAAGCGCATCCGCATGATCGCTGCAAAGGTCGATCGCAACGGCAAGATGGCGCTGCGCCTCGGCGAGCTGCGCAAGGTCGATCTCCGCCGCCATGCGGAAGATGCGAAGGTGAACGGCCGTATCCGTCGTGAAGAACGACATCTCCGCGCCGTGCTGCTCGCCTTCCTCACCGAAGAACCACGCATCGGGATGTTCGAGCAGCCATGCGCGATCATCATCGGAGAGCGGCGCGAGCGCCTGCTCAGCCAAGGCGTATGCGGTGAGGAACTCGGCCCACACAGCTTCCACAACGGCTGCGGTCTGCTCGCCGATCGCATCGGCGAGACCCGGGATGGGCTGTGGATCAGCCGTTGTGATAACGCCAGCCGGATACCCGCCGCCGATGAGCGCCGCGGTGAGGACCGAGTGGCAATCGCCCGTGACGGCAGCATCTCGCAGCGCCTGTGACACGCGCCGACCATACACGGGCAGATACAGCGGGTCGGCAAGCACAGCATCAACCGCGGCGTTTCGCCCGAGCGGATGGTAATACTGTTCCTGATAACGCGGCAGTTCATGCGATCCATCGCGCAGATCATAGAACGCCTGAGGCAGCACACCGTTCAGAGGCACGGCGTCAGCCTCCGGCGCTCTCTCGGGCATCATCACGCACGATGAAAGGAGAATCGCAAGCAGCGGCAAGAGATAGTGATGCGCTCTTCGTGGACTTATCACGTCGGTCTCCTTGTGCGTGATTGAGGCGAGCCGACGATAGCCAAGCCCGGCGGCGCGTTCAAGCAGCCCGGCTGTTGCAGGTATTCCGGTAGGTTTGAACTTTTACAGATCCCGGCCGTGGATGCCGTCGTGCGTGCTCTGGAAGTAGGCGGGTTCGCCGTTCTCCCAGGTATGCGTTTCAAAAGGCCCGGCGCCGTCCACCATGCGGATGTGCAGGCCGCTGATGTTGACGAACCGCGCGCTGCCGTCGAAAAGCGCGACGCCCGGCTCGCTATCAGGATGGTTCCACGCAAGCGTCGTGTCGTTGGTGGGGTTGTTGTTGTACCAGCCGCGTTCGTGGAAGGCGACCTTCAGACTGGGATAGGCGATGTGTGATAGCTCGGCAACCTTGCCGGATGCCTCATGCGTCGGGCTGCTGTCGGTTCTCTTGGCCTTCCACGTGGCAGCGGACCAGAGGTTCATCTGGCTGTATGCGTAACTCGGCGGCACCCACGGCTGAGCGCGGGCCCATTCATCGGGGGAGGGGGCGCGTTTGTCTTCAAAGAACGCCAGTCCTTCGAAATCGGAAGGCGACCAGAATGTCTCATCGAAGATGGTGGCTGTGTAGAAATCGTTGTAGAGCATGAGCAACCATTCCCACTGGTCGCCCGGATCATCGAGGGGCAAGAGGAACCGCGCGCCGCTGGTCACGATGAAGTTGTCGACTTGGACGCTCATCGAGCCGGGACCGAACGGGCGCGGGCCGTTGTGGAACGGGTTGACGGTGCCATCCGGGAGCGCGTAGGTCTCAGGCATGCGTGTCGGCAGCGAGTCACGGTAGCTGCCTGCATAGACAGCGACGAAGACGGCATGCTCGCGGAGGTTTGATGCGCTGACGATGCGTTTGGCGGATTCGCGCGCCCTGCCGAGTGCGGGCAGGATGATCCCGATGAGCAGCGCGATGATGGCGATCACGACCAGCAGCTCGATCAGTGTGAAGCCGCGCTCTCTCGGGTGCTTGTTCACGCAACGCTCCCAGTGCATGTCCGCCTGTCCGCACGTCATCGTAGCCTGCCTGCCGACCTGTGCCCGCATGAGCCGTCATGCCGTCTCTCTGATCCATCCGCCTGAAGCGGCTGGCCGGTTCCCGCCGATGCAGGGCGTGTTCCCAAACATCGTGCTACCAAGCACCGCT
Organism: Phycisphaerales bacterium; assembly: GCA_023135165.1. Lineage (GTDB taxonomy): Bacteria > Planctomycetota > Phycisphaerae > Phycisphaerales > JAGLTS01 > JAGLTS01. The sequence continues at coordinate 4,509 of JAGLTS010000043.1, read as the reverse complement.
GTGTCCCGAACCGGGTTGCACCTTCAGCACACAGCCGTGGAGAGGCCGGCGTATCCGACCGGGATGGCGGTCAACGGATTTCGATGAGCCACCGCCTGGCCGCCTCAAGGACGGTGTCCCGGCTGGCGGCGAGGTCCGCAGCGGTCTGGCGGAGTGGAACATCCACCTCAACGCCACGCCGCTCAATCGGGCGATCCAGGAAGCCACGATACGCCTTGACGGGGAATCGGACGGTGAACAGGCTGTTCGTCAGCGTGTAGGTCCGCTTGCGAGACGACGCGCCGGCTGTGGCCTCACCGAACGACCGGGCGCGGCCGTGTGCGACGAACCACGATGCCCATCCCTCGCCGGCACTGATGCAGCGTGCGTCGAGGAGCAGCGCGATTGGGCCGGTGAATCGCGGACGGTCTGGCTCCGCAGTGTCATGGGGGCCGTGGGGGTCGTCTGGGTCGTGGTGGTCGAAGTTGCGATGGGCGCGGCGTGCGTCGAACCCCCCACCACTGTTGCCCCGCACGTCAACAATCAGCCCGCGCGCATTACCCAACTCAGCGACAGCCTGATCGAGCGAAGCGATCAACCCATCCCTGATCCGCCGAACATAGATGTAGCCGATCTGGTCGTCGAGCATCGTCCACGACACATCCGCTGAATCAGATACACCGTCGATCGGAACGGGCAGACGCGGCAGGTAGCGCACGCCGAGCATTGCCGGCGCCTCAAACGTCGCGGTTTCGCCATCCGGCGTGTGCGCCTCGATGGTCACGATCGCGCCTCGCTGCGGCTGGCGAACAAACCAGCGAGCTGCCTGGTAGCGCAGGTAGCGCTCGCTCGAGAAGCCCACGTATCGGCTGCTCTGCTGCATGCACGCCGCGATCGCTTCGTCGGCAGGCACTGCGTTGATGGAGATGATCGTCATACCCACCCGCACGCCTGCTGCCTCAGCCGGTCCGCCTGGATCAACGCAATACACAACGGGTTCGCCTCGATCGTCGATCAGACAGGCAAAGCCGGGGTCCCACTGTGGCCAGGGCGGTGCCGGCGGGTCGATCGATCCGCGTCCCACCGAGGCGTGGCTGTCTTCGAGCCGCGCGACAAGTTCCATGCACAGCAGGCCGAACGCTTCATCCGACGCGATATCCCGTGCGCGCGGCAACAGTTCCGCGCCAACCGCATCCCAGTCGATCCCCTTCAACTCAAAACACGGGTACTCCGCACCGAGCACGCGATGCAGATCACGAAACGCCTCTTCATAGCCACCGACCCGAGCGGGATCGAACGCTGCCCATCCGCGCTGGATGTACTCCAGCGCCGCTGCCACATCGGCGAAGCGATGCACCGCTCCCGACGGCAGCGCCACCTCACGGTTCAGATGCCTGCCAATGTCGCGCATCCGTTCAAACGGATGGGCGGCCGGTGGCTCAAGCCCGTTGATTCGGCAGATATCCGCCAGCGAGAAACGCCCTTCCGCCCTGATCTCATTGCAGAGCGGCATAAGCCTCGGCGGCGGGTCGTGCATCGCGTCGGACCAATCGGCAACGATAGGAATGCGCATCGCTGCCGGGGCGTCACCGGTGATCTCGACGGCTGCGGCACCCCATCCCGGGCGACTGTCCGACGCGAAGACCGCCAGATGCACCGTTCCCTCCGGCAGGCCCATCACAGTCGTCCTGCCGCCCGGCATGCGATTGCCGCCGATCAGATTCCGCATGAACGGCCCGCCCCAGCCGGCAAACCCCAGGATCGGGTCCGCCTTGGTCGGCGCCAGACTGATCGCAAGCAGCACCTCGCTATTGCCCACACACTCGTCGATGTGCAGCGATCCGGTGCCGAGCGGTCGCATGACGACGTTGGGCGACCATGTCTCGGTCACGCGCACACCATCCGCGACGCCCCGCAGCACGATCGTCTCGCCGTTCACGTCGAGGATGCCGTCCACAGCCGGCACATCGCGCCACGACTGCGCGATGAGCCGATACGCGCCGGGCGGGACCGACTCGAACAGGAAACGGCCGCTGGCGTTGGTAACGGCAAATGCGAGGTCCGTCGTCTGCCTGCCCGCGAGGACTCCCTCGACAAACGGCCGATGCGTTTCGCGCTCAAGCGGGATGCCGGACTGTCCATCACAGATGACGATGCACGCGCCACCGACCGGCGCGCCATTCGCGTCAATGACCTCACCGGTGATCGAGCCTGCGGAGACGCCGCGCGCAACGGCAGCCAGCAAGACCACGAAAGCCAGGACGATGTCTCGACGACGCAGCATGGGATGAAAGCGTATCACGCGCGATGACTCAGGGCATGGTGCTGAGAGAGACACGCCGCACCGGCCGACGAACGTCAATGCAGCGGAATTGGGCGTGATGCGGGGCAGGAGCCACCTGACATGGTGATAGACTGTCATCGCGACGCGGGTGGTTCCGTGCGTGGGATGACCAATGGCGGATTCGGTTCGACACAAGACGCTGCTCTCGATTCTGGATGCGCTTCTCATCGTGGGGGCTGCGGGGGCTGTCGCCACGGGCGGCGCTTCGCTTGTCGTGCTCGGCGGCGCAGCGTTCATCGCCAGCATCACCAAGCGGTTCCGGGCGCTCCCCGCTGATGAAAAGGAAATCCTGCGAGGCGTCACCACCGCACAGCTCCGCGATGCGCTCATGCAGGTCGGGCTCGGCACGGAACACGCCGCAGCAGCCCACGCCGGTGTGCTTCGCATCGAGGAGCAGATCACCTCGCTCAGGGAGGCGATGGGGAAGATTGCCGAGGATGGGCGCCACGACGGCGACCGCGAGATCGCCCGCAGGCTGGCCGGGCAACTCGACGAGCTTCACGAGGCTGCCGAGCGAGCGCAGAAGTCTCTCTCGCGCATCGAGCGCGTGCTGACAGCCGGGCTTGTCTCGGTGAGCGACTTCGAGGAACGCTACTGGGACAACACGCTCGGGTCGCTTCCGCTGGATCGCATCCGCAAAGATCCGGAGAAGGTCAAGCTGCTCAAGAGCGTGTTCGCAGGGCGCAACAGAGAGCTTTTTCAACTGGCCGGCTTTCTCACCGATGCCACGTCGCAGACAATGCACATCCACGGCTCACCGGGAAACGGCAAGAGCAGGCTGGTGCTTGAGATCGCGCATCGTGCACAGGCGGTGGGCTGGATCGTCCTTTTCGTCGACTCCGCTATTTCCGACTTCGCACTGCACGCAGCGCTTGAAACGGTCAGAAATGTACTGCGCGAAGCGGAGCCGGCGCACGTGCTGCTTGTCTGGGATGACTACCAGGGCGAGAACCAAGATCAACTGCGCACCTTCCTCCGACTGCACACCAGCCCGGAGATGTGGTCGCCCTTCAAGGGCCAGACGGTCGGCGAGTCGCACACGCCGCTCCGCGTGAAGCGGCTCGTGACAAGTTGGCTGGCGTTCAGCGGGGCGGTGGCGCAGCATGCCGACCCGAAGGACGTGACGTGGGCAAAGGGCATGGAGCTACCGCCTCTTCGCGCTGATGACACGATGGGGATCACCGCATTTGTCGACTTGATGTGCGAGCTTGGCGATGACACGCAATTCACGCGCGAGGACATGGAACAGCTACTTGTCCAGGCGGAAGGACATCCGCAGGTGGCGCTGCTGGGCGTCGATCTCCTGCTCGGCGGCGAGCCGTTGACGGCGGCGCTGAACAGGCCATCCATCCTGCGAAGCAGCTACGGCCGCGTTGTCAAGAGGCTCATGGATGAGCTTGACGGGGAGCACCTAGAGGCGTTTCGCACGCTCGCGTTCATCCAGCGGTGCTCGCGCGATTCGCTTGAGTGGTTCGCGATCGGCGCAAACTGCGATCAGTTTCTTAAGCAGCTTGGGAGGCTGCGAGAGGCCGGGTTTGTGCGCCGCGACAATGACAAGACGTACTTCGTCTACCCGGACATCCAGCGGATGTACATGTGCACGGCGAGTTTCGAGCCTGACGGGCCGTTGGGCGGCTTGGACGCTCCGCCTGCGGACATCGCTGCTCAGCTTCGACCGTTCATACCTGTGTGGTTGCCGCCCATCTGGTCGCTCGTGCAGTCCGCGCTTCCGCCGGATGGCGAGCAGATCGCTGAGATCAAGGACAGGCTTCTCACCATCGCGGAAGAGGCAATCGGGCAGAGCACGAGCGGGGAGAAGACGCACCAGCGAGATGAGCAATGGAGCCGGGCGATGTTCGCCATGACGGTCATCGAGGCGATCCCTCGCGATCGACGCCAATGGGCGAGAATGATCGGCGTCATCGCGAACCGCCATGAGTCGCCCAGCACCAAGATCGACCTGGAGTGGGTTAGGGCGCTCTTCAACGCCACGGCCGGCGAAACCGACCCGAACGTGTGCCGGGAGATCGCGCGAGAGATCGGCGTCATCGCGAACCGCCATGAGCCGCCCAGCGCCGAGATTGACCTGCGGTGGGCCAAGGCGCTTTGCAGCGCGACGGTCGGCCAGCCCGACCCGAATGTGTGCCGGGAGATCGCGCGAGAGATCAGCGTCATCGCGGACCGCC
>JAGLTS010000042.1 GCA_023135165.1 Phycisphaerales bacterium | reverse complement strand
CGCGCCGTCGGCGGGCGCGATGTGCGAGGTTCTGCTGCGCCTGACACCTCAGACAGGTCTTGAGCTGCGTCTCGGCGACACGGAACCGGTCACGCTGGGCGGGTCGTACACGATACAAGCACACAACTCCGGGACGGCGATCGGAGCGGTGGCGGGAAGCGCCATTCCGAGGAGCGCGCTGGGGTACTTCCTGCCCGCCTTTTCGCAGTCAGCCGGCGCGGACCCGGCAGCGGTGACGCTTCTTCACGCGCAGATCAAAGATCAGAACGGGCTGATCATGGATTTCCGATTCGATGAGGGTTCGGGAAGCACGGTCGTGAATCACGCACCGCCCCGGTCCGGCCTGAACCACGACGGAACGATCCACGGCAGCACCACGTGGGAGACGGTTTCATGAGCGCTCTACTGAGCCAACTCGCCGACGCAGCGCATCCGGATCGAGGAACGGTCGGATGTCACGTGGCGTTCACGACAGGTCTTGGGCGGGAAGTGGTGATGCACACGCTGAGCACCGTACCCGCAGTGCTGCACATTCGGTGTGCGATCGCACCGGGTAATCTCACCGGCGGCGCCGTCACGTTCCTGCGTCTAACGGATACCGACGGCGCAACGATCTGCGATGCCGTGATCGACCCGGATGAGCACAGCATCACCGTGTTGGGAAGTGGTCAACCGGCGGTGAGCGCGATGTACGAACCGCAGCGACCGTGGATCTGTGTGGAGGTCGCATTCAATCAGAGCAAGAGCGAGGTCGCGCTTTCGCTGGATGCTCAAGCGAAGGACGATGTTTCCTGGGATTTGAGCCAGTTTGAGCCTGCGGATGTCGAACTGGGCTGCTGCGAGAAGGACTACGCGGCAACGGGCAGCCTGGACCTTGACGAGTGGATCGTCGGCACGGGTTCGATTGGTCTGGTGGCTCCGGCGAGCGGTGGAACGCACGCGGACGATCCAGCGCACTGGATGGTGATCTACCGGCTGGATGATGCGGACTCGACAGCCTTTGCCGTGCAATGTCACGCGCAACGCGGCGTGCCGCTCGCCCATGTGCTCGGCGTTAGCGCGCCCTCATCGGAGACGATGACAAACGCGGAGGCGACGGCTGTGCTCGACGCCATCGACGAACGTCTTGCCGACCGCGCGCTGCACAACACAATCGCCGGTTTCTGGCTGGCGCATGGCCTGCCTGGTCTCGTTGACAACGCAGGCGTCACCGAGCCGTTCAGTAAGTGGATTCAAGAGGAGTTGGGGACGGCAGGCGCACTTCCGATCAGCACCGATGAACGCCCCACAGTATCGATGCTGGCGTCAATCCCAATGGTGTGCCGGTGCGACAGCCCGACATTGGCTGGCAGCACGCAGATTCTTAGCCGAAGCGCGGCGTTGTCGTCGGACGATGTGCTCGAACGTGCGGACACGGGGGTTCTGCTCGACTGGGGCCATGTCGCGCCGCAGGCTGACGTTGAACCGGCGATCGCCAATGCGGGGGTCAACGTGGGAACGTGCGGCGCGTCAGGCTCGGCGACCATGATCGACAATCATGCGTTCCTCATCAGTTTCGACCGCACGACATCCGCCACGGGTTTCCTTGATGACGCGGATGGTGAATTGGTCCTGGCGATCCAGATGTCGCAGGCGGGTGATTCAGTCGGCCTGCTGCGCAACGCTTCAGACACATCGTTCGCCCCATCGGCGATGCGGGCAGGTTATGCAGCGGTGGCGGCGTATACGTCGGACTTCAGCAACGCGACGCCGGACATCGCGCGACTCATTCGCAGCCTGGAGCACGGCTGGACGATTGCCGAGGCGATCTACGCAGCGCTCTCGGGCGATGCGCTCGGGCTGGTGCTCATCGGTGATCCGTTCATGGTGATTCCGATGGCCCGCGATGCCGTCGAGGTGCTGTGGGCGCGAGACGAGCCGACGACCGAGTTTGAAGTCATCGCGCACCTGAGTCCGATGCAGAACAGCTTCACCCTCCCGGCTGAGTACATCCCCGACGACGGCGACGAAGTGCTGCTCGCGCTGCAAAGGGTGGATCGCGACGGCAGGCCCGCTGCGACATCGCGTTGGCGTCGAGTGCGGCGTGTCGGTGATGGGTTGGTGACCATCCCGCCGCCGCCGCTCTTCCCGTGTCGATCGGACTGGCGACCGGACGTGACCGGCTCAGAAATGACGGTGCGTCTGGTGCTCCCCGCCCGACCTTGCACGATGGGCCTCTCGCAGATCACGCTGCAGCGAGAGCTGCCGGACGGCACGATCGCTGATCTCGCGCAGATCCAAGTCGACGATCAGGATGCGCATCTGACAACAACCGTCGCATTGATCGTCGGCGACCAGCGGTTCCGTTGGCGACTGACCACGACTGCGTCGCTGACAGTGGACAGCCCGTGGTCGTCATGGATCACTCCGGTCGTGGCTGACGCTGAGTTGACCGGCGTCTCCGTGGGAGTGCGAACATCATGACAAGCACAGCGATGCTACCACCGGCGCCCGCCCCGACGACGACGGCCCCGCAGGTTCCGCTGCTGGATATCACAGGCCGACCCGCCGCCCCCTGGTGGTGCCGAAAGCTCATCTGTTTCGGATTGCTCGATGAGCGAGAGGCGATCATCGACACAACGCGCGGTAGCGACCCAATCGACGGGAGCGATGCGCATGACGTTCTGTCGCAACTCGGACGGGAGGCAACCGTGCAGTGGTCCTGGCGCGTCGGCGATCACGGCGCGCATGTCTCGCGATGGCTCACAGGTGAGTTCTCGCGATTCGACATGGGCCTTGATCCGCACAGCGCATCGGCGGAGCTACTGCTCAAGGATCGGTGGAGCGATGTGCTCGATCAGCACATCAACAGCAGTTGGTGGAATGCCAGCGATGTGAACGCGGAGGAACTGCGCCGCATCGCCACCATGCGCGCCGGGCCGGGTGCGAACCGCTCAGACATACGCCGGCACGTGCGCGGCCGATCGACGTACGTGTTCCAAGAAGGCGGCGCCCCCTGGACGCTGCGCGACGCGATCACGTACCTGAGCGTCACACTCGATCTGAACCTTGACCAGATCCTTTTGCCGAGCGAACAGCTGACCGATGGCATTTCGCTGGACCTTCGAGTCGGCGGATCGATCCGTTCAGTCCTGACCACGCTTCTGGAACGCCATGGGATGTACATTGATCGAACGACGGGTGACGCGGCGGCGCGCCACGGCCACCGATGCCGACCGATCGGGCGAGGCAGACCGATCACGCTGACGTTGCGGACTCGTGCGCAAGCCCGATCCCTGATCGAGCGAATCCGCTGTCGGCTGCACCGTGAGACGCAGTCGCTGATCGTCAGCGTAGGCCCGGCGAGGGAGATCGAAGGCACGTTCCTGCTTCTTTCGACGTGGGATCCGCAGCTCGAAGGTGAGAGCACATCGGTCTACGACCGAGACCACGCCGACTTCCTGCCGCACGCTGAGGTGTTCCGGCGTTGGCGATTGGGCGAGCACGAGGGGCTGTTCGACCTAGCGGCGCATTTCGGTGTTAACTCGCTGCCGCCGACGCCGCTCGCCTTTCGGCCGCGCCGGGGCGAGGGTGTACGGGATCCTTCAACCGGCGTCCTCGTTGAGTACAGCCTTGACAGCGGCAATACATGGCAGGCTTTCACCGGCGCGATGACGCTTGCGCAGGGGCGGGGCGAGCTGCTGCTCACCGAACACACGCTTCCATCCGGGTTCGCCGCGGCGGGTAATGCCGAAACGCTGCGACTGCGGATCGCCGCAGCGCTACGGCAGCCGGATGTTCATCCCGAGACGAGGATCCTCGGGAACGTGCTGTGCGACATGTCGCGCATTCGCGATGCGTCCGACGAACCCGAGTCGACGGATGTGCCCGATGACGATGACAGCGATCCGCGCGACATGCCCGGTGCGGTCGAGCAGGATGATGAGGATGACGATGGCCCGGCGGATGCCTTCACCGCGGCGCGAGTCGGCGAGTCGAAGGTCGGCGACAAGGATGCGGACATCGTCGTCGACATCGGCCCGGTCGATCCTGGGGTCCGGATCGGCGACATCGTCACGGCGGTGCGAGGCGGCCGATCCCCAGCGGTGTGCATCGAGCAGTCAGCCGGGGTCAGCGTCGTGCGGATCGAGCATGACCTCGGCGCCGGCCAACGGACGCGCGTGTGGCTTCGTCCGATCCGGCTGGTGCAATAGGCACCAGCGCCTTGCCTGAGCCAAGCCTGGAGGTTCGCCATGGAACTGGAAGCAACCCAGACCATGACGCAGTTCGGTGCTGCCGGGCTGATCGGCGTGCTCTGGATGTGGGAGCGCAGACTCAACGCGAGGAGGGAACGCCAGCTCAGCGAGGCTCACGATCACATCATCGAGCAGCGCTATCAGCTCGAGGAACTGCTCAAGGTGGTGGCGGACAACACGCGAGCCATCTCCAGCATGGAGGCCTGCCAGCAGCGTCTCGCCGCACTGCTTGAAGGGATGCGCAGCCGACTCGACCGCCAGCCCGTGCCGACGCAGGATTGAGCCGATCGCCCTGCCCGAGTACGCTCACGACATGCGGGCAGCGTGCCGGTTCATTCTGCTGACGGTCGTGACCATCGCCTTCGCCGGTTGCGCGGTCGGGGATTCGGCCAACGACGCCATCGGAGAGGCGCGCCGCCAGGCGACCGGCCCGCAGCAGCCCGGAGCTTGGCCTTTTCGACCCGTTCGAATGCGCATCCACCCACTCACGCAGCTCTCGCGCGACGCTGAGACGGGACAACCGCTGATCGATCTGTACGTGGAGTGTCGCGACAGCTTCGGCCACACCACCAAGGCGCTTGGCAAGCTGCGTTTCTCCCTCCACTCAGGCACCGATCCCGAAGATCTCAACATCCGCAACCACCTCCAGACCTGGACACAGGACATCACCGACCTGGAGCAGAACTTCGATCACTACGAATGGGTCACGCGGCTGTATCGCTTTAATCTCATGCTTCCCCCTGGGCAACAGTCGCGCCAGCATCTCATTATGAAGGCGACCCTGCACACGCCCGAAGGTGAGCTTCTGTCGACGACGCACATCCTCGCGCGGTAGAGCCTCACCGGAACCAGTCACGGCCACAAATCACCTCGCAGTGCCGCGCGTGGTTTGGTTCACTCCCTTCCCGGATTGACCGATTACAAAGCACCTCGAAGCGCCGTGGGTGGCTTGGTTCACTCCCTTCCCGGATTGGCCGATGACAAGGCATCCAGGCGAAGCTTGGGCGAGGGGAGTTATCGGCCATGATCGCTGGTCAGGAGGTTCCGATGTCCGTCGAACGTGCACAACACCTGCTCGAAACGCTCGGTCATATCGAGAAGTGGCGGGCCAAGCCCGCGTCGATCCGCAAGCGCCGCTTCACGCGCTTCGGTGTGCGGGGATCGGCCATCCTCACCAGCCCGGCTGGATGTGAGCATGAACAGTCAACGACCTCAGTGACGATCCAGTTGCGGGACGTCGGCCGGGGAGGGACCGGCTTTCTCTCGGATCGCCCGCTGCGTGTTGACAGCCCATGGCGACTGACACTCCTCGACGAGGAACTGGTCACGCATTCGATCCCGTTCTTCGTGCGGTACTGCCAGCACGTGGAAGAGGGAGCGTACCTCGTCGGCGGGGAGTTCGGCATCGAGGCATGCGTTCTCCTGGCGCTGGGCGTCTCCGGCCGAAACATCACCGCTCACGATGTACCGGAGGACTCACTGCATCAGAGCGTGAGTGGCGAGTTCGAGAATCCAGACGAGCTTGCCGAGGCCAGCTGACTGCGCAGCAGCGGACTGCGAGCCTGGCAACCGGGCGCGGGACATGCGCGCATCACATCCTCATGCCGAAGACCCGCAGCGCCACACGGCACCCCCCAACAACATGTGTCAGGCGAGAATGTCAAGCCCCAATCGCTTGACGGCAATGTCGATCCGCTCGTCGGTTTCGTATCGACCGGCGTCGATCTCGGTCCTCACCCGTTCGACCAGCTCGTGTCGGACACCCGGCTCGCGCTGCACGCGGGCGAGGTATCGAGCACGGTCGGACAACTGGACCTCGTCGGGTCCCCGGTGTGGGTGCTCGGTCCCCGGAGCCGTGCGATGGGTGGACGGCAGCGGTTGGTTGTACGAGTTCCCGGTGATCGGAGAGATATCACTCATTGCTTGATGGACGCTCTCTCAAGTGGTGACGCCCGCACTGGGTAACGGACGTGACGTATCCCATTTCGGGGAAGGCCGACCCGCATGTGCAACGAGGCAGGCCCAACGTTCGTGGCACCCTTCACAGGCTGGGTGCGTTGGTATTATCGTGCTCTGCGGGCGCGCCGCTTGAACCTTTCTCCGTACCGGCCGATTCCGTTCCGCAACGGCCTGTCAGCACCCTGGGCGCCCGAGGAAACCGGTGACCGACCGCACAGCGGAAACGCGATTTCTCATCTCATAAGGTGATTCATGCTCACGATTGCTCTCACGCGATGCTCAGCCAACACCCGCTGCACAATGGCGAGGCGCATCCTCACGTGCCTGGCGCCGATCCTGCTTGCCGTCATCCTCGTCATACCGGGCTGTGCCCCGAGCACGTCATCGACCTCAACGTACGACCCAGCGGAGATCGCTGAGGTCTTCTCCCCTTCGACTGAAGGTGATCCCGCCCAGCGTATCGGCTGGTCGATCGCCATCGCGACGTTCAGCCAGGCCAACCACGAAGCCGCTGCTGCGCAGGTGCGAGACACACTTGCTGCCGTCCACGGTCTGCGCGATGCCTGGATCGACACGGAGGAGGATCACACGATCCTGTTCTTCGGGCGGTACCCATCGCGCCAGGAAGCTGCCGGCGAGCTTGAGCGGATTCGGCACATCAGGATCGACAACCGCCAGCCGTTCATACTCGCGTTCCTCGTGCCGCCCAGCTCGGAGATGCCCGCCCTGGGCAACCCGGCGTACAGCCTGGGGCACGTTCGCGAACTGCACGGCGAAGGTGTCAGGCTCTACACAGTGGAGGTCGGCGTCTACGACGATCCGGACCGCGAGCTTGCCATGCGGTCGGCTGAGGAGGCCGTCGCCGTGTACCGGCGGAACGGTGAGCAGGCCTTCTTCTACCACGGCCCGCACCGCAGCAGCGTCACGATCGGCGTGCTGGAGGACAGCCAGGTCGATCTATCCGCACCGGGGTTCGGACCTCTGGTCCGAGAACTTCGACTCCGCCACCCCTACCGGGCGGTGAACGGAAAGCGCATCCGCATCAAGGAAATGGGCAAGGACCGCGGCCTTGCGCCGAGCCGGCTGATGCTTGTCCCATGACTCCGCACGCCCGTAGCGGCTGAGATTCCCATCTTAGTTCGACTTCCGCAACGGATTATGGATTTCGAGCTTGCGTTGTGGGCGAATTGGAGTAGCTTGTGTGTGGTCAGTCAGATCCTTTGCACAGGGACCAACTTGACCCAGACAACTTGAAGCCTCGGCGAACATGCGATGCTGTTGCGCCGGTTGTACGTGCGTCAGCTCGGCTGTGCCGGCTGCGCCCGTTCAGCCTCCCGCAGGCGCGACGTGTGTAAAGCATCTTCGCCGACGGTTGCTGTGAGGACGCTGCGCGGATCGAGCCGTCGGACGTCAATGACCAGGGGCGTTGGAGTCGTTTGACTCCCGGGTAAGAGGGAACTGCCCCGTCAGGCAGAAGCGACGTGCGTCCGGCGTCACAAGGACCGCTTGAAGACCCCTTCAGGCGGCCCTTTTTTCGTAATTACCGAGTGGCCTCCGGCACCATTTTCAGCGAGCAGCAGTGGAGCGAGCCGCGGCGTCCCCGCCAGCGGTACGTTCGTCGTGCAGCAGTCGCGCGCCTGCGCAGTTCATAAGGGTCCGCTCGCGGGGACGCGGCGGCTCGCTACACTCGACATCATGCATCGCCTCAATCCTCATCGCACAACGTGGCACATCACGTTCGGCACCTACGGCACGCGCCTCCCCGGCGGGTCCAGACCCGCCGTTGATCGCAGACAGAACAAGCGAGGCGAACCGTTTATCACGCCTGATCCATGCGTTGAGTCGCGCGCCAAGGGACAGATGCGCGATGCTCCCGTCTACTTCACAGCCGAGCAGCAAGCGTTTGTTCAAGAGATCGTTCCCTCACTCTGCGAACGAGGCGGCTGGCGGTATCGCACGTGCGCCGCAGCCTCGAATCACATTCACATCCTGCTCGACGCGGATTCAGCGGTCCACGGCGAACGTGTTCGACGCCTGCTCAAACGCTGGCTGACGCAGGCGCTCGACGAGCACTTCGCGAGATCGGGCGTCACATGGTGGGCGAGACAAGGATCAAACATCCCAGTGCGAGATGAGTCCTACCTGAGAAATGCATGGGACTACATCGAGCAACAGCGCACCTGACCACGACCCCCAGCGATCCCCAGCGAGCCGCAGCGTCCTGTGGGGGTCGCCAGCGGTACGTACGTTGTGCAGCAGTCGCGCGCCTGCGCACTTCGCGGCAGCCCGCTCGCGGGGACGCGGCGGCTCGCTACACGTCGCGGCTTTACAGGACTACGTGCTGGCATTGCCGAGCGTTCGTTGGAGGAGGCGCTGCAGGAGGATGAAGATAAGCAGCAGGAAGCCGATGGCGATGCGCGTCCACCAGGAGCTGAGTGAGCCGTCGAAGTTGATCGCGGTCTGGATGATGCCGAAGATCAGGACGCCCAAGAGCGTTCCCGCCACGTAGCCGACGCCGCCGGTCAGGAGCGTCCCGCCGATCACGACTGCTGCGATCGCGTCGAGTTCGAGCATTGTTCCCGCAGTCGGGTTGCCGGAGAACGTATAGAGCGTGTACACCGCCCCGGCGAGCGCCGAGCAGAAACCGCTCAGCGCGTAGACCTGCACCTTCGTCCGTCCGACGGGCAGGCCCATGAGCAAGGCTGAGTCCTCGCTGCCGCCGACCGCGTATGTGTTTCGGCCGAAGCGCGTCATGTGTGCGAGATAGATCCCCACGGCAAGCACGAGTAGAAAGACGACCGCTGTGGGCTGGACGAACAGCCCGACAAGCTGCGCCGCGTCGTCGGAAAGATGCGCCGCCCTCGCCAGCCCGGCGGGCAGATCGAGTATCGCCGGATAGAATTGGTGCTCGATCGAGATGGACTCTTGATGAACGACAAAACCGACACCCCGCGCGAGGAACATGCCCGCCAGCGTGACGATGAACGGCGGCAGGGCGAAGCGGTGGATAAGCCCGCCCATCGACGCGCCGAAGAGCGTGCCCAGCACGAGCACGCAGAGCACCGCCATTGCGGGATGCCACCCCGCGACCTCGACGAGCGTGGCGATGATGATGCTCGCGCAGCCGATCATCGCGCCGACGGAAAGGTCGATGCCGCCTGACAGGATGACGAACGTCATGCCGACCGCTGCGATGCCGAGGAATGCGTTATCCGAGAAGAACGCGAAGAACACGCGCCATGAGAAGAAGTACTCGTAGCGAACGCCGGCGATGACATAGAGCAGCGCGCAGACGACCGCCGTCGCCGCGAGCGTGCCGTACTGTCGCATCAGGCGCGCGATCATCAAGTCCGCCTCCGCACGACGTGAAGGAACATGCTTCGGAAGCGTTCAGCCTGGAGCAGGCAGACGGCGATGACGACCGCGCCCTTGACGACGAGCGTGTACTCGACGGGCACGCCCCTGCTGAGAATCGTGGTGGTCAGTGCTTGGATGAGCAGCGCGCCGATGATCGACCCGGCGAGTGAGAAGCGTCCACCGGTCAGCGCCGTCCCGCCGATGACGACGGCGAGGATGGCGTCCAGCTCGATGTACAGGCCTGCGTTGTTCGCGTCGGCAGCCTTGATGTCGGCAGCGGCGATCAGCCCGGCAAGACCGGCCAGGAGTCCGCACACGGTGTAGACGGCGATCTTCACCGCGCCGGATCGCAGGCCGGCATGTCGGCTGGCGACGGGGTTCCCGCCGACCGCTTCGACGAACAGGCCCAACGCCGTCTTGCGCGTGAGCAGGCTGACGATGATGAACACGACGAGCACGATGCTGACGGTGACGGGTAGGGCGAGCAGGAACCCGTTGCCGAGGTATGCGAATGATTCGTTTTCAAACGTGATGATCTGCCCGCTGGTGAGAAGCTGCGCGACGCCTCGCCCAGCCACCATGAGAATGAGCGTGGCGACGATCGGTTGAACACCGCAGATGGCGACGAGCGTGCCGTTGCCCGCCCCCGCGATGGCGGAGATGAGAAGCGCTGCAACCGCCGCGATCACGAACGATCCACCCACATCGAAGTTCGACAGGACGGAGTAGTCCGGCTGCGCCACAAGCCCCGCAGCGACAGCCCCGGCGATCGCCATCACCGCCCCGACGGAGAGGTCGATGCCCGCGGTGGCGATGACGAGCGTCATCCCGATCGACACGAGCATGACGGGTCCGGCACGGTCGATGATGTCGATCAGGCTGCCGTACAGTCGGCCATCGCGCACCTCGATCTGGCAAAAGCCGTGCGTAAACAGCAGATTGAACCCGAGCACGAGCGCAAGGGCGATGATCGGCCAGACGATCCTCGGCACGGGAGCGCGCGACGATGTGACAGGCGTCTTGCTCATGCGACGTGCGCCTCCGCGATGGTGTGCATGATGCGCCCCTCGTTCACATCCTCCCCGCACAGTTCAGCCACCTTCACACGGTCGCGCAGGACCATGACGCGCCCGCTGCTTTGCACGACTTCTTCGAGTTCCGACGAGATGAACAGGATCGCCATGCCGTCCCGCCTAAGCCTTGCGATGAGCCGTTGAATCTCCGCCTTGGCGCCGACGTCGATCCCACGCGTCGGTTCGTCGAGAATGAGCAGCGCGGGTTCCGTCGCCAACCAGCGGGCGAGGATCGCCTTCTGCTGATTGCCGCCGCTGAGCAGCCGAATCGGCTTGTCCGTGTCGGTCGTGTCGATGTTCAGAGTTTTGATGAACCGCTCAGCGATTTCGGTCTGGCGCGCGCGAGACAATGTGCGCAGCCAGCCCCGCTTGGCTTGGAGCGCGAGGATGATGTTCTCGCGCAGGGAGAGATCGGGGACAAGCCCTTGCCTTCCGCGGTCTTCGGGCAGGAAACCGAAGCCGCGCGCGATCGCCCGCCGAACGGATGTGCGTTTCGCAGGCTCGCCGCCTATGCGCATCGTGCCGGCATCCGCGCGATCGAGTCCGAAGATCAGCCGGGCCGCCTCGGTGCGTCCCGAGCCGAGCAATCCCGCCATGCCGACGACTTCACCGGGGAAGATATCCAGGTCAAAGGGCGCGATCGCGCCGCGTCTGCCAAGCCCGCGCACTTGCACGAACGGTTGTTTTGCCGTCGAGTCCGCCTCCGTTTCCCGATGCGCTTCCGCCGCGCTCTCGTCGCTCACGGACCGCCCGATCATCTTGGCGATCAGCTCAATCCGCGGAAGCTCCGCCGTCTCGTACGCGCCGACGAGCCTGCCGTTCCTCAGCACGGTGATGCGATCCGCAACGTCGTAGACCTGGTCGATGAAATGCGTGATGAAGACGATGCCCAGCCCGCCATCCTTGAGGCGGCGCATCACGCGGAACAGTTGCGTCACTTCGTTCTCATCCAGGCTGGATGTCGGCTCGTCGAGAATCAGAATGCGGGCTGAGACATCGAGCGCCCGGGCAATCGCGACCATTTGCTGAATCGCCATCGAGTACGAGATGAGCGGGCGGGTCACGTCGATTGAGAGATCCAGCCGAGCAAGCGCCGCCTCCGCCCCGCGCCGGATCGAGCGCCAACGGATCGCGCCGAGTTTCATCGGTTGCCTGCCGAGGAAGACATTTTCCGCGACGGAGAGTTCAGGGATCAGGTTGATTTCCTGATAGACGGTGCTGATGCCGAGCTTCTGCGCCTGGATCGTCGAATGCGGCTCGACGGGTTTGCCCGCAAGCAGGATGTCGCCCCCGTCGCGCGCGTGGATGCCCGTGAGCACCTTGATGAGCGTGGACTTGCCCGCCCCGTTCTCGCCCATCAGCGCGTGGATTTCACCTGCGCGCAGCGTGAAGTCAACACGATCGAGCGCTGCGACGCCGGGGAACGTCTTGGTGACGCTGCGCATTTCGAGCAGCGGCGTCGGCGGCGGGTGGGCGACGGGTTGTCCGGTCAGTTGATCCGCCATTCAAGGATGCCGCCGGAGAATCCGTCTTGCAGTTTCACTTCGAGGCGCAGAGCCGTCGTCTCGATCGGATCGAAGTTCACGCGGTTGTACGTGTTCGGCTCGACGCCGTAGGGCGATACGCCGGTGACGGGCTTCCACGTATCACCATCCAAGTAGAGCAATCGCCAGCTCTCCGGCAGTCGGCATTGCCCTCGGCCGGTGTCGTCGAACCAGTACACCTCGGCGTATGAGATCCGCCACGGCTCGGGAAAGTCGTACCTCGCCCATTCCTCGGTCCCGAGATGGTCCCACCACGTGAGGCGAGGGATGGCCTGATCGCTCGAACTGGTCGGCTCGATCTGATCGTTCAGCGCCATGACCGTGTCATGCTCGAAACAGTGCGATGTGCTCGGCTGACTCGTGCTCGCCAGCGTCGGCTGGGGCATGATCTCGGCGAGCGTTGGGTCGATCGGAATCCACACTGCCATCTCGCCCGGCTCGCGATGATCCCATACAGCGTAGGGCACGGCTGTGAACGGCACGGGCACATCCTCAGTCGAACCGTCATCGCCGCGCTGCCGACCGATCGCGACGCCCTTGAGCACGGTGACGCCGCCGAGCAGATCAGCGCGGTGCTCAGGCGTGAGCTTCGGATCGCGCGGAAGGTAGAGATGCCGCACGTGCCCATCGGTATCCGCCGCTTCGATGCAATATACGATCGGTCCGCGCTCCATCGCCACGCGCCCACGGTCGGCCTGCACTTGCTCATGCGCCGTCACGAACCGGACGGGCATCGGGAAGTCGAGCGTGACCGTATCGCCGGCCTGCCATGGCCGCTTCACATGCACATACCCTCGATCAACGTCTGGTTGCTCGATCGCCTCACCGTTGACATGTACGCTCCACGCAGGCTCATCATCGCCGGTGTCGCAGTATGCGTACAGATCGCTGGGAACGGGCGAGCCTGTCACCCAGCCGGGGATGCGCAGCGCCAGGTCGAATACACCTGCGCGCTTCGGCTGAACGGTGATCTTCACCACGCCGTCCCACGGGTAATCCGTCTCCTGCACGAGTGTGATCGTGTTGTCCGCCAGCGCTACTTCACCCTGTGAGGCGATGTAAAGGTTCACATACACCGCATCATCGGTATGGGCGTACACGTAGCCGGGGATCGAGGGCAGGAATCGCACGACGTTGACCGGGCAGCACGAGCATGAGAACCACGGGCTGCGGTGGTAGCTGCCCGGGCTTGAGAGCGGGTTGGGGTAGAAGAACCGATCGCCTGAGAGCGATACGCCGGAGAGGAACCCGTTATAGATCACCCGCTCCAGCACGTCGGCATACTTTGCGTCGCTGAAGAGTAGGTTCATGCGGTGATTCCACAGCGCGTTGCCGATGGCGGCGCACGTCTCGTTGTATGCGGTGCCGTTGGGAAGTTCGTAATCCTCGCCGAACGCTTCGCCCTCCCGTCTGGCGCCGATCCCGCCTGTGATATAGAGCTTCCTTTGTACTTCGCTATCCCAGATGCGATGGAGCGCAGCGAGGTACGCATCATCGCCGGTCAGCGCCGCGACATCCGCCATGCCGCAGTACAGGTACATGGCGCGAACGGCGTGGCCGACCGGCGTTGTCTGCTCAACGACCGGCTTATGGTCCTGCGCGTATCGGCCGAACAGCTCACGCTCGTGGGCATGGCCTCGCTCGTCCAGGAAGAACTTCGCCAGATCCAGGTATCGCTGCTCGCCGGTGACGCGGTAGAGCTTAACCAGTCCGATCTCGATTTCCTGATGGCCGGGCGTTCCGTGTCGCTGACCCGGGCCGAAGATCGAGTCGATGTGGTCCGCAAGTTTGATCGCCACATCGAACAGTGATCGTTTACCCGTTGCCTGGTAGTGCGCCACCGCGGCTTCGAAGAGATGCCCAGCACAATACAGCTCGTGCATGCGCGCCAGGTTCGTCCACTTCTCATCCGGCTTAACGAGTGCGAAATACGTGTTCAGATATCCGCTGTGCTGCTGCGCCGCAGCGATCTTTTTGATCAGATCGTCAAGGTACGCATCGAGCGCCGCATCCGGATGATCGGCGAGGGAATACGCTGCGCCCTCGATGACCTTGTATACATCCGAGTCGTTGTAGTAGATCCCCTCGAACTCACCCGGCATCAAGCCGCCCGCCTTGGCGAAGTTGCTCAGCCGGCCGGTCTCGTCGCACTTGTCGAACTCGTAGGGAATCGTGACGCGCCGGTTCGTCTCGATGCGATCAGCCCAGAACTGTCCGGTGACATGCACATCGGTGAATGACACGGGTGTGAGTCGGCTGCCTGTGCTCCGCGAACCCGGTTGGGATGCGCAACCCAGCGCTGTGATGAGGGGCAATAAAAGAAGAAGAGCAAGCCGCATGGGACACCTCCTCGGCATGGTTCAGTATCGACGGTTGGGAAGCTCCGCTTCCGCAGTGGATTGATCGAAGATGCGGTCGTTGACGACGGTGTTCTTGGGAAGCGTTTCGCCGGCCAGGACCGCTTCGATCGCATCGAACGCAGCCGGGCCGAGCAACGGGCTGCACTCGACGGTGCAGTTGAGTTTGCCTGCGACCATCGCCTCGAATGCGGCGCGGACGCCGTCGATGGAGACGACGATGACATCCGTGCCGGGCGTGCGTCCCGCCTCCTCGATCGCCTGGATCGCGCCGATCGCCATGTCGTCGTTGTGTGCGTAGACCGCGTCGATGCGGTCACCCTCCGCCTTGAGGAACGCCTCCATGACTTCCTTGCCTTTGGCGCGCGTGAACTCGCCGGTCTGCGACTTGATGATCGTCATGCCCGGCTGCGCGTCGAGGATCTCGTGGAAGCCCTTTTCACGGTCGATCGCCGGGGCGGAGCCGGTCGTTCCTTTGAGTTCGACGACGTTGCCCGTGCCATCCATCTTTTCGACGAGCCACATCGCCGCCATCCTGCCCTCTTCGACGAAGTCCGAGGCGATGAGCGTCGCAAACAGTGAGTCGTCGGACACATTCACGCCGCGATCGACGAGGATCACGGGGATGCCCGCGCTTCTCACTTCGCGCAGGATAGGCTCCCAGCCGGTCTCGACCACCGGCGCGAGGATGATCGCGTCGACCTGCTGCGCGATGAACGCGCGCAAGGCTTTGATCTGGTTCTCCTGCTTCTGCTGCGCGTCGGAGAACTTGAGGTTGACGCCCCGATTCGCCGCTTCGGACCGGATTGACTCTGTTTCAGCGGTGCGCCACGCGCTCTCCGCGCCGATCTGCGAGAAGCCGACGGTGATCGTCTTCTCCGCATCGCCGCCGACCGCGGCGTCATCCTGTTCCGAGTCCTGGCATGACACGACAAGCATGGCCGCCGCAGCGAACATGCACAACGCTCCGATACGGTGCAGTGGTCTCATTTCTTGTGTGCTCCTGAAGGGGCCGTATTTCCAGCCAATGATGCAGAATAGCCGATCTCCGCAGCTTCGCCCGCTCGGCACCGGCAACGACCACGCTCGCATGTCGTGGAGGGGCGCCGCAGCCGTCAGTTCGTGCGCGGAACAACGCGTACCAGGCCTGCGTCGATGTACTGCCCGCCGGTCGTCTGCCGACAGTGGATCGCCACGGTATTTCGTCCTGGGCCAAGCCGATCGCCAGCCTCGCCGGTGATCGCCGCTTCCTCGTATGAGGTGGTGTATCCGGTCAGCCCCGCAGCGAGCACCCCGTTCAGGTAGATCTCCGCATCTTCATCGTGGTGCACGAGCAGTTGCAGGTCATCCGCGGGGTCGGCATCAAGCACAAACTCGCGGCGAATCCAGATGTCGGGCGTGGTCCACTCGGTTCGCACGACTGCCCCGGGCGTGCCATCCCGGCCGAAGCCCGCCGGCCCCTGCTCCCACGATGAATCGTCGTAGCCCGGCTCGGCCCAACCCGCCGCAGGTTCGTCGAATGTGTACCGCCACATCACCTCCGCATCCTCCGCCGTCTCAACGATCGTCACGATCGTCGGTAGCAGACCGCGATTCGCCGCCGCGATGCGGGCAGCATCCACCTTGACCACCTCTCGATCGTACGTCAGCAGGCCGTTGCACTCGGTCTCGACATCGGTGATCTGCGTGTAGATCGCAGCGCTCAGCCCCGCGTCATCCCGCAGTTTCCATACACGGCGCATGAGCGCCTCGTAGCGCGCGGTGAGCTGGTCGCTGTCCGCCATCCCGCGATAGCCCCACGTTTTGTCGGTCCACGTGTGGCCATCCACCGCCAGGCCAAGCCCGCCGAACTCGCCAAGCACCGCAGCGCGATTCGCTTCCACCACCGGGCACGCCGGGCCGGGGTAGCTGTGGATGTCATGCACATCACCTGCGCCCACGTCGTTCCAGCCGCTCGCCGAGTTCACGAGGCGCGTCGGGTCGAGTTCCTTGATGAGCTGCACGATCCGGGCGGTGTCGTACTGCCCCCACCCTTCGTTGAACGGCACCCACATCACAATGCACGGGTGATTGCCCATGCCGACGACGAGGCGCGTCAGCTCCCGCTCGAACTGGGCTGCGGACTGCTCGCTCCTGTTGATTTCGCCCTTCCCCGGCGCGATGTACGCATCCCCGCTGGGCATGTCCTGCCAGACGAGCAGGCCGAGCACATCGCACCAGTAATACCAGCGGTCCGGCTCGACCTTCACGTGTTTGCGAATCGTGTTGAAACCGAGCGTCTTGGTCATCTCCACATCGTGGCGCAGGGCATCATCCGTCGGCGCGGTGTACAACCCGTCCGGCCAGAAGCCCTGGTCGAGCGTGCCGATGTGAAACACAGGTTTGCCGTTGAGCAGCAGTCGCGTTGTGCCTGATGCATCCGGCCCAACTTCGATCTTCCGCATGCCGAAGTATGAATCCACCCGGTCGATGACCTGCTTGGGGTCATTCCACCATCGCAGCGTGATCCGCACGTCGTAGAGGAACGGATCGTCCGGCGACCAAAGGCGCGCATCGGGGATCTGGACATCCACGCGGCCAAGTCCGCCGCCTCGGGCCACCTCCCTGCCTTGATCGAGCACGACGACGTCAACGTTGTGGGAGCGAGTGAGGAACCGGTCATCGAGCTGCACGTGCAGTTGTGATGCATCGACATCCGGGATGAGCTTGAGTCCGTCGATGCGTCCAAACGGCGGGATGGGTTCAAGCCAGACGGTCTGCCAGATGCCGGTCGTGGGTGTGTACCAGATGCCCTTGGGATCGCGGACCTGCTTGCCGCGCGGCTGCGGGCCGGCATCCGTGGGATCCCACACACCGACAACGATCTCCTGCGCGCCAGAGTCGATGAGCGCTTCGGTGATGTCGAATGTGAAAGCGTCGTAGCCGCCGCGGTGGATGCCGAGCGATTCACCGTTGATCCAGACCTGAGCTTCGTAATCGACCGCGCCGAAGTGCAGCAGCACATGCTTTCCCTGCCAGCCCGCAGGAATGTCGAACGTGCGTCGATACCACAAGCGATCCGCGTGTTTTCCGATGCCGGAGAGTTGCGACTCGACCGGG
This sequence comes from Phycisphaerales bacterium, assembly GCA_023135165.1. Taxonomy (GTDB): domain Bacteria; phylum Planctomycetota; class Phycisphaerae; order Phycisphaerales; family JAGLTS01; genus JAGLTS01. The sequence continues at coordinate 40,592 of JAGLTS010000042.1, read as the reverse complement.
AACGGCACAAGGATCTCGCCGGGCAGTTTCGTGCCGACCGGCGGGGCATCTCCCTCCTCCGCGAAGTCGAACTGCCACAGCCCGTTGAGGTTCAGCCAGTCGGCGCGGACCATCTGCGGTCGCGGGTACTCGCTGTGAACGTGCAGCGGCGACACATCCTTGGCCCAAGGCGTCTGGAGCATTGGTCGGTCCGTGGGCCGGCTCACCTCCGCTGCACAACCACAGAGCAATACCATGACGGTCATCATCGCGGCGAGCCAATGGATCAACATGCGGATTCCTCCTGAGCGATGAACGCGGCGGGCTTCATGGTACGATCATCACGGCGCGCCTGTGCGCCCGGAGGAGCGATTGGATGCGACCTGTCGGCACGTTTCTGGATGATGCGCTCGCTCAACGGATCATCGGCGAGGCGAGGCATTTGCTCGGTTCTTTGGGTGTGGAGATGCCCGGCGGGCCAGCCCGCGATGCGCTGGCCGAAGCTGGGGCGGCGGTGGATGACGAGTCGGGGCGCGTTCATCTCACGGATGACCTCATCGACGAGGCGCTGCGCACCGCGCCGAGCGGAATCAAGCTCTACGATTCAGCCGGGCGCGAAACGCATGACCTGTCAGGGCGAAACGTGTACTTCACGCCGGGTTCCGCTGCGATCACCGTGCTGGATCACAACGGGCTGGAGGCGCGAACGCCGACGACAGCGGATTACGTGCGGTACGCCAAACTCGTCACCAGCCTTGACCACATCGCATCGCAAAGCACCGCGTTCATCCCCGGCGATGTGCCCGAGATGATCTCGGATAGCTATCGCCTGTACCTGAGCCTGCTCCACTGCGCTAAGCCCATCGTCACCGGCGCGTTCACGATCCCCGGCCTGGATGTGATGATCGACCTGCTCCTCGCTGTGCGAGGCACGGCCGAGGCGCTGCGAGACGAACCGCTTGCCGTCTTCTCCTGCTGCGCGCTGTCGCCTTTGCGGTGGAGCGATGCTGCATCACAGCACATCGTCGAGTGCGCCCGGTGGTCGATCCCAGTCGAGATCATTTCGATGCCGCTCGCGGGTTTCACCGCACCGGTCACGCTCGTCGGCACGCTTGTCGCGCACACAGCCGAGGTCCTCAGCGGCGTCGTGCTCAGCCAGGTCATCAACCCCGGCGCGCCGGTGCTCTTCGGCGGGTCGGCTGCGATCTTCGACATGCGCTATCAGACCACGCCGATGGGCGCGGTCGAATCCATGATGCTCGCCTGCGCGTGCAATGAAATCGGCAAGAAGCTTAGTCTTCCGACGCAAGCGTACATGACGCTCAGTGACGCCAAGCTGCTTGATGCGCAAGCGGGCGCGGAGTCGGCGATGGGCGCGACACTCGCCGTGCTCGCGGGCATCAACAGCGTGTCCGGGCCTGGCATGTTCGACTTCCAGACATGCTTCAGCCTGGAAAAGCTCATCCTCGACAACGATCTGTGCGGTATGGCGCTGCGCTTGGCGCGCGGCGTTGAGCCTCGCGATGACTTCCCGGCGCTGCCGCGATTCGAGGAGTTGCTCGACGAAGGACATCTGCTGATGTCCGAGCATACGATCAAGCACGTACGGGATGAGCACTTCTTCCCCAGCCCGGTGATCGACCGCGTGAGCCGGGACCGCTGGGCTGAGCAAGGCAGCCGGACGCTGGGCGATCGGGCGCATGATGAAGTCCAGCGACGACTTGACGCCTGCAAACCGATCGCGCTACCCGATGATGTGCGAGGGCTGCTTGTCGAGCGAATGACAAGCGAGGCGCGGGCGCACGGCATGAACGAGTTGCCGGCGATCGACAGCATCGGAGAAGGCACAACCACATGAAGCCGCTGCTCGATCGCCTTCGCGACAATCCACCGCTCGTCGCGGACGGTGCGATGGGAACGATGCTTTTCGACAAAGGGCTTGAACCCGGTGCGTGCCCGGAGTCGATCAACCTCACGCGGCCGGATGTGCTCACCGAGATCGCTGAGGAATACCTGGATGCGGGTGCCGCGCTCATCCAGACCAACACGTTCGGCGGGACACCCCTCAAGCTCGCGCAGCACGGTCTCGAAGCGCGGACACGCGAAATCAACCTCGCCGCGGTGGAGGCGGTGCGGAAGGCGGTATGCGGTAGCGCGTATGTCTCCGGTTCATGCGGGCCGAGCGGGAAGATGCTCAAGCCGCTGGGTGATGTTGATCCGGATGATCTGTACGAGTCGTTTCACGTTCAGATGCAGGCATTCCGCAGTGCGGGTGTGGATGTCATCTGCATCGAGACGATGACGGACCTGGGCGAAGCGACGATCGCAATCCGTGCGGCAAAGGATGTCGCGCCGGCGATACCGGTCATGGCGACGATGACGTTCGACCCCGGACCTCGCGGGTTTTTCACGATGATGGGCGTCTCGATCGAGCAGGCAGCGGCAGGCCTCGGGGATGCCGGCGCGGATGTGGTCGGCTCAAACTGCGGCAACGGGGTCGACCAGATGATCGAGATCACAGCGGCGTTCCGCGCGCTGAGCGACCTGCCGATCCTGATCCAACCCAACGCGGGACTGCCCGAGATGAGAGACGGCCGATTGGTGTACGCCGAAACGCCCGCCTACATGGCGGAGCGCATCCCGCAACTTATCGAGGCTGGCGCCACCATCATCGGCGGCTGCTGCGGAACGACGCCCGCGCACATCCGCGCGATTCGTGAAGCGATTGATTCGATGCGCTGACGATCAGCGCGCGGTCCGGCGGCGCGAGCGCACGATGCCGAGCGCGATGATGATCGGCATGGCTGACGCCGGGGCTGGGATGACTTCCAGGCGCATTCGGTCGGACAGGTACTGCACGTCAAACCAGAGTCCGCCGCCGAGGTTGAGTCCCAGGTACGTCTCAAACTCGCCGATGCGCGTGTCCCAGAAGATGACGTCGAACGTGTCGCCGAAGCTCGGGGTGAAGCCGTCGATCAGCGCGATGTCGAGCGTTCCTGCCACGCCGTCGCCGATGTCGAGGAACTCGAGCGAGCCGATGATGTCGAGGACATCAAACTCGTCGCCGGCGAGGTATCCGCCGATCTCGATTTCGAGCAGGCCGAGCTCGTCTTGCAGGAATTCGCCTTCGATGGTGAGCGTACCCGCGCCGTGACCGGGCTTGACCGTGCCTGCATTGAGAAGCGACGCGACGATCCTGCCGTCACCTCTCAGTTCGCCGCCGGCGCCGACGATGTGCTGGAAGGGTCCGGGGATCTCGATGCGTCCGTCGTAGAGTTCGACAAGCCCGCCCGTCTGGTCGAGATTGCCGTTGATGGTGAGCGTGGATGTCGCCCTGCCGAGCAGGACGGTGCTGTTGTCGATGCCGAGTCGTCCGTTCACATCCAGGCCGGCTGCGGTTTCGAGGTCTCGCCCGTGGCCGATGGTGAAGTCGCCATCCGTGTCGATCTGATTCAGCTTGGCGAAGGCGTCGTTTTCGTTCTGGTCGATGATCCTCGCGTTTCCGCCATCCAGCAGAATCGTGCCGTTCACGACATTGATGGCGGCATCGTCGAACTGCAACGTGCCTCGGATGTCAAGCACGCCGCCTGTGAGCGTCCCGCTGGAGAGATTCGTCAGCGTGAAGTCGGGCGCGATGCGGAACAGCGACCCATCGTCGATGGAGAGTTCACCGGTCGTCGCCAGCGTGAAGTCGCCCGACGTCGTGAAGTCCCGGCTGCCGGTGATGGCGAAGCGACCGCTGCTTGCGATCTGGGCGAAGTTCGTGAGCGCATCGACGCCGAACTGATCGACCACCTGCGATGCGCCGCCGTCCAGCGTGAGGTCCGCATCCAGGATGGCGATGCTGGCATCGTCGAACGCGAGCGAGCCTGCGATGTGCATCGTTCCACCTGCAAGCGTGCCCGTGCCGGAGCTGAAGTTCGTGAAGGCCGAGCCGGTCACCACCTCGAATGCGCTGCCGGCTCCGACTGTGAGTGAGCCGTCATTGGTGAAGTCGCCTTGCGTCGTGAAGTCAAAACCGTCGCTGATCGTGAAGCTGCCGGACGCTGCGATGGTCTCCAGCGTGCTCATCGCACCGAACGACGCCCCAGCCCCGGCGATGGTGACATCCGCCTCGTTGGTCTGGACGGTGACGCCGACGAGGTTGAGTGTCGAGCCGTTCAGCACGTTCCATATACCGTCCGTCAACGTGTTCCCGATAAGGCTGACGCCGTTGGTCTCGAACGTGCCGGTCTCGACCTGGAGCGTGCCGGTGTTGGTGAAGTCGATATCGGTGAAGAAGGTCGTGCCCGCGCCGCCGTTCTTGATGATCGTGCCTTGATTGACAAAGAACGACTGCGTGCCCAGTCCGTCCCAATACATCGCTTGGTCATTGTGAATGGTGAACGTCGAGGCGGCACCGGTGGTGAACGACGACCCGCCGCCGAGGTGGATATCGCCCAACCCGTCCCAGTCGATCATGTTGCCGGTGTGTTCGAGCGGCGTGTCGGTGATGTCGTCGGAACCGGGGCCGTCGAACAGCAGGTCGCCAAAGGCATGGAAGCCCGCAATGCCGTTGATCATCGCGCCGTCGAATGTTGTCGTGCCATAGACGTTGACTTCGCCGGAGCCCCCGCCGCCGGTGAGCAGGCCGAGGCTCTGCGTGTAGTCACCCTGCACGACGAAGTTGGAGTTGCCAAGCTCGAACGTGGGCAGACTGGAGAGCAGGCGGAAGTCGACGATCTGGATGGGCAGGTCGAGGCTGACGGTGAAGGGGATCGCGAGGAATGAGTCGTCGATGGTAACGTCGTAGGTGTCGCCTGCTGCGTTGTTGGGGAAGCCGATCGTGGTCCAGTTGTCCGGGTTGGACCAGAACTGGTCGCCGCCCCCACCATCCCAGAAGGCGTCGAAATGGTCGGCAAGCGCCGGACCCGCCGGTGCGAGCAGCAGCGTCGCGCACGCAGCCGCTCGATTGATCCGTAACCACACATCGCGCATCGTGTTTCTCCCGAATCACGCACACCGGGGCGTGGATGGGGGTTGCGTCGGCGCACACCGACCACCCAAGATGAACCGTAGCCCGAATCCAACGGAAAGCAACAAAGCGTCGGCCGAGCGTGACGGTTTTTTCGCAGGCGTAAGCAGTATCAAGGCTCACCCTCAAGCTGCGCTAGCCGATCCGCGCATTCGGCCCGCAGTTTCTCAGCAAAACGAATGGTGCTGCCACCCGCACCCTCGCTCGATTCGTCAGCTAGCGCTCTGAACGCGGTGAGACTCGCATCCGCGTGCGTGAGTGCTGTCTGGTAATACCCCAGCTTCACATTCACCGAGTCGGCTGCATCGCCTCGCTTCACGCCGAGTTGTCCCAGCCGGTAGTGCGCCACCGCCCAATCCCTGCGGTATTGCGGAATCGGGTCGATCGCCACAATCTGCTCGCGAATCGACAGGCATCGCTCCAGCTCCGCCCCCGCCTCGTCGAGTCGATCGAGCCTGAGCAGCACATCGCCGATCAGCAGCAGGCACCTGCCGACATCGTTGATCGCTCGCAGATTCGTCTCATCCGCGTTCGCCGATCGCTCCGCACCCGCCAGCGCTCGCCGCAGACAGGTCAGCGCCTGTTCACGTCGGTCCCGCGCCTCGGCGAGTTCATCGTCACCGCCGTCAACGTAGTGAGCCAGATCATCATGTGCCTGCGCGATGCGCGTCAGGATGTCGCCGAGTTGTAAGCGCGCGGCGAACAGATCTCGCTGATAGTCGAAGTCGGCCGGCTCCATCGCTGCGACTTCAGCAGCGATCCGCTCGGATTGCACCGCGAACGCTTCCGCATCCAGGTAGTGACCGATCGCCCGGTCGTACCGCGCTCGCGCCTCGGGCAGGTCATCGGCGTCAATGACATCAGCGACGCCTCGCAGCGTAATTGATCCGACGAGAAGCAGCGCGCGAGCTTTCTTCTCGAGCGTGACGCCGAGCCAATGCTTTGTCGTCGTACTCGGCGCCCCCTGGTCGGCGCACCGGCGGGCTTCGCGATATGCAGCGTCGTACGCATCGAGCACCTCATCGCACATCGCAAGCGCCGCGCCGCGATCATCCTCGCCAAACGCCTTGAGGTTGGCGATGTCACCGACGCCGACAAGCGCTCGCAATCGGTCCTCTCGGAGCGGTGTGAGATCCAGCCCTTGCGCTCGCGCCAGACGGATGGCGGTGTCGTGCTCAGCGATCGCGGCTTCCACCTCATCGCGCGCCGCCTCGTAGTCGTGGCTGCGCCGATGCACCAGCGAGATGCTGAACCGCGTGTTGCCAAGGTCGGCGTGCAGGGATGCGTCATCAGGAGACAGCCCCAGCAGCAGTCGGCGAATGCGAAGCGCCTCATCGAAATGCGCCATCGCCTCTTGTGTCGTCCCCGTCATACCGGCGAACCGTCCGCCTCGCAGGTCGGCGACCTTCTCGTGGGCGTCAGCGAGTTCGCGCAGGAACGCCGGATCATCCCCCGCTTCACCCTTGACCTGCTCCAGATACTGCTGCGCCTTGATGAGGATGAGTTCACGGGCCTGCATCGCGCCCCGCAAGTGCTCGATCTCGTCGTGAAAGTCGAAGATGAACGTGTGCGCCAAATCTCGGGCTGCGTCGAAGTGGGCCTCAGCCCGCTCTCGCTGCGTCTGCTCGGCTGCTCGGGCCGTCTGCGCCTCGCTGAGGGCGAGGTTGGCGTCGTGTTCCGCGTCGACCGCCCTGCGATAGAGCATCGACATCGTGATGGCGAACGCGACGATCAGGATCAGAAACGCCGCTGCCACACCCGTTGCGACCTTGTATCGCCGAAGCGTTTTCTTGATGACATACCAGCCGCTGTCTCGCTTGGCTTCGATCGGTTCGCCGGCCAAGTAATGCTGCACATCGCGCGCCAGTTCACCTGCGGTCTGGTACCGCCTGTCACGATCCTTGCTCAGGCTCTTGAGCACGATCGTCTCGACCTCATCGTCAACTTGCCTGCGGATCGTGCTAGGCCGGGCGGGTTCCGCGCGCAGTATGTTGTCGAGGATGTCGCGCATGTTGCCGACGACGACATACGGGAACTTCCCGCCGGTGAGCATCTGGTACAGGACCACGCCCAGCGAGTAGACATCCGATCGCGTGTCGATGCGTCCGGGGATGCCTTCCGCTTGCTCGGGGCTGGCCCAAGGCAGCGAGCCGACGAACTGGCCCGTGACCGTCATCATCCGGGGATGGGATTCATCCATCACCTCGCCCGTCGCGATCTTCGCTAGGCCGAAGTCGAGGATGTACGGCTCACCGTCGCTGTCGATGAGGATGTTGCCCGGCTTGAGATCGCGATGAATCACACCCTTGAGATGGGCTGCGTTCACCGCGCCGCAGATCTTCTGAAAAAGCCCGAGCGTGTCGTCCACCGACAGGTCGGCGTGCTTCATGTGCGCGTCGAGCGGCTGGCCGGTGATGTAGTCCATCACGTAGAAGTACGCACCGCCCGACGTTCCGCAATCGTGGATCGAGACGATGTTGGGGTGGTTGAGCTGGCCGAGGATCTCAACCTCGCGCTCGAAGCGGGCTCGATCCTTGGGACCGGCGAACTCACCGGCGTGCATCACCTTCAGCGCGACGCGGCGTTTGGTCGTCTTCTGGATCGCCAAGTACACGACGCCTTGACCGCCGCGGTGCAGTTCACGAAGGATCTCGTAGCCGGGCAGCGCGTCGGGAGGCGGACGACTGGACGGGAGCCGAAGCACATCCGAGAGCTTCGCCGCCTGCTCGCGGGCAGCGTCAATCATGTCGCGGTCACGATCATCATCCGACCGCGCATCGTCAGGTTGTGACTCGGCGTTTGTCACGACGGATCCATGGCTCCTGTTCTCTCATATCATAAAGCGACAGGCCGCCTCGCCACTCACCCGGTCACGGTGAAATACTGCGAAGCGGACCCAAGAAGCTCGCGGAGGCAATCGTGCGCCCGGGCACGGAGCATGAACACAGCCCCCGGCGAACGGTCGAGAAGCTCCGCGACCTCCGACGCCGACCGACCCTCAAGGTCATACAGCCGAATTACCCGCTCATAGTCAGTCGGCAGCTCAGCGATCATCTTCTCAAGCGCCCCAAGCGCCTCGCCTCGCGCCGCAGCCCGGCTGGGGGTCGTCATGGACGCCCCGAGCATTTCGACCAGGCCGACGTACGATTCCTCGCCCCCCGGCGCGCCGACTCGCCTTCGCGGGTCCGGCCGCTTGGCTCGACTGAGCCACTTGATCGCGTCTCGCAGGTTGTTTTCAGCGATCCGAGACAGCCAGGCGCTAAACGATCCCGCCCCGCCCGGCTGGAACCGGTTGATCCGCAGGAATGCTTCGAGGAACGTGACCTGCATCACATCTTCCGCGTCGACCGACGATCGCCAGGCGTCACCGATCGCCCTGGCGAGCTTGCGTCGCATGGCCGGCGCGTGCTGTTGCAAGAGTTCGCTGAGCGCTTCGTGATCACCCGCGACTGCTTTGGAAACCAATGATTCCTCGGTTGCTGTCATACGTCCGCCGACCCCGCCCCTGAGGCATCGTCGCCGCAGTCATTCCCCAGATCAGTGTACCAGGATGACGATTCACGGTGAGGGTCAGTCGGCCCCATCTGACGTACGGAGGGTGCGCCCTCGCTCATTGCCAGGGGATGGCGAGTCGACGGACATCGCAGCCGAGGCCTCACACGGCGCGATTCACGGCTGCCGCCAACAGCCCACCGATGCCTTCGATCCCGAGGCTGGATCGCAAGAAAGATGCAATGAAGTCGGGGTTTCCTCGTGCCGTTCGCCCACCGATGTCGCTCGTAGTGAGGACACGTGCACGTCAGCGCTTTGGAGACGTAACCAGAAACAGCATCGAAAAGGAGATACCCAATGCTACGAACACGTCTTTTCATAGTCCTCTCGTTCTTGGCGGCCACTCATGGTTCCGTGGCGCTCGCCTCTCCACTGTTCACGCTCGACGACCCGGCGGACTTCCAGGCCGCGCTTGATGACGGACGCATCACGCCCATGACGACCTGGGATCGCACGTTCGAGCTCCTGTACCCAGGACTGGAGAGCGAGTTCCGTCCCTTGCAACTCAGCGTGGACGACGATGGACTCGTCCTTGACTTCGGGGAGCCCAATGACGATTTCTTTCTGATCGGCGGATACACATACACCTACCCGGAGGACCCCGACCTCACAAGCACACGGGTGGAGAAGACAATCAACTTCGCCAAGACCACGATTGCGAACTCGTCGTTGTCCGTTCATCTCCTGGATGAAGCGGGCAAGTACAAACTCTACCTGGTTCCTGTTCCGGCAGGATCTATGGCGATGGACGTGAGCCTCGATGCGAGCGGCACGGCGTTCATCGCGCACACGGATGCGGGCTTCGACCTCAAGAAAGTCGTGGCAATCAGCTATGACCTTCGCATCAAGGGCAAGGCAACGACCAGAAAGCTGTCGGTCGTTCCAGCGCCGGCGACGCTCTCGCTGCTGACTTTGGGCGGTCTGCTCGCCGTCAGACGCCGACGTTAGCACAGCCGCTGCCGCTCCGAGACTTCCGCAGGTCGCCCGCTTTGGCAGGGCGGCCCGCTTTTTCATCCCATCCCGACCATCATCATCCGCCGACCCCGGCTGAGAAACGGGAGTGGATGGGAATCGAACCCACCTAGGACCTGATTTCCAAGCCCTACAACGGGTTTGAAACCCGCGGCCGCCACCAGGCGTGCTGACACTCCCGACGGCGGCACTGTACGAGACGGCCCGCGGTGCGACAAGCCCGCGAGCCGCGGCGTCAGTGGGGGTCGCCAGCGGTACGTTCGCCGTGCAGGTAATCTTCGTTCGCACATGCCGTGGGGGTGGGGGTCCGCTCGCGTGGACGCGGCGGCTCGCTGGGGGTCAGAAGCGGAATGTCCAGCCGACCTTGGCGGTCAGCTCGGTCTCGCGCAACTCGAAGCTGTCATTATCACGGTCGAGCGCCTGGTTGATGACGAAGTACACCTCGTTGCCCGGCTCGATGATCCAGTGGACTCGGCTGTTGATGCCGATTGACTCGGACACATTGTCGTACTGCACGTAGGTTGACCACGACAGGTCGGGTGTGAACAGGATGTTGATGCGCCCTCGGATGATTCGGGTGATGAAGTCGCCCTCGTCAAGATGCACATCATCCATCGTGAAACTGCTGTTGAGGTTCAGGTTCGGCGAGACGCGCCAGGCGACGCTTGCGGAGTAGTCGTTGCGATTGCCCGTATAGAACTCGCCGCCGCTGTAGCTGAGGCTGACGTTGATCGGTCGGCCGGCCGATGAGTACCAGCGCAGAGAGTAGCGATCAAACGTATAGTTGCCCGGCGCGAGAATGATACCTTCGCTGATCTCAAAATTATCGTCAAGGACTTCACGGTGGCGCGAGGCCGACACACCGAACGTGTCGTTGTGCTGTGTCTCGATCGTGAGCAGATCGAAGTTCAGATCGCGCGTCTCGACATTGCCATCCAGATCCGTGACGAGGTATGCGGATACGCCGGAGTCGATGCGTCGGATGGCGTCGCCAGCCGGCCGCCAGCGGTATCGCCAGTTGCCAAAGTACTCGCGGATTCCCCGGCGAGGCACGAAGCCGAGCGCCGCATTGAAATCGTCGTCGATCTGCAGGTAGCCCGCATGCCAGGCTATACGATCGTTCGGATAGCCGATTGAGCCGCCGTATGTTGATCGGCTGCCATGCGCGTCGGATGAATCGCTGGTCATCGCCCATATATGTGCGTAGAAGGTCTTGTCGCCGAACATGCTGCTGGTGCGGTAGTTGAAATCGGCGCCGCCGATCCAGTTGTCACCGTCGCTGTGCGGGTCGCCGTTCGTGAAGATCATTCCGACGGTGGACTGCTCAAGGATGTTGGCGCTGATCCTGCCGACGAAGAGGTTCTTCTCGCCCACACCGTCGCCGCTTCTCATCTGAACGTCGAGCAGTCCCACGTTGAGATTACCGACGCTTCCAGTGAGTTTCGCTCCGGCGAGGATGTCGATCACCTCGCCGGACGGGCCAAGTCCGATTCGGCGTGAGTGGAAAGGCAGTGGGTTCCTGCCAATGCCCCCGAAGTCGAAAATGCCCGCATCCTGCAGGAAGAAGTCGCGTTTCTCGGGAAAAAAGAGCGGAAATCGAGAGAGGTTCACCTGACGATCGTCGACTTCCGTCTCAGCGAAGTCCGTGTTGTACGTCAGCGCGAACGTGAGGGAGGGTGTGACCTTATAGAAGAGATCAAACCCGCCGTCGATCTCCATGTCGTCCCGGTCGGTGCTGTGGTCGAACCCATACGAACCGAGCAAGTATGGTTTGAAGTCAAGCCCGACGCCCTGCTCGATGTCTCCGATGTCCTCAAGCACACCCGCATCGGCGACGGATTCGATGCCTCGGTCACGTGAAGGCGACGCCCAGCGATCTCGTTCGTTCGTTCGTCGGATGACACGCTCGACATTGAAGCCCCAACGCGTCGTATCGGGGTTGAATGAAATGGTCTTGAAAGGGATGGCGAACTCAGCAGTCCAGCCCTTGTCGTCGATCGACGCCTTGCAGGACCAGATGCCATCCCAGTTTCTTCGTATGCGCCAGTTGTCCTCGACGAGCGCATCGAGTTTCGCGCCAAGCGGGTTTGTCTCGATAAAGTAGCCGTTGCGCCGATCGAAATACGGGTCAATCACGAGCATGATCCGATCATCGGTCCGGAGCGATCCATCGCGCATCATCTGCGTCGCGATGATGCGGTCCGGCTCGCTGTCGTAGCAGCGGATGCCCACGTAGAGGAAGTCGTTGTTATAGAGGAGTCAAACGTCGGTGCGCTGCGTGGGCGGCGCACCTTCATCGGGATCGACCTGCGTGAAATCGGTGATGAGCATCGCGTCATCCCAGGCAGGTTCGTCGAGCAGTCCGTCGATCGTTGGAGGATCGTCGGCGCGGACGAGGTTGATCGTGGGCAGGCCGGCAGGCTCGCGCGCCAGTGCGGCGGCGCTGCCGATCGATAGCACGATCAGAAACACGGATGACAACAACAAGCGTGGCACTCGGCGCTCCGGAAGCGAAACAAGAACACGCGACCGAGCAGCAACGTCATCGGTCGGCACCGGGCAGGATACCCGACCCGGAGCCGGCGCGGTTGGGATTGAGCACGCGCACATCCCCTCGCCGCTTCGTTAATCCGATTCGGTCCAGGTACTCGCAGATCGGCACGGCGAACTTACGGCTGGTTTCGAGCACATCGCGGATTTCGCTCATCGTCATGGATCGATCATCGCGCAACTGCTCGGTGATGCGCTGCTGCAACTCCTGTTCGCACTCGCGGTGCAGGTACAGGCCGCCGCCGAGATGTATCAGATGCCCCTGGCTCGCCGCAAGCTCGAGCACGGGTCGGACATCCTCCCGTTTCGCCGCTGCCGTCTTGGCGATCTCCGCTGCGCCGGGCGGGCTGAATCGGCCCTTCCGGTACGCCTCGATCACCTGTTCGTGCAAGCGCGACTGCGCGCCGCTCAGCGCCGGCTCAAAGCTCGGCAGGGCGACGGCGTGCTCATCACCAACAAGCCTCGACGCCGCGATCAGGTGATCCACCACAGCCAGTACGACATCATCCCGCACATACGCAAGCTCACCTATCAACCTTCGGCGAGCAACCGCCTGCTCCAACGGCGAAGCCTCGTGCAGCCTGCTGACGACGCCGAGCACGCGCTCACACAGCTCAGCAAGGTATTCGTGATGGATGCACACCATCCCGCGCGGACCGAGCGGCAGTTCGATCAGCACGCCTCGTGATGTGAGATCCGAGATGGCGGAATCAGCGCCGGCCGGCACCAGGTCCGCATCACGGCAAAGATCCAGCGTCGTCCATGGCTCGGTCCCGCAAAAGTAGATCGCCGTTGCGGCTCGCGTGTGATCGTCATCGTCGTCAAGGTGCTCGACGCGCGCGATCGCGGCTGCGTTGCGCCTGCTGATGCGTGGTGCGACCGGCTGAAGCACAACGCCGCCTCCGATCGTCCAAAGCGGTGATTCGCTCCGGATCACGAACGGCTGACCACCCGTCGCGACAACCGGCTCGACGCAGATCAGTTGCGCGCAGCGGCGCTCGCCCGGTTCGACGGCAGCGCCTTGAAGCAGACGAACGCTCGCCATGACCTCTTGCGTTCCGAGATGGAGCCGCACGCGCGATCGGTGCCGAACGGCGCGCGAGCCGGTCGGCAACACGGTGAGACGAACGGTGAGACGATGCGACGGCTTCAGGTATCCGGGCATGGCAAGCTCGTGGCCACGCCGGATCTCCGTGTGATGCACGCCCTGCAGGTTGAAGGCAGCTCGTTGGCCGCGCGCGACTCGATCGGCGTCCTGGCTGTGCGATTGCAGGCTGCGCACTCGGACACGTTTGCTCGCGGGCAGCCACTCGATCTCGTCGCCGACCGCCGCCTCGCCGGACCAGACGGTGCCCGTGACGACCGAGCCAAGCCCTTGCAGGACGAACGAACGATCGACCGCCATGCGAAACGGCGCATCAACTCGGCGCGGCGCGACGGCCCGCGCCACATCCGCCAGCGCCGTCTTGAGCGCGTCGATGCCCGTGCCGTCGCGCGCCGATGTCCGCACTATCGGCGCATCTTCAAGGAACGTCCCGCCGACCAGTTCGCGCACTTCCTCCTCGACCAGTTCCAGCCAGGAGGGTTCCGCCATGTCCGCTTTGGTCAGCGCGATCACACCATGCGCTACGTGGAGCAGTTCGAGGATCGCCAAGTGCTCGCGCGTCTGCGGCATGACCGAGTCGTCCGCCGCGATGACGAGCAGCGCGAGGTCGATCCCAGCGGCGCCGGCGAGCATGTTCCGAACGAATCGCTCGTGACCGGGCACATCGACGATTCCCAGGCGCAGATCGCCGAGGTCAAGCGATGCGAATCCAAGGTCGATCGTGATGCCTCGCTGTTTCTCCTGGGGCAAACGATCGGTGTCGATGCCGGTCATCGCCTTGACGAGCGCGGTCTTGCCGTGGTCGATATGGCCTGCCGTGCCGAGAACCAGTTGCGTCGGCATCGTCGCGGCTCCGGGCTGATGGGCCAGTTCGGCGTGTGATGGGCCGGCTTCGCTCACTCATCCTCCTCCACCGTCATCCACGAGATTCGCACCTGGCGTTTGCCCCATTGCTTCGCCGCCTGGACATCCACCCCCATGTAGATGTCGATCTTTTTCTCCCAGCGGGCAGCCATCTTATCCAGGACGATGTACTCGCCGTCGAGGCCTTCGATCCGAACGCGCGTGCCGTGCGTCAGGCCTATGTCCAGCAGATCGCGAGAGACGGCGATCGCTTTCATGCCGGGCGTGAGCGTATCGCCCCATGCCGCGATTGTGGGATCGGCATCCGTCTGGCGTTCGACGGAGTTGAAGGCCGTGGCCGTGACGACCATCGTCGGTTCCTCACTCGACGAGCAGCCGTGGATTGACAGGATCACCGCGAGCATGAGTAGCGCGGTCAGCACAGTCATCTTGCCGATGTGTCGTTCGTGCAACTCTCGTACCATCGCCATACCTCCTCCGTTGGGACAACATTGTACGGTTGCGAGCCGTAGCGTCCTGCGGGGAAGAGTGGGGGAGTGGGGGTCGCCGGTGACGCGGCGTGCCGGGCGGATAACCGCTCCCAGCGTCGTGTAAACCTGAGGAAAAGGACCGCGATTTCTTGACATCCCGGTATCCGCAGGTACGGTGTTATCGGATGGAAATGTGGTCAAAAAGCTCAATGGGCGCTTTTCCCTCGTGTCTCTCGTGTCCCTCAACAAGGAGATTCATGTTCATGGCGACGCAACATCGGCGTTCATTCACGGTTGGACGGATTCCTGCTTCCTTCGGCGCCTTGCTTGTTCTGGCGGCGAGTGCGTTGCTTCCAGCGTGCGCCCCCGCGCGGGATGCCGGCGACACGACGACACGCACAACCGCACTGTTTGAGTTGTACATCGGCTCGGAGACGGCTGATGATTTCTGCACGGTCAAGCGCACGATGCCAGCCAGCATGCTTGTCCTCGGTGACACGATCTATCTCGCCGAGAAACCTCTTCTCTCAACCCGGCATATCCATCGCGCATCGCGCCGGACCAGTGAGCCGAGCAGGCCCGGCGTGCTTCTTGCGTTGACCGAAACCGGGGCGTCGATCCTCAAGGACAGCGCGGACCTCTACATCAACCGGCAGGTGGTCTTCGTCTTCGATGGACGCATCCTCTCGGCCCCGTACGCCATGAGTGCGCTGGGCAGCGGCATGCCGATCAGCACCAGCCCGGACGGTTTGCGTGAAGACGAGGTGGATGATCTGATCGATCGGCTCAACGCAGCCGTCGCCGATGTCGCCCCACACGGTTCCTGACCGCGCTGGCTGTCATGCCGATGCCGCGTTCCGGCGACTCCCGAACACACCGTCGAAAACGGGATGCTCCGCTTCATCAAAGAAGCGGAACATCCCATTCTTGTATCAGCCCGCATCGAACCGAACGGGCGAGTTGGTTGTCTCAGCCGCGCAGCAAGGCGCTACGGGCAAGGCGTATCGTACACCGCAAGGAAGGCACCCAGATCCGCTTGATCCGTGTCGCCGTCACCGTCCATGTCGCCGCCCGCGTTAAGCTCATACGCCGCGAGCAGAATGCCCAGATCCGACTGGCCGCGGTAGCCGTCGCCATCAAAGTCGCCCGGGCATTCCGTGGGCAGATCAACATCCACATCGAAGCTGAACTCGTGCAGATCGCCCTGCGTGTAGTTCGCCGTGGATGTTCCGCTGACTGACAGAACCGTGCCCGATGTCACGGTGAATCTGCCGATCGTGTACGTCCCCGTACCGGCGTTCACCGTGTCGAACCACACCGCGCTCATCGAGTCGTTCGTCACCGTCGGCCCTTCAGCAAAGGCGGGCGCATCAAAGCCGTAGCCGCTGAAGAAGCTGTCAAACTCGAGCGACGGGAACGACGCCCACCAGCCCGGCTGCGGCGTGTTGCTGTCGAAGCTCGGATGCTGATAGAACGACCCGTCGATCGTGGCCGTCCCGTTTGTGGATGTCCAGTCATCGCCTTCGGTCATAATGACCTGCAGGTCGAACGTCGCAGCATGAGCAAGCGTCGGGTCGTCCGCGATGGCGGCAGCGCTGATCGTCACCTCGACGAGCTGATGGTCGATCGTAGGCTCGATGCCGCCGATCGCAGCTTCGACAGCGGCGCGGGCGTTGACCCGGCCGTGGCCGAACTGCTGATCCCATCCGGTCGCGCCCTTGTCGTCAGCGGTGGACTCGATGATGCTGCGGACCTGATCGTTGGTGAGCGTCAGGTTGGCGGACCAGACCAGGCAGGCGAGGCCAGCCACGTGCGGACAGGCCATGGATGTGCCGGACATGTACGTGTAGCTGTCGAGGCCGCCGTTGAAGAGATCGTCGATGCAGGAGTAGTTATTGACGCCCGGAGCCGCGACGGACATCTCAGGCCCGGTGGAGGTGAAGCTGGCGAGGTTGTCACGGTTGTCAGTGGCGCCGACGGCGATGACGTTCGCCCAGCGAGCGGGTGGGTAAATCGGTGGGCCGCCGTCGTTGCCGGTGGCGGCGACGAGGACCATGCCCTGGCCGTGCGCGTAGTTGATGGCGTTCTGGAAGTAGGTGATGCCGTCGGGGTAGCCAAGGCTCATCGAGCCGACGTCGGCACCGTGGTCAGCCGCCCAGATCACGCCGTTGGCGCACTCGGTTTCGGTTCCGCTGCCGAGGGCGTTGAGGACTTTGATGGGCATGATCTTCGCGCCCCAGCTCACGCCGCTGACCCCCTGACCGTTGTTGCTTTCCGCAGCGGCGATGCCCGAGCAGTGCGTGCCGTGCGAGATGAGCCAACTGTCATCGGTGTTGCTCGATCCATCCTGCGCGTTGTATCCGGTGATGCGCTTGTCGTTGAGGTCCGGGTGGCTTTCGCTGACGCCCGTGTCGATCAGGGCAAGCGTGATCGCGTTGGTGCCCGTGTGCAGATCCCACGCTTCGGGCGCATCGATGTCAGCATCGGCGATTCCGGTCTGGCCTTCGATGTTCTGGCCCGTGTTGTGCAAGCCGTACTGATTGCCGAAGTACGAATCGCTCGGGTACGTGGCGAGCAAGCCGCCGATGCCGTCAAGTTCCGCGAGCTCGATGTGCGAATCGAGTGAGGTGAGATGCTGCACCATTGCGGGCGTATCGGTGCCCGCCGGAACGTGCAGCGTGTAGTACCGGTCGAGTCCAAGCTCATGCGCCAAGGCCTGGTTCTTGAACGGGAACGGTGTGGTCGGCGTGATCGAAGTGACATCCCACCGCTGGATCGTGTTCGTGAGCGCGACGCTAAGCTCATCGGCCCGCACGCCTTCCTTTACGCGCACGACGACATGCGTTGACGCCCAGCCACCGATCGTGTCAGCAGCCCGAACCCATGTCTGGTTCTGGGGATTGACCGCGTGTGTCGCAGTCCCGCCAGCCAAGACGGCCGTCCCCGCCAATACCCACACCCACCGTGTGTTTCGTCTCGTCTTCATGTGTCCTTCCCTTCCTATCAGAGTGCGAACGCGCACACGTACAAAATCGTTGCAGATACCCTCAGTGTGAGCGCCGTTACGTGATTGTCAAGGACCAACCCGGTGGGATGACGCATCTCAGCCCATCTGCGGGGGTGACGCTGGGCGCGGAGGGCAGCTCCGCGAGCCGCGGCGTCCTCGCCAGCGGTACGTTCCGTGCGGGAAACGCACATCCGCACTTCCGGGCAATCCGCTCGCGACCCTCACACCCCCACGGGACGCAGCGGCTCGCTGCATGCTGTTGCGGATGTGACCGCTACTGGAAATGCCTGCCCCAGAGGGGGGCGAGGCGCGCGATGTCGGCTGGGTTGATCCGCGACTTGTCCGACCAGATGGCGAGCTTGAGCGCATCATGGGCTGGACTTGGTTCGTCGCGCAGGAGCGTCACATCGCGCAAGGCGACTTCGATCAGCTCGATCGACGCTTGTGTGGCGTGCTTCATGTTCGCGATGATCTCTTCGAGCAACTCAAAACCGTTCTGATGTGATTCGCGCGGTCGCCAACAATCGTAGTCGGTGACGATGGCGATCAACGCGTATGCGATCTCAGCTTCACGTGCGAGCCTCGCCTCGGGACAGGTCGTCATACCGATCAGGTCGCCGCCCCATGCCTGGTGCATCTTGCTTTCCGCAACGGTCGAAAAGCTCGGCCCTTCCATGCAGATGTACGTGCCCGCGCGGTGAATCGTGCGGTCCACATGCGCCGCGGCATCCTTCACCCAACGGCGCATGACGGGGCAGAACGGCTCAGCGAACTCGACGTGGACAGCAGCGCACTCGTAGAACGTGCGAGGCCTACCTTCCGTCCGGTCGATGAGCTGATCGCAGATGACCAGGTCGCCCGGCTCGATCTCTTCGCGCAATGAACCGGTCGCAGCGGATGCGAGGATGTGCGTCACGCCGAGCTGCTTGAGCGCGAAGATGTTGGCGCGATAGGGGACGGTGCGCGGGTTGAGGATGTGGCCTTCGCCGTGTCGCTGCAGGAGCGCGACATCGACGTCGCCGACTCGGCCGAGCAGGATCGGGCTGCTCGGCCTGCCGAAGGGCGTGTCGGGTTGTGTCGGTGTGAAGTCGGCCGTGTCCACAGCGCCCGTGAGTGATTCGCCCAGGCCGGTCCCACCGATGATGCCGATGCGCATGTGGCGTTCCTTGCGGGGTTTTTGATGTGAGTTGGACATTCGGCGAGGTGTAATGGGCGAGGCCGGACTCGAACCGGCGACTTCTGCTGTGTAAGAGCAGCGCTCTAGCCAACTGAGCTACTCGCCCCGCACGCACAGTGTAGCACGGGCTGGAGTGCGTGAACGGGGTTTCGCCGCCCGCCCGAGTGCCCGGTACACTCGCAGGCATGGGTTGGCTCCTCGACATCGTGTATTGCGCCGCTGCCGTGGCGACGGCGCCGGTGTGGCTGCCTCGCATGGTGGCGACGGGCAAGCATCACACCGATTGGGCGGGCCGGTTCGGTCGGCTCGACCCGCTGCCTGACAAGGACCGACCGCGCATCCTGCTGCACGGCGTCTCCGTTGGCGAGGTCAATGCATTGCGCACCGTCGTTCCGCTCCTGGACGACCAGTTCGACGTGGTGATCGCGACGACGACCAACACCGGTTACGACCGGGCGGTCAACGTCTTCGGTGCGAATCACACGGTCGTGCGATACCCGTTCGACTTCTCGGGGGCCGTGTCGCGTTTTCTCGATGCGGTCAAGCCCGACACGGTGGGTCTGGTGGAACTGGAGCTTTGGCCGAACTTCATGCGGGCGTGCGAGAGGCGATCTGTGCCGGTCGCGGTGATCAACGGCAGGCTGAGCGCGCGATCGTTCCGTAACTACCATCGGTTCAGGCGGCTGCTGCGCGGGATGTTTCGCAGGCTCGCAGCGTGCGCGGTGCAGGATGCGGACTATGCGCAGCGCTTCCTCGCGATGGGTGTGTCCGATGACGTAGTTGAGATCACAGGTTCGATGAAGTGGGACAACGCGGTCGTCAGCGATCATGTTGACGGGGCTGACGAACTGGCGGCCGCCCTTGGAATTGACCGGGACCGGCCGCTTGTCGTTGCGGGTTCAACAGCGCCGGATGAGACGGAACTGATCGACCGTGCGATTCCCGATGGTGCGCAACTGCTCATCGCTCCGCGCAAGCCCGAGCATTTCGATCAGGCGGCGCGCGAGCTTGGCGGGCCTGTGCGTCGATCCGCGCCAAGTGGGACGGGGCGCGCGGACCGGTTCCTGCTCGACACGATCGGTGAGCTGCGAGCTGCGTACTCGCTTGCCGATCTCGCGATCGTCGGCCGATCGTTCGGCGACCTGTTCGGTTCGGACATGACCGAGCCGATCGCTGCGGGTACAGCTGCGATCATCGGACCGGCTGTGAGTGACTTCCAAATGATGTTTGATGCGTTCCATGAGGCGGATGGAATCGTCCAGACGACGCGCGATGAGCTTGCGGATGTCGTGCGCGGGTTGCTGGATGATGCAGACAAGCGCCGGTCGATCGTTGCGCGAGGCAGGGATGTGATTCACCGCCATCAGGGCGCATCACAACGGCATGCTGATATCCTTGCGGGCTTACCATGAACCAACGCAGGAAACCACGATGAACAAGCCAGATACGAAGCCCACGATCATGGCGGGTATCCCGACGATTAACTTCTCCGTATACCATCGCCTGCGGTTTCAGGCGCACGACACGGTCGTCCTCATCGACCTCGGCGGCGGCGAAACGTATGCGATCATGCGTGACATCGAGATGGAGCGCGCCCGCAAGGCGAACGCAGCGACGCATATCCACTGCCCGCTCGATTTCGCACCGAGGATGGGGCTTTCAGGCGACCGCGACACCGCGAACGCACAAGCAGCAGCGGAACTGCTTGCCACCAAAGATATCGACACGATCATCGGCGATCGCACGCTGCCGATGCTCTTCATCCATGAACTGGCGAAGCGCGGCATCGAGGTGACGTGCGATCCGGACATGGGCGTCAAGGAGCGCCGCAGCAAAGATGCGTGGGAAATCGAGCAACTTCAGCAAGCGCAAGATGCGACGGAACAAGCGATTCGCAGAGCGTGCGAGATGATCGGCGGCGCCCAGGCCGGGCGGGATGGCGTGCTGCACGTCGGCGGCGAGACGCTGACCAGTGAGCGCGTGCGTCAGTTCATCGAGATGGACCTGCTCAAGCGGAATTTCTCGACGCCGCCTTCGATCGTGGCGGGCGGGCCGATCGGTGCGGATTGTCACGACTTGGGATCGGGCGAGCTGCGCACCGGCGAACCGATCATCATTGACGTCTACCCGCGCGATCGAAGCAGCTTGTACAACGGCGACTGCACACGAACCGTCGTGCACGGCGAGATCCCCGATGTCGTGGCGCGCATGCACAGCGATGTCGTTGATGCGAAGCGAGCAGCGACTGCTGCTGCGAGAGCGGACGCCACGGGTGAAGACGTGCATATGGCTGCGTGCGATGTGTTCACCAGCCGCGGGCGAGCGATCGGCCTGCCGCCGACTGATGATGAGCACATGGCGAGCTACGCGCACGGGACGGGGCACGGCATCGGATTGGATGTGCATGAATCGCCTCTGCTCGACCGAGCCGGGCCGGAGCTGGTTGTAGGTGATGCATTGACGATCGAGCCTGGGCTGTACTGTCGAGCCGTCGGCGGCGTGCGTGTCGAGGACATGGTGATCGTGACCGAGACCGGCTGCGACAATCTCAACACGATCCCCGAAGGCCTGACCTGGGCATGAACACCTCTGTCGGGCTTCCTGCCGGACGCTGCACAAGACGGAGCAAAGCTGACCGGCAGACGCGCCTGCCCGCTCCCTTGGCGCTGCGGGAAGCGTGCAACCAAGTACACTATACTGTTGCGTTTCGACGCGCCATGGATCAGAGTTACCCACATGACCAGACTCACCAGCCGCATGAAGCCTCAAACGATCGCCTTTGTCGCGCGAGCCGTCGTCGGTGTCGGCCTGATCGTCGGTGCGGGCTGGCTGCTGCACTACATGCAGGGGCACAAGCCGCAGGCTGCGAGCAGCTTCACACGACAGATGACCAGGAAGGTCGCGACCGTCACCGCCCAGACCGTCATGATCGCCCCGAGGTGGAGCGGGTACGGTACGGCGCGCGCGATGACCGCGGCTGACATCGCCGCTGAGGTTGCTGCCGTCGTCGTCGAGCGCCCCGATCACATCGAGGATGGTGCATTTGTCCAGGCGGGTGAACTGCTCATCCGGCTCGACGACACCGACTTCGCAGAGGCTGTGCAACGCTCTCGCCACACGATCGAATCGTACGAAGCCCAGATCGCCGGCCTGCTCGTTGAGCAGGATCGGCTGCGCGATCAACTCGAACTGGCGGTGCAAGCGACGGGCCTGGCGCGCGACGAGTTGGAGCGTCTCCGTACTGCGCTTCAAAGCGGCGGCGCCAAGGAGGTCGAGGTCGAGCGCATGGAGCGGGAGGTCACGCGCGTCGAGCGTGAAGAGAGCGCACTGCAACAACAGATCGAACTCATCCCCACGCGACGGAGCAGCCTCATCGCGCGGATGGCGAGCGAACGCGCCGGACTCCACATTACGGAAAAGAACCTCGCGCGAACGCGCATCACCGCGCCGTTTGCCGGCTATCTCCAGCAGGTGAATGTCGATGTCGGCGAACACATCCGAAGCGGCGTGGTCGTCGCCCGACTCGTCGATCTGAGCCGAATCGAAGTGCCTCTTCGCATCCCCGTCTCGGCAGCGGGGTTCATTCATCCGCAGGACGAAGTCCGACTTCACACGGACGCCGCGACGGATGCCGACTGGGAGGGCAGGGTGGTGCGCATTGCTCCCGAGGCCGACCCACGGACGCGCACGATCACGGTGTACGTCGAAGTCGCGCAGGGAGCGAAGCTCGACGGCGGCGCCCGTCTGCTGCCCGGTCAGTTCATCCTCGGAACGATCTTGGGTTCACATCAGGAGCCGGTCGTCCTCGTACCGAGGCGCTCCGTCGTGGAGGACCGCGTGCTCGTCGCTGATGATGACGGCCGTGTGCTGGCGCGCAGCGTTGACGTGTCAAGCCATGTTGACGGCGCGTACCCACGGATTGACCCGATCGAAACGGAATGGGCGGTGATCTCATCGGGGCTGTCACCGGGCGATCGCGTCATCGTGACGAACCTGGATGAGCTTGAACCCGGCATGCGTGTTGAGGCGGAGCAGACCGACACGGCCCGGCAGGGGATGAATCCATGAGCATGGCGTCGTTCGGCGTGCGGAAGCCCGTCGCTGCCAATCTGGTCATGTTCGCGATCATCGGCGCGGGCGTCATCTTCGGCTTCTCGCTCCGGCGCGAGTTCTTTCCCGAGGTTCGGCCGAACGAGGTCATCGTCAGCGCGCCGTATCCCGGTGCGCCGCCCGACGAAATCGAAGAGACGCTCGCCAGGAAGATTGAAGATCGCGTGTTCGATCTTTCCGACGTTGAAGAGATCAACACGACCATCACCGAGGGCGGGGCCACCGTCCGGATCGAGTTCGTCGAGGGCATCAGCATTGACTACGCCGTCGATGAGGTGAAACGCGAGATCGACGCGCTTGAGGATCTGCCCGAGAACTCCGACCGGATTCGCGTCGAGAAGTTGGAGCCCAACCTGCCCGCCATCAGCATGTCGCTGATCAGCGACCGAGATGAGCGCGACATGAAGCGACTCATCCGCCAGATGCGCGACGACCTACGGACGCTGCCGAGCATGGGCGCGGTTGCTGTGTCCGGCACCAGGGGTGATGAAATCTCGGTCGAAGTCAGCCCGGCGGCGATGCTCGAACATCGGATCAGCTTGCCGGACATCGCGGCGCGCGTGCGCGCGGGCATGGCGGAGTTACCCGCCGGTCCCGTTCGGCTCCCCACCAGCCACGTCTCGGTTCGCACGATGGGCGCTCAAGAACGCGCCGCGGCTGTGCGAGAGATCATCATCAAGGCTGGGTCCGACGGGCACGTGCTGCGCCTCGGCGACATCGCACAGGTCCGCGACAGCTTCGCCGACGTGGACTTTTTCGAGCGGGTGAACGGCCAGCCCTGCGTCTCGCTGACCGCATACGTCGTCGGCGACGAAGATGTCATTGAAGTCTCCGACATGGTCAAGGCGTACTTCGCGGGGCGAATCAGGCAAGACGGCGGACACGCAGGACGCCAGTCACCCGTTCAGATGGCCTACGAACTCGGGCTTTCCCGGCCCGCGGTCGATCCTGACAACGTCGTCCTCCACACCGATCTGGCCCGGTTCATTCGGCAACGGCTCAACCTGCTTCAGCGCAACGCACTGTGGGGCGGCGTGCTTGTGTTCCTCACACTGGTCATCCTGCTCAACTGGCGCGTCGCGCTGTGGGTCGGTCTCGGACTGGTCATCTCGATCCTCGGCACGCTCGCCGTTATGCATCTGCTCGACATCACGCTGAACCTGCTCACGATGTTCGGTCTGATCGTCGTGATCGGCTTGCTCGTCGATGACGCCATCATCGTGGCGGAGAACATCGTCACGCGCCACGAAACGGGCGAGCCTGCGCTCACTGCCGCTGTCAAGGGAACACAGCAGGTCGCCTGGCCTGTCGTGACGACGGTGCTGACGACCATCTGTGCGTTTCTCCCGCTTGCGCTGATTCAGGGGCGCATGGGCGATATGCTCGAGGCGCTTCCCGTCGTCGTCGCCTGCGCGCTGCTCGTTTCGCTCGTCGAATCACTGCTGATCCTGCCGAGCCATCTCGGGCACAGCTTGGTAAAGATCGACATCGCCAAGGCGAGGCGCCGTGAGTCCGGGAAGGCGCGAAAGCGGGAATCGTCATTCATCGAGCGCGCTCGCGACAAGGTCTTCCACGGTTGGATCGCGGACGGTTATCGCAGACTGCTCGGGTCGTGCCTGCACTACCGCTACCTCACCTTCGCCATCGCCATCGCAGCACTGCTCGCTTCGCTGAGCCTTCCCCTCGGCGGGAAGCTGAAGGTCGTCTTCTTCGATTCAAGCGACAGTGAAACCGTCATGGTCGATCTGACCATGCCGATCGGCACACCCCTCTCCGTCACCGATCACGCGGTGTCCCGGATCGAAGCCATCGCAGGCTCGACGCCGGAGGTCGTCACCGTGTCCGGCTTGGTCGGAATCGCAGGCAGCGCAGACGGCAGCAGCGTCACATCCCAGACGAACATCGGGCAGGTCTGGCTCGAACTGCTGCCCGCGGAGCAGCGGGAGCGAACCAGCACCGTCGTCATGTCCGAGATGCGTCAGCGCCTCGGTACGCTTACGGGCATCAAGAACCTGCGCTTCAGCGGCATACAGGGCGGGCCGACCGGGCTTCCCATCATGTTCACCGTCAGCAGTGAACAGCCCAGCCAGCTCGCACCCGTCGTCGCGAAGATCAAGGACTTGCTCCGCACGTACGAGGGTGTCTTCGACATCGGCGATGACTCCGACTCCGGCCAGCGGGAACTTCGCATCACGCTCCGCGACGGCGCACACGAGCTGGGGTTCACGACCGCTGATATCGCATCGCAAATCCGCGCCGCCATCTTCGGCATCGAAGCCCATACGTTCGCTGACAATCAAGAAGATGTCGACGTGCGCGTCATGGCGGACAAGGCCACACGGCGCAGCCTCTCGTCGATCGAGCACATGCATGTCTTCACGCCCACAGGCGATCCCGTCCCGCTCAGCGAGGTTGCGGTGCTTGAAGAGGGTGAGACGTATGCGACGATCCGCCGGCTCGACCGACGCCGGGCGATCACCATCTCCGCGGATGTGGATGCAGCCCTTGACGTGAGCGCTGATGAAGTCCTGCTCGACCTCGCCCCGCACATCGAAGAGTTGCGACACCGCCATCCCGCCGTCCGCATCACACCGCGCGGCCGAGAGGAAGAAATGCAGGAGTCGTTCTCGACGTTACCCATCGGCATGCTTACCGCAGCCGGTCTGATCTATGTAATTCTCGCGTGGCTCTTCTCCAGCTACACGCAGCCGATCCTCGTCATGCTCGCCGTCCCGTTCGCCGCGATCGGAATGATCTGGGGACACATCGTGCTCGGCTTCAACATGACGTTCCTTTCGCTCGTCGGTTTCGTCGCGCTGTCGGGAATCGTCGTCAACGACTCGCTCATCTTCATGGAGTTCTACAACATGAAACGGCGGACAGGCGTCTCGCCCAAACTCGCGGCGCAGGCCACGGGGCAGGCGCGCCTGCGGCCAATCCTCATGACCACGATCACCACGGTGCTCGGCCTCAGCCCGCTCATGCTCGAACAGTCCTTCCAGGCCCGGTTCCTTATCCCCATGGCCATCACCATCAGCTTCGGCCTGATCTCCGCCACCGTGTTGACGCTCTTGCTGCTTCCCTGTCTGCTCGTGATGGCGCACGACCTTCGCCGCGTGCTCCGGCTTCTCTGGACGGGCAGGCTCGATACGCATCACCAATCGGGCAGTTCGTAACAGTTATGCCGTCTGAAACGCACGACTTAGGCTCATCCGCGATGATTTGCGCGGATGCAGATGCTGATTCGGACGAAATCATCACATATGGACCAACTCAGCCCAATCCTGCGCCACGAGCCTGCCTGCTCGGATGATTCCGCCAAGTCGCGACGAGGCTGCGGACGCGTTCGCATCGAGGACATGCCCTGCAATATGGGCACGGTTGTGGATCTCTCAGCCTCGGGCATCCGCGTGATCACGAACAAGGCGAGCGCTCGCAAGATGGGGCGAACGCTCACCGTCAAACTGCAAGGCCCAAAGCAGCGCATCGAACTCGAAGCCGAGGTCGTGTGGGTCAAGCGCATCGGCCTGCGCAAGCACATCGTCGGACTGCGGTTCGTTGAAGCCAGCGGCGAGCAGCGCACGCTTATCGCTCAGATCGCCCGTTGTTACGCCGTCCGCGTCGCCGAGAGCGCATAGGCACCGCAGCGGCGAACATCCTCCGCCGCGATGTTACTTCCACAACCACGATGAGCCAGCAAGGCGGGCTTGCCGCGCGGGGTGTCAGTCCTCACGCTCGAACAGGCCGAACGTCTTGGCCAGTAGCTCGCCCCGGTTGCATGCACCGAGCTTGCGGTGCAGCGACTTGACGTGATCGTGCACCGTGTGCGGGCTTCGCTGCAGCTTGAACGCTATCTGCTTGACGGTCTTGCCCTGCTGCAACATCCGAAGCACCTCACCCTCACGTGGTGACAGCTCAAGGACGTGCCGGCTATCGGCAAAAGCCTTCACAACCCGTCGCGCGAGCAGCGGCATGATCGCCTCAAGCGTCAGGTATGTGCTTGTGCTCAATCGACCGCCGGCACGACCTGGTGACAGATCGGCCAGGAGAACCCGCCGCCCTTCGCCGTCGTCCATCAGCGGTTGGAGCATTGTCAGGCGCGTCGGATGAAGCCGATCCCGCAGCATCATTCGGCTGGACCTCCACGCACGGTCGCCCGAAGCGTTCGTTCGCACGAGGATCGGTGTGTCCGTTCGGGTCGCCCCAAGTCCGTTGAGGATCGGCTCGGTTCGAAGCTCATCGAGCAATCCCCGAACGATCCCCGTGGAGGATGCTGACCGACCCGCCCCGGCCGATCCCGTGAAGTCGCGCGGCGCGACCCAGTGGTCGCCATCCTCCCTCGCCAAGACGATCGTCGTCGCCGCTCTCGGATGCAGGCGCGCGAGGATTTCCGCTGCTCGTTTCATCCAACCGAACGTCGCCACTGCCGGCAGAGAACACAGTTCTTCTGCAATGCTCGCTATGAGTGAGAACGGCTGAACGTTCAGAGTTTCCTGACTGACCATGGATCGATCTCCACGTGCGCCGCTCGTCAGGGAGTCAGCTCGTTATTAGGATGCGCCACTCCCCTATTATCACCACAACGGGGGTGTCCGCAAGGGGTTTCAGGCGATTTTGCGGAGATTACCGGTACCGGTCACTCCGCCGGCTCGTCGTCGGCCGCGGCGCGGTCATCCGGAAGCGTATCGAGCCGCCTTTCCAGCACTGACAACCGGCGCCGGAGCAGTTCGACTTGCCTCCACGCCCGCCTCACCTCCTCGTCGAGCTGCTCCACCGTTCGCTGCTGAAAGCTCGCCGACTCCTCCAGTGCCGTCAGCCTCGCTTCGATTGTCCCATCCATGCTGGAGACCTCCCTGCTTCCCTGCCGCTGCCCGTGGTACGCTCCACCCATGAAGCGGCTGCTCTTCCAGATCCTACGTTTCCTTCTGTCCGCGTTGCAACGGGTGCTCAGCATCATCTCGCTCGGGCACTGGCCCAGCGCCGTCGCCGCATGCGCCATCATCGTTGACGACAAGGGCAGGCTTCTGCTCATCAACCGTGCAGACGGGGCCGGCCTGGGCCTGCCGGGCGGCTTCATACGCATGCGCGAACCCGTCGAAGACGCGGTGTGCAGGGAAGTTCGCGAAGAGACAGGCGTGCGGGTCCAAATCGTCGCATTCGTCGGCCACCTCTCCGGCCCGCGCTGCCCCGGCATCGCCTGCGTCGATGTCATCTACCACGCACAGGTCATCGATCCGGAAAATGCAAGGATTCAAAGCAGTTTCGAAGGCGAATGTGATTGGTACGTCTACGAGCAGATCCGCAGCCGCTTGGCGTTCGACTACGACAAGATCCTCGCCCCCTTCATGCGCAACCTCACCTGACACCCGCATGGCTCGGCCATCCGCAGGCATCCCAGGCCCTCCGGACGCCCGCCATTGCCCGGCGTACCCCGTTGTTCCGACAGGCCAGAGAAACAGTGTCGGATACCGTTTTCTGAGAAACGGTATCCGACACTGTTTTGGGGGCTCGTCTTTTGTCGGCTCCGCCGCATGGCCTTCAATCTGTTGAAACGGGGGGGCCGCATCCACGCGCGGCAACGAAGGCAAACGCCTCAAGGCCGGCTGGGACCCCGATGACCCGCTCACGCTGCCACAGGATGACTCTGCGAGTGCCCCGCACCCTGGGCCGGCCTGCTATGCCTCCCGCCCGCGATGGTGTACGCTCTGCTCGCCTCCAAGAACACGCATTAACGGTATCCGACACCGTTTCTTTCCTTGTCCCGCACCAGTTCCAGCCGGCGGTCAGCGACGCTTGAGCGAGTGGAGGCGGGCGTTTGTCGCCCGATACCCTTCGGCGATCCCTTCCGGGGCACGGCTGAATTCCAGGAACCGCATGTGCCCCAGCTTCGGCTGAATGAGAAGATCGGGTGGGTCGGCCTTCAACTTGGTCGCCGTGATCTGGCTTTCCATGATGTTGATCGAGGCGCCCAGCACCTCAAAGATGTTCGGCAATGGCTCCTTGGCCGTCCATGCGCCGAGCTGCAAGAGAGCGCGGAGTTCAAGAGCCCCCACGGCCTTGTTCAGAGTCTCCACGATTCTGCTCGTTTTCCCCAAACCGCGCGACAAGCCTCCGCCAGGAGCAGCATCGTGTGAATTGGCCGTCAAAAGCTTGATCGCCTTCGTTGCGACGATGTCGTGGTTGAGGTCGACTGCGATGACGAAGTCCGCCCCCATTTCCCTCGCGACGGTCACGGGAACGGGGTTAACCAGCCCGCCATCGGCCAAGATGCTCCCCTCCCTTCGGACCGGCGTGAAGATGCCAGGGACAGAAATGCTGGCGCGAATCGCCTCGATGAGGTCGCCGTCCTGAATGATGACTTCACGCCCCGTGGTCAAGTCGGTCGCTACAGCTCTGAAGGGGATGGGCAAGTCTTCGATGTTCTCTCCCCGTACGTGGCCACGAACGAAATCAGCTACCTTCTTGCCGTCGATGAGGCCCGATTTGGGAAAGACGACATCGAAGAAACGGGCAACCTGCTTCCAGTCGAACCCGATCACGACTTCTTCAAACGCATCGAGCTTACCCGATGCGAAAACGGCCCCGACCACGGCCCCGATGCTCGCGCCAGCCACGCAGTGTATGCGGATCCCTGCTTCAGCAAGGGCCCGAATCACTCCGATATGGGCCCAGCCGCGCGCGGAACCGCTGCCCAGGGCAAGGCCGACTTTCTTGGCCGACTTAAGTCTCGTGTTCACCGAGCACAAAGGACATCTCCTCGTTGGGGTCGGATACGGTGTCGGATACCGTTGTTTTGGCGACCGATGGGCATGTCGCTCTGCCTTGCGCGACGGAGTTCGTCACATTGCCAAATGGTCTTTGAGCCATTCGCATGTCTATCTTGTACCGGAAAACGTCCAGCTGGCCAGAGAAAACTGTCACGGCGCACGAAAACCGCCCGGCCACCTGGAGGCGAGCGGTCGATGTTGCCAGCGTCTTGAGGCTTCCCGAGGAGCATCGCCACTCCAGGGAAAGTCTCGCGGGTTACCAGCCGCATGGCCTTCAATCTGTTGAAACGGGGGGGCCGCATCCACGTGCGGCGACGAAGGCAAGCGCCTCAAAGCCGGCTGGGACCGCGATGACCCGCTCACGCCGCCCACAGGATGACTTTGCGATTGCCCTGTGATCCTGCGATCCACCCGATTTTGTCTACAATCGCCGCTTTCTGAAACCACCCCCGCCTGCGTGCCTTAGCGAGGAACCCCATGGCCACCCAGCTCATCGAATGCGTCCCCAACTTCAGCGAGGGAAACGACGAGTCCATCATCAAGCAGATCACCGACGAGATCGAAAACTCCGAGGGCGTCACGCTCCTGGATGTCGATCCCGGCAAGGCGACGAATCGAACGGTCGTGACGCTTGTCGGCACGCCTGATGCGGTGCTCGACGCCGCGGTCAAGGCGGTGCGGAAAGCTGCGGAACTGATCGATATGAGCAAGCACCACGGCGCGCATCCGCGTTTCGGCGCGACCGATGTCTGCCCGCTCGTCCCCGTCTCGAACATCACGATGGAGGAAACCGTCGAATACGCGCGCAAGCTCGCCAAGCGCCTGGGCGAAGAGATGGGCATCACGGTCTTCTGCTATGAAAACGCGGCGCTCACCGAAGAGCGACGCAATCTCGCCGTCGTCCGCAAGGGCGAATACGAAGCGCTGAAGGACCGGCTCGCCATGCCGCAATGGAAGCCCGACTTCGGACCTGCTGAGTTCAACCCCAAGTCCGGCGCGACCGCGGTCGGGGCGCGCGACTTCCTCGTCGCCTACAACATCAACCTGAACACGACATCGACCCGGCGCGCCAACGCCATTGCGTTTGACGTGCGCGAGCGAGGTCGAACCAAACGCGAAGGCGACCCGGTCACCGGGAAGATCGTCAAGGATGAGAACGGCAAACCCGTCATGATCCCCGGCTCGCTCAAATGCGTGAAGGGCATCGGCTGGTTCATCGAGGAGTACGGCGTCGCGCAAATATCCATGAACCTCACGAACATCAGCGTCACGCCGGTACATGTCGCCTTTGACGAAGTGTGCAAGAAGGCGCACGATCGCGGCGTGCGCGTCTCCGGGTCGGAGCTGGTCGGCCTGATGCCGCTCAACGCGGTCCTCGATGCCGGGCGGTACTTCCTGCGCAAGCAGAATCGCTCGCTCGGCGTGTCAGACAAGGAACTCATCAAGATCGCGGTCAAGTCAATGGGGCTTGATGAGCTGTACCCGTTCAAGCCTGAAGAGAAGATCATCGAGTACGCGATCGCGGACAAGACGCGGAACAAGCTCGTGGACCTGACGCTCAGCGAATTCGTGTGGGAGACGGCGTCGGAGTCGCCTGCTCCGGGCGGCGGGTCGATCGCCGCAGCCGCCGGTGCGATGGGCGCGGCGCTCGCCACGATGGTCGCCAACCTCTCATCGCACAAGCGCGGCTGGGATGCTCGCTGGCAGGAGTTCTCCGATTGGGCGGTGAAGGGCAAGAAGATCCACGACGAGTTGCTTCGGCTGATTGATGAGGACACCGATGCCTTCAACATGATCATGGCGGCGTTCGGCTTGCCCAAAGGCAGCGATGCAGAGAAGGCGGCGCGCCAGGCGGCGATTCAGGATGCGACCAAGGCGGCGATCGAGATCCCATTCCGCGTGATGGAACAGTCGCTCGCGTCGATGGAAGTCGTCAAAGCGATGGCCCAAATCGGCAACCCCAACTCCGTATCGGATGCGGGCGTCGGCGCGCTGTGCGCCAGAACAGCGGTCATGGGCGCGTACCTGAATGTGAAGATCAACTCAGCGGACCTGGAGGACAAAGCCTGGGCAGCGGACATCCTCGCGCGCGGCGCAGCGGTTCAGGAGCAGGCGCAGACGCTGGAGAAGGAGATTCTCCAGATCGTCGAAGGGAAGCTGTAGAAGAAACCCTGCGTTGCCACACAGGGCTATGAGCACAAACCGCAACTGCGGACATCCTGATGACATGAACGAAACACAACAGGCCAAGCTGATTGACGGGCGCTCACTCGCCAAGCACGTGCTTGAAGACGCTGCGCGCAAGGTCGAGAAGATCAAGGCTGAGACCGGCATCACGCCTTCGCTCGCCACAATCCTCGTCGGCGACGACCCCGCTTCCGTCACTTACACGCGCATGAAACGCAAAAGGTGCAAGGATGCGGGCATGATCCCCAGGCGAATCGAGTTCCCAGCCGAGACGACGACCGAAGAACTCGTCGCTGCGATCCACGATCTCGCCAACGACAGACTCGTGCACGGCATCTTGCTCCAACACCCCGTCCCGAAGCCGATCGACAAACGCACTGCGTTCGAAGCCATCCCCGTCGAAAAGGATGTGGATGGCGTCACATCCGCGACGCTCGGGCGCGTGATCCTCGGAATGCCCGCATTCGCCTCCTGCACGCCGCGCGGCATCATGCACTTGCTCGAAGCATACGATGTCGAACTGCTCGGAGCCGAGGCGATCGTCATCGGACGAAGCCCAATCCTCGGTCGGCCAATGGCGTCCATGCTCATCAATCGGCACGCCACGGTCACACTCTGCCACTCACACACGCGCTCGCTGGCCAACCTCGTTCGGCGGGCTGATGTCGTCATCGCCGCGGTCGGCAAACCCAGGTTCATCAAGGGCGATTGGATCAAGCCGGGCGCAGTCGTCATCGACGCCGGCTACAACGAGGGCGTCATCGGCGATGTGGACTTCGACACGGCGATTGAACGAGCATCGCTCATCACGCCCGTGCCCGGCGGCGTGGGACCGATGACGATCGCAACGCTCATCGACCAGACAGCCGACGCAGCGGCATTGCAGCTCGGCGTGGCAGTCTGAGTCGACGCCGCATGGATAAGGTAGCCTTGTGCATGTCCACGATTCCCGACAATCAGACCGACCCGGAAGCAGCGCTTGCGCCGACGATGGATCGTGCGTCGATCGCCTACGCATCGGCGTACGCTGACTTCCATCTGCTGACGGCAGCACTGTTCCTCGGCTGCATCGTCCTCGCACCGGCGTGGTTTCCCGAGCTGCTCGGCGAGGATGGGTGCGTGGAGATCCCCACCACGGTGATGGCTGCGGCGGGGGCTGTGCTCGCGGTCATGGGCGCCGTCGCTGCGAAGAATGCACGTCGGCTGCGCGCCAAGTGTCTCATATTCGCCCTGTTCTTCGCGTTCATCGTCGGCGAGGAGAACGACTGGGGGATTCGCCTGTTCGTCAAGAAGAACATGGTGGCGGTCGGCGACGGACCCAACCCGCGCGAGGTCAATCTCAACACGCTTCACGAACTCATCTGTGAGGTGGGGTTGCAGTCGGGCGCCGACACGGCCTACCGCATCGCGGCAATCGTTGCAATCGTCGTGTTGGTCGGCCTGTTCCTCTTCGCGGTGATCCGTGGCGGCGTGCGGCTGTGGCCCTTCAACCGATCCGTCTGGGACCGCGCGCAGCGGCTGACGCTCGTCGGGGCAATCCTGATGGCACTTGGTCAGTTGCGGGACTTGGGGATCACGCCCATCATCAAGGGACTGGGCTCAAAGTTCCCCGAAGAGATCCTCGAGTTCTACGCAGCGGCGTGCTGGCTTTTCGCGGGGTGGAGCCTGTACCTTGCAGCCAAGGGCATCGCGGGCGCCGCCCGACCACCCAACCGTGGGATCTGGGGCAAACTGCACTGGTTCCTCACAGCACCTCCGTAGGATCCATCCGTCCACTGCGATCCCAGATGATCATCATTCCCACGGAGGCGGCGACCGGGCACCGGCTCATCAAGCTGACGTGTTATCCTTGACGCATGGCCAAGGCAAAGCAAGGGCTGACGTACGCAGCGGCGGGTGTGGACATCGCTGCGGGCGATGTGATGGTCCGATCGATTCAGTCGATGATGCGCCGGACGCACTCGACGCGCGTGATCGACCTGCCGGGCGGCTTCGCGGGGATGTTTCGGCTCGACTACAACGAAGAGCTCTTCCGCCGAAACTACCGCGACCCGGTGCTCGTGGCGTGCACGGACGGCGTGGGCACGAAGGTCAAGCTCGCAGCCGAGATGGGGATCTACGACACGGTCGGGATCGATCTGGTCGCCATGAGCGTCAACGACCTGATCGTGCAGGGCGCTGAGCCTCTGTTTTTCCTCGACTATCTGGCGGTGCACGCGCTCGACCCGAAGCAGGGTGAGCAGATCGTCAAGGGTGTGGCGGAAGGGTGCAAGCTCGCCCGCTGCGCGCTGATCGGCGGGGAGACGGCTGAGATGTCCGACGTGTACGCGCAGGGCGACTTCGACATGGCGGGCTTCGCGGTCGGCGTGCTCGAACTGCACCGCGCCATCGACACGGAACGCGTCGCCGCGGGCGACATCGTCATCGGCATCGCGTCCAACGGTCTGCATTCCAACGGATTCAGTCTCGTCCGGCGCGTCGTCGAACACGCCGGCCTGGACCTGCACGAAACACATCCGGAGCTTGATCCCGACCGCACGCTCGGCGAGGTGCTGCTCACGCCGACGCGGATCTACGCCCGGCCGATCGTTCGCATACTCCGCCGATACAAGGTGAAACGAATCATCACGGGCATGGCGCACATCACGGGTGGCGGCTTGCCGGGAAATGTGAATCGAGCGCTGCACGACAGCGTGGATGCGGTGATCGACCGATCGCGCTGGGAGGTGCCCGCCGTCTTCCCGTTCATCCAGGAGCACGGCGAGATCGACGCCGATGAGATGGACCGCGTCTTCAACATGGGGATCGGGTACGTGCTGATCGTCCGACCCTCGTTCGCGGACTCGATCGTGCGTCAGCTTCGCCGACTGCGCGAAGAAGCGACGGTGATCGGCGTGATCGTGAAGGGGTCCGGCAAGGTCGTGCTGAAGTGATGAGAACCTCGCCTGGCAAGGCCCACTGGCAAGGACCTTGATCTGTTGATGTGCGACGCGTGGCCGGATTGGAGCATATTGCTGCCCGGCAAGCTATACCTTGTCAATGCTGAGGATGGTGTTGTGAAATCAAAGACGGTCGAACTGCCGCAGGGCACCAGGACGGAGATGCAGGCAGGCGGCCGACACACGAAGCGAGCAGCGGCGTCTCTTCCACAACGAGACGAGAGCATGGCCCCACGTCCATGACAAGCGCCAACGGGGGGTGAAAAATCGTTACGGACCCGGAAAAACGCTTA
Organism: Phycisphaerales bacterium; assembly: GCA_023135165.1. Lineage (GTDB taxonomy): Bacteria > Planctomycetota > Phycisphaerae > Phycisphaerales > JAGLTS01 > JAGLTS01. The sequence continues at coordinate 5,606 of JAGLTS010000042.1, read as the reverse complement.
CTGTTGACCGCACGGCTGGAAAAACGTGTATTCAGGCACATCGACTGTCGCCGGTGAATCCTGGCACAAGGTCCTCACGCGGGAGGCCTCGGCAGCCGCATCGCGCCCCGTCGGGGGGCGCTGCTGGGATGGAGGGGTTGCCCTGGCTCACCGGCGCTCCCTCTGGAACTCCGACAGATGCGGCCGCTCGCGGCCCGGTCAAGTTCGTTCGACTCGTCTGGCTGCTTCAACTGCGGCGGCGTCGATCATCTTCCCCGGATGTGCGAAGGGCCTGAAGGTGCAGCAAGCGGCCCCGGGAAGCGCGCTTCAGCCACCGCGCTTCATGGATCCTGTCTGTCCGCGTCGCGCCCCCAGCCGCACTCCGGGCAACCGCTTCGATCGCCTTTCCCGATCACATAGCGGCAGCGCGGACACTTGCCCGCTCGCAGCCGCAGGTGCGGAATCACAACAAGAGGCGAAAAGAGCAGGAGAGACCAGACCGCAGCCCACAGGACGGTGTCGACGAGCAGTCCCGGCCACCAGGGCCGATACGCCAAGACACCACCTTGGGCAGAGGGCACAGCGTGCTGCAGCCATGCCGGACCCTGATGCGCATACTGGAGCGTCATGCCGCCGCTACCTGAAGGCGGGCTCCCCATCGAGTACTCCAGCGGAACGAGCATCCAGCGAAGTGCGGGCATGGGCCAGCCGCTGCACGCCTCCGCCCAGAACCTAAGGACCTCGGGATCGTGCCCGGTTGACAACACACCACCTGCCTTCCAGGAAGCGGTCTCCATCCAAGCAGGGATTTCGCTATCGCCCTCCTTTGCTTGCACCGTCCTACTCCCCAGCGAGAAGGAACACGTCTCTCGGCCGACGAAATCGCTGTGCATGATCCACAGGCGCCCTTCGCACCACTCATCGAGCTCCCAGCCACTCGTGTCTGCTCGCCATGCAAAGGCCCAAGCGATCACAAAGGAAGTGAACACACCCAGGAAAACGGCACTACCGCCAACGAGCAGGGCGCGCTTTCGCATGTTGGCTCGGTCCTTGGGATACATCGTTACTGCTCCTCAGCCGGACTCATCCATCTCGCCTGGCGAGTCCTTGCGGCGCAGTCCGAAACCCAGTGCGGTCCCAGACACTGTTCAGCACCGTATCCAGCATGGCTCTCCACCCGAGACTCTGAGCCCAACTCTGTTGCCATAGCCGTCGTGGACTGTACCTCAAGATGTCCCACGCTGCAGTTGAGAGCGGCGCAGCGACTCCAAGTCAATCTTACCATCAGTCGGGTCGAGTTCGTTCGACGCGCTTGACTGTTTCAACTGCGGCGGCATCGCTCATTCCCCCGGTGAAACGTGAATGCCTACGGCAGGGGCAATCGCGATTGCTGGATCAGGATGATGGGCGGATCGACTTCAGCACATCCTCGAACTGCGGAAGCGTCTGTGTGTCGCAGTACGCTTCGTCGAACGCGCGGCGAGCCTCGGCCCGCAGGTTCTGGAGTTTCTCCGTGTCGCCGACGAGATCACGGATGAACCGGACAAGCGCATCGGTCTCGCCGTGATGTAGGCTGATACCGCAGCCGAAGCGCTTGATCGCGTCATCGACGTTGCTCTTCTCCGGCCCGACGTAGATCACGGGCAGGCGCATCGCCAGGTTCGAGTGCAGCTTGCTCGGGCTCATGACGCCGAGCGCGATGTCCGCCAGCGTGATGAGGGCGCAGTCCGCGGCGGCCATGACGGCAGGCGTCTGGTCCTTCGGCACGTAGCCGCGCAAATGCACGTTGCCAAGCTCACGCTGCGCTGCGTCGCGCTCAAGCTGGGCCCAGCGCTTTCCGCCGCCGATGAAGAAGAACACCACGGGATCATCAGCGAGCGCCTGCGCCGCGTCGAGAACCGTGTCGAACTGATGGCCGTAGCCGGTATTCCCGAGGTAAAGGATGACGAACGTGCCTTGCTTCTTGAGCGCCGCGATCTCGTCGAACGGCTCAGGCGCACCGTCCGGCGGGAAGAACGACGCCTTCTCCCAGTTGGGAATGACAGTCGAATCAAGCGCACGCCGCGCCGGCCCGTACTGGGAGATGAGCAGCTCCGCCATGGCGGTGTCGAGGCAGACGAGATGGTCCAACCGCTTGAACATGATGCGGTTCGTCAGTCGCATCAGACGCGAGAGCGCGCCCCGGTCCTTGATGACCTTCATGCGCTCCACCGCATCGGGATAGCAGTCCATGCTCCAAAGAACGACCTTCGTGCGCCGGTGCAGCATCTTGTGAGCCAACGCGGTCAGCACGATGTAAGGCGGCGTCGTCAGCGAGATGATGACATCCTGACGAGGCAAACGCACCACGCGCCACAGCGCGCCGATGTAGAACGATGCGTAGTCGATCAGACGCTTGATGTGCGTCGCCTTGCCGAGGCGCGGCGTCCAGATGCGATGCACGCGCGGGTTATCATCCTTGCTGGACTTGCTCTGGTCCGTGGAGGCGGGCACGTATCCGCCCCAACTCGTGATGACGGTCACAGCATCGCCGCGGGCAGCCCGGTCATCCGCAAGCGAGGCGGACAGGTGGGCTGTCGGGGAGATGTCCGGGACATAGAACTGATTGATGATGGTGACGCGCATGGTGTGTAGGCCGGAATTGGGCGAGGTCGCTCCGCAAAGTCCCTTCATCGGCGCGATCACCCGCTCGCGGTAGAGCGGGATCAGGATGCCGACGCGCAGTGTACAGACAGCCCCACCGCGAGGCGACGATGAGCAGGGAGATCGCGATCCCACACGCTTGCGGCGAACATCGAGTCGTGAGGTTTCAGTCGTACTCTTCGACGGACTCGACCGACCCGTCGCGGCCGTAGCGCGTCCACGTGCCGATGCGCGCGTCGTGATCGTATGCCCCTTCGAGCTTCTTCTGTCCGTTGTCATGGTAGGAGACGAACGACCCGTGCCGCTTGCCGTTGTCGAAGGTCTGCACCGTCAGTAACTGGCCGTTGGGATACCACCAGCTCAGCTTGGCGCGCTGATAGTTGCGCAGTTCCAGCTCCCACGTCTTGATGCCCCCAGGCGTCCAAATCGTCTGCACGCCCGTGCCGTCGACGACTTCGCTCGCCTGTGTGCCATCCGGACGATAAGAGCGCGACCACTGCAGGTCGTGCCGATCGGGATACGGCGCATCTTCCAAGCCCATGACCTCGACCAGGCAGGCGCCTTCTTCGCTCAGCGTCCCATCGGGGTAGTAGCTCTTGAACGCGTTGTAGCCCGGGCCGTCGAACTCGCATCGCCACAACCCGTCATCATCCGGCGAGCGCATCGTGACCGCGATGTAGCGTTTGCCCAGCGGGCCGTCGCCATCGGTCAACCCCAGCCCAACGTAGTGCAGCGTCACGTACTGCTCATTCATCGGATGCGGCATCGAGTTCGGCGTCCCGCGCCAGACAAGCAGCGCGAGCACGATGGCGGCGAACACGAGCAGCGGCAGCAACAGTGTGGTGCGCGGCCTCGGCATGGTGTGCAGGATAGCGAACGTGTGAGCGTGCGGCATTGCGCGGAAGCGCACCGGCCCGGCAGCGGAGCATGGAGGCGTGAACGATCAGAACGTCATGCCCGCCATGATCGAAGACGCTCCGGCGAACTGCACACGGGCAGGTGACTCGAATCCCTGAGCCTTGCCGCCGGTATGAGTGAATGCCTTGGCGACGCGTGTCGCAGCCGAAGCGTTCTGATGAATCGGGGATCATCCATGCCAAGCGGAACGAACATTTACAAGCACATCTACACCATCATCCGCCGCATCCCCAAGGGCAAGGTCGCGACGTATGGCCAAGTCGCGGAACTCGCCGGCCTGGGTGGTCACGCCCGCCAGGTCGGCTACGCCCTGCACGCCATGCCCGATGATGCCGGCATCCCCTGGCACCGCGTCGTCAACGCCAAGGGCGAGATCAGCACCGGTGCGGGTTCAGGTAAGAGCGAACAGCAACTACTCCTGGAAGCCGAAGGCGTCGTCTTCAACGACCACAGCCGCATCCCCCTGCGCACGTACCGCTGGCAGCACGACAGCGCGTCTTGTTTGACGTGAGCGTGTGAAGACGACAACGCCGGCCCAAACGCTCACCAATCACCTCGACTTTCCAGTATCATCCACACCGATGCATCCATCTCTGGGTCTACGGGCGGGTTTTCTGGATACACGAGCGGCCTTCCGATCTCCGGGAGGTCGAGCGTCCGGGCAACTGCGCCGTCAACGCATCCACCACAATCAGCAACACGCATACACCCACCGCCCTCTCCGCCCCGCTCGAAGTACCCTCTTCCGAGCTACGACTGACAGAAATCAGCGAGGCAGCAGCACACGCGAGTGCTTCAGCGCCAAACGATCCGGCTACGCACGACGACGCGCAGGAGATTGGAACGTCGTGCGGAGTCTGATGTTCCTACACATTCTCCGCATCGAGCCACTCCCCCGCATTTCGGGGGGATGCCCCAGTCCACGATTATTGGTCTGTTCGTGCGGCTTCCGGAGCATTCCGAGACTTCCCGCTTCGCTAAAGCCTGATATCCGGAAGCGAGATTCAACGTGAACAAACAGCGCTTCTTCGATTACTGCCACCAAGTGTATCAGCACGAACGAGCGGAAGTAGACCGCCTTTACGGTCGCCTTCCGTTGGCCCTATCTGCTAATACACTCCTCGTCGCCTGCCTTGTGTATTTGACGCGCGGCGATCACGTTGCCCAGGTCTTTGTTCGCTGGGATGTCACAGTCTACTTCTTGTCTGCATTCTGCGCGGCATTATCCTTAATGCTCTCTTTTGTTTATCTCTCGCTCAGCATCATCCCTCGCCGGTACGTTTGCGAGGCTTTGCCATCCGAATGGCTAACACGGCAGAAGACTTACGAAGACGAGATTCGGCAGAGCTCGCACAGCCATACCGACGAGCAGATCCAACGGATATTGTCAGATGATCTGCTACAGCAGCTTCAGCAACATATGTGTGACGCCATAACACGGAATCGATCTGTCAATAAGCGCAGACTCGCCTGGTTCAACCGAGCCTTACGTCTCTCGGCCCTCGCAATTGTGCCTATCTTCGTTGAAGTGCTTTTTGCGATTATTGTCTGGCTCCGCCACCTACCGTAATCACCAGAAAAGGACAACACCCCGATGCCTGAACCACAGAACCCTCCTCCTCCTCCACCTCCACCACCACCACCGCCGCCGCCGCCGCCGCCATTGCTTGACATCGTCGAAGCGGGTGACCCCGCACCACCACCACCGCCACCACCGTCACCACCACCAACCACGCCGCTTGTGTTGCCACCATCGCCGGCAGCAGACCACGGCAAGTAGCGTCGATTGAACGCAGCAGTACCCACGCCGGCCCACCTGCCGGAGTGAGGCGGGTTCCTCGTCCGAGCGGTAGAGACGGGATCGCAGCGCGTTTGTGACGATGGGCAGGGTTAACGCACGGGTCGTGCCGCAGGCGATGCCCAGGCGCGGGCGATACTGAGCGATTGCCCGCCGCATTGTCCACGGTAGTGGGGCAAGCTCACACCTCTCGCAGCTGATGATGACGTGATGGCGACAATAAGCCGTCCCCCGGCGCTGTCGCCAAGGAATTGCGCCTTTGTGTTAT
>JAGLTS010000041.1 GCA_023135165.1 Phycisphaerales bacterium | reverse complement strand
AACCGGGGCGCAAAGTCATCCACATCCAACCCCCGTTCCTGCGCCGCTTCCACGTATGTGAATCCATCCATTAAGGTAAACGCCAGCTCCTGCACCGCAGTCGAACCAGCCTCCCGAATGTGGTATCCGGATATGGAGATGGTATTCCACAACGGCATTTCATTGGTGCCGAATTCAATGGTATCCACCACCAGCTTCATCGAAGGCTGTGGAGGGAAGATAAACTCCTTTTGCGCAATATACTCCTTTAGAATATCGTTCTGGATCGTGCCCGTAAGCTTCTCGGTCGGTACGCCCTGTTCCTCAGCGGCGACGATGTACAGCGCCATCACCGGCAGGACGCCGCCGTTCATCGTCATCGACACGCTCATCCGGTCCAGCGGAATCCCATCGAACAGCGTGCGCATGTCGAGAATCGAGTCGATCGCCACGCCCGCCATGCCGACGTCGCCCGCCACGCGCGGATGATCCGAGTCATAACCGCGATGCGTCGCCAGATCGAACGCGATTGAGAGTCCTTTCTGCCCGGCTGCGAGGTTGCGCCGATAGAACGCGTTGGATTCCTCAGCGGTGGAGAAGCCCGCGTACTGCCGAATCGTCCAAGGCCGAACAACATACATTGTCGGATAGGGCCCGCGCAGAAACGGGGCGATGCCCGGCGCTGATTGAATGTGGTCAAGCCCATCGAGATCCGCGGCGCTATGGTGCGGCGTGATGTCGATCCCTTCCGGCGTGCGCCAGATGAGGTCATCAACGGAGTCGCCGCATTCCGCTTCCGCCCGCTGCTGCCAGTCGCGCTGATCCGCAGCGTGCGATGCGTCGTCTGTGAGCGCCACATCAGAGAAGTTCGGGATTGTGCTCATCGCAACACCCCCTCTTCAGCGAGCAGGTCAGTGAGCGTGCTCAGCACATCGCATCCTATGTAGATGAAGCGATCGACGCCCGCGTCCCGATATGCCTTCTCGTTGTCGCCCGGGCGACCTGCGACAACAATGGTGCGTGCGCCAGCCTCCTTGAGCTTCGGTGCGAGATCCACGACATGCTGCTCATAGAGTTTGTCCGACGAGCAGATCGCCACGATTGCGGCGCCGCTCTCGGCGAGGGCTGCGGCAGCCTCATCTGTGTTATCGAAACCGGTGTTTGTGATGACCTCAAAGCCACCGGCCTGAAAGAAGTTGCCTGCGTACGTCGCACGAGCGGTATGATGCGCGAGCGGGCCTATGTTCGCCAGGAATACAGTCGGCCGGTTGCCGCGTGCCACGAGATGGGCATCGCTTGCATCGCGGAGTATTTCATACGGTTCCGCGTTGGGATGCGCTTTGAGTGGTTCTATGCGAACCGCCTCGCCGGACCCGCGGATCGCCTCCGTCATCTGACCGATCGAAGCCCCCGCATGCGCCGCCTCCACAAGCGTCGCGACAAGCTTGCCCGGTGGTTGATCGCTTCTCTTCCCGATCGCCGATTGGTCGGATTGCGCTAATCGTGAAGCAGCAGCGCTGCGTAGCCCCGCAAGGTTCTGCGGCGCTTTCTTGGGTCGATCCTCGGACAGGTTCGGGAACTCGCTCACGCCCGTGATCGCGTCTTTCCGTCGAGCGATGTTCTTCAGCCTTGCTGTATGCACGGGCTCGATCTGCTCAGCGATCCAGCCGCTCACCAGCGCCTCGGCCATGCCCCCCTTTCGCTCTATCTCCTGGAGAATCGTCCACGCGTTCTCCGCCAGTTCATCGGTGAGTTTCTCGATGAACCACGAGCCGCCCGCCGTGTCAACGACACGATGCAGGTTCGACTCATCCCGCAGCAACAACTGCGTGTTTCGCGCCACTCGACGACTCAGCGCATCGGGCTCACCAATCCTCGCATCGAAGGGTGATGTCGTGATGCTCTCAGCGCCTCCCGCTGCAGCGGCGAAACAACAGATTGTGTTGCGGAGTATGTTCACCCAAGGATCGCATACCGTATGCACTCTCGCCGCGCTGCGCACACGCATGCGCATCGGCGTTGTAGTCTTGCCTGTCGTGCTGGATTCGATGACCCGGCTCCACAATCGCCGGGCGGCGCGCAGCTTCGCCATCTCCAGGAACAGCCGGCAACCGACGCTGTATGTAAACACGGTTTGCTCAGCGGCTTCGATCACATCCAGGCCGGTTCGCTCCATCACCCGCAGATACTCGATCCCCGTCGCAATGGAGAACGCCAGATCCTGAGTTGCGCTGGCACCAGCATCGTGGTAGGGCGATGTATCAACGCCCACCGCTGTCGCGTCGCAACCGCTGCACGAAGTCCACAGTGCAAGTTCCGCCATCGTCGTCATCGCGTCATCCAACGACATCGGCAAATGACCATCTCGCGCCAGCGTCGCCAGCGGATCGGCACGAAACGCCATGTTCGCGCCGGGTACACCAATGCGACGCTTCTCAAGGAGCGCGATGAGCATCGACGCTGCTGGGAGGAACGATGCGCCCGCCTCCAGACCGACGCCGATCTTCTCAAGGGGCACATCCGCCAGCGCCGCGTCCATGTCGCTCAGGCAGTAGATCATCGCGCCATCCCGGCCTGCGAGATCGCTCGCTCGCGGGTCGCTCGGATCAAGACCGGCGCGGCCGGCGGCATCGAGGCGCAGCTCGATTGATGTGACACCACCCCGGATGTCATCGAGTATTGCGCGATTCAGCGCCGCCAAGTCAGCGTTGCCGTGCACCTGCCGGATGTCCCAGCCGCCGACAGCGTTTCCGGTTGCCCGGCCGCCGCGCGTGTACGGCGGCAGGCCAGCGAGTTCCGACGCATCACGCCCGCCCTCGCCCGGCCGGCCGCGCTGCATGTACAGCGGCTGAATCGCGATTCCTTCATACATCCGCGTGACGAGTCTGCGTTGAAACGATGCGCCAGCTGGATCTTCGTCGACCAGCGCCAGCCAATCCTCGTAGGTCGCAGGCTCGAAGTCATCGCTCAGCGTAAACTCGGCAGGTAGCATCTTCACATCATCCAGTCCGGAGCGCCGACGACTCCGCATTGTGGCGCATCGACGCAGCGGCGAGAAAACACAGCCGCTGCACTCGGCCGGCAGCAGGAGGCGGATTGTACCGGCTGCCGATGGCCCCGTGTGCCGGCTCACAACGGCGCTGATTTGGCGGTTGACGGCGGAATCGAGGTTGTCGCTACATGCGCCGCCGGACGGCTGGGGCCGCGCGGTCAGGCTGCGCGGTGCAGCATGACCTTGAGAGAGAAGCGGTGGGGGTGGGATTCGAACCCACGAACGGGATGAACCCGTTACCGGTTTTCAAGACCGGCGCCTTCAGCCGCTCGGCCACCCCACCGGTGTGCGTGTACAGCCCATCGTACTCACTCTTGGCGATGCCCGGCGAAGTGCTCCGAGAGACACCTCAGCGTCTGTCATACCCCAGCTAAGCAGCTTCGTGAGATTTCTCGCCGGTTGGTGAGGTGAATCCGAGCATGACAGGCGCGCAAGAAAGCACCGGAAGTCTCACGCGGAGACGTCCGGTGCTCGGAAAGTGTCGCAATCGTGCGGTGAGCCCGTGTTACGCGCGGCGTCGGCGTGTCCCGGCTAGGCCGAGGCTGCTCAGGCCGGCAAAGGCGAGGCCGGCGGCGCTGGGCAGGGGAACGGCGCGGAGGCTGCTGAGGCTCGACTCGACCTCTCTTGCCGTGAGTTGCTGGTCGAAGATGGCGATGTCATCAAGCAGGCCTGAGAAGAAGCTCGTGCGCGGGTGGGTCGAGCCTGAGCCACTCCGCGCCGCCGAGGCACCGAGGAGTAGTGGTTCGAGGTTCCCAAGGCCACCAGATGTCAGCCCAAGGCCCCCGGTGTAGGCGTCCTCATCGATCAGATCGCCATCCATATAGAGCTTCATGCCCTCGCCGCCCCACGAGAAGGTGATGTCATACCATTGATCGAGTTGGTACATGGGCGTCCAGACCGTGTGCGTAGTGTCGGTGGACCGGAGTCGCACTCGCAAGCACTCGGCCGGGCCGCCAGATGTGTACGCGGTGAGATGTCCGCCCGTGCCGTAGCTGAGGGCGTCTTTTGAGATGATGCCGGCGTGCTCGTACGATCCGGTATCTCGAAAGGCGAAGTGCAGCGTGCCCTCGTCAATCACATATGCGTCCCGGTGCTCAGCCTCGATGTACCCCTGCCGGTCCGTCCACATGCGGACCGCGGTGTCATCCGGCCGAATGCCCGCCTGGCCAAGCTCGTAGCCGCCGACGTATGTGCCGTGGTTGTCGCCAATCATGTCGTAGGCTGTGTCGCCCGACGACTCACCGAGTGTCCAGTACGAAAGCGGTACGACCTGTGCGCCAGCCGGCGCGGCAGCCATTCCGATAAGGAAACACGACGGCAGGATGGCAGTCGCGCAGATGAAGTGCAATCGTTTCATGGTATTGGTTCTCCGATCTTCCTTGTGCCACCCTCTACCATGCGCCGCAATTGGGACATCGCCAGCGTGTCGGGTCGGGGACAAGCGAATCGAACCCAATTGTAGTGGTTGTGACGCTTGCGCGAAGCGCATTGTCGTCCGTTTCGCTGCTGTCCGGCTTTTCGGACGGACTGACGCAGCGGCTCTTCGCTCGGGCGTCGATGGATCAGTGTGAGCGGTTATCGGCGGAAGAGCGAGGCGCAGTGGGTTCAGCCGTAGAACACTTCCGGCGTCTGGCCGACGTAGGCCATGGCCTGCGTCCAGTCGCTGGTGAGCTGCCTGGTCCACATGTTCCCCGCCGTCGCAGCCATCGCCTCGACGAGGATTCGGGCGATGGTCCCATGCTGCTCCTGGATTTCCCAGTCGAGGCCGTCCGCATCCAGAAGAGACTGGTAGGGATGGACGAAACACCCCGGCGTGCTGGCGTTGGTGAGGATGAGCGTCAGCATGGACATGACACGCTGCCTGCGCGTGTTGGCGTCGTCGGGGCACATGCTCTGAAGCTGTGGGAGTTGCCTGGCGAGGCGTTCGTAGACGGATTCCGCCAAGTCGTGTGCTCGTGGGCGGATTGCGTCGTAGCTCAGTTCCAGTCGGCGAACAGTTGCAGCATCCATCGTTGCCTCCCGATGCCGAGGGAATCAGTGCCTCCATCTCCGGTATCGGGAGAAGCAACGCCCAGCGTGAGCCGCTGCTGACGAACATCCGTGTTTCCAGGCGCCTGCGACCGGCTCGGCTGGCGCGATCGGCCATGCTGACCCAGCTTCGCAGGTGCAGCCGGCCCGTTCGACTCGCGTGTGGGGAGTCGCGAGCGGGTCGGCTGATGTATCATCCAGGCGAGCCGGCCCGTGATCGGCCATACCCGCCGCACCGCGCGTTCATGTTCTGCTCGCAAAAAGGACCTGCCGGTGCAACTCGCAACGGCCGAGCCCGAACAAGGCAATACGATGAAAGGGGATTGTTGAAACGTGAAAATCCTGCTTGTCATTCTGTCGGTTGTCGTCATCGTCGTTGTGGCGGGTGGTGTGTTCCTTGGTCCACACGTGGTGGCTCGGATCGGCGGCATGCGTCCGCAAGCCAAGGGCACGCCGGTCAAGCTCCACGAGGTTCGGCAAGGGACGCTCATCGAGGCAATCAGCGCGCCGGGCATCGTCGAGCCGAAGACCGAGGTCTCGATCAGCGCACGGTTCAGCGCCCGCATCGAGGAACTTCCCTTCGAGGAAGGCGACATGGTTGAGCCGGGCGACATCGTGGTCACGCTTGATGCCCGCGATCTCCAGGCGATGCTCGATCAGCGCAAAGCCCAGCTTCGCAGCGACGAGGCCAGGATCAAGGGCCTGCGGGCACGGCTCGTCACCACGCGGGCCGATTGGCGCCGAGCCAAGGATCTGCTTGAGACCGGCGACCGAACACCCGTGGATGTCGAACTCGCCGAAGCTTCATACCTCGAAATCGAATCCCAACTCGAAGCCTCCATCGAAGGTCTGGCGATCGCCCGGGCCGGCATCACGCAGGCGGAGGATGAACTCAGCTACAGCACGCTCAAGTCGCCCATCCATGGCACGATCACGCGCATCAACGCCGAGGTCGGCGAGACCGTCATTGCCGGCACGATGAACAACGTGGGCACCGTCATCCTCGTCATCGCCGACTTCAGCGAGATGGTCGTCAAAGCCCGGATCGACGAGTCCGACATCGCGCCCATCGAGCACGGCCAGACTGCCAAGGTCTACATCAACGCCTATCCCGATGACGTGTTCGACGGCGTCGTGCAGCACATCGCCCTCTTCCGCTCGATCGACAACACAGGCGGCGCGTACTTCGAGACCGAACTACTCATCGAGACGAACGGACGCAGGCTGTACTCCGGGCTCACCGCGAACGTGGATATCCAGGTCGAGCAGCACGAACAGATCCTGATCGTGCCCAGTCAGTCCGTGCAGGAGCGCCTGATCGACGATCTGCCGCAGGACATCGTTGAGGCAAGCGAGTACGTCGATTCCACGCACCGCTATGCGAACGTCGTCTACCGGATGGTTGATGGCGAGGCGCAGGTGGCGCTCGTCAAGGTCGGGCCGAGCGATCTGATCAACACCATCATCCTGGGCGGGATCGAGGCGGACGACATCGTCGTGTCGGGTCCGTTCAAGGTGCTCATGTCCATCAAGCACGAGCAGAAGATCGTGGATGAGCAGGAGCTGCGCAAGGATGAGAAGGACACGGCGTCCGACGCCAACGAGGCTGAGCCGGAGCAGGCCGACGAGGCGACCGACGACGCCGAGTCTGACGAACCGACGAACGACACCATCGGCCGGGCGGCGCATGAGGACCTTCCCGATCGGCAGGCGGCGTGATGGTCATCGAGCTTGAGAAACTTACCAAGGTCTACAAGGTCGGCGTCGAGGAAATCCACGCGCTGCGGAGCATGGACCTCGCCATCGGCGAGAACGAGTTCGTCGCCGTCATGGGAGCGTCCGGATCGGGCAAGAGCACGCTGATGAACATCATCGGCTGCCTGGATCGACCGACCGGCGGGCGGTACAACCTCACGGGAAAGCGCACCGACCGCATGGGGGCTGCCGAACTCGCGCGTGTCCGCAACGAGCACATCGGCTTTGTCTTCCAGTCATTCGAGCTTCTTCCGAGAACGACCGCGCTGGGCAACGTCGCGATGCCGCTGGTCTACAGTCGAAAGCGCTGGGGCGGCAGGCGACGCCGGGCGAAACAGGCTCTGGTGCGCGTCGGACTGGAAGACCGCATACGACATCGGCCCAACCAACTCTCCGGCGGGGAGAAGCAGCGCGTCGCCATCGCACGCGCCATCGTCAATCAGCCCAGCATCCTCCTCGCTGACGAACCGACCGGGAATCTCGACTCCGCCACCACCGTTGAGATCACCAAGCTATTCACGCAGCTTCACGCGGATGGCCAAACCGTCATCATCGTCACACACGAAGAGGATGTCGCAGCGCACACACAGCGCATCATTCGGTTGCGCGACGGCATGATCATCTCCGACTGCCCGACGAGCGAAGACCCGATGCACATCGCCGCGGTCGAACGGGCGTATGAATCGGCAAGGGCGGCGCGCGAGGCGGTGTCGAACAACGGCGGCAACGGCGCGGCTGCGAACGGAGGCGATGAGTCATGCTGAGATTCCTGCCTCAGTCCATCATGCTCGCGCTCAGCCAGATCTGGGTCAACAAGGGCCGGGCCATTCTCACATCGCTGGGCATCATCATCGGCGTGGCGTCCGTCACCGCCGTCATCGCCGGGATGACAGGCCTGAAGACGCACGTGCTCGATCAGTTCGCCGACTTTGGCGCCAACAAGGTCTACGTCTTCCCGAGAAATTCACGTGAAGCGAGAGAAGCAGGCTACAGCTACCACGACATCCGCATGAACATGGATGAAGTGGATGGCATGCTCGACAAGTGCCCCTCCCTTGCCCGCCTTACGCCCATGGGCGAGTTCTACACACCCGTCTCCTACGGTGAGCGAAGCCAGAGCAACGTCATGGTCACGGGCATGCGGCCCGACTGGCATCGCATCGAGGGTCGTTCGGTCATCGAGGGACGCGAGTTCCTGCCAATCGACGAGCAGGCGAAACGCCAAGTCTGCATCGTCAACGACAAGGCCATCGACGAACTACGCCTGCCACGCACGGTCGTCGGTGAGTACCTGCTCGTCGGCGGTCGGCGATTCCAGATCGTCGGCGTGGTGGAAACCAAGGAAGTGGGCGCGCTCTTCGGCGGCGATCGCGCCGAGACCGAGATATTCATCCCGCACAGCACCGCCTGGAAAATGCGCGAGCCCGGCCTGTATGTCATCGCGCAGACCAGCTCACCCGACGTCACCGAAGAGGCACGCGCCGAGATCGAGTTCTTCATGCGCCAAGCGAGAGGCCTGCACGCCGATGATCCCGACACCTTCGGCGTCGAGTTCATCGAGCAGTACGTCGAGCAGTTCAAACAGATGGCCAAGGTCATGACCGGCGTGGCGATGGGTATCGTCGGCGTGAGCCTGCTGGTCGGCGGGATCGGCATCATGAACATCATGCTCGTCTCCGTCTCCGAACGCACGCGCGAGATCGGCCTGCGCAAGGCCGTCGGCGCCAGGCCCGGCGTCGTCCTCTTCCAGTTCCTCATCGAGGCGATCACGCTCTGCTGCGTGGGCGGGGCCGTCGGCGTCCTCCTTGGACAGGGACTCACGCTTCTCATCTCGCGCGGCGGCGGCGGGCTTCAAGATGCGTACATCCCGCCTTGGGCGATCGTCATGGCCTTCGGATTCAGCGCATTCGTCGGCGTCGCTTTTGGTATGTTCCCCGCCATCAAGGCTGCTCGACTCGATCCCATCGAGGCGCTCCGACATGAATAGCAATCGTACCGTCCGACATGCGCGCACGCCGTCCCGCAGGTGCGCATCACTCCTGCTCCGCGCGTGTATCGCAGCGCAACTCCTGCCGCTCGCCGCGTGCCACGGTCCGTTCAGCGATGAACGCTTCGGCGAAGTCCGCACACCAAAGGAACGGCTCCGCCGCGTCGAAGCGATGGATGTCCAAGCCATGGCGGCCCAGGAACAGGACCAGACGCCGCCGCTTCCGACCGAGGCCGATGAAGCCGCTGAGATATTGGATCTCACACTCGAAGAGTGCCGTGCCGCTGCGCTCGAAGGCAACCTCAGCCTCCAGGCTGCGCTCTTCTCCCCTACCATCGCAGCCACGACCATCACTGAAGAAGAAGCGCGATTCGAGGCGGTCTTCTCCGCTCGGGCGGCGCTCTCCTCCTCCGAATACCAGACGTCATCCAGCCTCACCAGTAGCGAAGCGGATGTCTTCGATGCCGGGCTCGCCGTCCAAATCCCCCTCAGGACGGGCGGTACCGTCAGTGTTGACTTCCCCTTCAGTCGGACCGACCGCAATCTCGCCTTCAACACGCTCAACCCGTCGTACGCAAACGACCTGAGCGTCTCGATCTCACACAACCTCCTGCGAGGGGCCGGCCTGCGCGCCAACACATACGGCATCCGTATCGCTGAGTATCAGCGGCAGGAAGGCGAGGCGCAGACCAAGCTCGAAGTCATTCGCATCCTCGCTGAGGTCGATCGCCTGTACTGGCTTCTCTACGCGGTCCGCAGGGAGCTTGAGGTCCGCCAAGTCCAGTACGAACTTGCCGTGGCGCAGCTTGAGCGAGCCGAGCGACTCGTCGCAGCCGAGCAGGCGCCTGTCGTCGAAATCCTCCGCGCCGAGTCGGGCGTCGCGGACAGGCTCGAAGATATCATCATCACCCACAACCGCATGCGCGCAAGGCAACGCCAGCTCAAGCGCATGATCAACCAACCGGATCTGCCCATGGCGGGACGGGCGATGCTCATCCCCGTCACCGAGCCGAACCCCGTCGCGCTCAACCTCGACCTTGACACGCTCATCGATGTCGCGCTCGGTGAGCGCATGGAAATGCTGCAACTTGAATTGCAAATCGCACAAGACGCCAGCACCATCGACTTCGAGAAGAACCGACGCCTCCCGCTCCTCGCAGTCGAGTATTCCTACGGCTTGAATGCGGTGGACGATTCGTTCGGCGACACGTTCAACACGATTCGCGAAACGCATTACGGCAGTTGGCGCATCGGCGTCCGCGGCGAAGTCCCCATCGGAAACCAGGCCGCCGAGTCGCGCGTCCACCGCGCCATCCTGCGGAGACTCCAACGCCTCGCTACCAAGAGCGATCGGGAGGCCGCGATCACCGAGGAAGTCCTCACCGCAGCCGACAACCTCGGTGCAAGCTGGCAACGACTCCTCGCCTCCAGGCAACGCGTCCTCGTCGCTGCTCGCACGCTCGCAGCAGAGCAGCGCCAGTTTGATCTCGGACTTCGCACGAGCACCGATGTCCTCGACGCCCAAGCCCGGCTCGCCGACGCACAAAGCTCCGAAATCACCGCCATCACCGCGTACCAGGTCTCCCAGACCGATCTCGCGTACGCCACCGGCATGATCCTTGGCCAAGCCCAGATCCGCTGGGAACCCGCCGACGCACAGTAGGCCTACTTGCCACCCCCGCGGCGGACGATGATGGTTGTAGATCGTCACTGCTTCGGCTGTGCCCCGGCGCGCGTGGACGGGTTGCACGAAGGTCTCATTCAGACCCAGCTCGTGTTTGAGCGTGCCGTTGAGCAGTTCCTAGCTGTTCTCGTAACAGTGGTTCCGCTCGGCCATGGTGGTGCTCAACTGCGCCCGTTGCAGCCGCTGGATGTACTCCCGGCAGCAGTACTGGATGCCCCGGTCGGAATGGTGCATCAGCTTGGCGTCCCGGGGCAGTTGCCCAATCGCCATCCCCAGGGCACACAGGACGCCAATGACCTCCAGACTGTCGCTGCAGTCGTAGCCGACGATCGCTCGGCTGAAAGCGTCCATGATCAACGCCAAGTACATGAACCCCACGATGGTCCGCAGGTAGGTGATGTCGCTGACCAGCAGTTGATGCGGTGCGGTGACAACCAGATCCTTCGCACGGTTTGGATACACCGCAAAGCCGCGCCAGCCGTACGCCGTGCTCGGGACACTCCACGCGTGGCACCGACGCCACCACGCTACACCCAATCACGAGCATCCGCCGCCCCTGACCCCCTCGCCAGATTCTGGGGGCAGGGACGGCAGATGCGGTCAAATACCCACACAACTTCCGGAAGGCCCAAAAGAAAAAACCGGCCGGCCACAAGTGGCCGACCGGTCGGGGTCTCACAGGTTCCTTTCGGGTGCGAAAGGAATCAGAACATCAACTGCCACTGGCCGCGGGCGAAGAGCTGGAAGTCCTCGCCAGCTGCATCGACTTCCAGAGCGACCCGGTCGGAGTTCAAGCCGAGGGGGACGTTCTCTGTCGTGAAGCCGAAGTCCACGGTGAACTTGTTGGCATGACCATCGATGTACTTGTTCGCACCAAAGGTGAAGATCATAGGCTCATCGGACATACCGTCGATGTCCATGTACTCCCATCGGCCGAAGATCTCGGTGTCGTCGGTCACGTAGTAGCCGCCGCCCACGACAAAGCCGAAGTTGTCGGTGTCAGCCACGCCGGCGGTCTCGGAGTAGACGTGCAATCCGTTCACCGACGCATAGAGGTTCGCGCCGGGCCATTCGAATTGCCCGTCGATCGTCCAGGCCCAGACGTTGGGGCCGTTCGCCGCCAGGCTGGTGGGTGTGGCGGCGTCGCCGGGGTCGCCGTCCTGATAGTGCATGGCGACACCGACCTTCAGGCCTTCTTCGCTCTCGCGGTTGGATGTGTAATCGCAGAACTGCGCCCACTCACCGAAGGGCATCCAGTCCACGCGGGCGGTGAACGCCATCTCATTGGCATCGCTGTTCCAGTCGGTGTTGTTGGAGTTCATGCCGTCGTTGAACGAACCGCGGAACATGATCTCTTCCTGCGTGTACGTGACCATGACGCCCTGGGAGCGCCCGGCGCCGAAGAGCCCATCGATGTGGGACCTCTCGACGGCCTGTGTGACGTAGGATCCGCAGAGCAGTTCGCTGTTGAACGGCAGGATGAACTGACCGGCACGAATCGACCAGCCCTCGTCGAGCTCATAGTCGAAGTACGTGTCAAGCAGTGTGAAGCCGCCCATCGGTCCGAAGTCGGCCTGCACCTTGTAGCCGATCTTCTCCTTCATCGTTCCGGTGGCCAGGACGCGATTGCGTCGGAATTCGAAGCCCTCGCTGGTCCCGTCAACATTCCCGCCGACGTTGGCGTCATCATCGGTCTGGAAGTTGAAGATGTAACGGAACTGCGTCCTGAAGCTGATCTGCAGCGTATTGGCGCCGGTTGAGTCGCTGAACAGCAGACCCTTGCCGGGCGTGTGGGTCACCGACACGGTGTCCTGCAGATAGAACGACCGATCGGCGGCATCCTGAACAGCCTGATCGACAAGCAGATTCATCTGCTCATCGCGCTTCTGCTGCTGCATTTCGGTCCGAGCGGCATCAAGCTCCGCTTCCGCAGCCGCCACCCGTTCGGCAGCCGGCATGGTTGCCGTCGCGCTACCGGCCAGGGCGACGACCAGGCCGACCGCGCCGAGCAGTCGTACACTTTCACGTTTCGCTGACATGGCAAGTCCTTTCGTCAATCAAACATGTGATGCGTCGGTACATGACGCGTCAACCTGGGTTGCTCATTACACCTCGGCATCGTACTCCCAGCCGCTGTCACGCGAAAGCGGTTAGGGAGTCCTTACCAACATTCGGAGCATACTACGGAGGCGTGTATCGGCCAACCAGGGGTCGGCAGGCGAATATCGGGCGTTTTTTTTGCATACGCCGTCTTGGCAATACCCGCAGTAAGCCCGCATCTCTAAGTCATATCGTACATCCATCCATCCCCATCGGCGTGCACGCCGCGCCGCACCGGCGCGCCATGCTGCGAAATCCACGCCGATCCGAACGCATTCCATCCACCTGCTCATACCGGCTTGCGCTCTGAGAAAAACTACAACCCCATACACAGAAACAGCTTACGATCACACTGCCGATGTCGCGACTCCGGCGGGCATGGACGCCTTGTACCGTGAGAGGGCGCGGTCCAGATCCTCGATCAGCTCATCCACATCCTCAATGCCCACCGAGATCCGCACCAGGCCGTCCGTGATGCCCCCCCGCTGACGAGCCTCCGCCCCCATCGACGCGTGCGTCATCCTCGCCGGGTGCTGAATCAGGCTCTCCACACCGCCCAGGCTCACCGCCAGCGTCCACAGACTCACCGAATCCATGAGCTGTTTGCCCGCCTCCAGGCCGCCGTAAAGCCCGAACGAGATCAGCGCGCTGAAGCCGGACATCTGCCGGGCTGCCAGTTCGTGCTGCGGGTGACTCTCCAGGCCGGGGTAGCGAACCCACTCGACCGCCTTGTGCGCTTCGATGAACTTCGCCACCTTCATGCCGCTCTCGCAATGCCGCTGCATGCGCAGTGCGAGCGTCTTGATCCCGCGATGGACAAGGAACGACTCGAACGGCGGCAGCACGCCTCCAAAGTGGTTCAGCGCCGTGCGGAACTGTTTGTACGACGCCTCATCCTTCGCGACGATCACGCCGCCCACGACGTCAGCGTGGCCGTTGAGGAACTTCGTGAGGCTGTGGACGACGACATCGGCGCCGTGGCGGAACGGTTGCTGCAGGATCGGCGTCATGAACGTGTTATCCACAATGAGCTGCGCGCCGCCCGTGTGGGCGATCTCCGCCACCGCTGCGATGTCCGTGACAACGAGCGTTGGATTGCCCGGCGTCTCGACGAAGATGACCTTCGTGTTGGGGCGCATCGCTTTCTTCACCGCAGCGAGGTTGGAAGTATCGACGATCGTGTTCTCGATGCCCATGCGCGTCAGGACGTTCTCAACGAGACTGCACGTCGGGCCGTACACAGCATCGCTGCAGATGAGGTGATCGCCCGCGGAGAGGAGCGTGGCGAGAGCGGAGTGGATCGCCGCCATGCCGCTGCCGCACGCGAGCGATTTGTGCCCGCCTTCGAGCGCCGCGATGGCGTCTTCGAGGCCCTGCACGGTGGGATTGCCCATGCGGGAGTAAATGTAGCCCTCTTCCTCACCCTTGAAGAGCGCGGCGCCCTGGTCCGCGCTGTCGAAGCTGAACGTCGAGGTCTGGTAGATCGGCGTCACCACCGCGCGGTGCTCGTTGGGCGTCAGACCCGCGTGGACGGACAGTGTTGCAAGCGTTTTGCCGTGATTCATACTCATCGCGCATCCCGTCGAATAGGGCGGTCAGGGGGACCGCCAGTGTGGAGTGAGTTCATCGCCGCCATCCGTCGCGCCGCCGGGCGCGGGAGCGGTCAGGCGGACCCGGTATGATACTGCACGTGGCGGGGCTCTGCACGCCGGGAGGCGAGCGCCCGCATTCACGCCTCGTGGGGGTCGGTATCATGCGGGCATGCCTTCGACCCTTACCGAGACGAAAGCCGACATGACCGGCACCGACACACATTCGACGGATCTGCTCCACACCGCTGCGAAGCAGTGGGCCTACCGCTACATCGTGGATCTGGAGAGCCTCTCAGCCGAGCAGATCCGCACGCTCCTGCGCGTCGCGGATGACTTCCGGGACGCCTCAACGAGGAGCGGCGCCAAGTCGTCGCTGCTGCGAGGCCGAGTCGTCGCGAACCTCTTTTTTGAGGATTCCACGCGGACGCGCAGCAGCTTCGAGCTTGCCGCCCAGCGCCTCAGCGCTGATGTCATCAACCTGACGGGCAAGGGATCGAGCGTCTCCAAAGGTGAGACGATCGTCGATACCGCGCGCAATATCGAGGCGATGGGTGTCGATGCGATCGTTGTTCGCCACGGGGCCTCGGGGTCCGCCAGGCTCATCGCCGAGTCGGTCCGCTGTGCCGTCCTCAACGCAGGCGATGGCAGCCATGAACATCCCACGCAAGGCCTGCTCGACACGCACACGCTCGCCCGGGCGCTGGATCGGCTCGACTACGACCTGGCGGGGCTGACCGTCGGCATCGTCGGTGACAACCTGAACTCGCGCGTCGCCCGGTCCAACATCCATGCCTTGACCAAACTCGGAGCCAAGGTCATCTGCATCGGCCCGCCGACGCTCGTGCCCTCGGGATTCCGTGCGCTGGGCGTCGAGTTGAGCCACGATCTCGACGCTGTGCTCCCAAGGCTCGATGCGATCAACATGCTGCGCATTCAATTTGAGCGGATGAGCGAGGCCCCGTTCCCGAGTGTGCGGGAATACACGCACTTCTTCGGCCTAAGCGAGGAACGCGCAGCGAAGATGAAGCCCGGTGCGATCGTTATGCACCCCGGGCCGATCAATCGCGGCGTCGAGCTGGCTGCCGCGGTCGCGGATGGCGATCGTTCGGTCATTCTCAAGCAGGTGACCAGCGGTCTGGCGGTGCGTATGGCGGCGCTGTACCTGTGCGTCAGCGCGATCACAAAATGACACACGCGCCGGGGCGATGGCGATGATGCACGATCACTCACAGGCGGGCGACGTCGGGATACTGCTCATCGTGGCTGGTCCTTCAGGCGTCGGTAAGACGACGATCACGCGCGAGCTTCTCCGACGCTGCAACGCGGTCTTCTCCGTCTCCGCCACGACACGCCCAAAGACCACTGCGGACACCGAAGGCGTGGATTACTTCTTCCTGACCGATGACCAGTTTGAGCAGCGCCGACTCGCAAGCGAGTTCCTCGAATGGGCTGACGTCTTCGACTGCAAGTACGGCACACCGTGCCGCCCGGTCATCGAGCACCTCGACGCCGGCCGACTCGTCATTCTTGAAATCGACGTCCGCGGCGCTCGGCAGGTCAAGGACGCCATGCCCGATGCGTTCGGCATCTTCATCCTGCCGCCATCGGAAGAGATCCTGCTCAAGCGGCTGCGTGGTCGCAAGCGCGAGACGGAAGAGGTGATTCAGCGTCGTTTCGCCGAGGCTCGCCGGGAGATCGCCGAAGCGCGTGAGGGCGATCTTTTTGATGTGCTGATCGTCAACGATGACCTAGAAGAAGCGATTGACGCTGCCGTCGCGGCCGTCGAAACGGAACGTGCCCGTCGCGCAACGCGGTAGTCGGTCTCGCGCCTGATAGCTCAGACTGGAAGCTCGATCATGAAAACATCGCTTCCCAGAGAGACGGCAGCGGCGATTCTCGCAGGCATCGACCTGGATCGGGATCTGGATCCACGTCGAGCCGTAACCGATCGTCGCCAGCCCGTGCATACCGTCTATGGCGGGGCGCATCTTTTCCACGCCGACACGGTCGCCAAGCTCGGCGCGATCGCGCTTCGCTCATTTAACACATACGCTGCAGCGCCGTCGGATCTGGCGGACGTGCTCGGGATCCCCGAAGCGGGTGAGCTTGCGCATGCCGTTCATGACCGCGTGATGCGCAAGCTGCGCACTGAGCCTGTCGAGGACTACCGGATCGACTTCGAGGATGGCTACGGCTTCCGAGCAGATGACGAAGAGGACCGCGACGCCCAACGATGTGCCGGCGAACTGGCCCGCGGCATGCGAGATCAGGCCCTCCCGCCGTTTGTCGGCTTCCGCGTGAAGCCTTTCGGCGGCCCGACTGCACGACGCGGCTTACGCACATTGGACATCTTTCTCACCGCGCTGGCGGAGCAGGCCGACTCACGCCTGCCGGACAACTTCGTCATCGCGCTGCCCAAGGTCGATCGCGTCGAGAGCGTCTTGGCGTTCATCGAGGCGATCAGCACGTTGGAAACGACATGCGGCTTCGACCCCGGTTCGATCACGGTCGAACTCATGGTCGAGACGCCGCGTGCGATCATTGGGCATGACGGCTGCTGTGCGCTGCCCGGGCTTGTGGAAGCAGCAGCTGGCCGATGCGTCGCTGCGCACTTCGGCGCGTATGACTACACCGCTGCTTGCGATGTCACCGCAGCCCACCAGAGCTTGCATCACGATGCCTGTGTCTTCGCGCGCAACATGATGCAGGCAGCGCTATCCGGCTCGGGAGTCAACCTCGTGGACGGCGCGACGAACATCCTGCCCATTGAACCTCATCGTGCGGCAAAGGGCAGCCCCCCGCTGACGGACGAGCAGCGGCTCACCAACAGGACTGCCGTGCATGACGCCTGGAAGCTCAGTTGCGGAAACATCCGCCGATCACTCGCTGCGGGCTTCTACCAGGGTTGGGATTTGCACCCAGCCCAACTGCCGATCCGCTACGCAGCGACGTACTGCTTCTTTCTCCAGGGACTCCCGGAAGCCTCCCGCAGGCTTGGGCGGTTCATCGAGCAGGCTGCACAAGCAACGCGGGTGGGCAACGTCTTCGACGACGCCGCCACAGGGCAGGGGCTTGTGAATTTCTTCCTGCGCGCGATCGACTGTGGCGCGATCGCCGAGGACGCCCTTCAAGACATCGGCCTGAGCGCCGAGGAGTTGCGCAGCAGATCATTCATGATGATCGCGCAGCAGCGGCAGTAACCGCGCCCAATGCGCATGTCGCTTGCGGATCATCAGTTGTCAGATACAGCCCCGCATCTCAGCCGCGCCACCCAAGACGCATTGGCCGGATCAATTGTGCCATATGAGATGCATCGAAGGGGGGTGCGAGCGAGGCAACGCGGAGTTCGTTGGGGGCCAACCCAGCCTTACCTGGAACGGCTGCGACAGGGGTGATGTCCTTTTTTGCGTGCGATTATCGCGCAGGTGAGCGGATCATTCACCGACGCCCGGACCGGAGCCGCATCATGGCGACTGACAGAAGGTACACGCCCGCCGCTGCGAGGACGATCGCCGACTCGGGGCTGATGCGCGTTCCATACACAGCGATCCGTGGCAGCGTCGTCAACGCAATGCACAGACCGACCGAGACCCACTGCATCGGCCCAATGCGCCGCACATGGTGCCCAGCCGTCGCTGCGGGAAGCGTCAAGAGTGCCAGGACGAGGATCAGCCCGACGACCTGGATCAGGCAGATCACGGTCAACGCGACGAGGCTGAGCAGCACAATGTTCGTGGCTGTCACGTTCACGCCTTGCAACCGCGCCTGCTCTTCATCGAGGCATATCGCAAGGATGCGCTTGTGGAAGACAAGCACGATCAGAATGATCCCGGCATCCAACGTGAGCATCAGATAGACCTGACCCCACGGCACGTACACGATGTTGCCGAACAGATAGCTCATCAGCTCGGTGTGGTAGCCGGGCGTAAACTTGATCAGCAGGATGCCAAGCGACATGCCGACCGCCCACATTGCGCCGATGAGCGTGTCCATGCGTTCAGCAGCTCGCTCGTAGACGAATGCGATGATGATCGCACCGAGCAGCGCTGCGGCGATGGCACCGTGCATGGGCTTCACCCAGCCGAGCGCGACGGGCGAGACGGTGGCGATGAAGATCGCAGCGCCCAGGCCGCCGACCGCCATGTGCGCGATCGCGCCGCTGAGAAAGACAATGCGCCGGGCGATGACATAAGGCCCGATGACCCCACAGGCGAGACTGGCAAGTACGCCTGCGAGCAGACCCGTCAGGAGAAACGGGTTGTCCGGGATGTCATGAAAGAACTGTATCATCCGGCAGGCTCGGCATCGCGGTCATCGGGGGATGGGTGTTCGGTGAGCGGGCAACTCTCATCGTGATGCACAACGACCATGTGATCGTGGTACATGTCGGCGATGACCTCCTGTGTGATTTCGCCCGCCCCGTGGCAGGTCAGCGTGCGGTTCAAGCACGCCACGCGCTTCAGGTGACGTGAGACGAATGAGATGTCGTGGCTGACGAGCACGATGGGAAGCTGCTCGTTGAGTTGGTGGAGCAGGTCGGTCAGCCCTCGCTCCATGTGGGCATCAACACCCGCGGTCGGCTCGTCGAGCAGGAGAATACGCGCATCCGATGCAAGCGCTCTCGCGATCAGGATGCGCTGTCGCTGTCCGCCCGAGAGCGTGCCGATGGCTCGCGTGGCCAGGTCTGCCGTCTCGGTTCGCCCCAGCGCCTCCAGGGCGATATCGCAATGGGATCGGCTGAATCGGCAACCCCACGACGAAGCGCCGAGCCGACCCATGAGCACGACATCCAGGACGCTCGCCGGTGTGGATGCGTCGATCCTCGCGTGCTGTGGCACGTACCCGATCCGCGATCTTGTTCGAGTTGCGGGTTGGCCGAGCACGGTGACGCTGCCCTGCTGCGGCTTGAGAAGCCCGAGCATGAGCCGAAGGAGCGTCGTCTTGCCGCCGCCGTTGGGACCGATGATGCCGAGAAAGTCATCCTGCTCGACGCGCAGCGACACATTCTCAAGGACCGGCTCGGCGAGCAGGTGCGGCGGGTAGCCGAACGTCACGCGGTCGATCTCGATGACGGGTTGGTCGTTGTTCATCACGCCGGTGTGGGTGCAAGGGTGGGTCGCATACGCATCATTGCCCACATGTTAGTCCATGGACGCTGCCATACGCTCCGCGATGTGCTTCAGATTCGCCGGAACATCCAGCGCGAGGGGGTCGAGCACGTCGGTCCGCCCGCCGATCGCCTCGGCAATCGCATCCGCCATCCGACTGGGTATTTGCGCCTGGACGAAGATGACCTTCACGCCTTCAGCCTTCGCCCGTTGCTGGAGGATCGTCAGTTCCCGATCGGTCGGTTCCTTTCCCTCGATCTCGACAGCGATCTGACGCAAGCCGTATTCATCGGTGAAGTACCCCCACGCGGGATGAAAGACGAAGATCGCCTTGCCTCGCATCGGTTCGAGTGTCGCGCGCACCGCTTGGTCCGCCTCGTCGAGCAGACGCTCAAGATCCGCCAAGTTCTGCGCATAGTCGTCCGCGTGCTGCGGGTCCAGCTCGGCAAGCGTCCGCGCTACAGTCCCAGCCTGGATCTTGAGCAGTCGCGGACTGAGCCAGATGTGCGGGTCCGCGCCGCCGCCTACCGCATGCCCGTGGTGCTCGTCTGAGCCATGGTGTGAATGGTCGGCATGCATCGTCCGTAGCTCGATGCCTTCGCGCGTGTCGATGATGGTGAGGGCCCGCGACCGCTCGATCGCGTGAAACCACGCACCGTTCTCAAAGGGGACGCCGATCCGGAAGTACGCAGCAGCCTTCATGACTAGGCTGACCTGCGAATCGCTGGGCTGATACGTGGCGGGGCTTTCGCCAGGCTGGACGAGCGTGATGACACGCACGTGCACCCGGCCGACCTGCTCGACAAGGAACGCCTGTGGGAGGACGCTGACAGCGATGGTGAGGGGCTGATCGCCGCTCGTTGGCGTGTGCTCTCGACAGCCCGGCGTCACCGCCGCGACAACCGCCAGCAGCAGGCATGGAAGAAGATGAAGTCTCATGTCGCCGCTAATGATAGCTCATTCTCAATAAGCAGGCGACCGGCCTCTGCCCACGCTGTGAGCACCGTTGCCGAGGGATCTCAACACGGCTACACACACCCGGCGAAGCGCTGCGGCTCCAGCCAACCCCTGGGCTGGAGCCGCCTGCTGCAAATCAGTATCGAACACCGACTTCAATCCGAGATATCTCCGCAACGGCAACCGTGCCGTTGCGACCGCCGGTGGCGTCAGACTCCTGCCGGCCGGCGACGACGGAACAGTCCCACGGCGCCGATGACCAAGAGGCCGACCGCGGGTTCCGGAATGCAAGCGACGCGGAAACCGTACTTGAGACTATCCATCTGCGGATAGTATCCGTATCGGTACGAAGCCTTCATGTAGACCGCCACGCCTGTCCATGAACCGCCCCGCAGACCGCGCATGCCTCCCGAGGTCACGGTCTCGTTCCACTCCCAGACGTTGCCATCCTGGTCGAACGTGCCGTAGGCACTGACCGACGAGCTATAGGCTCCGACTTCGGTGCTGTAGTAAGGCGAGCCGATCGTATACCCGCTGCCAGGACTATCTGGGTTGTAATAGTTGGCCGAGTTGTCGCCGCCTGGAGGCGGTTCCCATGTCGGGCAGACATTGCTTTGCGTCGCGTAGTCCCAGTAGCCCGCATCGATGCCGCCGCCTTTATAGAAGGCCGCTTTGTACCACTCATCCTCATTGGGCAGAAACGCCAGCGCGTCGACCTTGCGAGCGAGACCGTTGCCGAGCGACATGTCGTACGCGCCGTCCTCGGTGGTAGCGTCGGTTTGCTCGCCGTTCGGCTGCCCGTTATGCAACCAGTTGGCGAAACGCGCGGAATCATAAAAGTCCACATACACCACCGGCCGGTTGAGCCAGTTCGTATCCCCGCCCTTCGGACCGTACGTGTAGCTTCCCTCGCTGCCGTTGCGGTCGATGCCGCCGTAGTCCATGGCCATCATTCCGTGATACAACCCGTTCGGGTCCGTGGCCGCGACGGCGTTGAGGAAATCGGTGTACTGGGCGTTGGTCACCGCGTACTTGCTGACATCGTAGACATATTCAACGCCGCCGTAGCCGTCACCGTGAATGTCATTCGCATTCCCCGCATCACCGACGGTGACCCAGTCGATATGCGTGCCTGCCGGCGCGGCGGGACTGAGCATAAGGGCACCGACTATCATTGCAGTTGTCGCTAAATCTCTCATTGTGTTCTCCTTTGGGACGGAGACGCGCGCCGACGGCCGGTTCACACGGCCCACCGACTTGCAAAAAGGCGGATATATTGACGCCTCCAAGAAACGGTTGAGAACATACATAAGCTCGGGTGCCCGTCGAACTCACGATGTCTGACCACTTGATCCGTCCCGGTTCTCCTTTCTCATTCCTTATTTCCATCTAAGGCCGCCCCCCTATCGAGGGCGCCTCAGGAAGCGCAAAACGAAGCACGGCGGATGAAGGCATCACCGGATACTCGATCCGGCAGCGATAAACATGAAACCGCTCTTGCTCCCATCCAAGCTGATCAAAGGCATAACGCACCATGGCGGGATGGTTCGGCACATCCGGCGTATGCAAAACCGACGAGCCCCTTCCCAGATACATGACCGAGGCCTGCAAGGGCAGCAAATCGCACTGCCGATCCTCCAGAGACGCCATGTCCGCGCGATGATCACCAAAGACGAGTACATCCGGGACGGTCGGCCCAACCCAGTCCTCGTGCAGCAACAGGTCGTGGATCAGCACCTCGACCGGCTGCCGAATCATCGCCCGGGACACGAACCACCGGTTCTCTTCATCCCGATAGCGAGGCCCGGCCCCACAGGATACCTCTCCCATGAGCAGGTTGACCGCCGATGTATTGCCGACTCCGCGCGCCAGAACTTCAGTGCGCACAAAACCGGATTCCATCCTCGTGCTGTGTATCTTCGGTACCGGACGACTGCAGAACGACGTCAACAACGAGACGCCCTCCTTCGTCCGGCCGTCCGGATCGAGAGGATGGCGATCAAACGATCGGCGGACGACGTCATCATCGTCGGAGACCCTCAGACTTGCGATGATCAGAGACGCATCCCGTCGAAAACGGCGGAGATCGACACATCCATGCACCGTCGCGATATCCACCGCGTCGGACATGGAATCGACATTGACGATGAGGCAACTCAGCTTCGTTCTGGCTTGCAGACCCCAGATTCGGCTGTTGGCCCGGTAGGCTGCGCGACGGCTCTGTAGATCGATTGCGTCCGACTCGTCGCCGGCGATGGCGCGGATCATCGAGTCAAACGAGCCTCGATCGTCAGCGTGTCGCCCGACCACTTCCTCGAAATCCCAGAAGGCCTGCGAGGCGGACTCAATGAGTGCCGGCGACACCATTCGGCTCGCGGCAGCATCGAGGAAGCGTTTCATAGATGTCCGGCCGGGAACGTGCGAACTCGCTGCGATGGGGTCCGGCGTGGTCGCGATCTTGAAGACCTGCCAGCCGAGTTTGGCGTCGATCTCAAGCACATGTTTCAGATCCGCCGGCCTGCGAACGTCGCCGGGCAATGCCGCGATGAGTTCAGCGAACGCCGGGCGCATCCGACGCAGAACGGATGCCACATCCGCCTGGAGGGAAGGAATCTCACTCTCGAGTAGCGTCATGGACACGTTTCTACCACCAATGGCGATGAGAGGGAACTCGAACCACAGAAGCATAGCACATCGGCGGGATGTTTCAAGAAACAATCAGAAAAACATTTTGTGAGATATTTCTTGACAGCAATGCACCCACGTGGTATCGTGGGTGATGCATGTCAAAGTGTGCTCAGCAGTTGTTTCCGCCATCACAGGTGCCCAGATGACGGGATCTCGCTGTGGCGCAACAGACTCGCCCGGCCGTGTGGCTCGGGCTTCAGGCGACACATATCTCTGTTTCAGAGGAAGAACACAATGAACTCCGCGAAAACCAGCTTGGGCGTGGGCGCCGTAGCTGTCGGCGTCCTTCTGGCTGCGTCGGCAGCCGTCAATGCTGACCCGATCCTGGACCAACAAGCCCCATTCACCAACGCGATTTACTACTCGGGCACCTCGCTCAATTGGCAGCAAGAGATAGAAGTTGGACTTGCCGGCCCGCTGGCCGGAGTCGAGCTGTACGCCTACACCCCGGGAAGCGCCGTGCTGTACATCAATGCGGGCGCTCCTTGGCAGGCGGATGACAACGACTTCGAGATGACCGTCAGCCCCTCGGGCATAGGTTGGTTCTTCATCGACACCAGTGCGGCGAACATCAACTTCGATGTCGGCGATCATTTCGTCATCGGCATACAGGGCACCGCTGGCGGCCTGAAGATGGGTGGCAGCAGTCCCGGTGGATATCCGGAGGGCGCGCTGTACCTCGGTGGAAGCGCCTACGGGAGTCCGAACCAGCACGATTTCGGTTTTCGAACCTATGTTATTCCGGCACCGGGCAGCATCGTGCTGCTGTCGCTCCTCACACCTGCCGTCTTGAGACGCAGACGCTGAATACGAACCAGAACGCGGCGCTTCCTGATGACGCACCGCGCTTCGAGGTTTCTCGCCTCCCGCCCCGCCCCGCGCGGGGCGTTTTTTTGTGGTGTGCCCCGCTCCACCCGTGATATGCGGCTTACGCACAAGCCCAGCTCGCTTTGACGCGGCGCGGCTTACGCGCGCTGCTGATCGGTGATCGTCTTGATCATCTCCTCCGTGATCTGGGGCAGCGTGTACGTCAAATCCCAATCCGGGAAATGGGCCTTGAGCTTGCGAAGATCGGAGTAGTAGCAGATGTGATCACCGACGCGATTCGTCTCGCTGTACGTCAGCTTCGGCCGCTTACCGGCGATGTCGGCAATGAGGTCGACGCATTCGAGCAGGCTCGCCGCGTTGCCCTTCCCGCCGCCGAGGTTGTAGACCTCGCCCGGCTGGGGGTTCTGCGCGAAGTTCCAGAAGCAGTTGATGACATCGTAGCTGTGGATCTGATCGCGGACCTGCTTGCCTTTGTAGCCGAAGATCGTGTAGTCGCCCTCGCGTAGCGCGACGAGGACGAGGTAGTTGAGGAATCCGTGCAGCTCGACGCCGCAGTGTTGTGGTCCGGTGAGGCATCCGCCGCGGAAGATCCCGGTCTTGAGGCCGAAGTACTTGCCGTACTCCTGCGCCATCACGTCGCCCGCAGCTTTGGATGCGCCGAAGAGCGAGTGCAGGCAGTTGTCGATCGAGAAGTCTTCCGCGATGCCGTGCTCGTACTTCGGATCGTCGTAGTCCCAGCGGGTTTCGAGTTCCTTGAGCTTGATGAAGTTCGGCCCGTCGCCGTAGACTTTGTTCGTCGAGACGTGGATGTACGGCGCTTCGGGGCAGTGCCGGCGACATGCTTCCAGACAGTTCAGGCTGGCCACGGCGTTGACATCGAAGTCATCGAACGGCCGACTGGCGGCGAGGTCGTGGCTAGGCTGGGCCGCGGTGTGCACGATCAGCTCGAAGTTGCCTCGCTTGAAGAGGTCCAGCACGCCCTCGCGGTCGCGCAGGTCAAGTTCGACGTGTGTGAAGTTCTTACAGGTCGCTTCCAGGCGCTGGCGGTTCCACGTCGTATCGCCCTTGGGGCCGAAGAAGTCCGCCCGCATGTTGTTGTCCACGCCGGTCACGGCGAAACCCATCTTGTCGAAGAAAACGACCGCTTCGGAACCGATGAGTCCACTGCTGCCTGTGACGAGAACGCGCATCGCACACCTGCCTCTCTGAATCCAGGATTGGGGATACCGTGTCTTGATCGGCTGATCCGACGGGCGTATTCACAGCCCATCGACGCCGAACCGAATCCCCCATTCTAGCCGATGTCGTCACCTGGTGGGGATGGACAATCCCGCCCCGCCGAGGCCGATGCGCGGGCTCCTGGATGGCCGCACATCCAGGCCATTGGCGTTACGACGCCTGCTCTTCTTCCTCAGCATCATCCAGGTCCGCCCAGTCCAGTCCGCCCGCGTCCTTGCCAAGCTCACGGCGGATCTTTAGCAGTCGCGGGATGCTGTCGAACTGGTGCATGCAGTGGTAGTCCGCCTCGGGAATGTCGCCGTGGCGTGCGAATTGCCACTTGCGACTGGTCAGAAACGGCCGAAGTGTGTCGCAGACGAACTCATCACAGTGAGCGCAGTTCGGGATGCCTTTCTCGATCACGCACGGGCGGATCTTGCAGTCCACATCCGCGAGTCTGCCATCCGCGAGGCAACCATCACAGCGGACGTTGTCGACGGTGTAGTGTTCATGTCCGTAGTACGCTCGCCAGACATCCACGAGGTGCTGTCGAACCGCGGGGTCATCCGACCGCGCGGGGCAGATGTCGCATCGGTATCCGCAACGTCCCAGTTCCATGATGGTGCCTCTCCATGTGGCGTGCTGTCGATTCCGCATAGTGCTACTGGCGACCGGCACGACTGGTTGCGGGAGTTGCCGGGATGTTCTCGTCGCGGGCGAACTTCTTGGTGTCCATGGGGTATGCGCTCACTGCGTATCGGGCGGATCGACGCGCGTATCTTCGTCGCACGTTGTGAGTTGCCTCTGGTATGCCTTCCAGCCGGGGCACCATCTCGTGTGCCAACGCCAGAGGCGCGCGATGACCGACCGGGGCTTGCGATCGGCATAGCGCCGAAGTTTGCAGTGCTCGCAGCTTGGTTCGGCTGACATGCGGTGCGATCTCCTGTGCTGTGCGAAGAAGCGCAAAGCCGCAAGCGGCTCGGGTCAGAGGCGCTTGCCCAGACTGACGACGTGGTCGTTTGAGTAGCCGAGGTGCTTGTAGAACGCAATGACATCCGCATTCGTTTCGCGCACCTGGAGGTTGATCTTTGGGCAGCCTTCGTTGCGAAGTAACTCTTCAGCGTGATTCATGATGGTTCGGCCGAAACTGCAGCCTCGCCGGTTGGGGTGGATGGCAAGGTAATTGATCCATCCGCGATGACCTTCGTAGCCGGCCATGACCGTGGCGACGATGTCGTCGTTGATGGTGCCGATGAGGAAGAGGTGTCGTTGGACGCGGAGCTTGCGCGCGATGTCGTCAGCCTGGTCGTTCTGCTGGACGACGAGGTTGCACACATGCCACAGTGCGATGACGGCGGGTTGGTCGTCGTCTCGGTACGGGCGGATGTGGAGTGTGACGTCTTCGTCGGTCATGGGTTGATCGGGGCGTTGCGCGAAGCCGCAGGCGGCGGGAGTCATTCGGCGTGATGGTCGCGATACCAGGCGATCGTATCGCGCAAGCCTTCCTCGAATCCAACCTGCGCCTGCCAGTTGAGCAGTTCCTTGGCGCGCGATGTGTCGAGACAGCGACGAGGTTGACCGTCGGGTTTGCTTGCGTCCCAGCGAAGTTCGCCGGTGAATCCAGTCAGCTTCACGATCAACTCGACGAGATCCTTGATCGTGATCTCCATGTGTGTGCCGAGGTTGATCGGCGTCGGCTCATCCATGACTTCCGCAGCGCGGATGACGCCGTCGGCCGCATCCTCGACGTAGAGGAACTCGCGCGACGCGCTGCCCGTACCCCAGACTTCGATGTGATCGTCGCCGCGATCCTGCGCTTCAATGCACTTGCGGATGATCGCGGGGATGACGTGTGAGGTCTTGAGGTTGAAGTTGTCGCCCGGGCCGTAAAGGTTGACAGGGAGCAGGTAGGCGGACTTCATGCCGTACTGTTGACGGTAAGCATCGAGCATGACGAGCGCCGCCTTTTTGGCGATGCCGTAGGGCGCGTTGGTCTCCTCGGGGTATCCGTTCCAGAGGTTCTCTTCGGAGAATGGAACGGGTGTGAACTTCGGGTAGGCGCAGATGGTTCCGACCTGAACGAACGTGCCGCCTCGCCCGGGGAGGCCGTGCGTGCGGGCCTGCTCGATCAGGTGCATCGCCATGGCCATGTTGGCGTAGAAGAATCTGCCTGGGTTGTCGCGGTTCGCGCCGATGCCGCCGACCTCCGCCGCAAGATGGATGATGATGTCAGCGCCGGGGAATGCATCGCCGTAGAGTCGCGCGCAGTCATCCTTCTCGGTCAGGTCAAAGCCCCGGTCGGGGTCGTCACCCTTCCAGACGGGGATAAAGAGATTACGCCTTCGGACACCCTTTTCGTAGAGTTTCCTGCACAGAACGGTTCCGAGGAAGCCCGCTCCGCCGGTGACGATGATGCGCTTGTTGGTCCAGTTGAACATGCGGGGATTGTACCCGGCCGCGTCATTTCACGGCGGTGATCCGGCACGCGTCGATGGCGGTGCGCCGCACAGCCTCCGCCACCGTGGGGCGCAACAGACGATCGACGTCGGCGACCCCGCGCGGCTGCGCCCCCTCCGACGCACGATCGAACACGACACCCGCAGCGTCTCCGCCGGACTCGGTTGCAGCAGTGTCCCGCGCACCGAGTTCTCGGAGCCACTCGCACCATGTTGCGGTGCTGGGATGGGTGAGCGCGCAGGTCACTGTTTCAGTGATGTGGTTTCGACAGGCAGCGAGTCTCTCAGGTGTCACGTGTGCGATGGTGAGTTTCTCATCACGATCCGTCAGGGCTCGTGTGAGTTGCCCAGCGGACAGAGCGAGGCTGAGCGCGACGTGATGCACGCGTTGTGCGTCGATGCGCCGGTCATAGAGAAGGAGCTTGCAGCGAGCCTCGTCGATCGGGTGCAGCCAGAGATCGTGTTCACAACCGCGGTACTGCGTGAGCGATTCGTACGCCATTCGCAACCTTCCGCCGGGCCTGAGCACGCGAAGGAGTTCCGCGAGCGCCGCCTTCGGGTCAGGCGTCTGTTCGACGGATGATGCCGCCGTCACCGCGTCAAATGAGCCATCATCGAACGGGAGCGGCTCACCCGGCGGGACGTGCACGAACGTCGCGTTACCGATGCCAAGCTTCTCGGCGTTACGCTTGCACTCTCCGATCCGGCGCACGGATGCATCAACTCCAACAACACATTCGACAAACGGCGCGAGGAGCAGCGCCGGCCAACCGTCGCCCGGGCCGAAGTCAAGCACGCTCTTGCCTTCTGCTCGCGTTGCCTCCAAGAAGTCCAGGATGCAGCCGCGATCGCACCAATGCGTGCGGTTCCTTGCATCAAACGGTTGGTACAGAATTGGCAGACATCGACCGGACTGGGAGGCCATGTCGTCGTAGATCAACTCCGGCGAGTCGCATCGGGTCGGCTGAAGGTGTTCGTTGATCCAGTTGAAGATACACATGCGTGTTCGCGGCAGCGCGAGTTGGATAGGCCTTGCCTACTGGTCGTGGCCGACGAACGACGGGATGTCGTGGCCGGCGTTTCGCAATGTCAGTTCGCACTGCGCGAGTTCAAGGTCGTGATCGACCATCATGCGCGCAAGCTGCTCGACATCAACTCTGGGCGCCCAGCCGAGCCTGCTTCTTGCTTTGGCCGCGTCCCCCAGGAGCAGGTCCACTTCCGCGGGCCTGAAGTAGCGCGGGTCGATCTCGACGAAGTCGTTGTAGTCCAGATCAACATGTCCGAACGTGAGTTCACAAAACTCGCGGACGGAGCGCGTCTCACCGGTCGCGATGACGTAATCACCAGGCTCATCCTGTTGAAGCATCAGCCACATGGCCTGAACGAAGTCGCCCGCATACCCCCAGTCGCGCTTCGCATCGAGGTTGCCGAGGTAGAGCTTGCTTTGCAGGCCGAGCTTGATTCGACCGACCGCGCGCGTGATCTTTCGCGTCACGAACGTCTCGCCGCGCCGTGGCGATTCGTGGTTGAACAGGATGCCGCACGATGCGTGCATGTCGTACGACTCGCGGTAGTTGATCGTGGTGTGATGCGCGAAGACCTTGGCGCAACCGTACGGCGAGCGTGGATGGAATGGCGTCGTCTCCGTCTGTGGGACCTCGACGACCTTGCCGAACATCTCGCTGCTGGATGCCTGGTAGTAGCGCACAGCCCGGCTGGTCGTCTGCTGATAGTCGCGGACGGCTTCGAGGAGTTTGATGGCGCCCATGGCGACGGTGTCAACGGTGTAGATGGGCATGTCGAAGGAGACGCGAACGTGGCTCTGGGCGCCGAGGTTGTAGACCTCGTCGGGCTGGACCTCGCTGAGCAGCTTGGCGAGGCAGTTGGCGTCGGTGAGGTCGCCATAGTGGAGCTTCAGGCGGACATCGTGTTCGTGCGGGTCTTGATAGAGGGCATCGATGCGAGCGGTGTTGAAGGTGGAGGACCGCCGCACGACGCCGTGCACCTCGTAGCCCTTGCGGAGGAGAAGCTCGGCAAGGTAGCTGCCATCCTGTCCGGTGACGCCGGTGACGAGCGCCGTTCCGGGTGTGAGAGGTGGGGGGGGTGATGGGGGTGTTGGGTTCATGGGGGCTCCATTCTCCGTGTGGCGAGGGACCACGTAGCGTACACGCTTTTGGGGCTCGGGCACCCGTGGAGAGGTGTTGCGTGTGCATCAACAGGCGTCAATACGAACAAAGTGCAAGCGCGGGATTGCCCAGGGCAGCTGGCGTGATATGCTTGTGTTGGATGAGCGTGGCGGGCTCGGCCCCCGCAGGAGGTATCCCATGCCGCCACGCCGTCAAGTACGAATCCATCGTCATGTCACATTCCGCCCGGCGGGCTTCACCCTTGTGGAGCTGCTCGTGGTCATTGCGATCATCGCGCTGCTCATCGCCATTTTGCTACCGGCGCTGGGCAAGGTCCGCTCGATAGCAAAGGATGGCGCGACAAAGGCGTTCCTCGCCGACATCGGCCGGGCGAGTGACAGCTTCCAACTCGACAATCGGCGCGTGCCGGGCTACATCCCCGACACGGTCCTTTTCAACTCGTCGAACGCCACGATCGGCTTCACCGCGCTGGAAAACGCCATGCTCGACCTGATGGGCGGCGGGCTGACCGACGACACCGGCGTGGATGATGCGGTCCAGATCCTCACCGATTCGGGCACGACGTACTACGTCGCGCCGTCGCTGCTCGGCCAGGGGAACTACCTCACGCCGGATGGCGATCACCTGGAGATCGTCGACGACGATCGCCCCACGCCGGACAATGAAGCGCGTGTGTGTGAGGTGATGCCGGTCCTTGTGGACAGCTGGCGCGATCCAATCCTGTACTTCCGCCGGGCCGATGTGCGGTACTCGGTGGATTCGACGGTGTTCGAGGAAGTCGGCTTCGAGACTGCGGGCGGGTACGCCGGCAGCACGTCGTACTGGTGGGATGCCGCCCATGTCTATAGTTTCTTGAATATGCGGCAGCAAAATCCGGACGAGTTCGAGGACTCCGAGCTGGATGGGAGTTGGCTCTACCAGGACGGCGGCAGTCCCGATCTGGAGGCCTACCGCGCGGTGCTGGAGCACGCATCGCTCTACCCGGACACGCCGAGAGGCCGATACGTCATCGTTTCCGCCGGCGCGGACAAGGTGTACTTCAGCAGGAATCAATACTCCGGTAACGAGGGTGACTGGAAGGGTCGCGGATACCTGCAGGGTCATGGCGAAGATCCCGACACCGCCCCCGATCTGGAAACCTGGTTCGACGACATCGTTGTCGCGGGCGGCTGATTCCGCGGTGCGCTCCGGCTGGCCAGTGCCGGGCCGGTCCGCACAACAGCCAGGCAGTGCGAAGCGCGGATGGAGCGGAAAGCCCGCAGCGATCACGCAACATACAGCAGCCCCACAGGACGCTGCGGTCCGCTTGATCCGTGTCACCGTCGCCCCTCAGGGTTCGTCGGCCTGCCAGTGCATACCTCAATGCCCCCCGCCGGACTCGAACCGGCAACCTGCTGATTAAGAGTCAGTTGCTCTACCGATTGAGCTAGGGAGGCGGGACAAAGATACGCAACACAGCGGTCCCGTCAAGGCCAAGTGTTGACACGGGCGGGGTCAGAATCTACATTTCCTCGCTGAATGGCTGGCGGGTCCGATCGTGTTGGACGCTGATTCGCCGATTCCTCCCTGGTTTAGGAGCGCGCTGATGCATCCAACCCATCGAATCTCGCCGGGTCGCCGCGACCGGCGCCGATCTCATCTGGCCCTCAAGGGCATTCAGACGGTCCGGTGCCCCAACTGTGGCTCGCCTCGGAAACCCCACTGTGCGTGTCGGGCGTGCGGGTACGTCCGCCCAGGCCTGACGGTACGCACCGGCAGCGAGGTCTGATCCTGTGCGGATCGCCATCGACGTCATGGGCGGGGATCACGCGCCCGACGCTATTCTCGACGGCGCCCTGGATGCCCTGAAGCAGCTTGATGCAGACGATCAGATGATCCTCGTCGGTCGGACCGATCTGATCATGGATGTTCTGGACGGCCGAGGCGTGGACGATCACCGCCTGGTTGTCGAGCACACCCACGAAACGATCGCCATGGATGAGCCGCCCGTCGACGCGGTTCGAAGCAAGCCCAACTCCTCCATTGTCCGGATGATGCAGATGGCCAGCCGGAAGGAGGAACGCCCGGTGGATATCACTGTCTCAGCGGGGAACACCGGGGCCTGCGTGTCGGCGGCGACGATGTACATGAAACGTCTGCCCGGCGTCCATCGGCCGGGGATCGCGGTGGTCATCCCGACGTACCACGGCCCAATCGTCGTCTGCGACGCTGGCGCCAACCCCGAGCCTCGCCCCGCCCATTTGGTGCAATACGGCGTGATGGCGGATGTCTATGCCCGCAAGTTCCTCGGCATTACGAATCCACGTGTCGCCCAGATCAACATCGGCAGCGAGGAGGCCAAGGGCACCGTGATGATTAAGGAGGTCCGTAAGTTCCTTCGGCACAACCCCGCAGCCGACGACATCAACTACATCGGCTACGTGGAGGGCCGGGACCTGTTTGACGGCGTCGCCGACGTGATCGTATGCGACGGCTTCGTGGGCAATGTCGTTCTGAAACTCGCCGAAGGGCTGGCCCGATCCGTTTTCCGCGCGATCGAACGGGAGATTCGCAATTCGGACCCGGAGATCGGCCCGCGCTTTGCCGCTGTCGTACGGGCGATCTACGCCAGGCACGACTACCACGAGTTCGGCGGGGCGCCGCTGCTTGGGGTCAACGGGTGCTGTATGATCGCCCACGGATCATCCGAGGCGAGGACGATCCGCAATGCGATCCTCAAGTCCCGCGATTTCCTTCGCAGCGGTGTGAACAAGGCGATCGTGGAACGGCTCGCGTCCATGCGGGCGGCAGGCGCCACGTAGAACCTGGCAAGGAGCGAACCCCCCAATGCAACCCGACAGCAGGCCGGGCGGTCGTACAACATGCGGCGTGAAGATCCTCGGGGTGGGGTCGGCTGTGCCTGAGGGAATACTCACCAACCACGACCTCGAACAACTCATGGATACGAACGATGAGTGGATCGTCCAGCGCACGGGTGTTCGTGAGCGACGCATCATGCCGCCCGGTCAACTCAGGCCGACGACAACGCTCTCTGTCGAGGCGCTGCGCAACGCGCTCGACGACGCCCAGCTCAAACCGACCGATCTGGACCTGATTGTCATCGGAACCGTCTCCAGTGAGATGGCGTGTCCATCGACCGCCTGCCTCGTGGCTGCGGAAGTCGGCGCGACGCCTGCCGCGGCGATGGATGTCTCAGCGGCATGTTGCGGCTACGTCTACAGCTTGAACATGGCCGAATCTCTTGTCGCCTGTGGGCGATACCGCCGTATCGCGGTCCTCGGTTGCGACATCATGACCATACTTCAGGACTACACCGATCGCGGCAGGAACACGTGCATCCTCTTCGGAGACGCAGCCGGCTGCGTCATCATCGGCCCGAGCGATGATCTCTCCCTGGGCTGTATGGCGCAGCTCATGTACGCGGATGGCAGCGACTGGGATTTGCTCTACATCCCGCGCAAGCTCACCGATCTGCCCGACGATGTGAAGCCCGAGGACGTCAAGCTCGGCTGCCTCCAGATGCGAGGCAGAGAGGTCTTTAAGTTCGCGGTGAGCAAGTTCGCCGACATCATCGCAGCCACGCTGGAAAAGGCGGATGTGGGCATCGAAGAGATCGCGATGGTCGTCGCTCACCAGAGCAATCGGCGCATCCTTGATTCGGCACGTAAACGCTTCGGCATGCCCGAAGAGAAGATGTACGTCAACATCGACTACTACGGCAACTCATCCTCTGGCTCGACCGGCCTGTGCTTCGATCAGGTCTGGCGCAGCGGGAAGGTGAAGCGAGGCGACAAGGTGCTCTTTGTCGCATTCGGCGGCGGCATGACCTGGGCGTCATCTCTCTGGCAGCTTTAAATCGGATGCTCCCAGCCGCAGCAACGTACGTCACCCGTTCACCATCGTAAACACGCGTAACCCCCCGTGTAGCCGCGACGCGCAGCGGAGCGCTGACCGCTCGATGCGGGCAATCGCCTATAGCAAAGCGCATGCCGCGCTGAATAACCCGCGATTGCGATGTCAATCCATGTGCGCAATAACCAAAAATCGGACACTCCAAAACCGGCCGAAACTACGTCAAAACTGACCGAAACTGATCCAAACCGCGCGAAAACGCTCCGAAATCGCTCAAAACCACACCGTTTTTTCGAGCATATATCCACACCATGTGCGCATATACGTCACTCGACTGACTATGAACCCGCTTCACGATCTGGAATCGAGGGTCACGCTGAAAACGCTTCCCGCCGAATGCTTGTGCGCATGCTGCGAAAAAGATTCAACGAATTCCGCAAAACGTTCAATCGACGCAACGCAGCGTGGGGGAAAGGGGGCGGTGTGGTCGATGCGTCCGCCGGCATCCAGGCCATTCAGCCCGCCAATCGACCGCTCGACGACCACTCATGCGATATGCGGACTAAATCTCAGGAAACATTCCGTCGGCGACCTGACGAAGGCTCTCAATGTCGGTGATGTGAATGTGCCGGCCATCCGCCTGCTCGATGAGACCCGTTTCGTCCAGTCGTCGCAGCGTGCGTGACAGCGTTTCGCTCGTCAGGTTCAGATGGCTGGCCAGGTGTCTCTTCATGGCTGGCAAAACGACCTCGTCAGCCTGGTCGCCGGCCGTGTCGAGCAGGTAGTGCGCCACACGGCTGATCGCATCGCGCAGGACAATGTCCTCCAGCAGAACAACGAAGTGTCGCACCCACATCGCCATCCCCACCAGGAGACCCAGGCACAGCTCGTGGTCATCGGTGAGGGCTTGCTTGAACGGATCGGCGGGCAGGAGGGCACAGGTGGTCGGCTGCATCGCTTCGGCGCTGGCTGGGCAGGCGAAGCCGCCGATCGCAGCCACTTCGGCGAACGTCCCGCCAGGCCCGACCAGACGCAGCACATGCTCCTTACCGCTGGGAGCGAGGTTGTAGATCCTCACACGCCCATCCCCCAAGACGAACAACCCAGGGCACGGAGCATCCTGTCGGAAGATCAGCCGGCGCCGTTCAAACTCCCGTCGTTGGGCCATTCCGACAAGGCGATCAAGCTGATCGGGTGCGAGTCGGCTGAACATCCGGCAGCGTTCGATGATCTGTCGGGTCGAGGCGGGCAAGGGCGGTCCTCCAAGAAAAAAACGCCGAATTGATCCAGATCAAGGACTCATCGCCACGGCTCAGCGATAGTAGCGGTCCGGATCGAACCGTTCAGCCGATGTCGCTCCCTTTTGATCCGGGGGATTCGCGGCATCGCATCATCTCTCAAGGAATTTGCGCAATGTCCAGCGTCCCATGCATCTTGACGTGCAACCAGTGTGAGCAGACTGCCCATGGCACGGGCTGCGAGATCAACTCCAGCCCAGGTGTCTGCGGCAAAGACAAGGATGTGGAGTCGCTCCAGCAGATTCTCCTCTACGGCCTGAAGGGTATGGCCTCCTACGCGCACCACGCTCGAAGGCTCGGCATGACCGACGAGAAGGTGAACGCATTCATCGAGGAGGCCCTCTTCGCAACGGTCACCAACGTCAACTTCGACGTTGACTCGCTCCTGGAGATGGTCCTGGAGTGCGGCCAGGTCAATCTCCGTGCGATGGAGCTGCTCAACGACGGCCACGTCAAGACCTTCGGCAAGCCCAAGCCCGCCGTCCTGTACGAGGGCACAAAGGCAGGCCCCGGCATTCTCATCACCGGTCACGACATGATCGACCTGGCGGATCTGCTCAAGCAGTGCGAAGGCACGGGTGTGATGGTCTACACGCACGGCGAGATGATGCCTGCTCACATGTATCCCAAGCTGAAGAACCATCCGAACCTCGCTGGGCACTACGGCGGGGCCTGGCAGAAGCAGAAGTCTGAGTTCGACAAGTTCAGCGGCGCGATCATCGCCACAACCAACTGCGTGCTCATCCCCAAGCCCAGCTACGCCGATCGCCTCTTCACGACGCGCTGCACAGCCGTTCCTGGTGGGACGCGCATTGCGGACAACGATTTCTCCGCCGTCATCGAGAAGGCGAAGCAGTGTCCACCCCTGCCGGACAACCCCGTGCGTGAATCGGTGGTCGGCTTCCACCATTCGGTCATCCTCGACAGGGCGGCTGACATCGTTGCCGCGATCAAGGCAGGCAAGATCAGCCACTTCTTCCTCATTGGCGGTTGTGATGGTCCTGAGCCCAACCGGAAGTACTTCGCCGACTTCGCCCAGGCTGCGCCAGAGGATTCGTTCATCCTCACGCTCGGCTGCGGCAAGTACCGCATCCGCGACTACGACTATGGTGAGCACCTCGGCCTGCCTCGCCTCATGGACATGGGGCAGTGCAACGACGCTTTCGGCGCGATTCAGGTCGCCTCGGCGCTGGCGGATGCCTTCGAATGCTCGGTCAACGATCTTCCGCTGACGATTGTGCTCTCATGGTTCGAGCAGAAGGCTGTGGCGGTGCTGCTGACGCTTCTGGCCTTGGGTGTAAAGAACATCGCGGTTGGCCCGAAGCCGCCCGCCTTCATCTCGCCCAACGTCTTTGCGATCCTCCGAGAGAAGCTCGGCCTGAAGCTGACCGGCGAGGATGGCAAAGCGGATGTACTACGCATCTTCGATGGCGCTGCTGTCTGACACGGGCCGTTCTTGACGACCTCGCGAAGTGCGGGGCTTCCGCCCCGCGCTTCGCGAGTTGCAGAGCACACATGTAGTCGAGCGCATCCGCTGCTATCCCTTGATGCGCTGGATGCCGGTGTCTGCTTGGACTTCGACGCCCTTGAGGACGCTGCGCAGTGCATCGCGGTTCGGAGCATATTCCATCGCGGTGGAAAGCGTGATCTCGTCGCGCTCGACCAAATCCTTGAGCGAATAGGTGAAGCTGCGCATGCCTTCGCCGGTCGAGTTATTCACGATGGCGGGGAGATCCTCATCTTCCTGTGCGCGGATCTTCTCC
This sequence comes from Phycisphaerales bacterium, assembly GCA_023135165.1. Lineage (GTDB taxonomy): Bacteria > Planctomycetota > Phycisphaerae > Phycisphaerales > JAGLTS01 > JAGLTS01. The sequence continues at coordinate 11,039 of JAGLTS010000041.1, read as the reverse complement.
CGGACGACGGAGTTGTTCAGAAGCACTTCGGTGGCCGGGATGACGCCGCCGGATGTCCGCGGCATGAGGCGCTGCGCGCAGATGGATGCCAAACTGTTGGACAGGCTCGAACGGATGAACTCGTGTTCGTGCCGAGGGAAGAACTCGAGCATTCGAGCAAAGGCCTGCATCGTGTCCGCGGTGTGCAGCGAGCCGAAGACGAGGTGTCCGGTTTCCGCTGCCTGGATGGCGGAGAGCACGGTGTCATGGTCACGCAGCTCGCCGATGAAGATGACATCCGGGTCTTGTCGAACGATGTAGCGCAGCGCGCTGGCGTAGGTCGGCGTATCGAGTCCCAGCTCTCGCTGGCTGATGACGGATTTCTTAGGCGTGAAGACGAACTCGATCGGGTCTTCGACGGTGATGATGTTCACGTGTCTGATCTGGTTGATGTGCTCGACCATGGAAGCGATGGTGGAGGACTTGCCACACCCCGTGACGCCAACGATCAGGACCATGCCTTCGGTGAAATCGCGTGCCATTTTCTGGTAGATGGGCGGGAGGTTCAGTTCCGTGAATGTCGGGATGTTGGACTGGACGCGCCGGATGGCTGCGTGCATGGCGCCGCTGGACTTGAAGATGTTGCAGCGGAAACGGTCACCCTTGATCTCCTCACCTTGCGCATCTTTCTCGCTGATGACCGTGGAAAAGTCCAGGTCACCAGCCTCGTCGTATCGATGCCTGATCTTCTCCGGAATGATGGACTGCAGGAGGTACTCGGTATCTTCCTCACCCAACGCAGGCATGCCGAGCGGACGGAGATGCCGGTCGATGCGGTAGATAGGAGGCAGGCCGACCTTGAGGTGCAGGTCGGATGCCATGTGCTTCGCCATTCCCGTGAGCAGCTTGCGAATGGTTGATGGTCCATCGAACGACGGCATTGATCACCTCCGGGTAAACACGTGAGCATGAGCGCGTGAGATGCGCTCGGGCTCCATAGGATACCGCGCATGGGGAGGGAGTGGCAGCGGGTTCGCCGCAGTCGGTTGTCCCGGCATCCGTTGGTCGAGCGCCGGCTCAGCCGTCGTCGGTCGGTTCCTCGGATGCGGCTGTGTATACATCGAGGGCTTCGCGCAGGTGTGCAGCGAGGCTCGCGTTGGCCGCCTCCTCAGCACATTTCACCGCCAGAGCCTGCGTCTGAACCGCTTTGTCCACCGCACCAAGCGTGAAATGCGCTCGCGCAAGCGTCGCGAGAACGATCGGATCTCGGCTGCCGGTCGCGTCGTTGGCCGTCTGGGCCGCTGCCAGAGCGAGCTGGAGATCACGCTCCGCCAAGTCGTTCGTATCCAAGATGAACCATGCGAGGCCACGGCAGACATCCGCACGATCTGGACACCTCTCGATCAGATCCCGCCCAGCCTGCCACGCATCTTCGTACCGCCCCAGCTCACCCGCCAGGATCGCCACACGGTGAAGCCCGTGTGATGCGTACACATCGCTGATCCTCGCAATCCGGTCGAGCAGACCGAGCAGGCGGTCGGTCTCGCCCGCAGCAGCAGCGTCCCTCGCCTGAAACAGCAGCACGCGCGCCGTGCGATGCGCCTCGATGTCCCACTCGCCTGCTGCAATGTGGGCAACCGCTGCTTCCAATCCGTCGAGCGGGTGACCGATCCATGCCAGACGCTGCTCACGATCGATCACGAACGCGATCGGCACATCGTGCTCAGCCGTCGCCTCGACGTACGCTCGGTACGTCGTGCGCTTGTCATCGCACGCAACGGCAACGCCAAGCGATTCACCGCGGCGGTCAAGGTAAGCCTTGACCCGGCCGCGAGGCTCGGTCGTGATGGCGATGACGCGCACATCTGTTGGCTTGGCGCCCTGCTGGATACGGCTCAACACAGCAAGCGAAGCCCGGCCGGCATCGGACCACGACGCCCAGAATGTGAGGATGTAAACCGTCCCTTGTTCGACGTGAACAGGCTCATCGCCGAGCCAGTGCGCGACCGTGATGGGCGGGGCCTGATCGCCGATCGACAGCTCCGCGCCCTGGGCCTGCGCAACGGCAGCGTAAATAACGGTCAAGATCGCCAGCAAGAGCCACTTCATCGGTAAACTCCGTTCCGCATGGGTGGCGAGCATACGCATGGGACCAAACGGCTGCTTCCGAAGAGGACAGTACATCGAATCCACTCTTGAAGAGCATACGCTCACCAGGCGGGGAGGGGGGGACGTGCGGTGCCGTTGCACTCGGTTGCCAGCCTCAAAATAGGGCGCCTCCCCGCCCTGGACGACGACTCGCTTCCTCCGAGCAGACATCACGGGTGATAACCCAGCACCCCGCACAATCGCGAGCGATGGTCCAGTCTCGCTGTTGCGCCGTCCCTGCCGCACCCACATCACCCGACATGCGAAGTGCCAGCCTGCAGGCTTGATGAGTTCACAATCAACGTCTTTGAGCATTATGACGATGAAGGAAGCGTGCCTCTGTGGCGACCGTGATTCGAGACCCTGGTGGGTGAAGTTCGGCCGCTGCGGAAAGGGATGGGGCCATGAGTACGATCCTCGTTGTGGACGACATGGCGGTTATCAGGGAACCGGTTGCTGCTGCGCTGCGGGAACGGGGTTATCAGACAATGTGCGCTGAGAACGGCCGAGAGGCGCTCAAGGCCGCACGCGCCAACCACCCGGACCTAGTCCTTCTCGAGATGACGATGCCGGTCATGGACGGCCTGGCGTGCCTCAAGGCCCTGCGCGCCGACGCACACCTGCACGATACGCCCGTCATCATTATGACCGCGCTGGCGGAGCGGCATTCTGTGATCCAGGCTGCCAAGCTCGGCATCGCTGCGTACTTGCTGAAGTCGCAGTTCATGCTCGAAGAAACGCTTGATCGTGTGGAGCAATGCATCGGCCCGGCCTCCGGAAACCAGTCAGGCCAGCCGGGGCGACAGGCTGGCAGTGTGGATTCTCGGACTGTGGACAGAACAACAGACCTAGAGCCTGATTTCGACGCCAAGGCGGCTGCGGCGCCGCGCGATGCTCGCTCGGATTCCGTCGAGGGATTGGATGACATTCGGCCGGGCATGAGCGCGGCTGAGATCATCTCACAGGTTGGGAATTCCGATGAGTTAAGCGCACTGATCGATATCGATGATGCCGACGATGGCGACGCTATGGAGCGCAAGCGTGCATAGTCTGTAATCCCACTCAACCATGGGCATTGAAGTTGGGGTTTGTTGATGGATGATCCTCCTGCTTCGAACGTGGAAGAAGACGGCTTCACGAGTAAGCACACGCAGCGCATCGTGCGTGAGGCGCATTTCAAGCTGCATGAAGAACTGACCACGGAGCAGGTGGAAGAGCAGTTCGCCAAGTTGGCTGCTGCCGGTGAGGATCTCGATGAACTGGAACTGAAGCGATTGGCGGAGTTGGCGAAACTGCTCGAAGCCGACCCGGATTCGACGGAGAAGCTCGATGCTCTGAAGCGGGACGGCTTCTTCGAGATCACCGCGTCGAAAGACGGCATGACCTTGGTGGTCGGCGTCCACCCACCCGTCGCGCACGGTCGAGCCGTTGACGTTGCCGACATCATGGAGTGGATCGCTGATCGAGGCACAACAGAAGGTATTGACGAAGAGGCCATTCACGATGCGGTCGCGCAGGCGGCAAGCGGTGAGATGGTCAAGGACACGGTCATCGTGCGCGGCGAGCCGCCCAAGCCGGGCCGGAATGCACGATTGGAGTTGTTCGCGCGCCAAGCACCCGACCAACTTCCTGAGCTCCTTGGTTCTCCCGACGAGGTCGATGAGAACTCCCAGCCTTGGCTCTGCGCGGATGGTGATCGGATCCTGCGGCGAATACCCGAACAACCGGGCACGCCGGGCCATGACGCATTCGGCAACGCGATCGCCCCACCCGACCCGAAGCCCGTCGAAGTCGAGACGGGACCGAACGTGCGGAACGAGGGCGACGACTACATCGCGGAGGCGAGCGGTGTCATCCTGTTCGGGCGCAACCACATCGAAGTCCGCCGCATGCTCGTGCTCGGAGAGGACATCACGCGCAAGCGGGGCCTCGTTGAGTTTGACGGGGATGTGGTCGTTCGCGCCGGTGTGCGAAACGGCGCCTCGCTCAAAGCAACGGGCAACATTGTGATCGAAGGCCCTGTTGAAGCTGCCAAAGTCGAATCGACGGGCGGCGATGTCGAGTTGCGCCACGGCGTGGCCGGTCATCACCGCGCCGAGATCCGGGCGGCGGGCAGCGTGACCACGCGGTTCTCCGAGAACGCCGCCATCTACGCTGAGCACAACATCATCATCAACAGCGGTTCGCTGCACAGCCGCCTCATCGCCGGGCAGGCGATCTTTGTCACGCAAGGCCGGGGGCAACTCATCGGCGGCAGCGCGGCGGCAGGTGAGATGGTTGAGGCGAAACAGTACGGCTCATCGACCGGCGTGCCGACCGAGGTGCTCGTCGGCCTGGAGAAAAGCGCCATGCAGGCGCTTGCGAAGATCGACACCGCCATATCCGACATCCGCCTGAAGCGCGACCAGGCTGCCGAGCTGGCGGACCGCATTCAGCGCGCCATCGGCGACCCGACCAAGCTGAAATCGGAGGAGCTCAAGACGTACACCGCACTGCGCAAGTGCGAGTTCGTGACCGACCATCAAATTCGCATGCTCGAAGAAGATCGGCGGGTGGTGCTCGCCGAGGCGGCGGAGAATCACACAGGTCACGTTGATGCGCTCAACGAGCTGATGCCGCGCGTGGTCGTGCGGATTGGAAACGCGGTCCTCGACAACGACGACGCCATTCGTCGATGCCGAATCGTCTATGACTCCGTGTCGGAGAAGATCGTGGTCCAAGACCTACGCTGATCAAGCAACCCAGCCCGTGTCGGGCTGGGTTTGTACGACAACCAAGCGGTCCGTATCACGGATGTTCGACGAAACCCGGAGCGACACGCTCCGGCTCGCCGTGCCTACCAAAAAACAGCGGGGTTGCCGGTCGTGGGCAACCCCGCTTGCTTGGTGGCGATCCACCGAAGGGGATAACGAGTCAGCCGGGATCAGTTAGATGCCCGGGATGATGACAGGGACGTAGTTGACGTTCGGCGCCGCATCGAAATCAAGCTGCCACGCGCCGGTCGGACTGAAGCTGGCGAGATTGCCCCACCCACCGATGCCGGGCAGGCCTTGGTTCGAGGCGTATCCTTCGCGGTCGCACGGTCCGGAGCCGCCGCCCTGCGCGTTGTTCGTGAGGAATACAAAGAAGCTGACTTCCACTGGAGCAACGCTGGTCAGGCCGAGCAGGTCGCGCGGGATGGCGATCTCAAAGCCGGTGGTTGCATCGGTCGGATCGTCACCGGTCTGCGCGGGCGTTTCGCCGCCTTCGGACCATTCCCCGACGCCATTCACATTGCTGTTATCAAGCGCGACTTCGACGCCGGTCACCGCCGTGGTGGACAGCACGCCGCTGCCGGAGTTGATAAGGCCAAGCCCGAGCGGGGTGTTGGTCATCGCATCCAGATCCGTCAGATCGCACGCCATGACCAGCTCACTGAGCGTCTGGCCGGGGAACGTCCCGACGGAAACCAGCAGCGTGTAGTTCGGGCTGAATCCCGTCTCCATGGTGGTGCCGGAGTACATGCGGATCAGCGTGGGAATGTCGCCCGGACACGGGCCGCCGGGATCCGTGTTCAGGATGTTCGACCCGGCGAACGGCGTGGTATCAATGAACAACACGATGGCGTTGTTGTCCGCCAGATTGCCGGTGATGCCGACGTAGATGTTGTCCGAATCGGCGTCGATGAAGAGCTGGTTGAGCTCGTTGTAGTTGTTGCCGAACTGCGTGTTGGTGTCCTGTGTGGCGACGGGTGCGGGGAACTCGGTTGGGATGTTCTGCCCGTCGATTGTCGGGACGGCCGCAGCCGGACCCGCGAGCACGAGAAGTGCTGCACTTCCAAGAGCAAGTTTCATTCTTCAAACCCTCCAAAGGGTATCGCGGAGTTGATTTTCCGCGTGTGGTGTTCTGGTTGAAAACGTCGCTGTGTTTGACGACGTATGGGCATTACATGCCGCAGTTGTAGTCGGCAAGCAGGATGCCCAAGTCGGACTGATCCGTATCACCGTCACCATCAAGATCGCCGTCGCTGTTGATGTTGTAGGCGGCAAGCAGAATGCCCAGGTCGGACTGATCCGTGTCGCCGTCACCGTCAAGATCGCCCACGCAGCCGGCCTCGACGACCGTGTAGCAGACGTACTGCGCACCGGAGACGGCGTTGAAGTCGAACGGCCGATCCATACCGAGGTTCTCAAGTGTCGCGGAAACGTCGTCGGTGGGGAGCAGTTGGTTGCTCATCCAGCCGCTGTCTCCGGAGGCGATGGCGAAGATGCAGACATCGTCACCCACGCCGACGCCGAGCAGGCTCAGCGGGATGGAGAACTCAAAGCCTGTGTCAGCCGTAGCGGGGTCGGTCGTCCACAGCCCCGTGCCGCCATCAACGCCGAGCGTGTTGGAGTTGTCCGCAGCGCCCTTGATGCCGAGCGCGTCGCTGCCGGGCCAGAACATGCCGAGCGTCCCGTTGGAGCCGGAGGCTGTGGAATCGCCAGCCGTCATCAGGCCGTTGACCGTGTTGACGTGCTCAAGCGCTTCGGGTGTGACGCCGCCGGTCGAGTCGCCAAGCTCGGTCCAGTTGACGAGGTAGTAAGTCCGCGTCTGTGAGCCGAGGGGCGATCCGCCTGAGAACCCGAGGACGAAGTTCGGGGCAAAGCCGTTGTCGAACGTGATGTCGTTGAAGCCCGCGCCGCCGCTTTCATCACCGCCGAAGTGTCGCGTCAGGCCGGGGATCGTCTCGCCGCTGCCGAAGATGTCCTTCGTGAAGAGCAGCGATGCGCCTGTGGCGCCGTCATCCACGTCGAAGAAGACGACGATGCAGTTGCCGTTGTTTTGGAGATTGCCGGTCATGCCCAGGTAGAGTTTGTCACCATCGTTGGTGATGAACAACTGATCCAGTTCACTGCCCAAGCCGAACTGATCGCCGCTCTGATCGTCTCCGAAGTTCGTCTGGAAACGTTGCGTCGCGGCAGCAGTCCCGAAGTCGCCGGGGATGTTCTGGCCGTCAATCGTTGGAGCGGCAAGCGCCACAGCCGGGAGGGCTGCGGTCGCGGCTGCCGCCACGATGTGCCGTGCGGAAAGTCCGATTCTCATCTTTTGCTCTTCTCCATGAATGCACAGCCCGCCAAGGCCGGCAGGCTGCAAGTACACAATGTTTCTCTCAACAAATCGGCGACCGGAGTAGGCCGGATCGCCGAATCCTCTCGTTTTAGTCCACCGACTGGGTCTGGTTCGAGCCGTGCGTGCCAAGCCCGATATTCACCTGCTCGTAGAGCTTGATAACCTCATTCTGGTTGGTCCACCGCCCGCTACCGTCGTTGAAGATCATGTTCCCGCCGTGCTCGCCGTGATTGTCGTCAAAGTGGTATGGAAGGGCATCGCCGTAGCGTCCGGTATTGGTCACCGCACCCGTCTTCTGGTCGATCTGGACGCCGTAGAAACGGTCCATGCTGACATCTGATTCGTTCGTCTCATCCGCAAGGAGCATGAACTGTGCCGGCACGTCATTGCGGACACCCGCCCGGTAAAAGTAGCTGAGGTTATCCCAGTTCAGGCCGCGACGAGGATCGCCCTCATTCAGCAGAAGCTGTTGTTCATCGCCTGTCACCCGTCCAGCGGGAACAACCTCGTGAAGTGTCACGTTGTCGGTACCCAGGCCGTCCATTCGATCGCGCGGGCAGACAAACAGATCCGGCGTGCTGCCGTCGACATAGGGGGCAAGCAACGGCGTCGAGGGTTCATCGTCGCCTGGGTACATCACGCCACCGGTGGCGGCGCCACGCAGTACTTGCAGGTTGTAGAAGCCGGCAAAGCCGTTGGTCATCTGCTGCGTATCGAGGTAGTCCGCACTTCCGCTCGAGTGTTCCGGCTTGGTGGGGTAGTAGCCCTTGCGGTCATTGTTGGCATAGAGCGCCATCTGTGTGCCCATCTCGCGGAGCTGCGCCAGGCACTTGAGATCCTGCGCCGACTCGCGGGCCTTACCCAGCGCGGGGAGCAGAATCCCGATCAGCAGCGCGATGATGGCGATGACCACGAGCAGCTCGATGAGCGTAAACGCCGACCTGTGGCTGGGATAGGCTGTTCTTCGACGCATGAGAATCGGCCCTCGATTCCGCATTCAGCCGGTGCTACCGACCGGCGCGGACACGGGTTGGTAAAATACTTTACCTGCGACTCTGAAGAGTAGCCCCATATCCGCGCCAGGCCAACAGTCCAGCCCGAAAATTCACGCGCCGATCCGAATTGGCGCCCGTCGCCGGGCTGGATGCCGCTGGATGCCGTGCATTCCAACCCATGTTCCGGCGATGACTTGCGCTGAATTGCGGTCCGCATGGGGTGTCTGATATGGATCAGGTAAAATGTTTTAGCACGCGGCTCGTGCGACATCGTGCGCTGGATAGCTTTGTCGCGAGGCACTGACCTGGCTATTCTGCCCGACCAGACGAGACAGCAAACAGGTTCACGTCAATACGCGCGGGCCTTACATAAACCTAATCAATCCAGCCGGAGCACGCTCCATGAGCATCCTCATCAACGCCGACACCAAGGTCATCTGTCAGGGCATCACAGGGTCGGCTGGGGCATTTCACACTAAGGCGTGCCTCGACTACGGCACAAACATGGTCGGCGGCGTCACGCCCGGCAAGGGCGGCAACAAGGATGCGAACGGCCTACCGATCTTCAACACTGTCGCCGACGCTGTCAGCGCCACCAGGGCCGACGCCTCGATGATCTTCGTCCCGCCACCCTTCGCAGCCGATGCCATTCTCGAAGCAGCCGACGCCGGCATCCGCACCATCGTCTGCATCACTGAGGGGCTGCCCACCAGCGACATGATCCGTGTCCGGGCGATCCTCGACGGGATGGCAGGCGTCAACCTTGTAGGCCCGAACTGCCCCGGCGTCATCACGCCCGGCCGACGGGTCGCCGGCGACGAATCAGGTGCGACATTCAAGGGTGGTTGCAAGATCGGCATCATGCCCGGCTACATCCACATGCACCGCGATGACGCCTCCACGGGCAAGGCGGTCGGCATCATCTCGCGGTCCGGCACGCTCACCTACGAAGCTGTCTGGCAGTGCTCGGAACGTGGCATCGGGCAGAGCACATGCCTGGGCCTGGGCGGCGATCCCGTGAAGGGCGTCAACTTCATCGAGTGCCTGGAGATGTTCCAAGCGGATGCCGAGACTGACGGCGTGGTGATCATCGGCGAGATCGGCGGCAGCGACGAAGAGGAAGCAGCAGCGTTCATCAAGGCGAACATGACCAAACCCGTCGCCGCTTTCATCGCGGGTCGCACAGCTCCTCCCGGCAAGCGTATGGGGCACGCCGGCGCCATTATCTCCGGCGGCCAGGGCACAGCCGACGCAAAGATCGCAGCGCTCCAGGAAGCAGGCATCGCCGTCGCCGAATCCCCCGCCGACATGGGCGCGACCATGGCCCAGGCGCTGGGCGTCTGATCCGGCGCGCCTACAACTTCTATTCAACTTGTTCAGCCGAGGGCTTCGTCAATGGCGGCGGCGAGGTCATTCTTGCCTGTCAGGCCGACGAACTTCTTAGCCACCTCTCCGCCCTTGAACAGAATCACGGTCGGGATGGCGCTGATCTGATACTGGATGCCGATGTTCCGGTTCGCATCCGTATCGATCGTTCCAACCTTGGCTCGGCCGGCGTAATCCGCTGCGATTTCTTCGATGGTGGGCGCGATCATTCTGCAGGGCATGCACCATTCAGCCCCGAAATCGACGAGCACGGGCTCCTCGGCTTGAAGCACTGACGCCTCGAAGTTCTCATCTGTGAACGTATGCACATTCTCGCTGGCCATGCTCGGCTCCTTCGCGGACGGCACGGCACATCGGCTCGCCGCCCCAACAATTTCCTTCTCACGAAAACGCCCGGACGGAAATGCCGGACGTGCACGGTCCCGATCGTAGCACCCACCCGCTCTCAAACCAACCGGTCCGATCAGCAAATCTTCACGCACTCAGCCCGGACTGCATCGCCTTGGCCACCGCCAGTCCTCGACGGTGCATGGCGATGTCGTGCACGCGGAAAAAGCGCCCGCCCGCGCGATACATCAGCACCGCCGCTGCGACCGACGCGCCATCCCGCTCGGCAGGCTCATCGATGCCCGCCACATGACCGATGAAGCTCTTTCGACTCGCGCCTAGGAGGATCGGCCGACCGAGCACAGCGAGGCGGCCGACCTCCGCCATGAGGTGCAGATTCTGCTCGACGGTCTTGCCGAACCCCAGGCCGGGATCCACGGCAATCGCATCCAACGCGACGCCCGCCTGCACCGCGGCTTCGACCCGGTCCTGAAGGAACCGCACGACCGCTGCCACGATGTCACCTTCGACGAGGGGGGCGGCGTATGTGTGTGAGTACGTATCCTGATCCGGCGGTCTAACACGATGCATCAGTATCAGCCCGGCGTGGCGGTCGGAGGCAAGATTCAAGATGGCGGGATCTTCGAGGCCAGCTGAAACGTCGTTGATTGCGTCGGCGCCAGCATCCAGAGCCGCCCGGGCGACAGTGGAAGACGTTGTGTCGATGGTGATCGGCGCGTCGATGCCCGCTGACCGCAAGCCGTTGATGACCGGCTGAATGCGCTGAATTTGCTCGTCGGGGCTGACCCTCGCAGCGCCGGGTCGGGTTGACTCGCCACCGATGTCCAGCAGGTCAGCCCCAGCGTCCAGGCACATCTCGGCAAAGCAGATCGCAGCGGTGGGGGACATGTGCTCGCCGCCGTCGCTGAAGCTGTCGGGCGTCACGTTGATCACAGCCATGAGGCGCGGCTGATCGAAGGTCATCGTGCGCGACGGGCCGATTCGCCACAGCGGGTAGTGTCGTTGGCCGAGATGGTCGGTGGATCGCGGCATTGCTGGGAGAAGAAAACGGAACCCCGCCGGTCTTACAAGGAGTTGCATCTATGCGGCGAG